>DATLOM010000079.1:0-55618 GCA_035536185.1 Acidimicrobiales bacterium | reverse complement strand
GACGGCCGCACGAAGGTCTACATCAGCGATCCGATCTCGCTCACGAAAGCGCCGGTCGCGTACCGCGTGTCGGCGGCCGACCAGTTCGGCGCTGTCGGGGCCGGCGAAGGCACCGCCGGCGCCTGTCCCTAGCGCAGCAGCTCAGCGGAAGAGGGCGTCGCCGATCTTGAGGAGTCCCGTGAGGTCGTGGACGTCTGCGTCGAAGGCGGGGACGGTGACGAGGACCTCGGGTGCAGCGGCGAGCTGGGCCTGCTGCTCGGCCTCGCGGGTGGCCACGAGCTGGTAGTTCGTGAAGGCGTCGGCCACCTCGGCCAGCACGCGCTCGGTCTGCGCGGGGTCGGCACCGAGCGCCGCGCCGACGGTGGCGGCGATGGCGGGGCGCTCCTCCCGGAGGTGGTCGGCCAGGCGGGCGGGCTCGTCGGCGAGGAGCCAGGGCGGGAGCACCTTGTTGAGCACGACGGCGCCGAGGTGGAAGCCTTTGGACGTCAGCTCGTCCACGAAGAACTCGGCTTCGTGGAGGGGCGCCGCCTCCAGCGTGGACACCACCACGTAGGTGGTGCGGTGGTCCCGGAGCAGCCGGCTGACGGCCTTGGCCCGCTCGACGAAACCCGGGGCCATCGTCTGCATGAGGGAGAAGAACTGGGCGATGTCGTGGAGGAACTGCGAGCCGAGGACGCGGTCGGCCACGGTGAAGAACGGCTTCGACGCGAAGTTCAGCATCGAGCTGCGGTAGGGAGCGGTGAGGATCTTGAGGAATCGGCTGGAGAAGAACTCGGCCATGCGCTCGGGGGCCTGGAGGAAGTCGATGGCGTTGCGGGTGGGCGGCGTGTCCACCACGATGAGGTCGAAGCGACCCTCGTTGTGCAGGTCGTATAGGCGCTCCATGGCGATGTACTCGTGGCTCTGCACGAACCGCCCGGTGATGTTCTCGTAGAGCTTGTTGGCCAGGATGCGCTTGGCCGTGCGCTTGTCGGGGGCGTGGCGCATGACCAGGTCGTCCCACGACTGCTTGGTGTCGAGCATGGCCGCCCACAGCTCACCGCGGGGATTGGGAACGCCGGCGGCCTTGAACTCGGCGGCCGGCACCCTGGTGGCCTCGTTGCCCAGTGCGCCCACGCCGAGGGCGTCGGCCAGGCGGCGGGCGGGGTCGATGGTCAGCACCAGCACCTTGCCGCCCTGGCGCACGGCGGCCATGGCGGCCAGCGCGGCGGCGGTGGTGGTCTTGCCGACCCCACCCGAGCCGCAGGTGACGACGATCTCCTTGGCCGCGACCAGCTGCTCCACCGAGCCGGCGCGGGGGGCGGGCCTGGTCACCGGATCAGATGCCCAGCTCGGCGGCCAGCGCCTCGGCCATCTGGCGGCTCGACCGGAGGCCGTGGCTGCGCACGAACAGGTACGGGAGGTAGAGCATGGCCATGTCGGCGGCCAGTCCCTGGCGCAGGCGCTCGAGGTGGTCGGCGCGGGTACGACGCAGGGTGACGGCCAGGCGCGCCGCCTCCAGGATGGGGGCCACCTCGGAGCCGGCGGCTGCGGTCAGCGCGGCGACCCGCTCGGGAGTGGTCACCCGCTCGAAGACCTCCTCCTCGCCCCGCCCGAACAGCTCGGGCAGCACCCGGTTCACCACCACGGCGGCCAGGTTGACGATGGTCTCGGTGGCGATCCGCCCGGCTAGGTCAATGGTCTCGGATACCGGCATCTCCTCGGGAGTGGTCACGATCACCAGCCCGGTCTGCGCGGGGTCGGAGAGGATGTCGAGCATCCACGCCGTCTGCTCACGGATGAGGCCGACCTGCACGAGCTCGTTTATGGCCTGCGGAGCGGCGAGCTGCCCGACCACATGGCCCGTGGCCGAGGCGTCGACCACGACCAGGTCGTAGTTGCCCTGGCGGACCTCGTAGGCCAGCTTGCCGATGGTGAGGATCTCCTTGACGCCGGGGGCGGCCGTCGCCACGAACTCGAACATCCGGGCCAGCGGCGTGAGGGGCCCGAAGCGGGTCATGAGCGGCAGCTTGAGGTTCAGCGCCAGGTACTCCTTGAGCGACTCCTCGGTGTCCATGGCCATGGCGAAGAGGTGAGGGTGGACCTCCCGCTCCTTGAAGGTGGTGGGCCCGGTCTCGAGGAAGGCGGAGAGGTTGCCCTTGGGATCGACCTCGCAGGCGAGGGTGCGCTTGCCCCACGAAGAGGCGAGGAGGGCCAGCGCGGCCACCACACTGGTCTTGCCCACTCCCCCCTTGCCCGTGACGAGGAGGAGCTTGCGGTCGAGGAGGTGGGTCACCCGGGCGGGGCGGGAGGGCGGAGGATCTGTGGCGCTACGGGGCGCCGAAGCCGACCCGGCGCTCTTCGTGACCCGATCCGATCTCCACGTAGGCGACCTTGGCCGAAGGCACGCCCACCCGGCGGCCCTTGCGGTCGGTGAGCCAGAGGGTGCCGCCGTCCTTGCCGAGAGCCTTGTCGACGGTCTTGACGAGGTCGTCGGCCTCGGCGTCGAGCTCGAGCTCGAGCTCCTTCGGTGTCTGGGTGATGCCGATGCGCACTTCCACCGATCACTCCTCTTCGTTCTGCTCGCCGGGAGCGGCCATCGTAGGCGCCGGCCGGGGGGCCTCTGCCGCTTCGGCGCCGGCCCGCTCGCCAAGCTCGTCGGGCTCGTCCAGTTCGTCAGGCACGCCGGGCTCCTCAAGGGGGTGAGGGACGTCCGGCTCGTGGCGCACGTCGGGCTCCTCAAGGGCCTCAGCCTTGCCAGGCGCGCCTGGCTCGTCTGGTGTGCCGGCTTCGGACCCAGTGGCGTCAGCCTCCGCTCGCTTGTCGTCCCACCGGCCCCAGCGGGGGGTGCGCCGGGCGAGGACCAGCCAGCTCAGGCAGACGACGACGGTGACGATGGCGGTCATCTGGCTGCCGGTGAGGCCGAAGTGACGGACGTCCTCGCGCAGGAAGTCCTCGATGATCCGCTGGGTGCCGTACCAGGCGCCGAAGACCATGATGAGGAACCCGTCGAAGCGATGCGTGCGGCGCAGGCGCAGCAGGACGGCCAGCAGCACCGCCGTCAGGAGCAGGTCATAGAGCGCCGTCTGGTGGACGATCGTGCCGGACACGCAACGCGAGGCCGTCTCCACCGACGCCGGGGGGCAGCGGTACCCGAGGAAGAAGTCGGTGACCTTGCCCAGGTGGTCGGCCACCACCAGGTCGCCGATGCGCCCGATGGTGATGCCGAGGGCCATGCCGGGTGCCGCCGCGTCCATGGCCTTCCAGAACGACATGCCCCGCTTCTTCATCTCCGGCATGGCGGCGGCGATGGCGCCGAAGATGCCCCCGAGCAGGGAGATGCCGCCTTCCCAGACCTTGAGGACCTCGAGCACCGAATCGAAGTCGCCGGCGTGGTTCACGGCGTAGGCGAGGCGGGCGCCGACGATGGCGCCGATGGCCGCCCGGGTGAGGCAGGCGTAGACGTCGTCCTCGGTCATACCCTTGGCCTTGGCCGCGGGGAGCAGGAGGCGGGCGCCGATCAGGAAGCCGACGGCGATGCCGATGCCATGGGGCGAGATCGAGAGCGGGCCGACCTCGATGTGGACGAGCGGGTCGTAGGAGATGACGCCGAGCACGGCGTCCTGTCTAGCGGCTGTGCGGGCGCAGCACCGCCGGATCGGCCGGTCCGGTTGATGCCGTCGACTCAGCCCCGACTACTCGCAGGCGGTGCTGTCTCCGTCCGGGTCCAACTCGGGGCGATATCCCGGACTGCCGCGATGGAGAGGGGCGGCGCCGGCGGTGCGAGCGGCATCGCAATCGGCGTAGTACGTGCCCCCCAGGCCATTGACCCCACTGGCTCGCCCGCCCCCCAATGTCGGTGGCGGCGCCGCCGGAGGCCCGGGAGTAGGCGGTGCCGTCGCCGTCGTCGTTGGAACCGTTGCGGTCGGAGGTGCCGTGATGGTCGTGGTGACCACCACAGTGGTCGTGCTCGTGTCGGTCACGGGCTCTACCTCGGGATCGTCTGAGCAGCCGCCAAGAGCCAGCACTGAGCCGGCCACGACAAGGAGGCATCCGATACGCCACCCGGGCACCCGTTCCATGTCGGGGTCAGCCACAGATGATCCCGTAGTTGCGAGCCTTGGCAATGGCCGCGACCTGTGAGTGTGTCCCGGTCTTGTGCAAGATCCGCTGCACATGTGTCCGCATCGTGGCGGGACTGATGAAGAGTGCGGCCGCCGCCTCGGTCACCGACATGCCGTCGGCGAGCACCTGGAGGATCTCGATCTCCCGTGGCGTGAGGCGGGCCAGTTGCTCCCAGATCTCACTCGCATGCTCGCGCCGGCCCCTCATCCTGCCGATCAACTCGTCGAGGTACTCCTTCATCACCGGTGCCTCGCCCCCATGGGCACAGCGGATGGCCTCCGCGACGTGCTCCAGCCGGCAGTGCTTGGGGAGGAAACCAACTGCCCCCGCCGCCAATACTCGCTCGATGTCTCCCGGCGCGTCGAACCAGGGCTTGTTGGCGTAGAACCAGGAGAGGAAGATCACCTTGAACCCATGGAGCCGGGAGAGCACCTTGGCGCTGGCGCCGGGCCCGTCGATGCCGGGCATCCAGTAGTCGAGCAGCACCACGTCCGGCTCGTGCCGCTCGACCGCCTCGATGGCGTCAGCGGCAATGGCAGCGTGTTCCTGGATGGGCTCGAGGTCCGGGAACGTCGCAAGAGCCACGCGGAGCGACTCCGAGAGCAATGGCTGAGCATCTGACGCAAAAACCTTGATCATCGTCGTGGGCCTGGGTGTGTGGTCATCGTGGCTGGAACGCGCCCAAGGACCCCGCAGAAGAAGCTTTTCGCCTCTTCTACGGGGCCCTCAGTGTCACCTCAGTTGTGGGTGGCAGGCACCACTACGGATGGTGCACTCAAAGAAGCGTGCAGGTGACGTTGACATGGGTTGCTGTATTTCCCATCCAGACGTTCGTGCAAGGCCCGGGACCCGGAGGCAAATCGGAATCGTTCAGGTCCCAATAACCATTTGCAGTTCCGGCCTTGTGGTTATCGTTGGCGCCGCACTCAGCAACGGTTCCTGACTTGTTGTCGTTGAGGAAGTTCCCTCCAACCCCGGCGTAGATGCCGTTGCCTTGGCTGCCACAGACGGTGTTGTCGTTAATCTGGTTGGCGACAGCAGCGTCGAAGACACGGATGCCATCACCTTCACGGGCTTCCTGGAAGGTGTAGCCCGGCTCACTGGGTGGCACAGTAGTTCCATTGTCGGTAAGGGTGTTGCCCGTCACGAAGTTGTTGAAGTTTTGGGGGTCTTGCGGGTTCTGGGGGTTATCCGGTTGGCTGACAGTTGGGTTGAATACTGCTATGCCGTCAAGGCCGCTGCGCGCGACCCGGTTGTTGCTGATGGTGTTGTTCTTGGCGTTGGGCTCGAGGCGGATACCGTCGGTCTCGTAGTAGTAGAACGCTGTAGCCGCCGGGGTGCACATGACGGGCCAGGCGTTGTCATTCACGTCATTGTTGTCGACGGTATTGTAGCTGGATCCCCCGAGAATGGTGATGCCACCATAGGGCCCGTTCTCGGTGACGACGTTGTTCTTGACGGTGTTCCTGTCCGAGACGTCCATCAAGATGCCGTCACCGCCAGTGGTGAGGCACTGGTCCCCCTGGTTTTTGTGCACGTCGATGCCGTCGACGGTGTTGAAAGCCTGTCGAACTGGAGCGCCGGATATGAGAACACCGACATCGCAGAACTGGACCTCACCCGCGTTGCCAGTGCTGGAGTCGATGAGCGTGATGTTGGTCCCGGTGATGTGAATGGCAACTCCGTCACCAGGGGTCCCGTCCACACAGGAGACGTCGTTACCGTTCAGGTCAAAGGTGTAGTTGGCTCCGGCGAGAGTGATGCCATTGTTCGTGCAGCCTGTTACGCCCCCACTGAGGTTATAAGGGCTGCCGGATGACGAACCCGTGTGCGTGCTGCCGCAGGCCAGGCTCACGGGCCCGGCCGATGCCGGGCTTATGCTGACGGTCGCGGTTCCGACGAGAGCCACCACCGCCATGACGATGAACTGCTTAATGCGTTTCAAGCTTCCTCCTTGGTTGAGCGCCAAGTGGCGCGATATGGTCTTCGGTGCTGCTCAGAGGAAGCGCGGTTTCCCTTCCCTCCCCCCGGTCCCGCTCCCGTCGGACGCTTATTCGGTCGACTGCGGAACTATGTTCATAGTGACGACTAGTTCGCCTCGTGTCAAGGGAAAATTGGGCAAACCGGCCGAATACCTAAAATTGTGTACGCATCCGCCATCTCCGGATCCTGCGGCCGGCAGGGAGAACGGCGGCTCCCATCAGGGCCCCAACAACAGCGGCAGCAAGGTACGTGGGCGCACTTGAGGACTCCTGAGCGGGCAGCGGCTCGTACTGCAAGGAACCCGCGTGGAGGTGGTATGAGGCTGCGCGGCTTTCGGAATCGATGGTATCCCACACAATGGTTGCCATCGCAGCTCCCGAGGCCAGTGCCGGACCCTGGCGGGCGTTGCCGAAGTCGTCGACCCACGAGCCGGTCCGCCGGTTGACCGAGCTTTGGGTGACCCGGATGTTCTGGGACCATGTCCGGCCGGCGTCGTCCGAAGTGGCGTAGTAGACGTCGGTGGCGTAGCGGTCAAGGCCGTCGCGGGTGTCCCACCACGTCACATCGAGGCGGCCATCGGGGGCGGCGCCGATGGTGGGCAACAGCTGGGAGAACAACTGCGACGGCTCGTCGTCATTGAGTACCTTGGGCTCACTCCAGGTCAGGCCGCCATCGGCGGAACGCCGGTAGTGCACGTCACGATCACCCTGCGCCACACCGGCCTTGTCCTCGTAGACCGTGTGCAGTGAGCCGGACCGGGTGCCGCCTGGTGCCCAGGCGAGAACGGCGCCGCCATTGCTCAAGTCGCCCGCGGGGGCCATCTGAGTGACTGTGAAGGTTCGGCCGCGGTCTGCTGATCGCGACAGATAGCGAGGCTCGGGCAGGATGCCCATGTTTGCGGTCCGCCTCACCCAACTGACCGACACGATCCCGTCGTCGTCCATGGCAAGGTAGGGAAGGGCACCGCCGAAGTGCTCCTTATTCTTAAGCGAATCGGGGACGTCTCCAGCGAGGTTGGTCGGCTCGTCGAAGAACGACCCGGCCACAGACTTCGGAGACGTGAAGCTCCGCCCCCCGTCGCTGGAGACCGAGAGGGTCGGCTCAGCCGGCTTTCTCGGAACGGCCGACGGATAGGTGGTGGTCCAGGTCACGTAGACGAGGTCCGCACCCCCGCGGGTGTCAACCTCGACATCGGCGGGATAGTTGACTTCGTTGCCCGGCGGTGCAACACCGCGTGTGCTGCGAACCACAGACGTTCGCCAGGTATCTCCATGGTCGTCGGACCGGGAGAGCAGGATGCTGCTGTTCGGCTCCGCTCCCTCGTCCTGGTGTGACCAGCCGCGGTGCAGGTAGTAGACGGTGCCGCCGCTCCCCCCGGCCAGCGCTCCCATCGGCATGAACGGCGCCACGTGGCTGCACAGCGGATAGGCGGCCGGTGAGGGCGAGCTCGCCTTGCTCCAGGTGCGGCCGCCGTCAGCGGAGCGGTGGAACGTGCACCGCCGGCTCCGGAGCTCGACCCCGGCGGCGTAGAGGCGGGCAGGCTCGTCGGGATCTGCCAGCAAGGCGGCCGGAGCGTAGGTGCGGGCGGATGTGGCGGTCTCCGTCGTCACCCTTACCGGAGCGGTCAGGGCAACTTGGGTCGGGTGGACTGCGTCACGGCCGACCGCCCCTGGAAGCCCGGTAGTCAGAAGAGCGGCACAGGCGGCCAGGCCGGCTGCTTTCCTCATGTCGATGCCGACAGTGCGCGACGGCGGGCCCTGCGCCGCCCAGCCACACCGGCTCCCACCCCCCCTACCATTGCAGAGGCGGCCCCGACGGCGACAACGGGCACCCAAGCGGGTCCCCCATGGGCCTTGATCTGGATGGTCGAGAGCCGACCCACTGATCCGTCGGTGGGCAACTTCTCGCGAGGCGGGGCCTCTCCGCCCACCTGCACCAGGGCGCGCGACGGCACTCCCCAGACCGGCCTGCCCGCTGAGGCTTCCTGAGTGGCCAGCACCACATGGGGCCCAGGAGGGGCGTCCGCCGGAACGGTGAGGGTACCAGTGATGGAGCGCCAGTAGGCGTGGTGGAAGTCGATCATCTCCGCCGGCAACACTGTCGCCAGCGGCGGCCCGTCCACGCTGTCCCAACGGAGGATGACCGGCGTCGCGTCGTGGTAGTAGGAGCCCTCGAAGTCCAAACGCTGACCGGGCTCTACTACCGCAGGTGTCAGGTCGAGCGTGGCCATGGCCACGCACCCCCAGCCGGCAGACGCGACGCTGACGAGAGCAGCTGCGCCGGCGAGGAAGCCGCTTAGCAGGCACAGCCGGTAGCTACGAACGGTCATATCAAAAACCAGTGACGGCAGGCCCCCCGTTTCACCCGATCGACACCGGCCGGCGCCGGCGGCGCAGCCACGACACCAGAAGCGCCAGCCCAGCGATGAACAAGGTCCCGCCCCCCACACGGAGCGCCAGCTCGAGTGGCTTCGCCAATAGGTCGGGTGCGGAGACGCGAGCCAGCCCCATGACGAGATCCTGCTTGTTGGACGCCTCTGTGCCCACCCGGGTGTCGCTCCAGACGCCAAGAGCGTGATCGTCGGTGGAAACCAGGCCGAGACGGCTCCCAAGATCCGGGAGCCCTCGCTCGGCTCCGAACCCAAGACGCGAGTCGAAGGGCTTGTCCGTGAGGCGGAGGCTCGGGGTGAAACTTCGCCCGGCATCGAACGAAGACTGAAGAGACACCTCGTTCATCACATCCCTACGATCCGAACGGCGGTCGTAGTAGATGACGTCGAGGCGGCCATTGGGAGCAACCGACAGCTTCGGCCGGTACTGCGAGGTCGCATCGCGCTCAGCCGTGTCGTTGACCCGGACGGGCTCCTCCCAGGTACCTCCCCCATCGCGCGAGGACCACACGCGAACGTCGGGATCGCCGGAGCGGCCTTCGTTGAACCCGACGTAGACGCGCCCCCGTTCGCGGTCCACCGCCAGCGAGGGTGCCGGCGGCAGGAACACCACGAATCGCTCCGAGGGCACGGCCTTTGCCTCCACCGTCGTCTCGGTCCATTTACGGCCTTGATCGATGGAGGTGGCCACGACCAACGACCAGGTTCCCCGATAGGGTTCACCCCCCTTGCCCTCGTGGCCACCTGCATAATCGAGCTTGTCGTCGCCCACGTCGAGGTACAGCGTGAACAACTGGTCCTTCGGCCCTACAGCCAGCGAAGGAGCGAGCACCCGCCGCCGGGACGGGTCGTTGACCTGTACGGGCTCTCCCCACGTGGCTCCACCGTCATCCGAACGCGTGAACTCGATCGGATAGCCGTCGTCGGGGAAGGCGAGCGTCGCGGTCGCCTTGGCCTGAACCCAGGCAAGGTACAGCCGCCCAGCCACGGAGGGATCGGCGGCAAGGCGGACCTGGAAGCTAAGTGGCCCCAGAACTCTGGTCGGGCCCGAGAGGGTGCGCCCCCCGTCCCGCGAGTTCGAGACCCAGACCGCGTTGGGCAGGTTGCCGGTGCCCTGCAAGGTGAGGAAGGCCAGGTACAGCGTGCCGTCCGCCCCGAAGGCCACGTCGGGGGCGAAGCACTTGGGCTCCTCTCCCGGGGGAACGGGCAATGGCGTCTGCGCCCAGGTTGCACCGCCGTCGTAGGAGAGGTGGAGTGCGCAGGAGAACACGGGGAGATCGATCCGGTTGGCTATGGCGAGATTGGCTCCGTCGACAGGGTTGCGGGCCAGGGTCGGTGAGTTGTGGGCACTGATGTCGGCCAGGCTGGCGGCGCCCGCGTTGACCGGCACGTTTCCCCCGACGACCTCTGCGTTGGCCGGAGAGCCGGCGTTGGCGGCCACGACCAGACCGCCGGCGCCGGACAGCATCATCGCCAAGGCAACGAAGGCCCGGGCCGGGGAGGTGCGACGGACCTTGGCCGGCTCCGGCTGAGTCTCGGCTGGAGCGGAGCCCCGATCAACGCCCCCCGCCCTCCCGCCTAGTCCCACGTGGCCAGCATGGTGCTCAGCCTAAAGCCGTAGGTCAACACTGACGGTCCAGGCGGAGCTGGAGCGTGCACTCGGCTTCATGCGTGGAGATTCCAGTCGGTCAGTGACGCTGGATCGCCAACTCGGTTGGTACGAAGGAGAACGCCCAGATGCCCTCTCCGACAGCGAGATCCTGCGCCTGTCTGTAGCCCGACATGTGGTAGCCCCCGGCGCCTCCATTGAGGATGGGGTCCCAACGGGCGGCAAAGTCATGGCCGGTGACGCGAGCCGGCCCCGCCGATGGGTTGCCGACCATCGAGGCCCGATAGGCACCGAGGGCAAGAATAGCGCTATCGGACCCGGAACCAGGAAGCTGCACCAGGGAGGGACAGGCAAACCACGCCCAGTAACCGCGCCCGGCTTCGGTCGGAGCAGAAGAAGCGCTGGTGGCGTAATCGCCGCCGGCACCCAGGTTGAGCCAGGAGTACAGCGGCGACTTGGCGCCCACGACGGTGCCAGCAGGCAGGCCGACCAGCGAATAGCCGGCGGCATAGGCGACCTGGTCAGGCGCCGGTGCTGCCGCCGGCGGGCATGACTCAGATGTCGGCGTGGTCACCGTCGTAACTTCATCGATGACCTCATCAGGGATGACATCGACATCGGGGCCGTAGCGGGTGGCGGCGATGGGGCCGACCTGACCGTCGTCACTCATTGCTCTGACGGCGTACCAACGGACGCTTCCAGCAGGTGGTGGATCGATGACGACGCTCAGCGGGTCCGCTACGTTGGCTGGTTCGAGCACACAGTCGACGATGCCGGTGGCACTCGGACAGCGCAGGGCATCGGCTGCTTCGAACTCGGCTGCGGTGGTGATGGGCGTCCGTGCCCGCCGCAGCTGATAGGCCGTCGCCGGTGGATTGGCGTCGGCCACCGATCCCGCGGCCCGGAACCGAAGCTCGAGCTTGTCGGTTGTCGGCACGGCGGATAGCGGCGATACCGAACCGGGGGTGCCGGTGTAGCGGAAGGAGTCGACAGACTCAGCTGGGCCACCGGCCGCGACGACCATGATCCGAGTGTCCCGCCTCGACCCGAGGGGGGGCACGACAGCGCGAAGGGTGCCATAGGCATCCACTGTTGCCGTGGCCTCCTGACCGGCGAAGAGCACCCTGGAGCGGGGTGTGAAGCCCGTGCCGGTGACGGTGATCTCACTGCCAGGTGGCGCCGCCACCGGGCTGAAGCCGGTCACGGTGGGTGCCGGGATGTACATCTCGGCCTGGGTTGCGTGCGTGTCCAGCCCGAAAAGGAAGCCACACCGCCACCCGCATATTCTGGGATCGGCATTGAAGAACTCGCCACCTCCGGATAGAAGGTGGGATGCGAAACCGCGGCCGGCAGCACGCCAGCGAAGGGGGTTGTCGCTGGGCACCAACACCATGCGCTCGCCTGTCTCGGCGGTGGGTGGATTGGCTGACAGCTTTCCGCTCCCCAGAAGCGTAACTGCACCGAAGTACGAACCGACCGCAAGGGGTGGCCCGAGCGTCCAACGTTTTGCCGGGTCCGAAACAGCAGGGTCGTACACCTCAATTTGGGAGATCGGCAATCCTTTGCCGAAGGTTGGCGGGGGGCCGGTGTGGCCGCCCGAGATGACGAGCTTTCCATCCGGCTGGACAAAAGCGCCGGGACTGACACGGGCAAAGGTGGCCGGACTCTCGTCAGTCCATGTTCCAGAGACGGGGTCATAGATCTCCACGCGGTCGACGGGACCAGGCACCTCGTCGTCCACTAGACCTCCGACCACGACGACCTTGCCGCAGTAACTGGAGGGTTGAGAAGTTTTACACGGCGGTCCTCCCAGGAGGGCGGCCGCGTGCCGTTCGCGATCTTGACGAAGTGGCCCGGTGAAGGTCGATACGCCTACACGCCCTGTCACTGGATCCTTGACCCTCGGATCGTAGACTTCCGCCCGAGCGTCCCTCACACCTCCTGGCTCGAGCTCTGCATCTCCTGCGATCAGAACTCTGCCATCAGAGAGCAACGTAGCTGTGTGGGACTCTCGTAGAGCGAGGAGGTCCGTTGGGTTTTCCCAAAGACCCGTCGTCGGATCGTAGATGTCCACCGTAGAGGCCAGAAGGTCGTTGTCGAAGCCCGTGAACATGACACGCCCATCTGGTAGGAGTGTCCTCGTACTGAACCCGCTGATGCCGCCCTGAGGTGCTGGTGCCGGGCACGTCGGGCCGTAGTCGCAGTGTCGCTGACTCCAGGTGCCGCTAACGGGATCGTAGAGACGCGCGTGCAGAATGGTAGTTCTGTTGTCAGGTTCACCAACAACGGGCAGGATTGTGAGCAATTTCCCACACGGATAATTGGCTGGAAGGACAGAAGCTTGACAGTCTGGCCGATCAAGACGAGCCACATTGGCGCTGCTCGGCGTGTTCACGTAACCAGTGGGCGGGTCTATGGGGATCGTAATCCCTTCGTCATACGAGAAGGTGACCGAGTTGGCTAATCCGAGCGACCGGCCAGAAGCGTTGATGACGGTAATAACCACCTTCTCCGCGATCTGCATCGGGCTGTTGACAGTGATCCTGGTGTCGTTGACGACAACCGGCCCGGGCGCCTCTACGTCACCGAAAAGTACTTTGGTGGTGCCCGCGAAGTTCTCCCCTTCGATCGTCACGTTCGTTCCCCCAAGAGTCGGGCCCCGCTTCGGATTTATGGCAGCGACGATCGGGACGTTGCTGGATTCCGGCGAGATCCGAGTGACGAAAGCATCAACATAGAAGACCTGGTCTTGAAAGCTGTTAACGCTGGTGGGAAAATCGCTGTCCGGCGTGCGGCCGGCAACAAAGGCGTGGTTGTCAGGTCCGATGGCGATGCCCTGGCCCGACTCTTGGGCAATACGTTCGTTAGATGAGACAGCGGAGGAACCCCCCAAATAGCTGCTGTAAATAAAGTCAGAGGCATCGGCGCTGAGTTTGGTCACGAAGCTGCTGCGGCCAACGCCTCCTGAAGAACCGACCATGCTCCTTTGGAACGCCTCTTTCAAAGGGAAGTCTTGGCTTGAACCGGTAGTTCCAGTGACATGGGCCTGGCCGTCCGCGTCTACGGCGATCGACCATGCTGCGTCAAACCCGCTTCCACCGAGATAGGTGAAGTACTCGACGGCTGACAAGGTTGAGATCAACTTAGCGACATAGGCATCGCTGTTTCCCTGGTAGGTCGGCTGTCTCGGCGCGGGCGAGCCGCCCCGGGCCGGGGTCGCCAGATGTGTCGTCGGAAAGCCGGTCTGCCCGGTCAGATAGACGGCGCCCTTCGGATCAACGGCTACTCCGGTGACCGGCTGCACGCCATCGCCCATCTCACCCGCAGGGCCGAAGTAGGTCAACACCGGCATGGACGCAGGAGCGGTGTCTGCTCTCGTGGCAAACCTGGCGACAAAGCCAAAGCCAGACTCCTGCCCGAGGCCGACCCCTTGGACCACGGGAAGGTCATCGGAGTTCGTCGAGCCTGCCACTACGACCGTGCCTGCAGCCGGGTCCCAAGCGACGGAATTCGCCTGGTCACGTCCTCTGCCGCCGACGAAGCTGGAGTAGACGAGCGACGGATCCAAAGCCTTTGTGGTGTCAAGGTGGGCCAAGAACCCGTCCGGTGTGTAGTGGTCAGTGCATGACCCTGCCCAACTCCCCGAATCGACCCCGCACTGCCTGTCCCGAGCCTTCGCGGTGGTTGGGAAATGCGACCCTGGTGTTGCAGCCCCACCGCGTGATGTGGTGTAACCGGTGACGTAGGCACCCCCAACATCGTCCACGGCGACAGAGGTGGCAACATCAGTCCCACTGGCAAGCTGCGGTGGGCTGCCTATTGCGCCCGGAGTCTGCTTGTCCAGCTCGTCGTTGCCCACCGAGTTCCTTGTTGGAGGGTTAGCCGAACCACTGGCTGCCCCACCCAGGTAGGTGGAGTAGGTCAGTTCGGATCCAGTGCTATCGAGCTTGGCAAGAAAGGCATCGGGGACCCAGTAGACATGGGTCGTGGCGCTACTGGCCCGTGCATTTGTTGGGCCGTCGTAGATTGTGTGCCAGTACGTGTCGCACGACCGAACTTCGTTGGCGTTTCCGCACCTCTTATCAAAGGCATTGGCGGTGACGGGGAAGTCGTCGGCATAGGTATAGCCGGTGACGTAGGCGTTGCCCTTCGAATCGATGGAGATCCCTGTGGCCCCTACGACGCCGGCGTCGTGGTACTCGTACCGATATGAGTCGTTCTCGACCGGGCCAGCCAAGGTAGGTGGTTTCGGCATTTCCGCCGGCGGGTTCCCGCCGAGGTAGGTGGCATACACGAGGTCCGAACCGTCGGGGCTGACCTTGGCTACGAAGCCGTCGCAACCCCCCGCCTTGGACGGTGGAGAGGTCCTGCCGGCGGGGGCGATCGGAAAATCGGTGGAACACGTCCGACCGCTCACGTAGGCATTGCCCGACGAATCCACTGCGATAGCGGTGGCTTCGTCCTCGTTACCACCACCGAGGACCGTAGAGTAGGCGATGACGGGGTCGATGATGAGCGGGCGGCTGCGGTCGTAGTCGCCCAGCCGGAACCTGACGCCATCTCCTTCGACGACAAAGCCAGCGTCAACAGCGTCGCGGCCGGGCTGGGCCTTTTGGTACACGAAGGGTGCATGCTGCTGAAGACTGCCGCCGTCGGAGGTCTTGAGCGACAGACCGCCGTCGCCGGAAACGGAGAGACCGTCGTGTCCTGAGAAGCGAAGGTTTATGGGCGAAGGATCAGCACCCGGGGCGACAACGAAGTCATATTCCAGCTCGTCCTGGGCGTTGCCCCGGAACACGAGGTCGATCCCAGGATGAACACCTCGGTACGTGACGCGGCCGAAGCTGGGAACATTTCGCACCCACTCGGCCGGATCGTTGCCGCTCAGGTAGTTGGTGACCCCAGGGCGGGGGTCTGAGGTGTCTATGGCAGGGGCAGGTGCTGCCCCGTCGAAGGCCATGCGGATAACCTGGCCGTCACCCTTCTCACCCTCGCCGTCGATCTTTGGGGAAAGGTCGAACACGGCCTCGGTGGCCGTGAGAAAGAGGGTGTAGCGCGGTGCGCGCGACACAAATCGGACCCGAGGATCAAACTGGCCACGGTTGGCCTCGAATCGAGGGGCCAGCCCGGCCAGCGCAGAGGTTGCCGTTTCCGGTGCTGTGCCAACAACGGGCTTGCCAGGTCGTGCTGAGGTGCTCTCGCTGGGAGGGCTGGGGGAGGACACCGCAGCGGAGATCGGCAGGGAGGAGCCCACCATGAGCCCCGCAAGTGCCGCACGCTTCAGCGAAGCAAGTCTAAATGGTCCCACCGGTAGCGTTCCCTCGTCCCCTGGTGTGCGATCTTGTTGTGTGACGTCCGAGCCGAGATGGGGTTCGCCGCCACCTGGTTTTGTTCCTTCGTCAATAGTTCGATGTCACAGGGGCAGGGTCCTGCCTGGGGCGCCCAAACTTCAGGGCGCGCCTCCCAGGGCGCCTAGAGCCTTTCGCCAGCGGCTAGAGCCCGCTTGCGGGAGGACTCAGCGGCGGCAAAGCCGGCAATCAGAGCCACCACCCCTGCTCCCAGCAGGCCCACTCCGAGGCTGAGGCCTGAGCCGGAGCCTCCTGCGGAAGCGGGGGTGGTGGAGGCGTTGTCGAGCAGGGAGGGCTTGGCGCCGGCGCCAAAGCCGCTCCAGGTGTCACCCGACACCGTGGCCGCCGAGAGAGACTCAGGCTCACCAGCAGGCACCGGGCTGGCACTGGATCCACCGAACACAGCCTGGCCGACGGTGTTGGTCACTACCGCGGGGTTGGCCGAAGCAGGCCGGGGCTGGAGAGCTGGGCCTGCGCCAGTAGCCGGGGCCGTGGCGGCGGCATTGGTAGAGCGAGCGGTGGCGGTGGATGGTTGGCTGGTGGACGCCTCGCCGATGGAGGTCCCATCAGTGGCGGCGTTCGACGACTCGCTGCTCTGGCCGCTGGAGATGGTCCCCGAGCTGGTGCCGGAGGAGCTGGTGCCGGAGGACTGCGACTGGGTGTTGGAAGACTGTCGCTCGCTCGAGCCGGAGTTGGCGGAGGTGTTGGACGTGCTGGAGCCAGTATCGCTGACGTCCTGCTCCTCAGCGCCACTGGCCGAACTGGCGGTGGTGCCCGAGGTGCCGTTGGAGGTGTCGTTGCTGTTGGTGGTGTTGGCTCTGGCCGGGGCGATCACCTCGAAGGCGAAAGTCGCCGTTGAGGTGCCTACTGACTCGAAGGCGACGATGTAGTGCACCCCTTTGGGGGCCTGCGGGATGGTGATGGGTACTGAGAAGCTCGGGCCCTGGCCTTGCCCCAGCAGCTGGCCGCTCTTGGAGTTCCATCTCACCTGAACAGGCCCATTGCCGAAGTCACGACCAACGACGGTCAACTGGGCGCCCGCTGGGCCGGCGGTCTGGCCGCCGTTGATGCCAGCTTGAGGCTGGGCCGAGCATGCCCACGCCACGCTGGCCCCGCCGAGTGCCGCAACAGCAAGCGCTACGGCCACACCCACAATGCGCCGTGTCACAGTCATCGAATCTTCCTCCAGCTGTCCCGACCTGGGCGTTTGCCCACCCGTCTGCCGCTAAGAGTGGAGGAGCGGAGGCCGAACGTCAATACCGAAGATTCAGTATCTTCACGAGAGACATAGGTGCCGCTACGCCGATGGGGGACTGAATGGTGTGGCCCCTCCACCCACCAGACCACGGCCAGTGGGAGCGCTGCCGCTTTGCGTGAAATGGTCGGTGACCCAGATCCAAGGACGTCCCGCGCCACCCTTCATGTCAAGGCGCCAGCATGGTCGCCAGATCGGCAATCGCCAGCATCGCCGGCGAGGACTCGTCCACATCCAGGGGCGCCGCCGGCGCCAGCCCGGCCTGTTCGACTACCGGGTCCTCGGGCACCCGCACCACGTCCACTCCGAGGGCGTCGGCCACGTGACTGCCGTCGTCGCCGTCGGCGCAGCGGTTGGCCACGGCGATGATGCGCTTGACGCCCATGGACTCGGCGATGCGGCAGGCTCGCCGGCCGATCTCGACGGACTTGGCGCTGGTCTCGGTGACCACGATCACCACGTCGCCCTCGCCCGGTTGGGCCCACAGCAGGTCGTTGAGGCCGGCTTCCAGGTCGGTGATGACGACGCGGTCATCAGCCGGGAGGTTGGCGAAGTACTCACGGGTGGTGGAGTGCGAGCCACAGCACAGGCACGAGGAGGTGGGGCGCTCGATCTTGCCGGTGGCCACCAGGCGCACGTCGTCGGGAGCGTCCACGCCGTAGCGGGCCAGCAGGTCGTCGGGGTCGGGCCGGGGGTCGTTGTGGGTGAAGCCGGCGTCTAGCAGGGCGTTGAGGATGGGCTGCATCGCCTCCACCGTGGCCATCGACAGGCCCAGGGAGAGCCCGAGGTTCGGGTTGGGGTCGCTGTCGACGGCCACGACCTGGTGGCCGAGGCGGCTCAGCTGGCGGGCGAGGGTGGCCGAAACCGTGGTCTTGCCCGACCCCCCCTTGCCGGTGACGGCGATCTTCATCGTGGCTTCCCCTCCGGGGTTCGGGCCAGCAGGACATCGACCAGCTCGTCGATGGCGCGGATGGCGGGTGAGCTCGGGCAGTGATCGAGTGGCGCCAGGCCGGCCCGCTCGGCCTCGACCGCCTCCGGGTCGAACGGTACCCGGGCGATGGCCGGGAAGCCTTCGTGGTCGGGGCCTCCGTTCCAGCGGTTGGCGACCACGGCGAGGGGGACGTCGTCCACCAGCGGCAGGATGCGCCGGCCGGCGAGGGCGGAGCTGTGGGCCGGGTTGACCACGAGCAGGACCCGGTCGGCGAAGCTGTGGTAGCGCTCGAAGGGTGTGGTCGTGCCGGCCTCGAGGTCGCCCACCATGTCCCACGTCGGGTCGTCGAGCTCCCGCAGGATCGTGCGGACCGCAGTGATCGACCGGCGGGGCCGGCGCTGGTCGTCCTCGTGGATCTTGCCGATGCCGAGGTAGCGCACGCCTTCGGGGGCGGTGCCGGCGAAGCGGTCGACGGCGTCCCCGACCGTCAGTCCGGCGGCCAGGCGCCAGCCGTACACGGCACGTTCGTCCTCCTCGACCGCCTCGGCCGGGAGCCCCGCCTCGATGGCGCCGCCCAGGCCCAGGCTGAACTGCAGCCCCGGGTTGGAGTCCAGATCGACGGCCAGGACCTTGCGCCCGCGCCGGGCCAGCAGCCGGGCGAGGGTGCCGGCGATCATGCTCTTGCCCGCTCCGCCCTTGCCCACGAAGGCGACCCGGAGCGGGTCGTCCTGGCGCCGGCGGGTACGGAGCTTCACGGGGTGGGTGACAGGTGTCGTCACAGGTGCTGGCTACCGTAGGTTCGTGAACCCCGCCTCTGCACGGCCGGTGGCGCCGGCGCCGGCCGTCGCCCACGAAGCACTGGGCGTCGGCGAGGCCCCCCACGGCCTGCTCGCCCGCCAGGCTCGCGAGGAGACCGAGGACGCACTGCTGGCTGCCGGCGCCACCCGGGCTTCGGGCGCCGGCAACCGGGCCCAGGCCGAGGAGCCCGATCCCTTCCGCACCTGCTTCGAGCGCGACCTCGACCGGATCCACCACTCGCGGCCCTTCCGGCGCCTGGCCGGCAAGTGCCAGGTGTTCATCGCTCCCGACGACGACCATCTCCGCACCCGCCTCACCCACGCCATCGAGGTGTCGCAGGTGGCGGTGGGTATCGCCCGGCCCGCCGGCCTCAACGTTGCGCTCACGGCGGCGGCGGCCACCGGCCACGACTGCGGCCACGGCCCGGCCGGGCACGCGTCCGAAGATGCCTTCTCGCCATTCCTGGCCGGCGGCTACCACCATGCCGTCTACGGGGCCGACGTCGTGCTGGCGCCCCTCAACCTGTGCGTGGAGACGCTGGATGCCGTGCGCAACCACTCCTGGAACCGGCCGGCGCCGGCGACGCCCGAGGGGGAGGTGGTGGCGTGGGCCGACCGCATCGCCTACGTCTGCCACGACTTCGAGGACGCGGTGCGGGCCGGCATCGTGAGGGCCTCCGACCTTCCCGCTTCGGTGGCCGGCGTGGTGGGCCTGCGGCGCTCGGCCCAGCTCAACACCTTCATCACGGCCATGCTCGACACCATCGCCACCACGGGACGGATCGGGATGGCGGCGGCCGAGGCGGAGGCGCTGGAGGCGTTCCGGGCCTTCAACTTCGAGCGCATCTACCTGCGGCCGGAGTCGGTGGCGCAGGCCGACCGGGTGATCGCTCTTCTGAGGGACCTGACCGACTGGTACGTGGCCCATCCGGCGGCGATTGACGGCGGCGGGGGGGGCGGCGGCGGGGCGGGCAACGGGGCCGGCGACGGGGCCCAGATCGATCGTGTGGCCGCCGCCGTGCATCACGTGAGCGGCATGACCGACCGCTACGCCCTGAGCATGGCCGTGGAGGTCCTCGGCTGGGACCCGGTCAAGCTCCCGCGAGGCGTCTGAGCGAGGCGAGCAATGGGCCCCTTGGGCGGCCTTTCGTCAGCCTGGGGAGGTCGTCGCCTGCTGGACCACGAGGCGGGCGCTGCGGCCTGACCAGGTCTGTCCCGGTGCCACGGTGATGATCTCCTCGATCACGTGCTCGGTGACGCCGCCGGCGCCATTGGGCTGCTCCAGCACCACCTTCACGGTGGCGGTGTAGGCGCCGCTGGACCGGCCCCTCAGCCAATCGTCGTCCCGGCGCAGGCCGACGACGACGGCTCGGCCACACTCGTAGAGACAAAGCGGCGGGGGCTCCGATCCGAGGTCGCGGCGGGCGGCCAGATCGGGCCGGTACTGGCGCAACGCCAGCGAGGACAGGCATTCTTCGGCGCCGGTGCCGATGGTCCGCAGCCGCATGAAGCCCTCCACGAAGCGCTCCACGTCCACCGGTGTGGGCTGGGCCCGGCGCTTGTCGAGGCACGGGCTGTCGGCCGTGTCCCTGCTCGGTTGGGGCTTGGCAGAGCCGGCGGCGGCGCCCTTTGCACCGGGTGCCGGCTTGGGGGCGGGGCCGAGGCGGAAGAGGGCCCCGTCGGCCGGTGGCCGGTCGCCCGGAGCCCGGCCGCCCCACACGAACATGGCCGATCCCGTCCAGGTGGAGGCGTGGTCGAAGCGGGACGAGAGCAGGACGCCAGGCAGGCGGCGCCACGCGCCGCGGGTCGGGTTGTAGGCGGCGCCGTCTGCGAAGCGCCGGCGACCGGCCCCCGCCCCGCCCCAGACGATCATCTCGGTCCCGCTCCAGACAGCGGTGTGCTGGGCGCGGGGGCCGAGGGGCGCCACCGGAAGGGGGGACCAATCACCCGTGGCCGGGTCCCATGACGCGCCGTCGGAAATGGGGCCGTCGCGGGACCGGCCGGCCCACACCAGGAGCTGGGCCCCGCTCCACACCGCGGTGTGGGCGCTACGGGACACGAGGGGGGACGGTGGAAGGGGGCGCCAGGACTGCGTTCCCGGATCGAAGGCGGCGCCGTCGGCGAAGGAGGTGACCCGGGCGGCGGTCTCGCCGCCGCCCCACACCACCATCTCCCGGCCGGTCCAGACGGCGGAGTGGCCCGCCCGGCGGAGCAAGGGCGCCTGGGGCAGCCGGCGCCAGCGGTCGGTGGCCGGGTCGTAGGCGGCGCCGTCGGCGAAGTGGGGAGGGCGGGGCAGGTTGCCGGCGCCGCCCCACACGAGCATCTCGGTGCCGGTCCACACCACGCTGTGGCCGGCCCGCAGGCGGATCGGCGGTCGGGGAAGGGGGCGCCACGCATCGGTGACCGGGTCGTAGGCGGCACCGGGGTCGGTCGCCACCCGGTCACCGGACCGCCCACCCCAAACCAGCATCTCCTTGCCCGTCCAGATCGCCGACGCCCCCTGCCGGGGGGTCAGCGGGCTGTTGGCCACACGCCTCCACCGGCCTGTGGCCGGGTCGAGGCGGGCACCGGCGGCCTCTGCCTCGGCCCAGACGATCACGTTGTCACCGGTCCATATGGACAGCGCGGCACCCTGCTCGTCGATCACCAGTGGGGACGTGCCCAGCACGGCCCAGTGCCCGACTTCGGGGTCGGCAGGCACTCCCGCAACGGTGGAGGTCGTGCCCTGGCGACCCTCACGGGCCCGGCGGTTGACGACCGGCAGCACGGTGACGGCGGCAACGAGGGTGGCCAGGGCGACCAGGGCGGCGCCGATGCGCACCCGCCGGCGGTAGGCCACCATGCGGCCCCGTGCCCGCTCGAACAGCCCCGGTGGCGGCTCGGCCGTCGCGCCCATCTCCCGCAGGCCCTCCAGCAGCCGCTGATCGAGATCCTTCATCTGCGAACCAAGCTCCTAGGGCCGACGACCGCCTCCTCACCGTACCGAGGCCGGTGGCGGGACCGGGGGCGGCGCGCTTCGAGGGCTCAGTGACTTTGCCGGCCTTCCTGCCCTACCTCCTATTCGTTGCTCAGCTAACGGCTTGCGTTCCTGAGCCTCGTCACGATCCAAATAGCGAAGGCGGACGTGAACATCACTACGGCGAGTGGACCTGGGAAGGCCAGAGAGGCGAACCCCAACGCGGTCCCGGCGACCATGCTGGCCACGACCATCGAGACATGCCTTCGGAGGGACGTGCCTCGATGAGCTTCGTCTCTACCCGTGGGCTCGTGGTCGCCCGTTTGCGGCTCGGTCACGACCGTCATGCTGCCAGGTTCCCCATGGCGTCACCCCGGCGAGTGCTGGTGACTCGTGGCCGTCGCGGTCTAGCGGGGGTCCAGGGGCCTTCGGGCACCGGCACGGCGCCGTCAGCTCCTCGTGCCAGCGGGGGTGGTGGGTGCGCCCAGCGGTCGCTGACGGTCCCGCCCCACATGCCGGACATTGGCCTGGCAGTCCGAGGTGGCCTTGACGATGTGGATGGCGACCCGTTACGTAGAGCCCGAGGGCGACCCAATCGTGCACGAACGTGGCGCCGGTACGCCACGACAGGGGGAAGGGCTCGAACCAGCGCATGACCACGCCCGTCGCCAGCAGGACCGGGATGGAGCCGGCGGTGAACGCGGCGTTGAGCTTCTGGCCAGGGTGGAACTTGCCCACTCGTGCAGAGCGGTCCGCCCGAGGGTGCGGACGAAGCGGCGGTCGTGGGCATCGCAACCGCGGGCAGGGAGCTGGAGGCCGTGCCCTCCGAAAGACCGCTGGCGCTGCGAGTACATAGGGGGCGGAAACAGCCCGCTATGTACTCGCAACGGGTGAATGGGTGGGTCAGCTGATCTTGAGCTCGGGGCGGAAGATGCGGCCCGGGCCCATGGCGACAAGCTGGTCGGCGATGTGGTCGAAGGCGGCGGCGGCTTCGCCCTCTGGATCGGAGACGGTCACCGGCAGGCCGACATCGCCGCCCTCGCGGAGCGCCGGGACCAGGGGCACCTGTCCCAGCAATGGAACCCCCAACACCTCGGCGAGGTGGGCCCCGCCGCCGGCGCCGAACAGCTCGTAGCGGGTGCCGTCGTCGCCGGTGAACCACGACATGTTCTCGATGACGCCCCGGAGCGGCAGGTTGACCTTGCGGGCCATGAACGCCGTGCGCTGGGCGACCCGCTGGGCGGCGGGCTGGGGCGTGGTGACCACGAACACCTCGGCCCGGGGCAGGTACTGGGCCATCGACAGAGCCACGTCGCCGGTGCCCGGCGGCATGTCGATGAGCAGGTAGTCCAGCTCGCCCCAGAGCACGTCGACCAGGAACTGCTCCAACGCCTTGTGGAGCATGGGCCCTCGCCACATCACGGGCTGGTCCTCCTCCACGAAGAAGCCAATGGAGATCACCTTCACGCCGTGGGCCACAGGGGGCACGATGAGGTCGTCCAGGACGACGGGGTCCTGGGTGATCCCGAGCATCTTGGGCACCGAGAACCCGTAGACGTCGGCGTCGAGCACGGCCACCTCGTGGCCCCGGCGGGCAAGCGTGATGGCGGTGTTGACCGTCACCGACGACTTGCCCACGCCGCCCTTGCCCGACGAGATGCCCAGCACGCGGGTGCGGCACCCGGGCTTCATGAACTGGTTGGTACGGCCCTCCTCGTGGCCGAGGCGCTGGCCGGCGGGGCCGGTACCGCCACCGCCGTGGGCATGGCCGCCCCCGCCTGTGCCCTGCACCTGGCCCATGCGCTCGCGCACCACGGCCCGCTCCTCGTCGGTCATCACGACCATGTCGACGTCGACCGAAGCCACGCCGTCCAGCGGCATCACGGCATCGGTGACCCGGGTGGTGATCTCCGCCCGCAGTGGGCAGCCGGCGACGGTGAGGGCCACCAGCACGCCCACCCGGCCGCCGTCGATGTCGACCCGCTTCACCATGCCGAGATCGACGATGCTCACGTGGAGCTCCGGATCCTGGACGGGGCGCAGGGCCTCGATGACTTCGGCTTCGGTGACGGGCACGCCGCCCTCCTCGGGGGTTTGCACGAGCTGAACAGGTAGAATACGTGCGTGGAACACCCGGTCTTCGACGAGGGCGAGTTCTCCGCCTCGGTCGCCGCCGTAACCTCGGCCTTCGGTGATCCCACCCGGCGGGACATCTTCCTGTTCGCCCGGGAGGGCGCCAGCGGCGTAACCGCCACCGAGGTCGCCCAGCACTTCGAGCTGCACGCCAACGTGGCCCGCCACCACCTCGACAAGCTGGCCGCCGGCGGTTACCTCGAGGTCCACGTAGAGCGCCCGGAGAACGGCGGCGCCGGGCGGCCCTCCAAGCGGTACCGGGCCACCGAGAAGCGCATCGAGTTCCCCGGCCGGCGGGACGACCTGCTCGTCACCCTGCTCGGGCGGGCCCTGGCCCTGGTGCCCGAGGACAAGGCCGAGGCCATGGCCGAGGAGGTCGGCGAGGAGTACGGCGCCCGCCTGGCCCGGCACATGTCGCCCGGCGACAGCCACCGGTCCTTCCGGGCCGCCCTCCACGCCGTGGCCGAGGCTCTCACCGCCCACGGGTTCGCCGCCCATGCCGAGGCCCGCGGCTCCTCGCTCACCATCGTGGCCGACCAGTGCCCCTTCGGCGACACGGCCACCCAGCACCCGGTCATCTGCGCCGTCGACCGGGGGATCGTGCGGGGCATGCTCGCCGGCCTCTACGGCGAGACCACGCCCGCCACCATGGCCTCGCGGGCCCAGGGCGACTCCAGCTGCGTCACCTCCGTCTGACGACTCTCCGGGGGCCCTCGTGCCGCGCCACTACCTAGACCACGCCTCCACCTCGCCGGCCCGCCCGGAGGTCGTGGAGGCCATGCTGCCGTGGCTAAGCGGCGACGGCGCCGGCGACCCAGGGCGGGTCCATACCGAGGGGAGGATGGCCCGCGCCGCGGTGGAGGACGCCCGGGAGAAGGTTGCAAGCTTTCTCGGGGCCCGCCCTCGTGAGGTGGTCTTCACGAGTGGCGCCACCGAAGCGGTCAACGCCGCCGTCTGGGGCGCCACCCGATCACGACCCGGAGGAACGATCCTGGCTGCCGCCGTCGAGCACTCCGCCGTTCGGGACGCCTCCGCCCGCCATGCCGAGGTGCTGGAGATACCGGTGGACCGGCTGGGCCGGATCGACCTCCCCTGGCTCGGGAACCTGCTCGACCACGGCGGCCTCCTGGGGCACGATCAGCCGCCAGGACGTCGGCCGGAACTAGGACCGACAGATGCGACCGGGCCGGCCGAGGTGGGAGCCTCGTCACCCGGCGGCAATCACCCCGAGAGCCTCGCGCCCGGCGGGCGGATCGCCCTCGTGCACTGCCAGTGGGGGAACCACGAGGTGGGGACGCTCCAGCCCGTCGAGGAGGTGACCAGCCGGTGCCGAGCCGCGGGCGTGCTCGTCCACGTGGACGCGGCGGCGGCGGCCGGCCACGTGCCGGTGGACTTCGGAGCCGTCCAGGCCGACCTGATGTCGGTCAGCGCCCACAAGCTCGGCGGGCCCAAGGGCATCGGGGCCCTGCTCGTGCGCCGGGGCCTGCGCTTCGACCCGCTGGTGGTTGGTGGGGACCAGGAGCGGGCCCGGCGGGCGGGGGTGGAGAACGTCCCCGCCATAGTCGGCTTCGGCGCCGCCTGCGAGGCCCTCCACCTCGATGCCGAGGCCGCCGTGGCCCGGCAACAGACCGAACGGGTGCTGGACGACGCCGGCAAGATCTGGGGCGTCGCCGCCTACGGCGACACCGAGCGGCGCCTCCCCCACATCGTCTGCCTGGGAGTGGAGGGAGTCGAGGCCGAGGCCGTCCTTCTCGGGCTCGACCAGGCCGGGATCGCCGCCCATTCCGGGTCGGCGTGCTCCTCGGAATCCCTCGAACCGTCACCCGTGCTGGCGGCCATGGGGGTGGAGGCCGAGCGGTCGCTGCGGGTGTCGGTGGGCTGGTCCACCGATCCGGCTGACGTGGACTCGCTCCTCGAGGCACTCCCCCGGGTCGTCCAGCGGCTCCGGGCCCTGGCCTCATGAAGCCCCGGTGAAGGTCGTGTCGCTAGATGTCGGGGAGCATGTATCGGACGAAATCTGTTATTGAAAGCGTCCCAGGGCGGCGCGACGATGCCTTCGGAGGACCGGATAACTGGCTTCGGGATGCAGACGGCACCGATTCCCCAGCCCGGGTCGCAAAGGGGCAGAACCCACCCGCTGCCCCTTTGCGGCCCCTCCTAACGCAGGACCTTCCTCACGACCAGTGTGAGGATTTCCGGGCGCCCACCACGGCGGTCCCGGCGACGATGAGCCCGAGCATCAGCACGGCCAGGATCGACAAGCCGGCGCTCTGCTCGGCGGTGGACTTGTCCGACCTCGACGTCTCGGCCCCTGCGGCCACGGTCCCGTCGAGGCCGTCGAGGCCACGGGTGGCGCCGCTGGCGCTGCTGCTGGTCGCAGAGGTGCCGCCGGCACCGCTGGAGCCTGCGGCCTGACTTCCGGAGGCACCGCCGGTCCTATCCCTACCCGGGCCGGACGTCCCTATGGCGGCGTTCGCGCTGCCATCGACGGTGCCCGGTGAGCCGCCGGCGCCGGCGACGGTGCCGCCGGACCCGCTACTCGTGCCGGGGGCAGTAGCCGGCCCGGACGGAAGCTGCGTGCAGGCGAGCCCGTCACGGTTGGAATCGAGAAGAGGAGCCTGGCGCGGATCGGCGTTCAGGGCCAGCTGGGCGGCGTTCTGCGTGAGGAAGTGAGAGCACTCGTACAGCCCGTTGGGCAGCACGCCGCCCGGCACGGTGACGCTGGTCGTGGGGAGGGTCGGCGCGGTGACGCCTGGGACCGTGGGCAGGGTGACACCCGGAACGGTCGGAACTGTGACGCCGGGCACCGTGGGGACGGTGACGCCGGGCACCGTGGGCACCGTGACGCCAGGCACCGTCGGCACGGTGACCGAAGGCACTGTGGGGGTGCTCACCTGCGGGACAGTCACGCTGGACAGGGGCACCGTCGGCACCGTCACCAGGGGCACGGTCGGGGCCGTCAGCGCATGGACCGGACCCGAGGGCAACAGGAACAACGCCGCGGCGACGGCAGGGGCCGCCAGGGCGGACAGGGCAGTGCGCGAATGTGTCACAGCGGCTTATCGGCGGGCCGGTCCGGGGGGTGGAGGCCCCGAACGGGCTATTTCCGGCTATGACGCGTCCGGGGTGGTCCTCCTTTCGGGCCAGGCTCGAGTCGGCGGGTCGCGACCTCAGTGGCAAACGGCGGTCAGCCGCTGGGCGATGGGGCGGCGGCGAGTCGGCCGGCTGGCCTGTGGCGGCTACGGTGCGGGCGGCGAACCAGCGCTGCGGGCGGCCGGATCTGTGGCGGCTGCGGGTGCCGGGGCTTCGGGTACGGCTGGGGCGGGGCCGGCGCTACAGCCGGCCACGGTTGGGCGGGGCCGGCGCTACAGCCGCCGCGGTTGGGGCGGGCCGGCGCTACAGCCGCCTACGGCTGTGGCGGAGCTTGCGGCTGGGGCTGGCCCTCGGGCGTTGGCGGGGCCGCTCCCGCCGCCTGGCTGTCGGCGAGAGCGCGGCGGAGGCTGTCCTCCACCACGGGGACCATCTCCGGGGGCGGGTCGTTGGCGAGGAAGGCGCGGAACTCGGCCACGGCACCGGCGGGGTCGCGCCGGTCCTGGTACAGGATCACGCCCCGGAAGAAGTGGGCGTCGGGGTAGGTGGGGTCGGCGGCCACGGCGCGTTCGATGAAGGCCATCCCGCTGTCGATCAGGCTGGGGTTGCCGCCGGCCCGGCCGGCCAGCCGGAGCAGCCACCCCCGGTAGGCCAGGGCCTCGGGCTGGCGGGGGTCCTCCCGCAGGATCTTGTCGAAGGTCTTGATGGCCTCCAGCGTCTTGCCCTCGCCGATCAGGAGCCGGGCCCGCTGGAGGTCCGAGGAGGCACCGGTGGACGTCAGCGATCCGGTGGCTGCCTCGCCGGGGAGCCGCTCGCCGGCTGATCGGGCCATGAGGGCTCCGGCCAGGCCGGCCAGAGCCAGGACGCTGACAACGGTGAGGAGAGGGCGGGCCCAGCGCCGGCGGGGCGAGGCGCCCCTGGCGAGGAACGACGACCTCGGGTGGGCACCCGCCGCGGGTTCGTCTGCGGCGGCCGACGTTCCAGGGGCCTCCTCGGCGGCCCCGATGGCCCGCAGGACAGCGGCAGCCCGAGCGGTGTAGGAGCTGCGCAGGGCCTCGTAGTCGGCGTCGTCGACGTCGCCGGCCTCCCGCTCGGCTTCGAGGTCCTCCAGGGAGCGCAGCAGGAAGGCACGCTGCTCGTGCAGCTCCGCCAGCGACGAGTCCCCCACCACGACGCTCACCGGTGCAGGGCCTGGTCGACCAGGAGGCGGTCGTCGGGGGTGGCGATGCCATCGAGGGCGGCCCTGGCCCGCCACCGCCGGAAGGCGACGGCCAGGCCGGCGAGGGCACAGACGAGGACGGCCACGGGTAGCGCCCACACCAGGGCGGCGATCCCGGTGGCGCCGGGCCGCAGGAGGATGTCGTGGCCGTAGCGACCGACGAGGAAGCTGCGGATCTCGTCGTCGCTCTGCCCGCTGTCCACCCGCCGACGGATCTCCTTGCGGATGGCGAGCGATGCCGGGGACTCCGACTCGGCGGCCGACAGCCCCTCGCAGGTGGGACAGCGGACCTCACTGGAGATGTGGTCGGCCCGCTCGGCGGCAGTGGCCGGGCCGTCGCCCCTGCCGGTGCCCAGGAACAGCGCAGTACACACGATCACCAGCAGGACGGCGTAGGAGAACCATCGCCTCATCGGGAATCCCGCTGCGCCTCGGCCTGGGTCAGGAGACGGTCCAAGCCGTCAGCGGTGACCCCGCCGACCAGGCGGGTGAGCACAAGGCCGTCAGGGGCTACGAGGAAGGACTCCGGCACCCCCCTCACGCCGAAGTCCACCTTGGCGCCAGGGTCGTCGAGGACCGGCCAGGCGCCGCCCCGCTTCCTGAAGAAGGCACGGACGTCGGGCGGCTGGTCGTCGTAGACGACCATCATCACCTGGGCCTGCTCGGGCGGGTGGCGGTCGGCGAACCGCAACAGCTCCGGGTGCTCCTGGAGGCACGGGACGCACCACGTGGCGAAGAAGTTGACGACCACGTAGCGCCCCCTCAGGTCCGACAGCTTGGTGGCGGCACCGTTGAGGTTGGCGCCTTCGACCTCCGGCGCGGATTGGCCGACGATCGGGCTGGGGGCGACCACGTCGGAGGCGGGGCGGCGGGTGGCCAGGGTGACGACCAGGAGGGCGACGACGAGGCCCACGCTCAGGGCGATCCAGCGGGCTGTCCGGGGGCGGCGGGGCGGCGGCGGCGCAAGGGCACGGGCGCCGGCATCGCCGGCGGCACAGGTCTCCTCCACCTCGGTGCGTGCGGCGGTTGTCATAGGTGCCGGGCCGTGCGGAGGTCAGGGCTGGAGACCGCAGGCCGACCCCGCCCTGCCCCGGCGGCCCGGCCGCTGGGCCCGCCTTCGCGGCGGATTCCGAACCGGTGAGCAGCCATGGTCATTTGCCCGAGATCGCTTCGGGTGACGGGAGGGCTGTGGGCCAAGCCCGCCCTACCCCGACGGGTGCGACCCTGGCCTGACATCCGTGGCGGATTACCAACCGGTGAGCGGCCATGGTCATGTGCCCGAGATCGGGTGGCGGCGGGGGGGCAGGCTCCGGGTCGTGGGCCAACCCGCCCTACCCGAGGGCCGGAACGCCGGCCTCTGTGGCGGATTGCCGACCGGTGAGCAGCCATGGTCATGAGCCGAAGACCGCGGCTGGGGCGGGGACACGCGCGTCGTCCTGCTCCCCTGGCGCCTCGTGGCCCGTGGCTGGCTCACGGCGGCCGACCGTCGTCGCCCTGTCGTCTGGGAGGGGTGCGGAGGAGGGGTCGGTGGGGCGCCGGCGGCGGCCGGGGACGGCGGCCATGAGAGTGCCCACGGCCATCATCCCGCCGCCGATCCAGAGCCATACGACCAGGGGTTGGACGATCACGGCGATGACGGCGTCGCCGCCCTTGCTGCGGGGCGGGGATATGAGGGTCAGGTAGACGTCGTTGCGGAGGCCGGTGCGCACCGAGGGGGTGCCTATGGCCTGCGTGGCAAAGGGGAACTGGTTGAGGGCGGGGCGGTAGATCTTGCCGCCGTCGACGCGCACGTCGGCGACCACGGCGCGGCGGTTGGGGTGCTGCACGGTGCGGGAGCCGAGGTAGGTGAGGCGGTGGCCGGCCAGGGTGGCCGACTCCCCCGGCGAGAGGCGGAGCTCGGCCCGGTGGCCGTAGGCCGAGCTGGCGGCGAAGGCCACGGCAATGACGATGACGCCCAGGTGCACGACCATGCCGCCGTTGGCCCGCCCGACCAGGCCCCGCCAGCCCTGCCGGCGGGAGGAGAGCACCAGCTGGCGCAGGGCGGCGGCGGCGGCGAAGGCACCGAGGCCGAAGGCGAGAAGAGGCGCCAGGCCGCGCAGGCCGAACAGGACGCAGGCCACGAGAGTGAGGCCGCCGGCCCACGCCGGCCACTGCAGGCGGGTACGGAGCAGCTCGCCGGATGCCTTGCGCCACGGGAGCGCCGGGGCCACGGCCATGAGGAACAGCAGGGTGAGGCCGACCGGGGTGGTCATGCGGTCGAAGTAGGGGCGGCCGACCGAGATCCGCCTGCCGTCGAGGGCCTCGGCGATGAGGGGGAACACCGTGCCCAGCAGGACGACGAAGGCGAAGGCGGCGAACAGCAGGTTGTTGAGGAGGAAGGCGCCTTCACGGGAGATGGGCGAGTCGATGGTTCCCGGCGAGCGCAGATGGTCGCCCCGCCAGCCGATGAGGCCCACGCCCACAGCCACGATCACGGCGAAGAACCCGAGGATGGCCGGGCCGATGGGCGACTCGGTGAAGGCGTGAACCGAATCCAGCACGCCGGACCGGGTGAGGAAGGTGCCGAGGATGGTGAGGCTGAAGGTGGCCACCAGCAGGGACAGGTTCCACACTCGCAGCATCCCCCGGCGCTCCTGGACCATGGCCGAGTGGAGGTAGGCGGTGCCCGTCAGCCAGGGCAGGAACGAGGCGTTCTCCACGGGGTCCCACGCCCAGTACCCGCCCCACCCCAGCACCTCGTATGACCACCAGGCCCCGAGGATGATTCCGACGGTCAGGAAGCCCCAGGCGAAGAGCGTCCAGCGACGGGTCTCGGAGGTCCAGCCCTCGACCCGCTCGCCCTTCACCTTGGCGTCGCCGTCGCCGACCCGGCCGGTCACGAGGGCGGCCACGGCGAAGGCGAAGGGGATGGTGAAGCCGACGTAGCCCAGGTAGAGGATGGGCGGGTGGAAGGCCATCAGAGGGTGGTTCTGGAGCAGCGGGTTGGGGCCGGTTCCGTCGGCCGGGATGGCGCCGGCGACCTCGGTGAAAGGGTTGGCCGGGCCGAGCATGAGCCCGAAGAAGAAGACGGAGACGAGCAGCACGGTGAGCGTCGCCCACCCGACCAGCGGGTCGGCGGCCCGGTGGCGGAAGCGGTGGGCCATCACGGCCAGGTAGCCGGCCAGCACCAGGGCCCAGAGCAGGATGGACCCTTCCAGGGCGCCCCACAGGGAGGCGATGGTGTAGATCAGCGGCGTGGACCGGCTGTGGTTCTCGGCCACGTACTTCAGGGAGAAGTCGTGGCCCACCAGCGCCCGCTCCATCACGATGGTGGCCACCACGGCGGCGGCCAGCACCACCCAGACGTAGGACCGGCCCATTCTGAGCAGCTTCGGGCGCCGGCGGACCAGGCCGGCCAGCAGGGTGGCGGCCCCGCCGAGTGAGGCGAGGAAGCCGAGCAGGACGGCGCTCTGGCCTACTACCGCGCTCATCGGTTCTGGCCGACGTAGTCGTCGACCCGGTCTGGGTTCTCCGCCTTGTACTCGTTGGTGTGCTTCACCATGATGCGGTCGCTGGCGTAGTGGTCGCCGCTCCACCGGCCCTCGAGGACGACGGGGATGCCAGGCTTGAACAGCTCCGGGGGGTCGCCGCGGTGGATCACGTCGACGGTGGCGCCCCGCTGGCCGCGGATCTCGAAGTCCACTCCGTCGCCGGCCGGCGCTGGCTTCACGCTGCCGGCCACGACCAGCCCCTCGATGCGGAACCGGCGGTCGCCCAGGCCGTCCTTCTCGGCCACGGCCTCGTCCGCCGTCTTGAAGTACACCGTCGCCTCGCCCAGGGCCTGCACCACGAGGAAGCCGAGGGCAAGGAGGATGACGGCGCCGGCAATCCACAACCGCTTGCGGTTCGCCTGGCCGCGGGGACGAACGGGCGTCGCCGGCGGGGCGGCCGTCGTCACCTGCGATCCCCGGCCGGGCCCGGCCCGTTCCCAGCCTCACTGCACCTAGGCGTGCACGCCCCGTTTCGAGTACATAGCGGGCCTTTTCCGCCCCCTATGTACTCGCAACGTGAGGGGGTAGGGGGGCGCCCCGCGTTACGAGTACATAGCGGGCGGTTTCCGCCCGCCATGTACTCGCAACGCGGCGGTGGCGGCGGCGCAGCGGTCGTCACGGGCGCTGCTCGGGGGGGAGGGCGCGGACCAGGGCGCGGCCACGCAGCACCACCCGCAGGGAGTAGGCGGCGAGGGTCACCACGGTTATGCCGTAGCCGGCGATCACGTAACCACTCACGACGGCGAGCGCACCCCCAGGGGGTGGCCGACGCCGTCGGCCGGGCTCGAACCGGTGGCGGTTTCGCCGGGTTCGTCCCTGCCCGTGGCGGCGCTCCTATGAAGATGGGACTCTCCGGAGCCGGCTTCGGCACGGCGCTGCTCCAGGGCCAGATCCAGGCCTTCGACCTCCAGGCGCTCCTCCAGGACCTCCACCCGGTAGCGGTGGACTAGGAGCCACCCGTAGGTGAGCGTCATGGCCACGAGGCCCACGAGCATGACGGTTATGTAGGAGCCGTCGAGATCCGACTGCGGGGTGAGCTGGGCGAGCGAGCGGCCCTGGTGCAGGGTGCGCCACCAGTCGACGGAGAAGTGGACGATGGGGATGTCGGCGGCGGCGATCAGGGCGGCGATGGCGGAGCGGCGGGCCCGGGTGTCGACGTCCCCGGCCACCCGCCGTAGGGCCAGGTAGCCCAGGAACAGGGCCAGCAGCAGGGCGGTGGTGGTGAGGCGGGCGTCCCAGGTCCACCACACGCCCCAGGTGGGCCGGCCCCATATTGAGCCGGTGGCCAGGGCCAGCGCGCAGAAGACGATGCCTATCTCGGCCGAGGCGGCGGCGACGCGGTCCCAGGTCCGTGACCGGGTGCGGCGCCACAGGTAGGCGGCACTGGCCACGGCTGTGACACCGAAGGCGAGGTAGGCGGCCCACGCCACCGGCGGATGGACGGCGATGAGACGGGCATACGGCCCCTGTTCCTCGGTGGCCGGCAGCCCGAGGCCGGCGATGACAGTGATGGCCAGCGACAGGAGGGCGGCAGCGCCGAGAAGAAGGGTCGCGGGGCTCCCGATGCCGGCCGGCGCCGGCGAGATGGTTGCGGCGGGGGAGCGGTCGGTGGCGGTCATTCCTGCTCCAGCCGTTCGGTGGCGGTCGATGCCATCGCCGAGCCAAGGAGGGCGGCGATGGGCACGGCCGTCGTTGGAGCGCCCCCGCCAGCGGACGGGGCGGTCATGTGTCCTCCAGCAGGGAGCCGTAGGCGATCACGCCGAGGGCGACGTACACGCAGGCGAAGACCGTCAGGAGCTGGGCCCAGCGCCAGCCGTCGTCGACCCCGAGGCCGAGGGCGGCCTCCCATGCCCGGGTGGCGCCGAGGAGAACGGGGGCGACGACGGGCAGGAGTAGGAGGGGCAGCAGGGTCTCCCGGACGCTCAGGCCGGCGGCCACCATGCCGTAGACCGTGCCGGCGGCGGCCAGGCCGACGGTGGCGGCGGTAGCCGTGGCCAGAAGGAGCGGGACGCCGGCCAGGTCGGTGCCGTAGAGGATGACGATGCCGGCGGCGAGGAGCACCTCGAGGACAGCCAGCTGGACGGCCACGGCAGCGGCCTTGCCCAGGAAGATGCCGGCGGGGTCGAGGCCGGAGAGGCGCAGGCCGTCGCGGGCTCCGTCGGTCGCCTCGACGGCGTAGCTGCGCTGGATGGCCAGCAGCGAGGAGAACAGCACGGCGACCCAGAAGAGGCCGGCCGCGGCCCGGGCGAGGGTGCCCCTGTCGGGATCGAGGGCGAACCCGAACAGCACGAGCACGAGCAGGGCGAAGGGCGCCACCTGGTTGGTGGCCACCCGGGAGCGGGTCTCGATGCGCAGGTCCTTGCCGGCGACCAGCATGGCGTCACGGAGCATGCTCATGGGCCGACTGGCGCCGCGACCCCAGCCCCGTTGCCAAAGCGGGAGCACCAGCCCCGGCCGGCGCCGTGGCCGCTCGTCGACCGGCTGTCAGCCCCACCCTGGACAGCGTGCGCCAGGCAGGACGCCAAGACCCGGCTGATCGCGTGGCCGCTCATGACCCGGCTGGTCGCGTGGCCGCTCATGACCCGGCTGGTCGCGTGGCTGCTCATGACCCGGCTGGTCGCGTGGCCGCTCATGACGCGGCTGGGGCTGCGATCCCAGCCTCCTCCGCCAGGCGTGGCACCCAAGCTCGAGCGGGACCGTCCTCCAGGGCGGCCGCCGGCGTGGCCCGCAGCTGGCCGCCGGCCATGACGACGGTGCGGCCGGCCAGGGCGGTGGCCCGGTCGGATTCGTGGGAGGCGAAGACCACGGTGGCGCCGCCGGCGGCGGCCTCCCGCACCAGGCTGTCGAGCAGGTCACGGCCTTCGGCGTCGAGACCTGCATGGGGCTCGTCGAGCAGCCACAGGGAGGGCCGCCGGGCCACCAGGGCGGCGATGGCCACCCGGCGGCGCTGGCCGGCCGACAGCTTGGCCACGCCCACCCGCCGGAGCCGCCCGCCCAGGCCGAGGCGCTCCAGGGCCGGCCCGGCGGCGCCGGCCGAGCCTCCCGCGGCCCGCACGGCGAACACCACGTTGTCCTCCACGGACAGGTCGTCGTAGAGACCGCCGGCGTGGCCGAGCAGGCCCACCTGGCGGCGCACCGAACGCCGGTCGACCCGAAGGTCGTGGCCCAGGACCACGGCCTCGCCGTCGACCACCGGCAGCAGCCCGGCGCAGGCCCTCAGCAGGCTGGTCTTACCGGCACCGTTGGGGCCCCTGACCAGCACGATCTCCCCCGTCTCCACATCGAGGTCCACTCCGGCGAGAGCGGGAAAGGCACCGAGCAGGGCGACGGCGGAACGGAGGTGGACGGCAGGGGCCATGGCGGCAGGGCAATGCTACGGGGATCGGGTCGGGCGGCACCACGCAGTGCCCGCCCGCTGTGGGCCTTCCGGGCGCCGGTACCGTTTCGTGGTGGACGGCAGGAGAGTTGTCGGGGCAGTGGGGAGGGCCCTCATCAGCGCCGGCGTCCTCATCCTGCTGTTCGTCGCCTACCAGCTGTGGGGGACCGGCCTGGCCGAGGCCCGCAGCCAGGGCCGGCTCACCAAGCAGTTCCGGCAGGTGCTGGCCGCCCCGCCGCCCACCCGTCCGGTTCCCACCGTGCCCGGAGTGCCGGTGGAGCCCCTCCCCCCTCCCCCGCCGGCGCCCGTGGGCGAGGCCGTGGCCATCATCAAGATCCCCAAGATCGGCGTGGAGAAGGCCATCGTGCAGGGTGTGGGGCTGTCGGAGCTGAAGAAGGGGCCGGGCCACTACCCCACCACTCCGATGCCCGGAGAGCCCGGCAACGCCGCCATCGCCGGCCACCGCACCACCTACGGGGCCCCTTTCTTCAACCTCGACGAGCTGAAGATCGGCGATCCCATCCTCGTAACCACCCGTCTCGGGCAGTTCCGCTACGAGGTGAGCGAGTCGAAGGTGGTGAGCCCCAAGGAGACTTCGGTGCTCCAGCCGGCCGACGACAACCGCCTGACCCTCACCACCTGCCACCCCCGCTTCAGCGCTGCCCAGCGCCTCATCGTGGTCGCCCTCCTGAAGGGCGAGGCCCTCGACCCGCCGGCGCCGGCGGCGGCACCCGAGGCGGAGCCCGAGGCACCGGCACCCCCCGTCAGCCTGGAGGAGAGCGAGTCGGCCGGCCTCTCGGGGCGGAACGCCGACAACGGCCCCGCCCTGCTCTGGGGCTTGGCCGCCGGACTGGTGTGGCTGCTCACCTGGCTGGCCGGGCGGGCATGGCGGAAATGGCCGGCCTACCTGCTGGGGACACCGGTCTTCCTGGTCGTGCTCTTCGTCTTCTTCGAGAACTTCAGCCGCCTGCTCCCGTCCAACTTCTAGCGGCTCTCGGGTCGCAAGCAAAGCTTGCTCCCCGAATCAGCAAGGTGCTTCGGGCGACCGGCGAAGCCGGCTCGCCCTCCGCCGTTCCTCTTGCCGGCATCCGAGAACGGCCGCCTCCGGCGGCGGGAGCGGCCGCCGGCGAAACGCGCCTCAACTTCGCGAGCTCGGCGGGTCTAGCGCCGGCAAGGTCGCACCCGCTTTCAGATGCGAGCCAGGAAGTCCAGGCCCGTGCGCTCCATGAAGTCCACCAGCCAGGTCGACATCCTGGTGATCTTGTTGGTGAAGAGCAGGTAGCCGAACCCGAACAGCAGGACGGCGGAGACCAGGTTGATGGCCCGGAAGTGCCGCTTCACCCAGGCGAAGGCGCCGGTGAGGCGGTCGAAGGCGAGACCGGTGGCCACGAACGGCACACCCAGGCCCAGGGAGTAGAACAGCAGGAGGATCACGCCCTGGGTGAGGGTGCTGCCGGCGGCGGCGTAGCCGAGCACGCCGCCGAGCACCGGCCCGATGCACGGGGTCCAGCCGAAGGCGAAGGCCATCCCCATCAGCGGGGGGGCGAAGCTGCCGAGCTTTGACGGCAGGGCTTGGAGCCGGCGCTCCCGCTCCATCCATCCGGGCCGCACGACGCCGGCCAGGAAGAGGGCCATCAGCATGATGAGGGCGCCGGCGATCTTGTTGAGCTCGTGCTCGTGGTCGATCAGCGTCCGGCCTATGGCGCTGGCCGTGGCCCCGAAAGCCACGAACACCACGGTGAACCCGGCCACGAACAGAAGGGTCGATCGCAGGACCCGGCGGGAGCCCACCTTGGTGGCGGTGCCTCCAGCCAGCTCCGCGGTACTGACTCCGGACATGAGCGACAGGTAGCCGGGCACCAGGGGCAGCACGCAGGGGGACAGGAAGGAGAACATGCCGGCGGCGAAGGCCACCACCCACCCTGTCGGGCCACTGGAGACGGCGAGCAGCATCACCGTCAGTCTGGCGGGCCGCCACTCCCAATAGGAATCGGTGTCAGATCGGCCGGCAAGGGGCACAGTGGGGACATGATCGGCTTCCTCATCTCCCTCATCATCGGCGGTCTCATCATCGGGGCCTTGGGGAGGCTGGCCATTCCCGGCCCCAACCCGATGTCCATCGGCGCCACCATCCTCGTGGGCGTCAGCGGATCGCTGCTGGGTGGACTGGTGGGCTACTTCCTGTTCGGCAAGGAGGAGGGCCCGGGCTGGATCCTGGCCATACTCGGTGCCGCTCTCATCGTCTGGCTGCTGCAGCGAAGCCAGAACCGCCGGCTGGCGTAGCGACAGCGGCCGGGCTCAGGCCCGCTTCTGTCGGGCGACCAGCTCCATGTCCGACGCGACCATCTGCTCCACCAGCATCGGGAAGGTGACGTTCGGCTTCCAGCCCAGGACCCTGTCGGCCTTGGACGCGTCACCTATGAGCCGGTCGACCTCGGCGGGACGAACGAAACGGGGATCGAGCACCACGTAGTCCCGGTAGTCCATGCCGGCGTGGGCGAAAGCCAGCTGGCAGAACTCCTGCACGGAGTGGGTCTCGCCGGTGGCGATGACGTAGTCGTCCGGCTGCTCCTGCTGGAGCATCATCCACATGGCCCGCACGTAGTCGCCGGCGAAGCCCCAGTCCCGCTCGGCGTCGAGGTTGCCGAGGGCCAGCTTCTCGTCGAGGCCGTGGTGGATGCGGGCCACGCTGTTGCTGATCTTGCGGGTGACGAACTCGAGGCCCCGGCGGGGGCTCTCGTGGTTGAAGAGCATGCCGCTGGAGGCGTGCAGGCCGTAGGACTCGCGGTAGTTGACGGTGATCCAGTGGCCGTAGACCTTGGCCACGCCGTAGGGGCTGCGGGGATAGAAGGGGGTGGTTTCGGTCTGGGGCGTCTCCACGACCTTGCCGAACATCTCGCTGGAGCTGGCCTGGTAGAAGCGGATGTCGGGATCGACGATGCGGATGGCGTCGAGCACGCGGGTGACGCCGATGGCGGTGCACTCGCCGGTGAGGACGGGCTGCTCCCAGGAGGCCGGGACGAACGACTGGGCGGCCAGGTTGTACAGCTCGTGGGGTCGGTGCTCGCGGAGCAGGTGGATCATCGAGACCTCGTCGAGCAGGTCGCCCGATACGAGGGTGATCCGGTCCTGGATGTGGGCGATGCGCTCGAAGCTGACTGTGCTCGACCGCCGCACCATCCCGACCACCTCGTAGCCCTCGGCGAGGAGGAGGTCGGCGAGGTAGGAGCCGTCCTGACCCGTGATCCCGGTGATGAAGGCGCGCTTTGTCATCGGCCTCTGACGCTACCGTCATCCGGCATGCGGTTCAGGTTCCCCGGTCGGACCGCTGCCATCGTATCGTTCCGTCTGGGGGGGCCCGACGGGGTCTCGGTGGAGGCGGCCAAGTGGGCGTGGGCGCTGGGGCGGCTGGGCTTCGAGGTGCGCACAGTTGCCGGTGCGGGCGTCGCCGACGTGATCGTGCCGGGGCTGGCGGCGGGCGCGAGGGCGGGGGCGGCTCCCGCTGAGGTCGAGGCGGCGCTGGCGGGTGCCGACCTGGTGGTGGTCGAGAACCTGTGCTCGCTCCCGCTCAGCCCGGCAGCGGCCTTGGCGGTGGCGAAGGTGCTGGAGGGGCGGCCGGCCATCCTCCACCACCACGACCTGCCCTGGCAGCGACCACAGTTCCCGGCCTCCGCCGTGCCCCCCGACGACCCCGCTTGGCTCCACGTGACGATCAACGAGCTGAGCCGGCGGGAGCTGGCGGAGCGGGGCGTCGAGGCCACGACCATCCGCAACACGTTCCATCCCCGGCCGCCACCGGGCCGGCGCGAGCACACCCGGGCTCTTCTCGGTGTCGCCGCCCGTGACCGCCTGGTGGTGCACCCCAGCCGTGCCCTCGCCCGCAAGGGAGTACCCGAGGCCGTGGCCCTGGCCGAGGGAGTCGGGGCCGCGTACTGGCTCCTCGGCCCGGCCGAGGACGGCTACGGGTCCGAGCTGGAGAAGTTGCTGGCCGACGCCCGGGTTCCCGTGCATCATGGCCGGCTCGCCGAGTTGGGTCTCACCGTGGCCGACGCCTACGCCGCCTGCGACGCCGTGGTGTTCCCCTCCACCTGGGAGGGTTTCGGCAACCCCGTGATCGAGTCGGCGCTCTACCGCCGGCCCCTCGCCCTCGCCCGTTACCCAGTGATCGAAGAGCTGGCCACCTTCGGCTTCCGCTGGTTCCCCGCCGACGATCCCGCCCCCCTCGACGCCTGGCTTCACCGGCCCGCCCCCTACCTCCTCGACCACAACCAGGCCCGGGCCCGCAGCCGTTTCTCCCTCTACGACCTACCGGCCCGCCTGGCCACCCTCCTTCGGGCGGGCAACTGGACCTTGTGACACCAGGCCGGCCACGGCTACCGAGGTACCGGGTCCTCCCGCTCCGCCTTCTTCACGGCATAGGCCAGCACGATGGCCGGCGCCAGCGTGACCGTCGTCGCCAGCAGGCAGACGGTGACGATCGTGGTGATGGCGCCGGTGAACCGGCCCACTGCGCCGGCGACGAAGGCCGCAATGGCCACCAGCATCAGGGCGTAGCCCACTCGCTTGCCGGCTACTGCCAGCCGTGCCGCCTTGGCCCGCTGAGCCCGGACCGGATCGTCGTTCACGGGCCTAACCTTGGCATCTGAACGCAGATCCAGGCTTTGTGAGCAGGAATCGTTGTATAGCAACGGTTTTTGCACACGGAGCAGAACCGGCCTCGCGGCGGGTCGGTAGCCTCCGCCGCCATGGGCCGTGCCGCGGTGCTCGCTGCTGTGGGGCAGCCTCTCGAGATGCGGGACGACGTGGAGGTGGAGGCGCCGCACCCGGGTGAGGTGAGGGTCCGGATGGTGGCGGCCGGCGTCTGCCACTCGGACCTGTCGATGTGCGACGGGACGCTCATGGCGCCGATGCCGATCGTGCTCGGGCACGAGGGGGCAGGGGTGGTCGATTGCGTGGGCGAGGGGGTGACGCGGGTACAGCCGGGCGACCGGGTGGTCATCTCCTGGGTGCCGCAGTGCGGGGACTGCTTCTTCTGCCTCCGCCGCCAGGGCCACCTCTGCGAGCGGGCCAACGCGGCCATCGCCTCCGGCGGCCTCCTGGACGGCACCACCCGGTTGCGGTCACGGGGTGCGCAGCTTCACCAGATGTCGGCCGCCGGCACCTTCGCCGACCTCACCGTCGTGCCCGAGTGCGGAGTGGTGCAGGTGGACGACGACCTCGACCTGGGCCTGGCGTCGCTCCTCGGTTGTGGCGTGCTCACCGGCATCGGTGCAGCCACCAGAACGGCCGACATCAAGCCGGGTGACACGGTGGCCGTCCTCGGATGCGGGGGCGTGGGGCTCAACGTGGTGCAGGGCGCCCGCATCGCCGGGGCGGATGGCATCATCGCGGTGGACACCAATCGGGCCAAGCTCGAGTTGGCCGAGCGGTTCGGGGCGACGGCGACGGTGGATGCTTCCGCCGGCGACCCGGTCTCGGTCCTGATGCAGCTGACCGGCCAGCGGGGCGCCGACGTGGTGTTCGAGGTCATCGGCCTGCCCCGCACCATCGACCAGGCCGTCACCATGACCCGCCGCGGGGGCCAGACGGTGCTGGTCGGCATCCCCCGGATGGACACGATGCTGAACCTGCCGGCGTTCCTCGGAGTCGTGCTGGCGGCCAAGACGATCACCGGCTGCTGGTACGGATCGTCGAACGTGCTCGAGGACATCCCCGCGCTCATGGACCTCCACCGGAAAGGGGAGCTCGAGCTGGCGGCGCTCGTCACCGGGACGGTCGCTCTCGAGGATGTCAATCCCGCCCTCGACGCGCTCCGCTCCGGCGAGGTCACCCGGACGCTCATCCGGTTCCCCGACTAGCGCCAGGGGGCGCCGCCGCCGGCTACCAGCCCTCGCTGCCGGGCTCGCCCTTGAAGGGCCCGGCGACGCGGGAGGTGACCCAGCCGCCGTAGAAGCCACCGGGCTGGGGGGTGACGTACTCGCCGTCGACCAGGCAGACGTCCATCAGGGCCGGGTAGAAGGCCACGTAGCCGGCCAGCGCCTCGTAGCCGGGCGAGGGATCGTCGTAGCGCCAGGCGGCGTCGGAGACCTGGAACTTTCCCTGCACGACGTCGAGGAACGTGGCCCTGCCCTTGAACTCGCAGAAGGTGGTCCGGCCGCTGGGCACGACGCACTCGGGGATGAAGCTGCCTGGCGGCAGGTAGTACACCGGCGGGTGGCTGGTCTCCAGGACCCGGAGCGGCTCCAGGCTTATGGCGATGGTGTTGCCGCCGAAGATGACCTCCACCTGGCAGCGGACCGCCTCCACCCGGGGCGGCCTGGGATAGTCCCATACCGACTCCTGATCGGGGCCCGGCGGCGTGCGCTGCGGTACCGGCATTCGGGCTGATGCTAGGGGCGGCCTCAGCCCGTCGAGGTCGGGCGGCGGCCGGCGACGGCCATGTCGATGATGGCGGCGTTGGGCTTGATCCCGGAGGCGAACAGGCTGCCGTGCCAGGGCGCGTCGCCGAAGGTGAAGACCTGGCCGTCGCTGCCCTGCACCCAGTAGCCGGCGCCGGTAGTGGTGGGCAGGAGGCGGATCCCGTTGGGCCATCGGCACAGGCCGGTACCGGGGAGCGATCCCTTGAAGGCGGCGTCGCCGAAGTTGAAGACCCCACCGTCGGCGGCGAGCATCCAGTACCCGAGACCGGTGGCGCTGGACCCGGCGGACACGATGGTGGTGGTGATCCCGAGGCCGGGCGTGGAGCCGGCGAAGAGGGCATCGCCGAAGGCGAAGACGCCGCCGTCGGAGGCAATGAGGAGGTAGCCGGTACCGGCGGGTGTCGGGGACACGGCGACGATGGGCTTGTTGAGGCTGATGGCGCCGGTCGAGCCGAGGAAGGTGGCATCCCCGAAGGCGAAGACGCCGCCGTCCGAGGCGACGAGCCAGTAGCCCTTGCCGCTCGGGGTGGGCGCCATGGCCACGATCGGCTTGTTCAGCTTCAGGGCGCCGGTGGAGCCGTGGAAGGTGGCGCTCCCGAAGGCGAAGACGCCGCCGTCCGAAGCCACCAGCCAGTAACCGTCACCCGCCGGCGTGGCCGCCATCCCGACGATGGGCTTGTTGAGCTTGATGGCCCCCGTGGAACCGTGGAACCTGGCGGCGCCGAAGGAGAACACGCCTCCGTCGGCGCTGAGGGCCCAGTAGCCGGCGCCGGCGCCGGGAACGGCCTTGGCCGCAGGGTTCGTGCCGTAACCGCAGCGGGTGCCGGCGGGCAGGCCCTTGGCCAGACGCAGGCTGGTCCACGGGTTGATGGCGGCGCCGTCGGGGCGGCGGATCTCGAAGTGCAGGTGCGGGGCGGTGTTCTCGGCGTTGCCGCTGTCCCCGAGGAACGAGAGGTGCTGGCCCGCCTTTACCCGGGCGCCGGCGCGGATGCCCGCGGGGAACACCAGCTCCGGGAGGTTGACGTTGTCGTCCGTACCGGGGCTGTCGTTGTTGAGATGGATGTAGCTGTAGCGCCAGCCGTCGTCGTCGACGAGGGTCAGCATGTTGCCGGCCAGGCCGGCGGTGTCGATACGGGCCAGCCTCACGGTCCCGTCCACCGCGGCGAGCAGGTGCTGCATCTTCTGGCCCATCAGGTCGTTGCCCTCGTGGGTGCGCCCGCCGCTCCGGGGGTCGCCGAAGTCGTCGCTGAAGGTGACGGCATCGGCTACGGGAAAGTGGATCCGGCGGAGCTCGGGCCCGGGATCAGCCGAGGCAGGAACGGGAACCACCGCCCCGAGGACGACAAGCGAGACGACGACACCGGCGACGACGAGGGCGGGTAGGTGGACAAGGGAGGTCCGTCGAATGTGCACCCGGTGTCATCGGCGCCAGCGGGGCTGATGTTGAGGATGAGCCTGATGTGACTAGTGCTCCTGGGCGGTTCGGGTGACGCTGGCTCCGCCGATCAGCTAGGCACTCGTCGTGCTCTCCTGCGAGGTGAAGGTCTGGGGCGTACGCGGCTCTCTTCCTGCACCGGGAGCCCCCACCATCCGCTACGGAGGCAACACCTCCTGCATCACCATGGAGGTTGCCGGTGAGCCGCTGCTGATCATCGACGGCGGCACCGGGATCACCCGCATCAGCCCCGTAAGCGGTGACGTCTTCAACCTCCTGCTGAGTCACCTGCACTGGGACCACACGATGGGACTCCCCTTCTTCCGCGCCGGCGACCGCGCCGGGGCGCAGGTGAACGTCTACGGCCCGGCCGGCGACTCGGGCCTGCGAGCGGGCCTCGATTCGGTCGTGTGCCCGCCGGGATTCCCGATCACCATCGACGGGCTCTGCGGCCGGTGGGACCTCCACGACCTCGGCGACGAGACGGTCGACCTCGGAGCCTTCCGAGTCATGGCTCGCCACCTGCGCCATCGTGGCCCCACCCTCGGCTTCCGCATCGAGGTGGGCGGTCACGTCCTCGCCTACCTCAGCGACCACGGGCCCGGCGCCGAGGGCCGCAGCCCCGAGCAGGACGATCTCGTTCCGGAGAGCGTGCTCGAACTGGTGCGGGGCGCCGACGTCCTGTTCCACGACTCTCAGCACACCGAGGACGAGTACGCCCGGCTCCGGCACTTCGGCCACTCGACCCCCGCATTCGCGGTGAAGGTCGCCCTCGCCGGGGAGGTCGGAAGCCTGCTCCTATTCCACCATGACCCCGGACGTGGAGACGACGAGCTGGACGTATTGGCTGACGGTGCCCGCCGATTGGCGGCGGCTCAGGGCTTCGGAGGCCTCGTTCGTGCCGCCGCCGAGGGCGACAGCTTCGTACTCGGCCAGGCGCCGGATATTCGGGCAGCCTCGCCGGATTGAGGACCAGCGGACCTCTGCTAAAGCCGCCCATTCAACGGGACGACCGTGGACCTGGATCAGGAAGGCGGACCGAGATGGCGCGGGCGATGTTCATGAGCGCTGGGGACCTGAGAATGGCCCGCTTCGGATCCTCGCAGGGAACTGCTGCTGCCACCGTCACGGATGGGCACCTCGCCGGCGGACGAGGAATACGAGCAGGAGTACGGCTGTCAGTCCGGAGGCGAGACCAGAGACGCGCAGCGGTACCCGCAGGGTCGAAAGGGCGGGGGCGGCCGGGTAGGCAACCACCGCTCGGGCCAGGTCGGTCTTGTTCGACGCCTGGGTCCCGGAGCGGGTGTCAGGCCACACGGCGAGAGCACCGGCATCGGTGGACACGAGGCCCAGGCGGCTGCCGAGGTCCGGAAGCTCACGTTCACTGCCTGAACCGATGCGGGAATCGAAGGCGGTATCCGAGAGGCGCAGGCGGGCACCGAAGCTGCGGCCACCGTTGGAGGATGACTGGAGCGACACCTCGGTGAGGATGTCGTCCGGGTCGGCGCGACGGTCGAGGTACACCACGTCGAGCCGCCCGTTGGGTGCCACCGCCAGAGCCGGCAGATACTGAGAGGTCCCATCCCGCCGGCGGGTGTCGTTGACCCGGCGGCCGGCGCTCCAGGTCGACCCGTCATCACTCGAGACCCACACCCGGACATCGGCGTCACCCTCGCGTCCGTCGGCGAAGCCGGCGTAGAGCGCACCGCCGTCCTGGTCGACGGCGAGTGAGGGAAATGGTGGGGTGAAGACGACGAAGCGTTGCGTAGGCACGAGCCGGCCCTCGACCACGGACTCGGTCCAGCGCCGGCCGCCGTCCAGCGACCGAGCAAGAACGAGCTGCCACCGACCGTCGTAGGGCGGCCCGCCCCTCCCCCCGTGGCCACCGTGGTAGTCGAGAGCGTCGTCGCCCAGATCCAGGTACAGAACGTAGAGCTGTCCTCGTGGCCCGGCGGCAATGGACGGGGCCACCACGCGCGGCCGCTCAGAAGCACTCACCCGCACCGGCGGCTCCCAGGTGGCGCCGCCATCGTCGGAGCGGGCGACGTTGACGGGGTTGTTCGCGGATGGGAATTGGAGCGTGCCCGTCTCGGTGGCCTGCACCCACGACAGGTAGAGCCGGCCAGGTTTGGCCGGGTCCGCCAGCAGACGCATCTGGAACGCATTCGGTCCGAGGCTGCGCACCGGCACCGAGAAGCTGCGGCCACCATCGGCGGAGGTGCTGAGCCAACCAGCGTTGGGCACGTTTCCCAGCCCCTCGAGAGTGACAAAGGAGACATAGAGCGTGCCGTCCGGGCCGAAAGCGGCATCGGGGGCGTAACACTTCGGGTTTTCTCCCTGGGGCTGGGCGAGCTGGCCGCTCGACCAGGTGGCGCCGGCGTCGAACGACACGTGCAGCCCGCAGGAGAACTGAGGGGTGTCCACGCGGTTGACTGTGACCAGGTTGGCCCCGTTGGTGGGGTTGCGGACGACGCTCGGTGAGTTGTGGGCCCGGATGTCGAGCGCATCCAGGGCACCGGCGTTGAGGGGCCGGATGCCGCCGGCCAGGCGCGCCGGCTCCCGCTCGCCGAGGGAGCTGGCGGCAAGGAACAGAACGATGCTGCTGCTAAGCAGAATGGCGGCCAGCAACAAGCCCAGTGGCGGGCGCCGGTGCCCGGCGCCGGCCGGCACAGCCCTGAGGAGCACCGAGGTGCCGCCGACAACAGGACCTCGCACTACGTGGCGCTCAGGGGCCGAGCTGGATGGTGGTGTCCCGGTAAGAGAACACCCAGGCGCCGGCGCCCGGAGCCAGGGACTCTGGCTGACGATAGCCCGACACGAGGTATCCGCCCACGCCGCCGTTGAGACTGGGATCCCACCTGGCGGCGAAGTCGTGACCCGTCACTGGGGTCTCGTCAGTGGCCGACGGGTTCCCCACCATCGAGGCGTGGTAGTCGCTGAGAGGAAACTGGAGCGTCGTCGTGGCGCCGGCGCCCGGAGTGATGAGGCGGGGGCAGGCGAACCAGGCCCAATAGCCGCGCCCAGCAATGACAGGCTCCGTGGGCTCCTGTACCGAGTAGCTGCCACCGTCGCCCAGATCGAACCACCCGTAGAGGGGCGAATCAGCAGGTAGGCGCGTGCCATCGGGCAGCCCGACCAGCGAGTAGCCGCCGGGATAGGCGATCTCACCGGCGCCGGGGGCTCCGATGGCGGGACAGGCGAGCGAGTCGAGGGTTGTGGCTGACGCCGGGTTGGACAGCGGGCTGCGCAGTCCGGAGTCGTCGACGGCCACCACGGCGTAGTGGTAGGTCGTGTTGGGCCGCAGGCGGGTGACCGAAAGGGTCAGGCGCTCTCCGACTCTTCCCGGCGCGAAGCGGCAGATGTCGCCACACAGCGCCTTGGCGTCTTCGAAGCTGGTGGAGGTGTCGATGGGCGAGGAGGATTGGCGGATGAGGTACTCCCGCACCGCCGGCGGCCCATTGCCATTGGCGCCGGGAGCCGAGAACACCAGCTCGATCTCTGATCCCGAGACGGGCCGGGCGGTTAGATCCGATACCGACGCAGGGGCGAGGTCATCGAGTCCGAGTGAGACGGTGGCTACCGGGCCAACGAGGCCGGCGCTGTCGATGGCACGAACTGCCCAGTGGTACCTCACCCCCGGTACGAGGTCCGTGACAGTGAAGCGCACAGGGTCGCCCGCGGCGCCGAGAGTTCCGGTGAAGCAGTCACCCTCGCAGAGCCGGCCGACGCCATCGGCATCGAAGCCGGCGGTGTCGACCGGCGAGGTGGACTGTCGAACCTGGTAGCGCTGCGCAGGACGCGTGGTGCCGGCGTCATCGGCCGCCGCCCCCCACGACAGCTCCACTGTGGAGCTGTCCCGTTGCGCCGCCTGCAGTCCGCTCACAGGACCGGGAACGAAGATGTCGGGTACGCCGAAGTTGGGAGCGAACGCCGACGTAGCACCGGTTCTCGTGGCGGTGGCCGTGAGTGCCTCCTCGCCCCTCAACGTGAGGCCGGAAACGGAGAACCCGCCATCGGGCCCGGCCGTGGCTGCGGCAAGGAAGTTCTTTCCCTCGCCGGCCCCGGAGGGGTCAGGAGCGGCACCGAACACCTCGACCCGAGAGCCCGGGCAAGCTGCACCCGAGGCGGTGCCGGCGACGCTGTCCACCTGGTTCAGCTTCGGGGCGGGCGGAAGGCCCTCGTCGCAGGACGTGGGAACACCGGAGAGGTCAATGCCGACGCCTCCATTGGCGAATATCGAGTTACGTGTCAGCTCGAGCGGCGCCGGCACCAGCGGGCCCATCTGAACTCCCGCACCGACGTTGTGGGCGATGGTGTTCGCTCTGGCCTCATCGCCCGAAGCGCCCAGGTCCGCAGCAAGCCCCGGCCCCTGGTTGGCGGCGGCCGTGCCGTCTCGCTCCAGGCCAATGAAGTTGCCCACTACCTCGTTGTCCGTCCCCCCGACCAAGCGCACCCCCGCGCCGGCTCCGCCAACCATCACGTTGTCCTCCACCCGGTTGGCCCGGCCACCCACAACGACGCCGGTGCCCGAAGCGAAGGCGCTCTCCGTGCGGAACACCTGGCCCCCTATCCGATTCCCCGCCACGACGTTACGGCTGCCGAGAACGTCGGCACCGACCTCGTTTCCGTCGAGTTGATTGCCGGATCGCGGCTGGCCAATGGTGTTGCGGCGCCCGTTCACGGCCACCGCAGCACCGAAGCCTGTGAGGCTCATCCCGATGATCACATTGTCGTCGCTTGGCAGGACGTGACCTGACTCATCAACATCAAAACCGATCGAGGCGCCTACAGCGCCGCCGGCCGTACTGCGGACCGAGACTCGATCGGCACCATCGATCACGATCCCACCAGCGCCCAGTTCCAGGCAGCACCCGGTGATCGTCTGCGCAGTCGGACCAGTTTGCGCAAAAACAGATGGGTCAAAGGTCACAACGGCCCGCTGCCCGGCGGCGCCCAATGTGGCACGCCGAGCAAGGTCGAGAGCCCGCCAGATCGATAGACACCCCGCCCCCGCCGGACACCGATCGCCGGCTTGATTTACAACCAGCTCCAAAAGGCCTGCAGACGAGGATGGAACCGCCTCTGTGAGGGCTGAAGGTTCGCTGCGGCGGCCCCGCTCGTCGTAGGACACAATCCGATAGAAATAGCGGACCCGTGCAGCGAGGGGACCATCTCGATAGCTCGTTCCGGCATAAGAGTCACACTCTCCGTTCGAAGGCCGACACTGGAGCGTCTCAGGTGCTGGCTCGAAATCCGCGGTCGAACGATGGATCTCATACCCAGCAGCACCATCTACAGCTTGCCAGGTCACCTCGATACCACCCGGCAACGGCACCGCGGAGACGTCAGCCGGAGGCCTAGGTGCGGTGGATTCAGCCGGGGCAGCCACGCCTACTGGCACTGGTGCCGAGAGTTCGCCTGTCGTCCCATCGCGCTCAGTTACAGAGACCATCACGGCCACCGCATCTACAAGTAGCGGTGTTCGGATGAGAAAACGCCCGTTGCCTGCGGTCACGCCATGTCCGATGGGACCAGTCCGTCACCGGTGAAGACTTCGACTGAAGTACCAGGGCCGGCGCGGCCGGTGACCGTGGAAGGCGAGGCGAGTAAGTCAGACGCCGTGGCGTCGGCGCCCGATATCGGTCCGGCGCCATTGGCATCGAGCACATTACCAACGATCGTGTTCCGCGATCCTTCCGTGGTCACCACACCCCAACCCCCGTTGCCGATGACTCGATTGACGGCCGCTCCTCGCCCGCCTACCAGGGCTTGGCGAGCCGGGGCGACGCCATTCAGAAGGATGCCGTCGCCCCGGTTAGCCTCGATGCGGTTTCCTTGAATAGACGTAGCGAAACCACCGACTTCCATCCCGCTAAACTCGTAGCCACTGATGAGGTTCCCTTCTCCAGGGCCGGACCCACCGATGCTATTTCCCCTACCCACCTCGAATATGCCGGTTCCTCCCGGGCCGAGGATCTCATTGCCCATCACCACGTTTGAGCGTAGAGATGGCCGAAAGGCGCCGTTCGGAACGGTGCCCTTCGCGATCGACAGGTTGATACCGTAGGTTCTGGCTTCACGGATCCGATTGCCATGGCCAGGAGCGCCAACCACGTTTCCTGCCCCGACGACGGAGATTCCGATAGTCGTGCCGCCGAGCCCGAGCGCGGCCAGTGGACCGATGTAGTTGTCAACCACAACGTTTGCTGCGGTACCACCCGGGTCGCCTACAAACACGCCCGTAAAGGTGTCCGCCAGCACGTTGTGCTCGATACGGTTTCCACGCCCGTTGACCTCAATGGCACCCAGAAGAGTACGCGCTCCAGAGATCAGGAGTCCGAGTACCTCGGTTCCTTCCACCGGTGCGGCAGCCGCTCCCACTTGGAGGACCCCGTTGCGCCCCAGCCTGCACTCGCTGCCGACGACACTTCGGCAGCCGTCATTGAGAGGGTCGGGCGAGATCGTTGGCAGTCGGATCCACACGCGGGGCCGCAAAACTTCTGGATCCGAATTGTCCACGGAGGCTGGCATGCACGGTGCGATGAGCCCGTCCCTGTCGCAATCGGGTTCGGCGTCGACGACGATCTGATTGGCGGTGATCCTGAAGTGTCCAGAATCCTCTGAACTTCCGGTGGCCGGGTCCACCACAATCTGTGTTGGGGTGAACGATGAGCCGTCCTGAGACGAGCGGAAAACCTTGTGATCAAACTTGATCTCGGCGCCTCTTGTCTGGTTGGCAACATCTAGGGCACGTCGGAACGTGCAGTCCCCGCCTCCAGCGTCTGGCGTGACGGCTGTGCATTTTGACTGCGCCTCGGCCACGCCAAAACCACCGTCATCCTGGGTGGAGTTAACCCAAATAGTCGTCGGTGCACGCGGTGGTGGTGGAGGCGAGACGGGCGTCGGCTCGATGGGTGGGCCAGACCCGGGGGGGCCAGGGACAGGAGGGCAGACATCCGAGGGCACCGGCTCCGGCGGATTCGCAGAAGAGCCTGAGTCGGTCCGTTTCAGAATTGTGCCGCCGCTACCGACCGCATACCCAATACCGGGTAAGGGAACGGCAACGCCGAGAAGGTCGACGGTCACACCGGTCTGCTCAAAAACCCATCCTCGTTCAGCCGAGAGCGCCGCGGCGAATCCTCTGACACCCACAACGAGCCCCACCCCGGCTTCGGCTGCGATGTCACCCCAAACCCCAGAGGAGTCCAGAGCATCAAGCAGATCGGTGCTTCGCGGATCGAGAGGCTCAACAACAGCCGGTATCCACGTCTGGCCACCATCGCTGGTCTTCAGAACAGTTCCGCTTTCCGCAGTGCGGCTGGCCGCCCCAACTGCGTACGCAGTGAGTTCGTCTGCGAAGTCGACGCCTTCGAGTCGGGCCATCGTCCCAGTGGGGCGATCAGTCCAGACGCCTGCGCCCGGAGATGTCATGATCTTGCCCTCGTACCCGACGGCTACAGCACTACATGGTCCCTGAGCAACTCCCAGGAGTTCCAGCTCGCCCGGCTGTACCCAAGTAGCGACCCACTCTTGTCCTCCATCCACGGTTTCGAACAGGCGCGGAATGACTGTGGTGCCAGCTTGACTGAAGCCCGCCGCGATGCACCGCCACTGGTCAACGCATGACACGTCATTGAATGTGTTGACGTCAGACTCGGTGGGTCCGGCTGGCGTGTGCTGCGTTGACCACGTCGCCCCGCCGTCCGTCGTTGCGAACATTCCGGATCCGCCTGCGTGACAGTGGATTTGGTTGGTGGGAGCATCGACGCGAGTGCAGGAGATCGAGCGCAGCTGACCTAGCGTCCCGCTGTGCTGGGGGATCCAGGTGGAGCCACCGTCACGAGTGGTAAGGATAGTGCCCTGGTCGCCTACGACAAAGCAGGTTTGCGGATCTGTGCACGAGATGTCGCGGAGCGTGTGACCGGTGTTGCTGTCTAGCGAAGCCCAAGAGGTGGTCACTGTCGTCGTCGGTAAGGCCACCGGAGGCAGGAACGTCGCAAGGACGATCGAAACTAGGAGCCCGAAGGCGAAGCGCCTTCCGATCTTCAAGACTGCGCCCGTCATGAGCCGATTCAACACCGGTCCCCCTGCAGTTCGCTGTTACGCTCCCTGCAGGGGGACCAGGCGGGAACTGGTTGTATCAGATCGGGTAGAGGGTGTACTGGTTGCCCACTGCCCCATCGTGGTCGTCCGCTGTTCCCGGCAGGTCATGGAGCCAAACGGCGCACACGGCGTTAGCGCCGTAGTAGGCCTTCACCGGCCGGATCGTGCCGTCGTTGTAGGTGCTAGCTGACGGTGGCACGCTAACGCTCACGGGGCCGAATCCGCCGGTTGCGTTCACACTGATGCTCCCCGTGAGGCGCACGCCCTTCGTCTTGCAAACGTCCGCGTCTGCCTGCTGGCCCTCGTCTCCCGGACCACCCAACCCGGCAGCAAAGAAAGGCTCGTCCAACCAGAACAGTTCAACCGAGCCCACTGAGACTGCGGGAGTGCTCCCAACCGCGTGATGCATGAACCCGGTGCCGGTGATGCTTACCGACTGAGGTGGGCATGAATTGGGGTAGCTCGTGAGCGGGCACACGCCGTTGTTGGGCGAAAGTGTCATGTCGGCGGACGGAAAGAGCCCACCTCCACTGCAGGCCCATGCCACCGCGATCGTCGCCAATCCCACTGCACCAAAGCTCGTTCCCCCCACGGCAAGTCTACGGATACTCATTTTCCTTCACTCTCTCTTTCTTGTTGGTTGTCCCACCCGTCCCCGGATGATCCAGGGAGACCTTTAGGTACCCGATCGCTCAGAAGTTGCTCACAGCAACTCGGCGCCGGCGGGCCTCGGCCGCTCCGAAGCCGGCGAAGAGAGCCACGAGACCGGCAGCCAGCACGCCGGCACCCACGACTGCGCCGGGCATCCGATTCGATATCGGTGCTGGTGGCCGACGCGCAGCGGATGTTCTCCGAGGCCTTGGTGCGAGCGCTCTACTGGTGTTCTGACCTGCGGCCAATCAATGACCAGCCGACCACGGGCGCTGAAGCCATCGAGGTGATCGCCCGCCACCAGCCGGATGTGGCACTGCTGGACTACTGGATGGGGGGCATGGCTATCGGTGCCCCTGCTGTGACCCAGGCCATCAGCCACTCGGCACCCAACTGCCGCGTAGTAGTGCTCTCTTGGCTGCACGGGCCGCAGCACATCGATGCCGCTCTGCAGGCTGGGGCAGTGGGCTTCCTGCCCAAGAGCCTGGGCCTTGATCGGGTGGTCGAAGCCATCCGCCGCGCCCATGCGGGGGAACGTCCAGTTTTGCAGAGGAGCTGGAGGGTCTAAAACGGAACATCGAGCAGCGTTCCGAAGACAGCGACCAGATGTGGGAGCGACTCCGCACCCTTACGCGCCGTGAAGTCGAGATCATCGCTAGCCTCAGCGCCGGGCTGTCTGTGACCGAGATTGCGAGGGAGCACACGATCAGCTTGGCCACCGTCAGGAACCACATCCACAAGATCCTGGTAAAAACCGGGGCTCGGTCGCAGCTGGAGGCGGTCCACGTGGCCCGCCACCACAAGCTCATCCCCTAGTCGGTCTGATCCGCTGCTGCCTCAACGGCATGAAGCGCAGTTCTTGCAACTACCGGGGCTGCTGCGAAATCAGGAAAGTCGCTGGCCAGAGACGGCGCGGGCGACGATGAGGCGCTGGATCTCGGAGGTGCCCTCGAAGATGGTGAAGTTCCCCTGTGGCCGTCCGGGGCGTGGTGCCCTGTCCAAATAGCCTTGTCCTGTAAGGGTTTTGTGATGCGCCGTGTCGGCCAGTATCGCCACGTTGTAGGGATGAAAGTAGGGATGGCGGCCCAGTCAGCGAAGTCCCTGACGGCTCCCGGCAGTGACGCTCCGGCAGGACTCGAACCCCCCGACCCGCCGCTCCGAAGATGGCCCAAGTTGTTTCACCTGACCTCCTGAATCGACTTCGTGTACTCGGCCGCCACCACAGATCGACGGTAGGGCGGGGCGGCAGACGAGCAGCGACGGCGCTCCGTACTTCCAGATCGGTCCGGCGGCGGCAACAGAAGGAGAGACCCGCGTGCTCAGCGGAGGCGTCAAATGTCCGGCATTCGGCGCGGCGTCGAAGAGGCCGCCTGGCGGGGCCACGTCGGGGAGCAACCACGGCCTCCGCGGAGAATTCCGCTCGTCGCGGCTAAACCTCGATCGTGGTGAGTGCGTTCTTGTGGCTGTGAGGGATCGTGACGCGGAAGAATTCTGCAACCGCATGCGATTGCGACTCGTCGGCGCGCTGGTCCTCATGTGTGGTGACCGCGGCGTCGCCGAACAGCTCGCGCAGGACACCCTCGTGCGCGTCTGGGAGCGGTGGGGGCACGTGAGCCAGATGGAGTCACCCGAGGGATGGATGTTCCGGACTGGGTTCAACCTCGCTGCTTCGTGGAGGCGCCGACGGCAAGCGGAGTGGCGCGCCAACCGGCGAGCTTCGGCTGCGACCCTCGTACAGCGCGAGCCGGATCTCGCAGACGTAGAGGCGGTGCGGCGATCTGTGGCGAGCCTGCCGACGCGCCAGCGGGCGGTGATCGTGGCGCGATTTTACTTGGGCTACGACGTCGCCGGCGCTGCGAGTCTGCTGGGCTGCTCTCCGGGGACAGTGAAGGCGGCCACACACCAAGCGCTTGCCAATTTGCGACGCGCCGGACTGGTTCCCCTAGAGCAGGAGGTGGAAGCGACGTGACAGGGCTGGAGGAGCTCCTTGAGCGGGCCGCGGAGGCGGGTCCGGTGGGGTTCACGACTGATGACATCCAAGATCGGGTGCGGCGGCGGGGCCGCGTGCGGCGCGCGGCCGCCAGTGGTTTCTTCGTGCTTCTTCTGGCCGGTGTTGTGGGGGTAGTGACGATTGTGTCGAAGGATGAGGGCGCGCCGCAGCAAGTGGACACCGCACTCGGCGGGCGGAGAGTCGTTGGAGGCGTCGACCTGATCGGGCGTTGGAAGCTATCGGCGGTGAGCGAGGTGACCGTCGTCACCCTGAGCGCTCATCTGGAGTTCACCGCCGACGGGATACTTCGCGGCGACGACGGCTGCAACGCCTTCACCACCACGTGGACAGTTGAAGCAGACCGGCTCCTTGTCGGTCAGATCGACCAGACAGAGCGGGACTGCGGCGGCCGGGAGATCGCCCTCATCGAGCTGCTCTCAGCGAGACCACGCATCGGACCATTCGAGTGGCCCGACTCGTTGAAGCTGAGCACCGCAGACCGTTTCATCGCCTTCGACCGCGTTGGCCGACGCTAGACATGCCGATGCGAAAGAGCGCAACTGCCGCGTGAGTCCTCCCAACTTCATCGAGCCCACGTTCGGACAGCGGCTATTGGCTCCGCTGGTCGACACCGTGGTGTTGCTTCCGGCGATCCTGCTAATTGCAGCTGTCACTAGCGGCCAGGCGCGTAGCGCAGTCGGACTCGGGGTTGTCGCTGCGTACCAGGTGACGCTCGTCGCTCGGGGCGGTCAAACGCTGGGGAAGCGGGCGATAGGAACACGAATCGTTGACCGGAACTCCGGATCAATCCCGTCCCTTAGGCAGGCCTTTGTGAGATGGCTCGTGGTAATTGCTGGCGCGGTTGCGTCTCTCGTAATTCCAGCACTCGACCCGATCGAGCTCGTCTATACGATCGCGGTTTTAGCGCCAATTATCAGACCGCCTTTCCACCAGGGCTTCCATGACCTTGTGGCGGGCACGGTCGTCTCTTCTGACAGACCGGTCCCTGTCATGGGTAAGCCCGTGTAACCGGACGTTTCAAAGGGGGATGCCGACGTGCCGATCTGCAGCGACTCGGGCGGACGGGTGTCCGGAGCCCGCCGGCGAGCTCAGGAGCACCGATCAGCCGTTTATCGTGCCCCGGAGATGAGGGCCGATCGCCACTTGCTGGGAGGTGATTTTCGTCGCCCTGCACCGATGCTCGTCACCACCGCCGGCAGCACGTCGACTGGCTCCGCGACGGCCTCGGTCGGTGACGGGCTCGAGGAGGACGAGCGGGATCTCCCGCGTCGGCCGCTGCTGGTACTGTTCGTAGCCGCGATAGCGCTTCGTCACCAGCGGCCACAGTCGGGCGCGTTCGTCGGCGTCGGCCACCCGGGCCCGCATCGGGCCGCTTCGGCGCGCCCCGCATCGATACCTCGACGTCCGGGTTGGTCTTGAGGTTGTGGAACCACCCGGGGTGCTGGGGATCACCGCCGCGGGAGGCGACGATCACGATCGTGTCGCCCTCCTGCACGGGCGTCGTCAGCATGGTGGTCCGCTTCTGGCCGCTCTTGGCGCCCGTAGTCGTCAGCTGGAGCACTGGCATGTTCAGCACGGCACCGCCGAGACGACCGCCGCTGAGCGACACGACGGTGCGGTGGATGACATTGGCCGCCTTGAAGATGAGGTCGTTCATGAGAACAGTCTCTGCGCGACGTGCCGGATCCCCGCACGTCGCTCGGGCGGGAGCGTCCGATCCGTGCCGATAGGGGCGTCGAGCCCGGGGAAGGTCGGTGGAATTCGGCGGCGGGACATCCGAGAGGTGCGTGGAGTGACCCAGCCTCGTGGATCGGGTTGGGTCGCTTTACGCCAGCCGCACAGATCGCGGAGGTGGACTGGCGCAAGGTGAGCCGCACCGACGTGCCTGATGGTCGCGCGCAGGCTGGAGACCGGGGCTGACGGCGGCTGCCATAGCACCGGCCGCTCCGAATCTTCCATCGGGTGCCTCGATGGCTCGCAAGCCGGCATCATCAGAACCTTTCTCCCGGACTAGCAGGACTCGGCAGCCCGTCTACAGCGACAGTTCTGGCCCCTGCCGCTCGATCCCGTGGTCCCGCCAGAGGGTCACCTCCAGGGCGTGTGTGGCCTCCTGGGCGGCACGGCGACTGGCGGCAGCCTGTCGGCGCTCACCGAAACTCGCGCTTTCTGCTAATCGAAAGTCGCGGTCGAGGACGTGCCCCAGGTGAAGGTTAGCGACGTCGCCGTGACAAGTCCGCAGGCGGGTCGTTGACCTGGCTGATCGACTGGGTCAGCGCCTG
>DATLOM010000078.1:0-17174 GCA_035536185.1 Acidimicrobiales bacterium | reverse complement strand
CTGCAGGCGGTCCCGCCCCTCCGGGGACGGGACGGGGGAAGTCGGTGCAAGACCGACGCTGACCCGCAACTGTGACCGGTCCCTCGGGCCCGGGAGCCAGGACACCCGCCCCTCCACGCCGGCTCCAACCGGCGTCCCGTGCACTGGCCGGCCCTCGTGGAAAGGGGCCCAACGGAGGTAACCATGTCCCGACGAGTCACCCTCGTACTCTCGCTCATCAGCACGCTCACGTTCACTGGCACCGTCGCCGAGGCGCAGCTGGCGCAGGACGTGACCGCTAGCGACGCAGTTGCTTGGCTCAAGACCCAACAGCAGGACGATGGCAGCTTCGAGGTCTCAGGTTTTCCCGGTTTCGAAACGCCTGACGCGGTGCTGGCCATGGCCGAGGACGCGCAACAGAGCCTCGTGCGTGGTTCAGCCTGGAACTCTGCCTCCGCCAGGGAGACTGTCTCGAAGGCCTCGAAGAACGGCAGGACCGCGCTCGACTACCTCGATGATCTGGCTGAGACCACCACATCGCCGGGACAGGCGGCCAAGCTGATAGTGGTGGTGGCCGCGCCACTGGGCCTGGACCCGTTCGCCTTCGATCCGCAGGGTGACGGCCCGGCGAACCTGGTCGCCCGCATGGACGCCGGGCGTAATGCCAATGGCTCCTATGGGCCGTCCGCCGCCTTCAACGCGACCCTCTACGCCGCCCTGGCCAACGCGCTTCTCGGCCGCAGCGTGGCTGTCGAGACCCGGGATTACATGGTCTCGGCTCAGCAGGCCAACGGCGGGTGGAGCTTCGCCGGCGACCGCACGGGCACGGAGGAGGACATCGACACCACCGGGCTGGCCATGCAGGCGCTGCGGGCGGCGGGGGTCGACGCCCACAGCGAGCCGATGCGCCGCGCCGTCGAATTCCTGCTCCGCCGACAGTTACCCAGCGGCGGCTGGCCGGCCTTCGGGGCTCCCGACCCGAACGCCACCGCGCTGGCCATTCTCGGCCTCACCGCCGCCGGCCACGACGTCGGGTCGGTCTGCTGGCGGGCATCGGCCACTGGCGCCCCTTCGACATCGCCCGATGCCGCCCTGCGGGCCGCCCAGGCCCCGGACGGGCACATCGCCAGCCCCAATGACGCCTTCGGGATCAACACGTTCGCCACCTCGCAGACGGTTCAGGCGTTGCTGCGGGGCTGGCTTCCCGTGGTGCGGGCGGTGGCCTACTGCCCCGACGACGGCTACCGGCTGGTGGCGTCGGACGGCGGCGTGTTCGCCTTCGGCCAGGCCCGGTTCTTCGGCTCTACCGGAGCGCTCCGCCTCAACCAGCCCATGGTGGGCATGGCGTCGACGCCGAGTGGCCAGGGCTACTGGTTGGTGGCGCGGGACGGTGGGGTCTTCGCCTTCGGCGACGCCCGCTTCTTCGGATCGACCGGAGCGCTGCGCCTCAACCAGCCCATGGTGGGCATGGCGTCCACGCCGAGTGGCCAGGGCTACTGGCTCGTGGCGCAGGACGGGGGGGTCTTCGCATTTGGCGACGCCCGCTTCCAGGGCTCCACCGGAGCCATCGCCCTGAACCAGCCGGTGGTCGCCATGGCCGCCTCGCCCAGCGGGGCCGGGTACTGGCTCGTGGCGCGGGACGGCGGGGTCTTCGCCTTCGGCGACGCCGTGTTCCGCGGCTCCACCGGCGCCATCACCCTGAACCAGCCCATCACCGGCATCGCCGCCACACCCACCGGCGCCGGCTACTGGATGGTCGCCGCCGACTCCGGCATCTTCGCCTTCGGCGACGCCCGGTTCCTCGGTACCGAGGCGGGTTCCGGAGCCGCCGCGCCGTCCGGCGTCGTCGGCCTCCGCTCGTCCTACCGCGGCAACGGCTACATGTGGGCCACCAGCGACGGCCGGGCCCGCGGGAAGGGCACCGACACAAACGCCCGCACCGAAACACTGACCCTGAAGGCGCCCGTCGTCGGCCTCTCCAGCTGAAGCGGTGACCCGGCTGCTGAAGGTCGGGCTTGCCGTCAGCGCCTGCGCGGCCGTCGCCGCCCCGATTGGCAGCAGGACGGCCACCGCGGCCGCCACCGCCGCCGAACAGAACCGGGCTGTGCTGGTGGTGGAAACCGGCGAGCAGGTGAAGAAGGTCTGTGTCCGCTTCTGGGAGGAGTCCATCTCGGGCGCAGAACTGCTGCGTCGGGCGGAGGTGGACGCCGCGGTGCGGCCCTATGCCGGCAAGGGTGTGGCCGTCTGCTCCCTGTGTGGCGTGGGTTGCCGGACCGACGACTCCTGCCTCACCTGCGACCCCGACGGCCGCTACTGGACCTACAGCCGTGCCCCCGCCGGCACCTCCGGCTTCCGGCTCTCCCCCGCCGGCGCCTCCAACACCGAGGTCGGCAACGGTGACGTCGAGGGCTGGCGCTGGAGCCGGGGCAGCTCCCCCGGCTACGTCTCGGTCGAGGAGGTGTGCGACGGGGCGGCGCCGGCCGCGGCCCCCACCACGACGACAGCGCCAGCCACCACGAGCACGATTGTGGCCCAGCCGCCAGGAGCGACAGTCCAGCCTCCTGCTTCCACCGGATCGCCGGTCACGACTGCCCCGCCATCGGGTTCCCGTGCGGGTGGGCCCACTCCGGCCGTGACCATCCCCCGATCCCCCTCGTCCGCCGCCGGCGCTGGAGCGTCGAGACCCGACCTTCCGCAACCTGACGCCATGCCGTCAGCTCCGGCCTCCTCGCCTGACGCCGGCAACGAGCAGGTCTCGTCGGCCTCCGACGTCGCCACGGCTGCAAGCCATCGCTCTGCGAACAACGACGGTGGCGGCTCCCCCGCCGGCCTCGTCATCTTCGCCGGCGTCCTGGCCGGCCTCCTCTGCTGGGCGGCCTGGGCCCGCCGGCGCCGCCGGCCGCACCCGCTCACCTGACGTCTTCACTCCCGGCGGCGGGTGGCGGCGCCTAGGCCCCGGCATCGCTCCAGGTCTTCGGCCGGACGAGCTGGCGGTACGAGTCGCAGGGAGGCGGTCCACCACGGACCGCAGCGACATTCTGTGAGCAAAAAACGTTGTATAGCAACGGTTTTTGCTCACAAAGCTCCAGGGGCGGCGGCGGGTGAGGGGGCGGCGCGAGCAGCAGGGTCAGGCGGGGGCGGTGGTGCTGTTCCTCTCCTCCAGCTCCTCGACGGTCATCAGCACGTCCCGGGCCTTCGAGCCCTCGGAGGGACCGACCACGCCGCGCTGCTCCATGAGGTCCATGAGGCGGCCGGCGCGGGCGAAGCCGACCCGCAGCTTTCGTTGCAACATCGACGTGGAGCCGAGTTGCGAGCGGACGACGAGGTCCATGGCCGCCTCCAGCATGTCGTCGTCGTCCGGGTCGCCGCCGGCCATTCCCCCGCCGGCGCTCCCGGGCTCGGCGCCGTCGCCCTCCACGCCTTCGACGTAGTTGGGTTGGGCCTGCCGGCGCCAGTGGGCCACGACCTTGTTGACCTCTTCCTCGCTGACCCACGGGCCCTGGATCCGGCGGGGCACGTTCGACGACGCGGTGAGCAGCAGCATGTCGCCTTGACCCACCAGGCGTTCGGCGCCCTGCTGGTCGAGGATGACTCGGCTGTCGGCCAGCGACGACACGGCGAAGGCGAGACGGGACGGGATGTTCGCCTTGATCACCCCGGTGATGACGTCGACCGACGGGCGCTGGGTGGCGATGACCAGGTGGATGCCGAAGGCCCGCCCCATCTGGGCGATGCGGCAGATCGACTCCTCCACGTCCCGGGCGGCGACCATCATCAGGTCGTTGAGCTCGTCGACCACGACGAGGACGAAGGGCAGGCGCTCGGGTTCGGGGGCCTCCGGCGCTCCGATCATGGGCTCGGGAGTCAGCTCGCCGCGGTCGAAGGCGGCGTTGTACCCGGTGATGTCCCGGACACCGACCTCGGACAGCAGGTTGGTGCGCCGCTCCATCTCCTGGACGGCCCACGACAGGGCGTTGGCCGCCTTGCGGGGGTTCACCACCACTGCGGTCAGCAGGTGAGGCAGGCCGTTGTACTGGCCCAGCTCCACCCGCTTGGGATCGACCAGGATCATGCGCACCTGGTCGGGAGTGGCCCGCATCAGTATCGAGGTGAGGAACGAGTTCAGGCAGGACGACTTGCCGGCCCCGGTGGCGCCGGCGATGAGGATGTGGGGCATCGACGCCAGGCTCTCGAGCACCGGCCGCCCGGCGATGTCGCGCCCGATGGCCACCTCCAGCGGGTGGGTCGCCTTGTGCGCCTCCTCCGAGCCGAGGATGTCGCCGAGCGAGACCAGCTGGCGCTGGACGTTGGGCACCTCGACGCCGATGGCCGAACGGCCGGGGATCGGCGCCAGCAGGCGGATGTCCGGCGCGGCCAGGGCGTAGGCCATGTCCTTCTGCAGGCTCGTCACCCGGGCCACCTTCACGCCAGGGCCGAGCTCCAGCTCGTAGCGGGTGACGGTGGGGCCGACGGTCTTGCCCAGCAGGCGGGTCTCCACCCCGTGGGCGGCCAGGGCCTCCTCGAGAGTCCGCCCCCGGGCATCGAGGACACGGTGGTCGATCTCCTGGGCACTGCCCTTGCGAAGCAGCTGCAGCGGCGGGAGACGCCACGTCGTGGCCTTGGCCGCCGGTCCCAGGTCGATCGACAGCTGGCTTCCGGCCGGCACCGTCTCGGGTGCCGGTGCCAGCGTGTGGACGTCGAGCCGCTCCGGGAGGGGGTCGGGCTCCACCGCAGGCAGGGGCTCGTCGGCGTCGGCCGGTGGCGGCGCCGGCTTGGAGGACGGGTGGCGGGCGGCGGTGTCCTCGAGGTCGTCCAGGCGACCGAGGGCGCGCAGGCGGCGGAGCGCCGGCAGGGCGGCGCGCCGGCCGGCGCCGAAGGCGAGCCCGGCCGAGTTGGCGGCATCGCGCACCCGCGTGCGGGTGAGAACCAGGAGGGCCACCGACAGCAGGCTCACGAGCACGATGGCCGCGCCGGACACGCCGAGGACCGCCCGGAGGGGCGCTCCCACTGCTACTCCGAGGTAGCCGCCGGCGCCCCGTAGATCGGCCACCGGAGCGGAGAACGCCGGCGCCCCGTCGATCAGGTGCAGCGCGCCGGCACCGGCCACGATGAGCAGGAGGAAGCCGATGACCGCCCGAGCCGGTTCGGCCTTGGACCGTCCCTGCACGAGCACCATGCCGACGCCGCAGAGGGCCACGGGCAGGAGGAAGCGGGCGAGGCCCATGACGGCGCCGGCACCGGCCTGCAGCGCGCCGCCGGCGGGCCCGGTGAGATCGGCGTAGATGCCCAACCCGGCCAACAGTCCCACGACGATGAGGACGAGCCCCCAGACGTCGTCGGCCTGTCGTCCGAGATGGGCAGCCAGGGTGGTCCTGAGGCGGAGCGGCTTGTTGGGCGCGGCCCGCTTCTTGGCTGCGGGCTTCCGGTTCACCGGCTTTCGGGTGGCCGGCTTACGGGTGGCCGAGGGACGACGCGTGGCGAGGGTCTTGCTCATTGACCACAAGAGTAACAACAGCAACGCGGCCAACCGGCGACTCATCCGCTTTTTCGCGGTGGAAGAACGCAGTGAGAACTGGCGCTGGAGCGCACCTTCCCACTACGAGAACCTGGGGGGCGGTCAGACCTCCATCACGACGGGGACGATCATGGGGCGCCGGCGGGTGCGCTCGTGGACGAAGCGGCCCAGGGCGGTGCGCACGTGGCGCTTCAGCAGCTCGATGTCGGTGGCGCCCTGGGCGTCGACGTCCTTCAGGCTGACGAGGACGGCCTCGCGAGCCTCCAGCAGGAGACCCTCGGCCTCCCGCTCGTACACCCAGCCCCGCGTGATGATCTCCGGCCCGTCGAGGACCTCGCCGGTGCGGCCGTCGACGGTGAGCACCACGACGACCACCCCTTCCTCCGACAGCACCCGGCGGTCGCGGAACACGCCGTGGCCCACGTCGCCCACGATGCCGTCCACGTACAGGTAGTTGGCGGGCACCTCGCCGGCGAAGTCGAGGCCCTCGTCGGTGAGCTCCACCACGTCGCCGTCCTCGGCCAGCAGCACCTTGTCGGGCGCCACGCCCATGCGCACGGCGAGGCGCGAGTGGTGGGTCAGGTGGCGGTACTCCCCGTGCACGGGGATGAAGTGCTCGGGCCGGGCCACGGCCAGCAAGGTCTGCAGCTCGCCCTGCATGGCGTGGCCGCTCACGTGGACATCGGCAATGCCGGAGTGGATGACCTCGGCCCCGCGGCGGTGCAGCCCGTCGATGACCTTGCCGACGTTCATCTCGTTCCCCGGAATGGCGTGGGAGCTGAGGATTACGACGTCGCCGTCACCCACCTTGAGGCGCTTGTTCTCGCCAGCCGCCATGAGGGCCAGGGCCGACATGGGTTCGCCCTGGGAGCCGGTGGACACCACGCACACCCGGCGGGGGTCGTGGTCGCCGATCTTGTCGATGTCGACGATGGATGAGTCGGCCACCTTCAGCAGGCCCATCTCCCGGGCCAACCCGACGTTCTTGGCCATCGAGCGGCCGAGGGTGGCGACGGTGCGGCCGGACGCCACGGCCACCTCGATGACCTGCTGGATCCGGTGGATGTGGCTGGCGAAGCATGTGACGATGATGCGCTTGTCGGCGTGGGCCCGGAAGATGTCCCTGAGCACCGGCCCCACCGAGGACTCGCTGGCCGTGTGCCCCGGCTCCTCGGCGTTGGTCGAGTCCGACAGGAGCAGCCGGATGCCCGAGGTCGAGGCGATGGCGCCGATGCGGGCCAGGTCGGTCAGGCGCCCGTCCACCGGGGTGAGGTCGAGCTTGAAGTCGCCCGAGTGCAGGATCACGCCCTGGGGCGTGTGGAAGGCGGTGGCGAACCCATGGGGCACGGAGTGGGTGACGGGAATGAACTCCACGTCGAACGGCCCGATCTGACGGCGTTCGTTGTCGGCCACGGGAATGAGAGTGGTCCGGTTGAGCAGGCCCGCCTCCTCGATCCGGTTGCGGGCCAGTCCGAGGGTGAGAGACGAGCCGAAGATCGGGAACTTCAGGTCCCGGAGCAGGAACGACAGGCCGCCGGCGTGGTCCTCGTGCCCGTGGGTGACGATGCAACCCTCGACCCGGTCGGCGTTCTTGTGGAGCCAGGTGAAATCCGGGAGGACCAGGTCGACACCGGGCATGTCGATGTCGGGGAACATGATCCCGCAGTCCAGGAGCATGATGCGCCCGCCCAGCTCGACCGCCGCGCAGTTGCGGCCGATCTCACCCAGGCCGCCGAGAAAGGTGACCCGTACCGGCTCAGGCATGGGGAACCGCGAGCGGTGTGGGGGCTGCGGCACCGAGATCCGCCAGCACAACCCGGGCCCTGTCCTCCAGGCCGGCGGGCGCCTGGCCCATCGGGAGGCGGCACTCACCCACGGGCAGGCCGAGGACCCGCATCATGGCCTTGGCCGGGATGGGGTTGGGAGCATCGTCGCCGGTCTCGAAGGCGAAGCTGGGTAGCAGCGCCGTGTTGATACGACGAGCCTCGCCCACGTCACCCTTGGCGAAGGCGCTGATCATGTCGCCATGGAGGCTACCGGCCCAGTTGGTGGCCACTCCGATGAGCCCGACGGCGCCTATGGCCAGCAAGGGAAGGGTGAGCCCGTCGTCACCGCTGTAGAGCTCGAAGCCGTCGGGGGCTTCGGCCAGGAGACGGGCCGAGCCTGCGGGATCCCCCGAGGCATCCTTCACGCCCACCAGGTTGGGGACCTCCCGGGCCAGGCGGACGAGGGTGTCGTGGGCGATCTTCCGACCGGTGCGAACGGGAATGTCGTAGACGACGACGGGCAGCGGTGTCGCTCCGGCGAAGGCCCGGAAGTGGGCCTCGATCCCGGCCTGCGACGGCCTGTTGTAGTAGGGCGTGACGGCCAGCAGCCCGGTGACCCCGGCCTGCTCGGCTGCCCGGGCGATCTCCACCGAGTGGGCGGTGTCGTTGCTGCCGGCGCCGGCGATGACCGGTACCGATACCGCCTCCACCACCGCCCGCCACAGGTCCACCTTCTCGGCGTCGCTCAGGACCGGTGCCTCGCCGGTGGTGCCGGCGACCACGAGGCCGTCACTGCCGTTTTCGACGAGCCACCGGGCGACCGTGGCCGCGGCGTCGAGGTCGAGCCGCCCCTCGGCGTCAAAGGGTGTGACCATGGCCGTGAGCACCGCGCCGAAGCGACCGGGCAGGTTCTGCGACATGGCCGAAGGCTACCGGGCGGCCTCTCCCGCGGCACGAGTGGCGCCCCCAGCCAGAGCGATGGCCATGGGGATCAGAGGTGGCTGGGCGGGACCTCGCCGCTGGCTACGGGCTGGGAGCTGACCACCCGGTAGGAGCCCGATACCACCCGTATCACCTCATGGATGGTCGACGCCCCGGATCTGGACCAGACGTCCAGCTGCCCGGTTGACACGCGGGCCGACCCGCTGGCCGCGTCCCGGTGCGCCGTCACCGTCCCCGGTCCCTCCACCACGTCCACCGCGAGCAGGCCGGAGGAGCTCGATCGAAAGCCGAAGGCGGCGTCCTGGCTGCCGTCGCCCGACACGTCGGCGACCCTCACGTCGATGCTCTTGAACTGGGACCCTCCGATGTCCACCTTCTCGAGGACGGCCCTCCACGACGTGGAACCGGATCGCTCGAAGACATAGACGCTGCGACCTCTCCCCGACCCGAGCACTCCCTCGCGGGTCGACTGGGTGAGCCAGATCAGGTCACCGCCCTTGGCCCGGAACAGCTCGCAACGCACCTCCGACGCATTCGGATCGGCGAGACCTTGACAAGCGGCGCCGGCCGCCAGCGGCCGGGTGAAGGGGGCGCCCGGGGGCGACAGGACGGCGCCAGAGCCGTCGACGGCCGGCCCCAGCCTCGTGGTGGGCGGGGTCGAGGTGGTGGTGTCGGCGACGAATCCCGCGAAGGTCGTGGTCGTGGCGCCCGTCGTAGTGGTGGTCTCCTCCACCAGGTCCTTCTCCTCCGGCGGCGGCTCATCCCCCAGCGTGGGGATCGTCGAGATGGGCGTAGGCCCCTGGGCGGCCCGGAGGTTCGTCTCGCCTCCACCCCGCACATAGGAAACGCCGGCCACGATCACCACCAGGCAGAGGACCAGACCTCCCAACACCGCCGCCCACAGCTTCTGGAGAGGTGACACCGCCGCACGATATTCGCCCCCACGGCCGGCGGTAGCGTCTTGAGGTGGACGCCAGCCTGTCGCCGCGCCCCAAGCCCAGCCGGCGGACGCTCACGCTCATCGTCGGCCCCATCCTTGCCGTGGTGGTGATCGGGACCTTGGGCAACATGTTCCACCCGAGCCTGCTCAAGAACCACCCCCTCCTGCTGGTGGCCATGGAGCCGAGGAACCGCTACCTGCTGCTGGCCGCCGACAAGGTCTCGTTCGTCCCCTTCCTCCTCGTCGCCACCATCCGCAGGCTGATCTCGGACCCGCTCTTCTACCTTCTCGGGTACCTGTACGGCGACGCCGGCGTCCGGTGGATCGAGCGCAAGATGGCGGATTCCGGCGGCCTCGTGCGGGGCCTGGAGAGGGGGTTCGCCAAGGCGGCCCCGCTGATGGTCTTCCTGTTCCCCGGCGCCATCGTGTGCGTCCTGGCCGGCGCCACCGGCATGAGCCCGTTCTTGTTCCTGGCTCTCAACGTCGCTGGGACCATCACCGTCGTGAGCCTGCTGTACCGGTTCGCCGAGTTCTTCGACGGCCCCCTCGGAGCGGTCAACGGCTTCTACGCCGACAACAACAAGACGCTCACGATCATCTCCATCGTGTTCACCGTGCTCTGGCTCATCATGCAGCGCCGCCAGGGCAAGTCCGAGCTCGAGTCGATCTCCACCATCGAGGAGGAGCTGGAGGCGGAACGGGAGAACCCTCCCGCCGACCGGGAAAAGGGATAGCCGCTCGCGCCGCAGCCGGTTGTGAAAGAGTTGCGGCCGAAGTGTGCCCTAATCGGTCGAACAGGAGAATCAGGATGACTGCATCGAAGAGGTTCCGCCGCTGGGGGTCGGTCGTACTGCTTCCCCTGTTGCTGGCCGCCGGTTGCGGTGACGACGAGGAGGAGACCGGGGGGACCGGCGAGGAAGAGTCGGCCAAGGTCGTCAAGATCGGTGTCATCGCCCCGCTGTCGGGCGATCTGACGGCTATCGGGACGGGGATCAAGAACTCCGTCGACCTGGCCATAAAGCAGGCCAATGAGAACAACGCCGTCCCCGGCTGGCGGATCGAACTGGCGGCCGAGGACGACGCGGCCAAGCCGGACGTGGGTGCTCAGGCCGCGGCCAAGCTGGCGTCCGACCGGGCCGTGGTGGGGGTCGTGGGCACCTACAACTCCAGTGTCGCCCTGCAGGTTGCTCCCGTGCTCCAGAAGGCCAATGTCGTTCAGGTGTCGCCGGCCAACACCAACGACACCCTGACGCGAGGCGAGGACTTCAAGACGGCCCCAAAACGGCCCTTCTCCAACTACTTCCGCACAGCAACGCTCGACTCGCTCCAAGGCGGGTTCGCCGCCGATTACGCGTGGAACGACCTCAAGGTCGCGAGGGTCGTGATCATCCACGACAAGAAGGCCTACGGGCAGGGCCTGTCCGAATCGTTCGGAAGGCAGTTCCAGAAGAATGGCGGCGCGGTCCTTACGACCGAGACCATCAACACCGGCGACAAGGACTTCAACGCCGTGCTGAGCAAGATCCGCTCCGCCGGCGCACAGCTGATCTTCTACGGAGGGGAGTACCCCGAGGCCTCGCTCCTCTCCAGGCAAGCCAAGAACACCGGCATCAAGGTGCCGCTGATGGGCGGCGACGGCATCGTCGACCCGACCTACATCAAGACGGCGGGCGCGGAGGCCAACGGTGACTACGGCACCTCCATCGGGGCTCCCCCCGAGAGCCTGGAGTCGGCCAAGACCTTCATCGCCGACTACAAGGCCGCCGGCTACAAGGACGGCCATTCGGCATACGGGGCACTGGCCTACGACGCGGCCAACGCCATCATCAGAACCCTGCCCACCGCCCTCGGATCAGCCGAGGCGGTTGACGAGAGTGTTCGAAAGAGGATCGTCGAGGCCGTGGGCAAGGTCAGCTTCGACGGCACCAGCGGCAAGGTCGCCTTCGACGAGTTCGGTGACGCCGTGGCCAGGACCCTCACCATGTACAAGGTCGAATCCGGTTCATTCAAGGCGGTCAAGACCGGAGAGTTCGAGGGCTGACCCTGCGCCTTCAGCGCTGAGCCCATGAGACAGTTCGTCCAGCAGCTGGTGAACGGCACGGTGCTGGGCGCCACCTATGGGCTCATCGCCCTCGGCTACACGATGGTCTACGGGATCATCCAGCTGATCAACTTCGCCCACGGGGAGATCTTCATGGTGGGTGCCTTCGGGGGCCTCACCGTCTACCGCTACTGGCTGCCGGCGTCCATGGCAGGCAATCCCTGGATCGCGCTGCCGGCCGTGATGATCGTCGCCATCGCCGTGGCCGTGGGCGTGGCCGTGGCCGTGGAGCGGCTGGCCTACCGGCCTCTCCGGAACGCGCCACGGCTGGCACCGCTCATCACCGCCATCGGGGTGTCCATCTTCCTGCAGGAGGCCGTCCGCCTGTTCTATCCCGGGGGCAAGCGCCAGCAGCCCTTCCCGCAACTGATCTCGTCGGGCACCTTCGAAGTCGCCGGTGTGACCATCGCGTGGATCTCGGTGTTCGTCGTCGTGACCGCCGTCAGCCTCATGATCGCCCTTCAGCTCTTCGTCAAGCGGACCCGGATGGGCAAGGCCATGAGGGCCACCTCCCAGGACCCGGAGAGCGCCCGCCTCATGGGCATCAACATCGACCGCGTGATCGTGGTCACGTTCGTGATCGGGGCCGCTCTGGCTGCGGTCGCCGGGGTCATGCAGGGGATGCGCTTCGCCCAGATCGACTTCCGCATCGGCTTCCTGGCCGGTCTCAAGGCCTTCACCGCCGCCGTCCTCGGGGGCATCGGGAACATCGGCGGCGCCGTTCTCGGCGGCTTCGTGCTCGGCATCGTGGAGGTCATGGCCACGCAGTACGTGCCCCACGGGTCGTCGTGGAAGGACGTGTGGGCCTTCGTGGTGCTCATCGTCGTGCTGGTGGCCCGCCCGGGTGGGTTGCTGGGAGAGCGGGTCGCGACGAGAGCATGAGAGCCCGGGTTCGCGGTCGGATTCGAACTGGGGGTCGTGCGACAGCTCTCGCCCTCACCGGCGCCGTAACCCTCATCCTCGCCGCCTTCTCGCCGTGGGCCACATTCGCCGGCTTCCCCGGCAAGATGTCGCTCGGGGGCTTTGCTGGAGGAGCCAGGCTGTTCGCCCTGGCTCTTGGCGTCGCCGCCATGGTGATCGTGTTCGACGTGAGGGGGCGGCGTCAGACCGGGCTCTCCGTGGGACTTGGATCGCTGGCCGTGGTGGGGGTCAACGTGGTGGCGATAGCCGGCGAGGGCGGTGCGCTCGGCGGCGTGGCCTGGGGCGCCTGGCTGGCACTTGCCGGCGCCGGCGCCATCGCCGCGGGCGCCTTCCTCCTGCCCACCGACCGGCCACCCGGCGAAGAATGGCGACAGCTGCCGGCGCCGATCGAGGCCTCCGCCATGGCGACGGGTCTGCTGGCCGTTCTCGGGCTCGTGGTGTGGGGGCTACGGATCGAGGAATCCAGCCGGTTCATCTCGTTCCTCGTGTTCGTCGGCTTCGCCTCGGTGTCGCTCCACCACCTCGGCCTCTTCGACTGGATGTCATCTCTCTTCACCCGCCGCGTGCGGCTGGCGATGGTGCTGACCGCCGCCGTGGCCATCGCCTTTCCCTTCACCCAGGAGGGCAACTCCTACTGGATCCGCGTCTTCGCCTCCATCGGCGTCTTCGCCGTCGCCGCCATCGGGCTCAACGTGGTGGTGGGCCTGGCCGGGCTCCTCGACCTGGGCTATGTCGCCTTCTTCGGTGTGGGCGCATACGTAGGGGCCCTCTTCGCCGATGCCACCTTGACCACGGTCCACGTCCACCTGCCGTTCCTGCTGGTCATCCTGCTGGGAGGCACCATCGCCGCCGTGTTCGGGCTGGTGATCGGCGCTCCCACTCTTCGCTTGCGCGGCGATTACCTGGCCATCGTCACCCTCGGGTTCGGTGAGATCTTCCGGATCACGGCCAACAACTGGGACGGCCTCACCGGGGGGCCGAACGGCATCTCCGGCGTACCGGACCTGGCCATCGGCTCCGTCAACCTCGGAGAGGCCCACACGGTTTTCGGAGTGAGCCTGCCGGGGTTCGCCAACTACTACTTCGTGGAGCTGTTGCTGCTGGCCGCCGCCATCCTCGTGTTCACCCGTCTCGACGACAGCCGCATCGGGCGGGCCTGGGTCGCCATTCGGGAGGACGAGCTCGCCGCTGCCGCCAGCGGCGTCGACACGGTTCGCCTGAAGTTGATGGCCTTCGCCATCGGCGCCTTCCTCGCCGGCGCCGCCGGCACGGTCAACGCCCATGTCACCAGTCAGGTCTCACCGGACTCCTACACCTTCCTCGAATCGATCCTCCTGGTCGCCGCCGTCGTGCTGGGCGGTATGGGCACCGTGCGCGGTGCGCTGCTCGGCTCGGCTGCGCTGTTCATCATCCCGGAGAAGCTGAGGGCCTTTCAGGACAAGCGGCTCCTGCTGTTCGGGATCGCCCTCATCCTGATGATGCGCCTGCGGCCCGAGGGCATGGCTCCCAGCCGGCGCCGCCAGCGGGAGCTGCGCGAAGAGGCGCCGGAGGGGGTCGCCGGCGCGACGGGAGCGCCACCCGGCAGGCCCGTCGCACCATGACCGCCCTGCTGGCTGTCCGGGGCGTGACCAAGCGGTTCGGGGGGCTGCTCGCAGTCGACTCCGTGGACCTCGACGTGGCGCCGGGTGAGATCGTTGGCGTCATCGGACCGAACGGCGCCGGCAAGACCACGCTGTTCAACTGCCTGAGCGGCCTCGAGACGCCTACCAGCGGCGAGATCCGGTTCCGTGGCGAGCGGCTGGCCGGACGACCCGACCGCTTCACCCGGGCCGGTCTGGCCCGCACCTTCCAGAACATCCGGCTGTTCCCCAACATGACGGCGTTCGAGAACGTCCTGGTCGGGCGCCACTGCCGTACCAGCGTCGGCCTCGCCTCGGCCATCGGGCGGGGACCGAGGTTCCGCCGCGAGGAAAAGGAGTCGTACGAGCGGGCCCGTGAGCTCCTGGTCTTCGTCGGGCTCGGCCCGGCGGGCGGTGAGCTGGCCAAGAACCTGTCCTACGGCGACCAGCGCCGGCTCGAGATCTCGAGGGCGCTGGCCACGGAGCCGGGCCTGCTTCTCCTCGACGAGCCCAGGGCCGGCATGAACCCGCAGGAGACCCGCTCGGCCGCCGACCTGGTCCGGCGCATCCGGGAGACCGGAGTGTCGGTCGCGGTGATCGAGCACGACATGAGGTTCATCTTCGGACTGTGCGACCGGGTCGCCGTCCTCGTGCAGGGCCGCAAGCTCGTCGAAGGCACGCCGGCCGAGGTGCAGGCCGACCCCCGGGTGGTCGAGGCCTACCTCGGAGCGCCGGCCGGGTGAGCTGCGGAAGCGGTCCACCTCTGCTCGAGGTGAGAGATCTGCGGGTGGCCTATGGGCAGATCGAAGCCGTCCGGGGCATCAGCTTCACGGTGGCGGCCGGCGAGGTGGTGGCGCTGATCGGCAGCAATGGCGCGGGAAAGTCCACCACCCTGCGAACGCTCTCCGGCCTGCTCCGAGCTACCCAAGGCGAGGTGCTGCTCGAGGGTGAGCGCATCGACCACCTCCCGGCCCACGAGATCGTGGCCCGCGGCGTGGCCCATGCACCCGAGGGCCGGCGCCTGTTCGGGCGGATGACGGTGCGGGAGAACTTGGACCTCGGCGCCTACCGCCGCCGTGACCTTGACATCGCCTCGGACGTCGACATGGTCTTCGCTCTGTTCCCGGTTCTCTCCGAGCGGCGCGGGCAGGCGGCGGGAACGCTGTCGGGCGGCGAGCAGCAGATGCTGGCCATCGGCCGAGCCCTCATGAGCAGGCCCCGGCTGCTCATGCTGGACGAACCATCCATGGGGCTCTCGCCCCTGGTGATGCGCACGATCTTCACCACCCTTGGCGATCTCAAGGAGCGGGGCACTACACTCCTGCTGGTGGAGCAGAATGCCCAGGCCGCCCTCGCCCTGGCCGACAGCGGCCATGTCCTCGAGACCGGTCGCATCGTGCTGTCGGGCACGGCGGCGGAGCTTCTGGGCAACGAGAACGTGCGGAAGGCCTACCTCGGCGAGGACTGAGGCAACTGGCTCCTGGCCTCCTCAGAGGCCGAGCAGGGGGTCCAGGCCGAGGGTGAGGCCGGGCCGGCCACCCACCTCCTTGACGGCGAGCACTACACCGGGCATGAACGACGAGCGGTCGTAGGAGTCGTGGCGGATGGTGAGGCTCTCGCCAGTGGTGCCGAGCAGCACCTCCTGGTGGGCCACCAGTCCCCGCAACCGGACGGAGTGGACGCGGATGCCGGCGGGCCCCTCGCCTCCCCGGGCGCCGGGGACCACCGTGGTCGTCGTGGGGTCGCTCCCCCACTTGTCCGAGGCCGCGGCCATGCGCTCCATGGTCCGCATGGCGGTGCCCGACGGGGCGTCCTTCTTGTTGTCGTGATGCAGCTCGATCACCTCGGCCGTCTCGAACCACGGGGCGGCCAGCTCGGCAAATCGCATCATGAGCACGGCCCCGATGGCGAAGTTCGGCGCGATCAGCACGTTGGCCTTCGCCGCGTCGAACCGCGCCCGCACTTCCTCCAGGTCATCGTCGGTCAGCCCGGTAGTGCCGACTACCGCGTGGACCCCATGGTCCGCGCACCAGCGCAAGTTCTCCCGGGCGGCGGCGGCAACGGTGAAGTCCACGGCCACCTCGGCACCGGCCCGCTCCAGTGCGTCGGCGGAATCGGAGACCTCCACTCCACACACCTGCGCGCCGCCGTGATGCGGATCCACGGCGGCCACCAGCTCCAACTCAGGATCGTCGACCACGGCCCGGCACACGGTGGCGCCCATCCTGCCCCCCGCTCCGAAGACCCCGACACGCACCATCAGTTCAAGGTAGCCAACGCCGCGGCGTCAACCGTCGCTGCGCCGGCCGGTCTTCTGCCCAGGGGAAACTTACGATGCAAGCCGGTCTTTGATCATTCGTATCTCACCGTCCACGTGGTCGAACCTCGCATTCACCTGGTCGAACCTGCTATCGACCTGTTCGAACCTGACATCGATCTGTTCCAACCTCGATTCGACCTGTTCGAACCTGACATCGATCTGTTCGAACCTCGCTTCGACCTGTTCGAACCCGGCATCGACGGCACTGAAGCCCGACGACATGTTGCTCCTGAGCTCGATGATCTCGGCGTTGACCTGGTCGAACCTGGCGGCGACAGCCGTGAAGCCGGTCTCCATGTCGGTCCGCAACTGGGTCATGTCCGCCCGCAGCTGGATCATGTCGGTCCGCAACCGGGTGATGTGATTCCTCATTTCTGTCCCCAACCCGGTGACCTCTGCACGCAGCTGGCTGGTATCAGCGCGCGCCGCAGCGAAGCCGTCCCCCACCAGCGTGATCGTCCGCTCCATGTAGTTCCGAACCTCTGCCACCAACACCGTGAAATCCGCGCGCTGTTCGGCGACGATGTCAACGAGGGTGGCGACCGTCGACGTCAGGCTGACGATCTCCCGCCCATGCTCAGCAACTACATCGGCAAGGTTGGCGACCGTCGACGTCAGGTTGACGATCTCCCGCCCATGCCCAGCAACTACATCGGCAAGGTTGGCGACCGTCGACGTCAGGTTGACGATCTCCTGCCCCTGCCCAGCAACTACGTCGACAAGCGTGGAGACGGTCTCCGTCAGCCCAGCGACGGCCTGCGGAAGGTTGAGGAGCTCCTCACTGAGAAGCTCGCGTCGTACCGCGGCGCGGAAGTCCGCATCGGCACGCATGGTGTCAAGGAAGCGCCTGCGCTCGACCTCATCCATCAACGACATCGTACTTTCTCCCTTCTTCTTCGCCTTCGCCCGATTTCGGCGGGCATGTCCGTCTCTTGTAGAGGCCAGCGGCCCGCTCCTCGTCGCACTTCTTGGCGTGGCACTCCCAGCACTTGGGGTCTTCGTTGTCGAAGCTGGTCACCCCCCCGGCACAGACGGGCTCGACGTGGTCCCACTGGAGCTTGAACTTCTTGC
>DATLOM010000077.1:0-3846 GCA_035536185.1 Acidimicrobiales bacterium | reverse complement strand
GCCAGCCCTTCATGCGCTGGCGTGACCGCTTCCTCTACACCATCGAGGGCGTGCAGCGGGCCCAGGAGCAGACCGGCGAGATCAAGGGCCACTACATGAACGTGACCGCCGCCACCATGGAGGACATGTACGAGCGGGCCGAGTTCGCCAAGGAGCTGGGCTCGATCATCATCATGATCGACCTGGTCGTCGGCTACACGGCCATGACCTCGATGTCCAAGTGGGCCCGCAGGAACGGGATGATCCTGCACCTGCACCGGGCCGGACACGGCACCTACACCCGCCCGAAGAGCCACGGAGTCAGCTTCCGTGTCATCTCCAAGTGGGTGCGGATGATGGGCGTCGACCACGTCCACGCCGGCACGGTGGTGGGCAAGCTCGAGGGAGACCCGGCCATGATCCGGGGCTACTACGACACCCTCCGGCTCGACCACGTCCCGGTCAACCCGGCGCAGGGCATCTACTTCGACCAGGACTGGGCGTCCATGCCCGGCGTCATGCCCGTGGCCTCGGGCGGCATCCACGTCGGCCAGATGCCCCAGCTCCTCGACCACCTCGGGGAGGACGTCGTCCTCCAGTTCGGCGGCGGAACCATCGGCCACCCCTCGGGCATCGCACCAGGCGCCGAGGCCAACCGCGTCGCCGTCGAGGGCATGATCAAGGCCCGCAACGAGGGCCGTGACTACCTCGAGGAGGGCGACCAGATCCTAAAGGACCTGGCCAAGAAGTGCCCGCCACTGCAGGTCGCGCTCGATACCTGGGGCGAGATCTCCTTCGACTACGAGTCCACCGACACCCCCGACGTCGTCGCGACGCCGACGTCATAAGGAGCCCATCCATGAGAATCACACAAGCAACGTTCTCGTTCCTCCCCGACTTCAACGACGAGGAGATCAAGGCCCAGATCGCCTACGCCATAGACAATGGCTGGGCCCTGGCCGTCGAGTACACCGACGACCCCCATCCCCGCAACAGCTACTGGGAGATGTGGGACCTGCCCATGTTCGACGTCACCGACGCCGCCGGCGTGTTCTACGAGGTCGAGAAGTGCCGCGAGGCTTTCCCCAACCACTACATCAAGGTGACGGCCTACGACCCCCGCCACTGCCGCCAGACCACGGCGTTCGACATGATCGTCAACCGGCCAGCCGAGGAGCCCGGCTTCCGGCTGGACCGCACGGAGACCAACGACCGCCACATGAACTACACCATCCACTCCTATGCGGCCGAGAAGCCCCACGGCGAGCGCTACAGCAACAGCGGTAACAGGAGCAACGGCAAGAGATGAGTGAGCCTGACGACGGCCCGGCACGGAGCTTCGGTATGCGCCGTTCCGGGTCGTCGCCGGGTGGTCCCGGCGACAACGGCGACGACAATGGCGAGAAGGCCGAGGAGCTCCTCCCCGACGACGCCGTGGTCGACGTCGCCTCCGAGGAGGCATCGGTCCACACCAGGGAGGTGCTCGAGCGGCTCGACCGTGAGCTGGTGGGGTTGGAACCCGTCAAGTCGCGGATCCGGGAGATCGGCGACCTTCTCCTGGTCGACCGGCTCCGCCGGCGCTTCGGCATCGAGGCCACCAGGCCCACGCTGCACATGTCCTTCAGCGGCAGCCCGGGTACGGGCAAGACCACCGTGGCCCTCCGCATGGCCGAGCTGCTCCACCGCCTGGGGTACCTGGCCAAGGGCCACCTGGTCACCGTCACCCGCGACGATCTGGTCGGCCAGTACATCGGCCACACCGCGCCGAAGACCAAAGAGGTGCTCAAGCGGGCCATGGGCGGCGTTCTGTTCGTAGACGAGGCCTACTACCTGTACCGCCAGGAGAACGAGCGCGACTACGGACAGGAGACCATCGAGATCCTCCTCCAGGTGATGGAGAACAACCGCGACGACCTGGTGGTGATCCTCGCCGGCTACAAGGACCGGATGGACCAGTTCTTCCAGTCCAACCCCGGCATGGGCAGCCGCATCGCCCACCACATCCACTTCCCCGACTACAACCTCGACGAGCTGGTGGCCATCGGAGACCTGATGCTGGCCGAGCAGCAGTACGAGATGTCGCCGGACGCGGCAGCCGCCTTCCGGGACTACCTGGAGCGGCGGATGCGCCAACCGCGGTTCGCCAACGCCCGCAGCGTGCGCAACGCCCTGGGGCGGGCCCGCCTCCGCCAGGCCAGCCGCATCGTCTCCGACTCCGGGCGCAAGCTGACCAAGGGCGACCTCATGCGGTTGGAAGCCGAGGACATCCTCCAGAGCCGGGTCTTCAACGACGACTCCGACACGGATACCGACTCGAAGCCGGAGTCGAAGTCGAACGGCAAGTCGGATTGGGAGCCGGCCGGCACCAAGAGCTGAACCTGGTCACGGAGCTCCAGGTCGAGCCGAACCTGGTGATCTGAACTGCGCCAGGGGACCGCCACGGTGACGAGGTTCGGCTCTCGCTTACTCGGCGGCCTCCAGGGCGGCTTTGGGGACGGGGATGGCGTAGCGCTGGCGGGCTCGGCGTAGGCGCACGCCGTCCCAGTGGCCGAACTCGTTCTCGGGGATCCACTCGTTGGCCCAGAACCCGTCCGACCAGCGGCGCTCCAGCTCCTTGCACTGGACCGACTGCAGTAGACGAGATACGCCGCTGCGGTCGGCCCACAGCCCAAGCATGTAGACCTCGCCGGGCCGGCCCATGCCGACTACAGCCCGGAGGAAGTCCCGGTCCTGTGCCGCCTGGCGGCGCAACCCCCGCAGCGCCGTCACCACCTCCAATGTGTGCAGCGGTGAGGTCCGCACGTGGATCACCGCGCCACCGGCACCACCCACCTCCTCCCGACGCCGCCGGGCGTATGGGGTGCTCTCATAGCTGACCGAACCGTCGGCCGCGGTAGCCGCCTTGAGCTTGGGGAGGTGGTCGAGCGCCTTCTGGAGCGCTTCGGCCTGCGGTGCGTCCATCGGCACCCGCTCGTACGCAGGCTCGGACTGGCTCATGGTGACGCCCTTCCAGCGCCCCACCTCATAGGGGCCCGGTCGCCACCTCATGAGCCAGAACGAGCGCAGCAGCTTGGAGAAGCTCCACATCACCTCGTCGTGGGCTCCGCTGCGCATGAACTCCTGCATGTCGTGGCGACTGCGCCAGATGGTGATCGTCCAGAACTCCGACGGGCCGGCAATGACGCTGGCCCACTGCACCACGTCCCCCCCCGCCTTGAGCTGGCGCCGCACCTTCATGGTGGCGAGCATCATGGACGGGAACAGCCACGGCCCTTTGAGGCGGGAGCGGGTGGTCACTGCGAACAGCTGCCCACTCTCCTCCGGCACGGCCCACAGTCTTACCGCGCCGGAACACTTGCGCCGGTCAGAACGGCGGCGCCGGCGTCGGGACTCTCAGCGGGCGTGGCCCCAGACGCTGGTCAGAGTGGCGGCGTCGAGGATCCCGGTGCAGCCGCTGTTCGCACGGTCGGCGATCACCGTCGCCAGCTGTGAGGGGTCGCCGAAGCCGTCGAGGACCAGATCGGCGGCGGCGAGGTCGTGGTCGACGGTGTAGCCGTTGGCCACGACCACGCAGGCCAGGCCGGCGCCCTTGGCCGACTCCAGTCCCTCGGCAGAATCCTCCACGCCCAGGGCGGCATCAGCAGGCAGACCGAGGCGGTCCAGGGCGACGGCGAACGCCTCCGGGTCCGGCTTGCGGGCGGTGACCTCCTCGCCCGTCACCACCACCTCGAAGGCGAAGTCGCCGAGTGCGGTGGCCAGCACCTGCTCCACCCATCCCCGGCTGCCAGTGGTGGCCACAGCCAATCGGGTGCCGGCGCCGGTGAGCTCGCCCAGAAGGCGCACCACACCCGGCCGAGCTTGGATGCG
>DATLOM010000076.1:0-48803 GCA_035536185.1 Acidimicrobiales bacterium | reverse complement strand
CAGGCGCACGGCTCATAGACACTGCGACCGGGAACGACGTCGAGCAGGCGGCCGGCCCGCACGTCGACGATCGAGGTCGACCAGGCCTGGCGTCGCCACGGGCCCTCATGGGTGAACAGCGTCTCGTCGAGGCCGAGGGCGCTGACGGTCCCGATCCGGTCCGGGTCGTCGTCGATGAGGGCCGTGCCGTAGGCGAGCACGGTGTCGTTGATGGTGTGCCAGTCGTCCTCGGCCACCTCCAGGATCCTGAAGCCGCTCAGTGCCAGCAATGCCTCGGCCAGACCAGTACCGTCGTTTCACCGCAGGGGCCCTCCTGTCTCGCAGTCGTCAAGAAGCCGCAACGATGGCGGGCCCCCCTGCCCCTTTTGGTGGATGCTCAGCTCGGTGGCGTCGAGGTCAACTCCCCACTCGAACGCGTAGAGCCTCTTTACCCTGAGGCACGCAACTTCCGCCGTCGGCGGAGGCGCTACGGCGCTGCCTTCGGAACCAGGTTCGGAGCTTCGGTTGCCGGTCGTGCGGCTGGCGGCGGCGGGATGGTGAGGACCTGGCCGGGGTAGACGAGGTCGGGGTTGGACCGGTCGCGAAGGATCGATCGGTTGGTCTCGACGAGATGCCGCCAGTACGGATCGACCTCGGCATCTGTGGGCGGCCTCTGCCACGCCGATGACAGAACTGCCTCGGCAACGACCCACAGGTGCTGCCCGGCTCGTATCTCCCAGCGTGCCGGTTGGAGCTCGAGTGCCGGTGCGGGCGGGTCTGGAGATGCGGGCGGGGCGGAGGGAGCGGGTGGCGCCGGGATGGCCTCGGGTGAGGGCGCCGGCGCCTCGGGCTCCGGATCATCCGACAGACGGCGCAAGGTCGGGGGTGCGGGCGCCGGTGGGTGTTCTGGCGGACCGGTCTCGGCTGGGGGCGTCGTTTCCCCGACCTGCCGGGGCAGACGGACCACTACTGCCGGCGCCGGCGCCGGCTCGTCGCCGATCTGGCTCGACGGCGAGACCTCCCCCGGACCAGTGACTTCGTCGGTATCGGCGCCACCCTCTTCGCCTCGGTCAGCGCCTTCGCCGGCCGCATCGGGGATGGGCGCCGCCTGGGGCTGATCCCAAGTCGCCCCGGCGAGGGCGGTCACCGTGACGGGAGGCGGACGGGCCGAGCGGTCGTGGACCGTCATGGCCACGCTGGCACCGGTCGTGAGGGTGGCGGTCGCCAGCGATGCCCCGGCCACCGCATTGACGAGCTCACGCACGGCGGGAACGGTGAGCCCGTCGACAAAGCGCACCAGCACAGGCACCTGGATGAGCCGCGCCAGTGTGCTGGCGACCGTTGCCGCCAGCAGGTACCAGCCCGTTGCAAGAGCAACCAGGCGCAGGAGGGCGAACGCCGCCTCTGCCGGCTGCCGCTCCTCCATCCAGCCGCTCATGCCGCCGAGGTCGGTCAGTGGCGGCGGGGCGAGTGCGCCCCCAACCGCGTGGAGCGAAGTGAGGGTGCCGCCCAGGAAGGTGAGCCACAGCAGCAGGACCGCTGTAGAGCGAGATTTGCCGTGAAACTCCGTCGTCATGCGACCTCCACGCGCACCGGTGGTGCGCCGGTGCGCTCGACTTCGAGCTCGTGACAGCCGTCTCCGTCGAGGTCCACGACACGCAGGTCGACGGCCCGGTCCACCCGACCGACGGGCCGCGCCGTCAGGGTCTGCTCGTCCTCCGGCCAACCGTCGAAGGCGAAGATGTGACCCGAGCTGGTGTGAAGCACGGCCAGGCTGGGCTTGCCCCTGCAGTCCCAGTCTCCGGCCACGACGGCGTCACCTGGTTGGCCCAAGGCGTAGCGCGAGGCGCCGTAGGTGAGCACACCATCCCGCAGCTCCACCCGTTCTGCCGGCCATACCCGCGTGGCCACGGCGGTGGTAGTCGGGGACGCGGGAGTTGTCGATGTCCCCGGCGCTGGCGCTGGCGCCGGGGGTGGCGCGCCGTCGGGCGCAAGTCGAGCCGGCGCCGCCGCGCTGCGGGCCGGGGAACGTCGGCCGCCGGCCGACTCCACGATTGCTGGTGCCTCGTTGCCCGAGTGCCGGGACAGGACCCAGGCGCCGGCCAGGGTGAGACCCGCCAGCACTGCAGCTAACACGGCCAACCCGGCGAACGCGCCGCCGATGGCCGGGACCGCCCGCCGCCGGGTCCCGCCGGGCCGCTCCAAGGTGCTGCCCACCGAAGGCGACGGCGAAAGCGGCACGACCGTCTCCCGCGCCGGCACAGCTCCGGGGAGGCGAGCGCCAGGGATGCGCCGGCGGATGGCATCGGCCAGGGCGTGGGCGGTGGGCCGACCGGCGGGATCGTCGGCCATGGCCTCGGCGGCCAGCGTGGCGAGGGTGGGGCCCACCGGCGGCGCCAGCATCGAGCCGAGCCGCTCCCGGCCGAGCCGCCCGAGGCCGAGGCCGAGGCGGCGCCGCTCCTCCGGTGGGGCCTGGACGAGGAGGAACGTCACCAGGCGCCCGATGGCGGCCACGTCCTCTGCAGGGTGCCCGCCGCGACCCAGGCTGCACAGGAGGGGCCGCCCGTCGGTTGTCACGAGAACGTGGCTGGCATCGATGCCGCCGTGCACGACGCCCAGTTCGTGAAGGTCTCCCACGGTCGCGGCCACGGCGGCGGCCAGCCCGGCTACTTCGGCGGCGGGCAGCGGTGCCAGTTGCGCCACCGGCCGGGCATCCACCATCTGAGTCCGCAGGACGTCACCGACAGCATCCACCAGCTCCACCACCCCAGGGTGGCGAGCAACCCTCAGGTCCGAAGCTTCCCTCGGCACCCGTTCGCCCCGCTTCGTGAACATCATCCCCTATGAGATAGCACGAAATGACAGATTGGACAATAGCCTCCTGCATGAGGTCCTCAGCAGGTGGACCTCGGGCCGGCAGGCGCTCCCGCATCCCCCTCCACGGCCGTGGCCACCGCACTGCCTTCGACAGTCGTCTTGTCGGCCGCGCCGGGGACGGCTCTGGCGAAGACGTAAGCCACATCGCCCCGTAGCCTCACGCACACCTGCCGCCCTTCAGCCCGAGCATCCACCTCGATGTTGCTCAGGCCGCGTGGCGCTCTTCGGTCGGCGGCATCCTGGGCCAACCGCTGAGCCGCCACCGGATCTATCTCGATGTCGCCGGCTCCAGAGCCATCGTCGCCGCCACCCGCCCCCCGGTAGAACCGCTCGTCGGAGATGGCGGCGGTGGCGGCGTCGTTGGCGACAGCCGCGGCCAGGCTCGACAGCTCCCGCTGGCCCAGGAAGGCGATCGCGAGATCCACGGCGATGGCACCCAGGATGATGAGCACGAGCACCCCTGCGGGAACCAGCAGCAGCACCGAGCCTTCCTTGTCGTAACGGTTGCAGGTGCGGCTCCGCCCGGCAATAGGCGTACCCGTCCCGTCAAGGGGCGCGGTGGCGCCGCTTCGGTCGCCAAGTTCGGGGGGTCCGGGTGCCCGGGCGTCGGTGCTCCGGCGCCAGCCCCCCTGCCGGCGCCTACTCATTTGCAGACGGCCCTACCTGGGAGGCCGCTGCGGTAGGGATCGATGATCTCCGAGTGGCGGGCCGTCACCTCGATGCCTCTGCCGTGCTGGCCGAGCAGCGGTACCGCCACCAGCGGCACGTCGTAACGCACCTCCACGGTGAAGCGCCGGCAACGGTCGATGCGGCCGTCTGCCGGCGGGTCCATGGAGGCCCGCGTCCAGTCGCGGCCGTGCCCTTCGATGGCATCCTTCGCCGCCTCCCGGGCGGCTGCCCACGCGTCACCACTGTCGACGGTGGCGGCCTCGGCGTAGGTGCGGGCCGCCTCCCGGGCGGCTGAGGACGCGGCCAGCTTGGCGTCGATGACGCCCCACGCGTTCGCCACCAGGAGTGTCCCGAACACGAAGAGGAGGACTCCGAACACGAGGCCCTCTATGCCACCGACCTGACCTTCCTCCCCGCCCCGTAGCCGACAAGACCAGCTTCTCAACGGACGCTCTCGATCCGGACGCGGACGGTGCGGACGATATCGCCCAGGAAGCTGTCCCCCACCAGTTCCCGAGGGAAGAACGACGGCCGCTGGGCCCGCACGGTGAGCCGCACCACGTCCTCGTCCGACCGGCGCCAGTCGAAGCTGACCTCCTTGCCGTAGAGACCGAGTTGGTCCGCGGCCCGACGCTGTGCCTCCGACCTCGCCACCTCCCCGCCGTCCGAGCCCGCCACCGCCTTGGCCGCGTCGTAACTCACGGCGGTCACCACCGACGTGGCGTACAGGCCGTAGAGCACCTGCACGGCGAACAGCAGGAGCAGCAGGAAAAAGGCGACACCCAGGACGCTCGAGATCACGCCGGCGCCCGACTCGTCCGGATGACGCGGCGCGCCCACCGGAACGCGAACTACTTGATCTTGTCGATCTGGTCGTTGACGTTGCTGTTTGCCTTGGTGAGGGTGTCCTTGAACAACGTCCACATCAGGACGCCCAGGAACGCCATGACGAGGATGGCAATCGCCGCGGAAATAACCCCCTCTCCGGCCTCGTCCTTCACCATCCGTTCGTGCACGGCGACCCGTACCGTCCGCTGCCACACGTAGGCCTGGAGCATGAGATCGTTCACTTGGACCATTGGACATCTCCTCTCTAGGACCCCGAGAACAGGCTCAGGGCCTCGATGAACGGAATCGACAGGAAGATCACGCCGGGCACGAGGGTCGCCACGGTGACGGGAACCCACACGGACTGCCCACGGCGCTCCATGATCTCCACGAGCTGGCGCTGCACGTCGTTGCGGATCCCCTTGGCCTCGTCGCTGAGCAGGCGGCCGAGGTCGCTGGCCTCCCGGTTCAGGGCCAGCACGGGGACGAGCCGGTCGAGCGACTCCACCTTGGCCACCGCCGCCCACTCCCGCAGGGCGTCCACCTCGGACAGGCCCTGGCGGATGCGGCTGGTCACCCGCTGGAGGTCCTCCGCGCAGACGCCGTGGCCCCGTTCGGCCAGGCGGTTCAGCGCCGACCCGAGGGAGAAACCGGCCGACAGCAGCATGGCCAGCTGCTCGCTCACCACCGGGAGCTCCAGGAACAGCCGGCGCTGCCGGCGCTGCGACCCCGACGCCAACTGCTGCTCCAGGACGAGGAACGCGAGGATCGGGCTGCCGGCCAGCAGGAGCAGCACCAGAAGGGGCGAGGGACGCAGCGCGGCGGAGGCGAGGGCGGCGACCCCGATACCCGCAACGCTCCACCCCACCTGGCGGAGCCGGAATGCGGTCACGTCGAGAGGCGAGTGGATCCGCTCGAGCCGGACGGACAGCTCCTCGCTCACGCCGAACAACCGGGCCAGGCGCTCGCCGAGGCGTGACGAGAGCGGGCCCACCACTTCCCGGAACGACTCCACCGACAGCACGCCACTTCGCTGGGGCGTGGCGAGCCCGCCGGGCGTATAGGGCCGCAACCGGGCGACGAGAGGCGGCCGGGAGAACCACCGCAGACCCGAGAGCAGCAACGTGGTCCCAACCCACATGGCCAGCCCGGACAGCACGAACAACCTCACCCCACACCCCCGCTTGGGGTGACCGCGGCGGCACCTTGGCACCTCTTTCCACCACAGGTTCGGTTGAAGTGCAGCCCGGTTCCGTAGGGCTGCACCGAGCGGTCAGGCACCGAAGACCCGCTCCTCTGCCGGCAGCTTCATCAGCCGCCCGGCCCAGAGCCAGCACACGGCCACCACGGCCAAGCCTCCGGCCACCGCCAGCTGGCCCGCAGCCGTCTGGTAGGCGGCACGCCCCGTACCGATGGAAAGACCGGCGAGGGCCATACCCAGGGGAACGATGAGCACGAACCTCCTGGCGAACCGGACTCCTGCCTGCTTGGCCAACGCGTCCTTGCGGCCCTGGAGATCCTGCATCCGGTCCTCCACCAGGGCGGCGAGACGCCGGTCGAGGTCCGACCCCCCGATCTCGTAGGCGACCAGCAGCGTCTCCAGGGTGGTGTCGGCCGTTGGATCGGCCAGACGTTCCTTCAGGGTGGACACCGTGCGGGGAAAGTCAGTCGACAGGAGCCACTCCCGCTCAGCGACGGCGAAGGCCGGGCGCAGCTCATTCGGCGCCCGCCGGCCCACCTCGAAGAGGGCCTGGGGTATGGATCGCCCGAGGGAGCCGGTCTGCAGGCGTATCTCCTCGATGAGACGTGGCCACGCCTCGCGTGCTTCCGCCCACCGGCGCTCTCGACGGGCGCGGCAGGAAGCGACGGGGAACGTGGCGGAGAAGCCACCGGCCACCACCGCGGGCAGGAGGCCGCCGAAGAGGGCGTAGGCGAGGCCGGCGCCGACGACGAACAGCACCGCCATCACGCCGGCGAACTCCTTGGCATCCACTTCCTCCAGCCCGGCCTGAGCCAGCCACTGCTGGCTTCTCCGGCGGCCCCCGCCGCCGCCGGCCACCGACGGACCGAGGCCCATCCCCTGCCAGTCGCAGACCACTGCGGTGTACAGGAGGAACACGCCGTAGGCGGCGAGAAGGGCGACGAGGAGGGCCATTCAGGCGCTGGTCCCGCGCCGGGGCCGAGTGGTGACGGCCCGCCGGCGTGGTGTGGGACGAGGCGCCGCGGCACCGTCGTCCTCCCGCAGGTCCACCACCGATCGCGGTTCGGGGAACGGAGTGAAGGCAGCGGCGCCGGTGTCGAGCAGCCGGCGCACGTCGTAGCCGGCCATCTCCAGGGGGCGGGACGCCCGGGACGGCAGGTTGCCGGTCCAGGTGAGGGGGGCGTCGGGGCGGTCACGGCGGAAGATCTCAGTCGTGGTGAAGGCGGTGGAGTCGGGGCCTGTCTGAAGGTCCTCGACGGCCACGATCTCGTTCACCCTCACCTGGTCGCCGGTGCGCCCGCAGTGAACGACGATGTCGATGGCCTCGCTCACCAGCGAGTTGAGTGCCGTCATCGGGAGCTCGCTACCGGTGTCGGCCAGCTGGCAGATGAAGCGCAGCCGTGTGAGGGCCTGGCGGGCCGAGCCGGCGTGAATGGTGGTGAGACCCTTGACGCCCGAGGACAAAGTCAGTAGGAGGGGCAGGGCTTCTCTGTCCCGAACCTCGCCGACAATGGCGATGTCGGGAGCCATGCGCAGGAAGCCCGACACCAGCCGGCGCAGGTCGACCTCCCGGCGGTCTGTCCGGGGCGGGCGGGTCTGCATGTGGGCGACGTTCGGCAGCGGCACATCGGCCTCGAACACCTCCTCGGCTATCACCACCCGCAACGAGGGGTCGAGCTCGGCGGCGCAGCAGGACAGCAGCGTCGTCTTGCCGGAACCGGGGGCGCCGGCGATGACCATGGACAGCTTCGCCTGTACACAGGCCCGCAGGAACTCGGCGACCTCGGGCCCGAACATGTCGCGCTCCACCAGCTCAAAGAGGCTTCTTATGGCGACACCGGTGAACTTGCGGATGTTCACCAGCACATGGCCGTCACGGCCGACGTCACCGTGCACGATGTGGATCCGCGCACCGGTGTCGAGCTGGGCGTCTTGAAGCCCCTCGGCGGCGTCGAGCTTGCGGTGCGATCCCGAGGCGTCGTCGAGGATCTTGGTGAGCGTCCGCAGCACGTGCTCGTCGTCGTGGAACACCTCGTCGTGGTAGCCCGACGGGCCTTCGTGGCGCTTCACGAAGATCAGGTCCGGCCCGTTGATCATGATCTCCCACACGTTGTCGTCGGCCAGGAGGGGCTCGAGGGGCCCGTAGCCTGCGACGTTGCGGTAAGCCCGTTCCGCCACGAGCGCGGGATCGGCGATGTCGAAGCTCCGCAGCCCCCGCTTGTAGTCCTCGGTCCACCTCGCCACCTCCTCGTCGACCAGCGCCCGCAGCCGGGCGGTGCCGTCGGGCGCGGCCATGTCGAGGGCGACCTCCTTGGCCCGAGCCTGCACGGACTGCTCGACCTCCACCAGAGGCGACACCCACGTGTCGGTCATGGCCGTAGGGGATGTGGCTCGGAGGCCATGCGTGCTCCGGGGGCTTGAAATTGTTCGCCGGGGAAGCGCGGCAGCTTTCCTATCGCAGCCACACCGCCGGCGTCAATGGCCGTACCCCCTCCAGGGGTTCGTCAGGGACGTGGCCGGCGGCACCCGAAGGGCGGCCCACCTTCTCGACGTCGCCGCCTCCCAACCGAGTCGGTAGATGGGAGCGGAGAGCACTCTCCGGGTCCCGCGCAGGCGCGGCTGCCGCTGCAGATCCACCGGTGGCGCCTTGAGTTGCGGGAGGCGCCAGCCGCGGATCCTCCAGCGCCCTCGGGCTCAGATGGCGATGTCGAGGTGTCTCCCGGCTTGTGGACACAGAGCCGCCCGGAAAACCATGTCACACCCCCTGGATAACCTTGGTGAAGGAAGCTGAGGGGGTGGAGCGGATCACTCGTCATCTCGAAGCACTGGTGCGGGCCGTGCAAGAGCACGGCACGCTACGCCGCTCTGACATCTCCAGCGTCGAAGAGCTACGCGGTGCCCGGCCGGTGCAGCTCGAACGGCTCCTGGAACAAGCGGTCGCCGCCGGAGCAGTGACCGTGACCGGTGACCGGATCGAAGCGGTGCCGGTTGACGCCCCCGCCGCCGACGAGGCCGACGGCGTCCGCGGGCCGCTGCGGATCGTCGCGATCGACTTCGAGTCGGTCGTGCACACCACGGCTGCGTACCCGTACGTAGAACGGCGGGCGTTCCAAGTCGGGGCGCTGCGCTTCGGGCGGGACTGGGACTGGGTGTTCGAGAATCGGTCGGTCAACCGGTTCTGCGAGCTGCCCGAAGTCGGTGACGGACCCGCCTGGCAGATCACCAGCCCGACGGTCGCCTCACGCCACGAGGCCGAAGCGGTCCCTGCGGAGGTGTGGCTCGCAGAGCTCGACGCGGTCCTCGACGGCGCCGACGTCGTCGTCGCCTATAACGGCCTCGAACTCGACTTCCCGCTGCTGGACGAGGAACGGGAACGGGCCGGCCTGCCGCCCCTGTCCGGCGTCGACCTGGTCGATGGTCTCGTCCTCGCCCTTTCGGTGTGGCCGAACCCGCCGAACAACCACCGCCTGGCCAACCTCGCCGAGCGCCTCAACGTCCGGGTGGAGCGTTACACCTGGCATGACGCCCTGTCGGACTGCCGGCTGCTTGCCACTGTCGTCTGGGCCGCCTCTCGCACTGTCGCCCGTCACTGGGATCCGGCCCTCGCCGACTTGGTTCTCACCGCCTGCAACGAGAGCCCGACCTGGGCGGTCGTCTCCGACCTCGGTCGCCGGCCCCCGAGCGGACACCGCCCAGGCGACGACGAGGTCGCCGCGATCCTCGGCGACGAGCTCGACACCGCCGGGATCACGCCACGGCGGCGGCCCCCGTCCGAGGACCCGCGACCGCCGCCGGCGCCCGTGAACGTCCCCGGCGCGCTCGTCGGCGCTGAGGGCCGCGTCGACCCGCACCTGCTCGCCGAGGTCGCCCGCGGGGAGCCTCTCGCCCGCCGGACAGCGCAGGGGCAGATGTCCGAACTGGTCGGCGGATGGGTCGCAGTTGACGGTGGCGGGCTCGTCGAAGCGCCGACCGGGACCGGAAAGAGCCTCGTGTTGCTCGGCGCCGCGCTTGACTGGGTCCGGCGGTCCCCGGGACACCGCGCTGTCATCGCGACGCACACCAAGCAGCTCCAGTCCCAGATGGCCCGCGACGTGCAACGCCTCGTCGATTCCGGCGTGACCGTCCTCGCCGGGACAACCGATCTCGTCAAGGGCGCCTCGAACCGCTTGTCGGTCCGGGGCCTGACCGTCGCCCTCGCGGACGTCTGCCGGACCGAGCGGCGCCGGGGCGTCTACGACGATCCCGCCCGCCGGGAGTTGCTCGCCTACCTCGCCGTGCGGTTCGTCACCGCGCAGACGCTGTCGGAGCGCTGGCTGGCCCGCTCCGTGGACGGCGTCGACATCCCCGTTGTGTTCTCCCGGACCAGCCGCGGCCTCGTCGGCGCCTGGCTCGCCGGGGTGTCCCAGCACGACCAGGGCGAGTACCGGCCCGACGCCGAGGTGCCCCTCACCCTGCACACCGACCGGGTCGGCGAAGCCCTCGAAGCGCACCGGATCGTCATCGCCAACCACGCCCTGCTCCTCGCCCACCGCGACGACCTCGCCCTCGTCGGTGACGGACTCGTCGTCCTCGTCGATGAGGCCCACGAGCTAGAAGGCGCGGCGACCGACGCCCTGTCGGAGACCTTCGACTACCAGTCGCTGGAGCGGATCCCCCACGAGGTCGGCCGGTTCATCGCTGAAGCCGACGCGCACGACGCGCTCCGCCGGGCCGGTGACGCCGCCGGCCAGCTCCGCCGGTTCCTCGGCGCCGGCGTCCTGCCTCAGGCGGCTCTACGGGCTCTCGACCTGCTCTCCGAACCCGGGACCGAACCGGGCCGGCGCGCCGCGACGATCGCCAGCCCCTACAACGGAGCCCGGGGCTCTGCGCCCGTCGACGGCCTTCGCGCCGGGCTGCGCCGGGCCCGGAACTACCTGGACTTCATGCGCCGCATGTTCGCCTGGTGGGCTGCCGACCCCGAGGGGCTCGACGCCGCCGACAGATGGGCGGCCGAACGGTTCCGTGCCGCGAGCTCCACCATGCTCGCCCAGCAGGCAGGGATCGACGCCGTGCTCGCCGACCTCGAAGTGCTCCTCGGCCCCCTGGTCCGCCCGGCCCGCAGAGCCCCGGACAGCGGCGACGATCCCGAAGCCGGCGCCGCGGACCCGGAGCACGAAGCGGCGCTCGCCGCAGCCCTCGACCTGCCCGCGACCCTGCCGTTCGGCGACCAGGTCGTCGAGGACACCGGTGCGCCGGCGGACCCCTCTAAGGCCGCCGAGCTCCTCGAGGACCCAGTGCCGGACGACGACGCCGAGGACGAAGAGGACGCGGCGGTCGCCGAAGCCGACGACGCCACCGAACCAGACGACGGCGACGTCGAACAACGACCGCCAGCACCGGTCGGCAACCGTGTCGTGTGGCTCGCCGAAGCCGACTCCCCGGATCTGGCCCGGGACGTGCGGCGCCTGCGGTTCTCCGTGACGACCTCGCCTATCGCCCTCGGTGCGGACGCCGACTGGCGGTCGTTCCTGGTAGCGACCCCGAGGCTGGTGCTCACCTCGGGCACCCTCCGGGTGGCCAATAGCTGGGACTACATCCGTGGACGCCTCGGCCTCGACGCCGACCTGCCCGCCGCCGAGCTCGACACACCGTTCGACCACGCCGCTCAGGCCCGCCTGTTCTGCCTGTCGGACTTCCCGACCTGGGCCGAGCACCCGACCCGGGCGATCCGCACCGTCGCCCACCAGGTGACCGGCTGGGCCCGCCTCGCCGGGCGACTTCACCCCGACGGGGGCCTCGCCGGCGGCGCCATGGTCCTCACCACGTCACGATCCTCCGCCGCGGCGATCGCCGAAGCTTCCGCCGCTCAGCTGGCCGCCGCCGGGATCCCGCTGGCGACGACCGAGACGCTCGGCAACGCCCGCGCCGTCGACAGCTTCCAGACCCGCGGCGGTGTCCTCGTCGGCACCCGCGGCCTGTGGCAGGGCGTCGACATCGCTGACGCGGAACGGCTCCGGGTCGTGTGGATCAACAAGCTGCCCTTCGCGGCGTTCGCCGACCCGGTCGTCGCCGCACGACGCGCCCACGCCGCAGCCGCCGCTCGTGCCGCCGGCACCGACGACCCGGACCGAGCCGCGGACGAGGCCTACTACCTGCCCCTCGCTGCGCTCGGGCTGCGCCAAGCCGTCGGGCGGCTCATCCGCTCGACCGACCATCGCGGCGTCATCTTCATCTCCGACGCCAAGCTGTCAGGTAACGACGCCCGCCGGCGCATGTACCGGCGGGTGTTCCTCGGCTCTCTCGACGCCGGGCTGCGTCGCGACGCCGGCGGAGACGTCGGCGCGAGCAACGTCGTCTCAACCGCACAGGCGTGGGCCGAGACGATCCGCTTCGCCAGCGACAATGGCTTTCTGGACCCGGACGCAGCTGCTGCTGCGGTCGAACCGGCGGCACTCAACACCTTCGTCGACCTGCCGGAGATGGTCGCCATCCGCGCCCGGCTGCTCGACGAGGCAACCGTGGCCACAGCAAAGGCTGCCGACCCCGACGGCTTCGCCGCCGACGTCGTCGAGCGCTGCCAGGCTGTCGCCCGGGTCCTCGGCGGCAACCCGGCCACCGTGCTGCGCCCTGAGCAGCGTGACGCCATCGCGGCGGTCGCCCGGGGCGAGGACCTGATGGCGCTCCTGCCGACTGGGTTCGGCAAGTCGTTCTGCTACCAGCTGCCGGGCCTGGTGCTTCCCGGTGTCACGATCGTCGTGTCCCCGCTGGTGTCGCTGATGGTCGACCAGGCGATGGGGCTCGGCTCGACGATTGGCGGAATGGTCCGGGCCCTGACCGGTCCGATGCGGGAATCCAATAGCCGCCTCGGCAAGACCCAGGTCGCCGAGACCCTCCGAGGCGAAGGCGACCATGGGATCCGGCTCATCTACCTATCCCCGGAGCGGCTCACCGACGCCCGGTTCCGGGACCTGATCGACGAAGGCGTCTCGAAGGGAATCGTTGTCCGCCTGGCCATCGACGAAGCCCACACGCTCGTCGACTGGGGCGATGATTTCCGTCCGGCGTTTCGCCGCCTCGACCGGTGGCTTTCCGGACTGCGGACCCGGTACCCGCTGCTGCAGGTATCCGCGTTCACCGCCACCGCGAACCGGACCGTCCGTGAAGGGATCCGAACGCGGATCTTCGGGGTGGCCGCCGAAGGTCCCGCCGGCGGGGACACCGACCTCGTAACCGTGGCCGCAAACCCGCTGCGGGCCGACCTGGCGCTGTGGCGGCGGAGGATGCCGGGCGGCGCCAACGCCGTGGCCGGGCTCCTCGAAGCGGTCGTCGACGCCCTCGACCAGCACGCGATCTTCTACTGCACCACCGTCAAGGAGGTCGAGCGGGTCTACGCGTCGCTGCGGGACTACCTCAGCGACGCCCACGGCGACCGCGTACTCCGCTACCACGGGCGCCTCACCCAGGCCGAAAAGGCCGCCGTCGCCGTCGCGTTCCGGACCGCGGCTCGGGCGGGGGAGGACGACTTCCGGCCGATGATCGTCGTCGCCACCTCTGCGTTCGGCCTCGGCGTTGACCGCGACGACATCCGCTGCGTCTTCTGCGTATCCCCGCCGACCGACCTCGCCGCGCTGTACCAGCAGCTCGGCCGGGCCGGCCGCGACTCGAGCCGACGGGTCCCCGGCGTCGACGACGTGCCCCTGAACGCGGGCATGGCGCTCGTCACGCCGAAGGCCTGGCGGACGGTCACCTGGATGGCCAGCCAGGACCTGGCCCTGCCGACCCTGCGGGGCTTTGCCGACCGGCTCCTCACCGCCGGCGCAGTAGGCGAGGTCGTCGCAGTCGACGCTGACGACGTCGCCGCCGCCCAGATCGCCGATGAGGTCGCCGCCGGCCGGCTCGGTGCCGGCGCCGTGTTTAGCGCACGGCTCGCCGACAACTACCGGGGCGGCGCCGTCCGGGCCCTCGCAGCACTGACGGTCACCGGCGGGCTCGACGACCTCGGCGACATCCCCGACCGGGTGCGGGTCACCGCCGGCGAGGTCGCATGCGACGACGACGCCTGGGCGCCGGTGCTCGACGAGCTCGTTGCCTGGGAGGACGCCGCCGGCGCGGGGGTCCCCGTCCTCGAAGCCCACGACCACCTGGCCACCGCGGTCGCCGGCTACGGCGAAGTCGCCGCGGATGCCGCCGAGCTGTGGACCGGCCTCGCTGCGGCGCACGACCGTGGCTGGGTCGACGTGTCCCAGCAGGTGACCCGCTCCCGGCTGGCGGTGTTCCGGGTCCTGACCGCCACTCGTCCGGGCGGCTACGACGCCGAGGTCACCAACCGGCAGGGCCGTGTCGCGACCGAGCTTGCAGAGCTGCGCCGCTGGTTCGACGGAACGGGCTGCGTCCATGAAGGCTTCGCTGCCCACTTCGGGGTCCCGGCCCTGCCGCCCGGGGCATGCGCCACGGCGAACGTCCGCTGCTCCGGCCACTGGAACGACGCCGAGGTCCTCGCCGCCGACCCGACCCCACACCCTGCGCTGCAACGGGCGTTCTTCACCCCGCGGCCCCGCCCTATAGCCGCCACCGCCGACGGGCGTGCCAACTTCGAGCGTCGGGTCCGCCACCATCTCACCGAGTTGCTGTGGAGCCAGTACAAGGGGCTGACCGCCCCGATGTTGCGCAGGGTTCTGCACGGCGACGACAGCTACTTCTCCACCCGTTCCGGCCGGCGTCGCCGCCTCTGGCCGAGTCTGCTGTACCACACCCTGCGGGGCACGATGCCGGGCATCCGCCAGCGCAACGTCGACGCGGCCCTCGCCCAGCTCGCCGCCGAGGGGGAGGTCGCCGACGCCGGCAACGGCGTGTGGCGCTGGTCCGGACACATCGCCGCCGACCACGCCCGAGCCGCCCGCGAATCGGCCCGGGTTGCTGCTGCCGGGACCGCCACATGACAGTCGGTGTCACCGCTGCGCCGCTCTCCGCTCTCGCTGCCAACGAGGTCGCCGTCGTGGACGACGTAGTCGCCCACCTTGCCTGTGCCGGGCGTCCCCTGTCACTGCCCGGGCTGTGCAACGCCGTCGCCTTCGACGCCCTCGGGCGGACTGGCTACCAGGGGCCGGCCGCCAACCGCGTCTTCGACGACGTGGTTGTCGTCGCCCACGGCTACCCCGACGGCCGGCAGCGCCTCGACCCCCAGCCAGCGGTTCCGCTCGGCGCGGTCCTGTCCATCGAAGCCGGCCAGCTCCTCGCCTACGGCGAAGTCGTCTGGAAGGAGGGTGCCCACCCCTCCCTCGACGCCGGCTGGGTGCCACGGTGGCTGGCCGGCGCGCCCACCCTGCCCGACGGAGATGACGTGCCCCCCGCCGACTACCAGCCGCCGGAGGGACATCGGGTCATACGGGAGCGGCTCGTAGTCGACTTCGGCTGCTTCGGTGACGGGATCGCGCCCGAACCCGCCAAGCTGGCCCGCCTGCGGCACAGGGGCCGGTGCCTTGACCGTTACGGCCACCTCGTCATTGACGCCTCCTACGCCGGCGACGAAGACGAAGCCGAGGACGTCGCCTTCTGGGCCTCCTGGACAGCCCGCCGCCACCCCAGCGCCCTCGAAGCCGCCGGGATCAGCACCACCGGCGACCTCCTCGCCGCGGCCACCAACCTCGCCGACGCCCTCGACAGCCGTGACGACGTCCGAAGCTTCGGAGCCCACTACCTCCACGCGGAGGTGTACGAACGGCTCGTCGCCGAAGACGGCCGTGGCGGACGGCTTCATCACGCCGCCCGTGGCCTGGCGCACGCCCCCGTCGGCCAGCACACCGGCTGGGCGTCGATGTCAGCCCGCCTCGCCGACGAGCTCGGCGAGGACGCCGTCGCCGGGACCGCCTGGCCGGCCAACGTCGTGACCGCCAGCCTGCTCGCCCTCGACATCCTCGGCGAGGAAGCCCCGACCGGGGACTGGAATGGCATCCATCTCCGCCTTGACGACACCTGGCAGGGCGGCGGGCTCTGGCGCAGCGAACGTCTCGGTGCCGAAGGGCCAATCGCGGCGGAACCGGCTGTAGCCCTCGGCCTCGGCTGGGCCGAGCACACCGGGGCCGCCCAGGTCGCCCGCCGCCCCTCCTTGCACGGGGACGCCCCCGTCGACGCTCCCGACTGGTACCGCAGCGACTCCGGCGAAGGTGGCGACGCCGACGGCGACTGGGAGCTGGTCGGGTCCGAGGCCACATGGCTCGTCCATGTCACGAGCGCCGACATCGACACCGGGCGGCTCCGGGTGCCGGGCCAGATCAGCGAGCTGATGCGCAACGCACTCCACGTGAAGGGCCAATCCCAGCTCGTCGTCGCACTCGCCCACGCCGGGGAAGCCGAGCAGCGGTTTTGGGTCGAGCCAGGCACCGACGGCCACCTCGACCTCGACTGGCCGCTCGGGCTGTGGCCTGGCACGACCGTGCGCTGTTCCTGGTCACTTGGCGCGACCGTGATCACGGCGTCGACCTCGCTGCTCGTCGAGCCCGAAAACGTCGCCGGTATCACCTACACCCACGCCTACAACCTGCGGGTCGCCCTCGCCGCCGCCGGCGTCCGCGACGACGCCGCACGGCCCGTCACCCTGCGACAGCTTGTTCGCGCCGCCGTCGCCCGCCACGGCGAAGTGTCCGAGGACGGCCGCTGGGCCCTACACGTCGACGCAGTCGTCGTCCGCTGCTTCGGGCCGAGCGGCGAGCTCGCCCCCACCTTCCACACCCAGGTGCTGCGCCGAGCCGTGCTCGGCGCTGCGCGCAGTCTTGTAGCTGTCGGCCTCGCTGACCTGGACGCCGAGGTCATCTACGTCGAGCAACGCTCCCACCGGGCAGGGCGCCAGGCCGACGCCGCACTGCTGGCCCGCTACGCGGCCGCCATCGCCGAGCAGGCCAGGCGCCAGAAAGCTCTGCACTGGGTGCCCGCGACGGTCGTGAACCTGCCCGCCGGCTGGCAGCGATCCGAACAGAAGGACCGGGAGTGGCCCGGAGTGGCCGGCACCGAGAAGCTGCCGACCGGTCCGCTCGCCCCCAACCAGACCTGGCGGCGCGGGCATCCCCGAGGGGGCACCCTGCCTGCCGACGTCACCGAAAGACTGGAACGGGCCCGCCAGGCCCTCGCCGCACTGCCTGGGACCGACGCCGCCATCGCTCGACTCGACACGGACCCCGACGATCTCGTACCCGCCCGTGGCGCCGGTCTCGGGGCCGAGCCACCTGAACAGCTGAGGACCCCTGACGATGTCTGAGGACCTGCGGACCAGACTTCATGCCGACCTGAACGCCGTCGGCGCCGTTGCGCTCGCCTGGCAGCACATCAACCCCAGCGACCTGGCAAGGCTCTTGCAGGTTATGCCGCCGAAGCTGCGCAACAAGGTCCTGTCCCGGAACCGGACGCCGTCGTCGAAGGTCACCGCCGTGACCGCCCGCCTGCTGTGCACCAACGTCGCCCGCCGTGGTGGACGGGAACGGGGATGGGCCCTCGACATCATCGCGACGCCGTTGCGGGCCGACGCCGAAGTGGCCCGCGAGGTCGCCGCCGACAGCGCAGACCCGCTGGGGATCCTGCGCGAGGCCGTCGACGTCCAGGTCGAGGAATGGGGCGGGTCGGCGGTCACGTTCGGGGCGGTCGCTGCCCTCTACGACGACCCGGTCGTGCACCTGCCGTGGATGGTGGCCTGCGCCCGCGCCGGTCAGCTGCCGGCCAAGCTCGCTGCCCTGGCTGACCGGTACACCGACGAGGCCGATGCACTCCTCGCGGCCGTCGCCAAGGACCTCGACCTCGAGGACGGGAGCGCCGACGTCCTCGAGGAGCTGCATGTCCTGTGGACCGACGCCCGTGACGCTGCCGAACGCCTCGACGCCGCCGTCAGCGGTGGCACCGTCGTCGACCAGTCCGACGTCGACGCTGTAGTGGCGTGGTCTGCCCGCCTCGCCGCCGAAGCGGACGGCTGGGGCGCCGACGCTCCGGCCATGGCGGCCCTGAAAGCCGCAGTGATCGCGGCGACAGCAGCCGCGGGCCTCGCCGAGCGCCTCGGCCGGCTGAGCGGCCCGCCGGCGCTCGCCGCGCCTGTCGCCGAGGTCGTCGCCGCTGCGAAGACCGCTGCGGGCGACCCTGTCCTCGTCGAACGCCTCGGGCGCTTCGCGGACCTGGTCGCCGCCGGTGACGCGATGGAGCGCCTGGCCATCGCGACGGAGCTTCGCCCTCAGCCGCAGCCGCCCGCGCCGGAACTGCTCGACGCCGCCCTCGCTGGGCTGCTCACTCTCGACGGGGCCGCCGACAGCGCCGCAGCGGCCGTCGCGGACGTCGAGGGCAGCGCCAAGGCCGACGCGCCCGCCCGGAGCGGGCCTGCCGAGGTGTTCCCCGGCACGGCGGTTTCCGGCGACGGAACCGCTGCCGACGGCTCAGGCGCCGAGGACCTCGCCGAGCCGGCCGACGAACACAGCGACGGAGCGCTCGAGGGTGATGAAGCCGGTTATGGCGGCGAGACCGTCGAGGGGGACGAAGTCGGCGCGGGTGGTGAGACCGACGAGGTCGGTGCCGCGGTGACGGCCGTTGATGTCACCGAGGCCTCTGGAACTACCGCGACGCCCGACGGACCGGCCCCGGCACCCGATGCGATCGCTATGGCCAAAGAGGTCAGCGCGCCGGCAGCGCTGCCGGCCGACCTCCCGGTCCCGCCTGCTGCGCCGGCCGCAGAGGCACCCGCGCCCGGCGGCGATATCACACCGGGTAGGACCGAAGCCACGGATGAGCCCGGAACCGGGGTGTCCGTGGTGACGCCGGAGGAATCGGTCGACGACAGCACCGCAGCCTCGACCCTCGCGGAGCTCGTTGTCGCGAGCCGCTTCGGCCTCGCCCAGCACCTCGCCACCGTCCTCGGGCAGGACTATCGCGCCTCGATCCTCCGCGAAGCCGCCTACGCCAGCGCCGTTCGCACCGTGGCGTCGCCCGCTGCCGCCGAGTTCGTCGCCCTCGCCGCCCAGACGACCGTCAACCAGTCCGACACCGGCAGCGTCCTGCTGCGGGCCGCGTCGCTCGTACGTGTCGCGCTCCTCGACCCGGCCTCGGGCACCCCTGCCCTGCTCCGATCCCATGTCGGCGCGCTCAGCGCCTGGCCGCAGCTCCAGAAGCTGGCCGTCGCCATCGCGGCGGCGACCGAGCAGAACGTCGCAGTGCCTGCTGGAGGCGTCGACCTCGACCTCGCCCAGGCCCACGACCAGGCCCGTGCGATCGCCTCATGGGCCGAGGACACCCTGAAGCGCCCGCCCCGTCACAACCGGCTGTTTCGCGGGGTCGAGATCTGGAAGGCCTGGACCGACGCCAGCGGACCTCTCGGCAAGCTGCTCGCCGCGGTCGCCCGCAACGACGCCGCCGACGTCGAAGCGGTCCGCAGCCTGATCGCCCCGCTCGCCAAGCGCACCGACATCGAACAGGCCATCGACGCGGCCGACAAGGCGCTCCGGGAGGGGCGGTCCGGGCGGGCTCAGAAGATCACCGGTCCCGCCCGCAGCCAGCTCCTCCGCAACGTCACCGAGATCATCGAACAGGCGCAGGCCTGGTACGACCTCACCGACGCCCTCGCTGGCGGGTGGGCCTCCACTCAGCGCAACGAGCTGGCCAGAACCGCACTCCGGCTCCGGCCCCGCCTCCACGACGAAATCTGCGGCGTGTCCGGCGACCACTGGGCCGAAGCAGCCGCCCGCGCCGCAGCAGCGAGCCTGGACGCTTCCAGCGGCCTGCTGGCCAACGAGCCGTTGCCCGGCGCCTCCCTCGACATCGACCCGATCGCTGCCCTGCACCGCGGCCTCACCCTCGTCGAAGGGTTCCCGCTTGGCGCCGACCTGCAGCCGCTCGCCGCCCCAACCGCAGCCCAGATCATCGCCGGAGCACGACGCTCACGCACCGACGCGTTCGCCAGCCGGCTCGCCGCCTGCGACTTCAGCGCCGCTGAAGCGATCCTCGAGCTGCATGTCGGCCCGGCCGACACAACCTTCGACGAGGACGCCGCCGCCCGGGAGCTGACCGCCACCGAGAAACACGTGCGCGCCTTGGTCTCCGCCCGCTGGCGCAGTGTCGGGGACCGGTTCTCCGCCGCACGCGCCCGAGGCCGGGTCAGCGAGGACGACGCCGCCCGCCTCTACGGCTTACTGCTGCAGGCCCAGCCCGACTCAACGGAGACTGGCGTCCGTCGCGACCTCGGCAACGTCGCCGTCGAACTCGACCGCATCGAAGCGGAACTGGCCCAGGCCGTCGGTGATCGCCGGGCCGCTGTCGTCGCCGACATCGAGGGGGCCGTCGCCGACGGGGAGGTGCCCGACACCTGGCACGCTAAGCTGCGGGAGCTGCTCGCCGGCGACGAACTCGGCGCTGCGGAGGAGTACCTGCATCGGGCCCGGGCCGGGGAGACCCCGCCGAGTGACGCCGAACGGGACATCGACGTGCCAGTCGACCTCGCCGACATCCCGGAAGCCTGGCCGAAGGGTCTCGACGCCGACGTCGTCGCCGCCGCTGCCCGTGGCGGTTCCGCAGGCCCGGTCGACTTCGGCGCTGTGCCCGACATCGCCCGGCCTGCCGTCGCCGAAGCCCTCGCCGCTTGGCTCGCCCTGTCGCAGGGCCCGCGCCCTGCCGACCTCGACACCGCGGTCGCCCCGGTGCTGCGCCTCCTCGGGCTGATCCCCACCCGCATGGAGCAGGGAGCGGAACTGCGGCGCGCTGCCACCCGGGGCCGCTTGTTCGTCGACGTGCACGGCGACAAGTCCGGTTACGCCTACGTACCCGACTACGGGTCACGCTCAGCGGGCCGCCGCCGGTTCATGCTGTGCTGGGACACCGACCTGCCCCCGTCGCAGCTGTGGGACCTAGCAGCGGCCAACGCCCCCGCCGACCAGCCCGTCTACGTCCTTTGGATGGGGATGCTGTCCACCAAGGCCCGCGCTGAGCTGGCCCGCGAAGCCCGTCGCCGCCGCTCCGGGACCGTCGTCGTCATCGACGACGCCGTCCTGCTGCGCTGCGCCGAGGTCGGTCGCCAGTCCTGGGACGTGACGATGCGGGCCGTGTTGCCCTACGTCGCCTCGAACCCCTACGACCCCGACTCTCTCGTCAACACCCCCGAAGAGATGTTCTACGGCAGGCGCCTCGAACGTCAGCTCGTCGCCCGCATGACCGGCACGTCGTTTATCTCCGGCGGCCGACGGCTCGGCAAGTCGGCCCTGCTGCGGTCCGTGCAGCGGGAACTCGCCGGCTCCGACGTCCTCGCGCTCCTCGTTGTCATCCAGCACGTCGCCGCCACCCCGCCGAACGACCCCGCCGAGCTGTGGCCCGTCGTCGCATCGCGTCTCAGCGAAGCGAAGGTCCTCCCCGAAGGCACTGAGGGCACCGGTGAAGCGGTTTCGGCGGGGGTCCGGCGCTGGCTTGCGGCCAACCCGGAGCGTCGGCTGCTGCTGATGCTCGACGAATGCGACTTCTTCCTGCGGTCCGACGCCCGCAACCGATTCCGCAACGTCGTCCTCCTGCGAGATTTGATGAGCGACGCCGACGCCGGCGGGCGGTTCAAGGTCGTCTTCAGCGGTCTGCACGATGTCGCCCGCTACCGCCGCCTCCCGAACCAGCCGCTGTCGCACCTGCCCCAGCCCCTCGTCATCGGTCCCCTCGACGCGACCTCGGCGTCGTCGCTGGTGCGCCGCCCGCTGCACGCCCTCGGGTTCCAGATCAGCGACCCGCAGGTCGATCGCATCGTCACCTACTGCGCCTGCAATGCGTCAGTCATCCAGCTGACCTGCGGCCGGCTCATCGAACGCCTCCGCAGCCTGCCGGTCCCCGGCCCGGCGCCCTGGCCGGTGCCCGACAACGTCCTCGTCGAACTGCTTCGCTCCGCCGAGGTCGAGAAGGGCGTCCGGGAACGCCTCAACCTGACCCTTGAGCTCGACCACCGCTACAAGCTGCTCGCCAACCTAATGGCCGCCGCCGCTGTCAGCGACGGCCTCGGCGCGGCGGTCACCGCCGCCGACCTGCGCCGCCAGGCCGTCGACTACTGGCCCGAAGGCTTCGCTTCCCAGGGCCTTGACGACGTCCGCTCACTGTGCGACGAACTCGTTGGCCTCGGCGTGTTCGCCGGCGACGCCGAAGCCGGCTACCGGATGCTTTCACCAGCGACGGTGCGCCTTTTCGGTGACCCTGACGAAATCGGCGACGAGCTGCTGCGTGCATCCGAGGAGTACGAGCCGGACCTGATCGCCGGCGCTGCCGGGCACCGCATTCAGATCGGCGAGGCTCGCTTCTCGCCGCTGACCGCCGGCCAGCTCGGCGACGTCGCCGGCGACGGGACCACCCAACTGCGAATCGTCGCGGGCTCCCGGGCCCTGCGCTCGGACGCCGTGGCCGACGCCCTCCGGACTGCCGCCAAGTCGATGCCGGCGGTCACCGTCGTCGAAGCCGCCAACAAGCGCCAGTGGCGCGATGGGATGGTCGCGCCGCCGTCCGGTCACAGCATCGTCGTCGCCGACATGACCGTCGGGGTATCCAGCGACTCCTGGGAAGAGTCCCTCGACGCCGCCCGCCGCCGGGGAGGCACGCGCACCGCCCGCGGCACCCGCGCGGGGGTTCTCGTCGCAGGACCCTTCGAGCGGTGGCTGCTGGACCGCCTCGTGGGCAACGGCGACCTGGCAGGTGTCGCGGTCGGCCTGCGCCGCGTCGACCTGCCCTCGCTGAAGGCATGGGACCGCATCGCCGAGCTCGACCTGGCACACCCGGCCCGCCAGCAGCGGCTCCTCGAGGTCACCGGCGGCTGGCCTCTGCTCGTCGAGCGGGTCATCGCCCGGATGCGCAAGGTCCCGTTCGACACGGCGGCCGATGAGCTCGCCGCCCACCTCGGGACCGTCGACGGCGCACGGGAGCTGGTCGCCGCAGCCGGCCTCGATCCCTCCGACGAAGGGCAGCCCGCCGACGCCGGCCTAATCGCGGTATTCGGCTGGCTGGTTGCCAACGGATGGCGGGATCCGCTCGGGGACCTCGCCGAATTGGCCTCGATCGACGACGACCTCGCGAGGGTCGTCGACCCGGCCGGGGCCGTCGCGATCCTGGACCTGCTGGAAATGCTCGACATCGACGAGGACGGCCTCGCCCAGCCCGAGCCGGTCCTCGCCCGCTGCTTCCAGGCCGGCGCCGCTGCCGCACCGTGAAAGTGTGAGGGTTCACCTGCCAGATTGATGTCACGGAGGACGTGCTGAAGGACCGCAGCCGCAGCAGCGTCTTACGTCCTCGCTGGCCGCCCCGTACAGACTCCGACAAAGCATCTCATCATGTCCCGAGCATCGGCGCCCAGTACTCGAGTGCGCGCTCCTCCGCTTCGTACACTGCCGCAGGGACTTCGTCGGATGTCATCAGATACTGGCCCTCACCGAGACCAAGCCGGCGAGGTGCGTATTCCATGTAGTGCTCGCCGCACATGTTGGCCATCCCGCTGGACTGTCCTTGGATGGTGCTGTCGTATCGAGCGGGACGCTCTACACAGGCCTGCTGGCAGAAGTCGCATGCGGGCAGGCGATGCACGACGGCCACGGTGCCTGGGTCAGGACGCAGCACAAGTTCCGCCTCGATCTCGGCCGACTCGCCGGCTATGCGCGACCGGACGAGCCGATCAAGCACGTGCTGGACGGGCGGCGGCTCGAGTTCGCCGTCTCGCACCGCTGGCCAGACCATGTGAACCTGCGTGGCAATGTCCGTGGCCCACGTCACCGCCGCATCAATCGGGTGCTCTGACGCCGTGAAGCCTGGCCGTAACCACTCAAGCTGCTCGTCACCGACCTTCGGCGTCAGGCCGCTGTCGTCGAACTCGATTCCGTCGATATTCATGCTGGTCCCGGGTAGCTCTTGAATACTCACCGGCCCGCCAGCAGGCGACCAGTCGATCGAAGGCTAGTGCCTCTGACGCTGACGATGGACCTGCTTCCCCTGCCGGTCGGGCCAACGCGCCGCTGGCCGCACCTACGCAACGGTTACTGTTGCGCGGTATCCTTCCAGAACGTCAGAAAGGGAGCCCGATGGCCAAGTCGCAAGCCAAGAAGACAGCCGAATTGAAAACGACAGCCGCCAAGGCCGTGAAGAACACGGCAACGGCCAAGATCGGGGTGAGGAGCGCCACCTCGAAGGCCAATGTGAAGGGTTCTGTGGCGGACCGGCGCCGAGCAAAGCCCCCCACCACGTCCACTCCGGCCAAGAAGTGGCATCCCGAGCTACGCACGAGGTTCGTCACGGAGGTGGCCGGCGGCACCCGAAGGGCGGCCCACCTTCTCGACGTCGCCGCGTCCCAGCCGAGTCGGTGGATGGCGGGCGAGAGCACTCCGGGCCCCGCGCAGGCGCGGATGCTGTTGGACATCGATCATGTTCTGGCCCATGCGCTCTTGGTGTGGGCAGACGTTGGCGTGGCCCGGGACTGGCTCACCACTGCCAACGCGAACCTGGACGGCATAGCGCCTCTGGAATGGATTCGGAGGCACGGCACCGCCGAAGTGGTTGAAGCCCTTCGTGCGGAAGCTGCTGGCGCCTATCCCTGACAGTGCTCGCCTACAGAGTCTTCCCACATCATCGTGGAGCCAGTGCCGGGGAGCCAGGTCACGCTCTCTTCATACATCCGGACCAAGGGCTCGGCCGCTGGGACAACGTCGACCTGTATCAAGCGATCTACGTCTCAGCCACTGCGAGCGGCGCCATCGGCGAGACGTTCGCGCACCTCTCGACATGGTCTTCAGCAATGCTCCCGTTCCCGGCGATCGAGGGCGCGGAGCGGATGTTGGGCGTCTACTCCTTCGATGAGGAGCTTCACCCGCTGCTGAACTTCGACGATCCGAAAGTGCTTCTCGAACGGGCCCTCCGCCCGACCGAAATCGTCATCCGCAACCGCCCCCGAACCCAACAGATCGCCCGCAACGTGTTCATGGAGCAGAGATGGAGCGGAGTGTCCTGGTGGTCGATGCATCGCCCGCAGTGGGCACTCACGGCCATGTGGCACCTCGATGGCATATCCGTGGAGGAGATTCAACCGCTACCAGGGAACCCCGCCTTGGTTGACGCCGCACGAGTTCTTGCCAAGCACTTGGACGACGACATCACGTGATCTTCGCCCGCCGAGCTCTGGGCGGGGCACGCCCACCAAATCCGCAGTGCCATTGTGGAGGACCTCGAAGTCCACGCCGAGGCGGGCGACCAACTCGGCCCGAAGGGGACCTGGTAGCCGCGGCCGGCGGGGCGGGTCCAGGCGTAGAGCCAGTTGCGTCCAGCGCCTTTCGGCGGCGTCGACGCCCACCCCGGCGTTGAGGATCACCATACGCGAGTGCAGTAACGGGTCGCCGGTGCGCGAGGAGCGGTGGTCGAAAACCGCCACGCCCAGTCCCGTCGCCTGGACCCGTCCCCCCGGTTCGCGTACCCCAGGCGGCGTGACGCTCTAGGAAGGAAACGGTGTCGTCGAGGGCGGCGGGGTGGGCGGCGAGAATCTGGGTTGCAACGTCGCGCCCATTGTGCAACCCCAGCTCAGCGGCGGTTTTTGGGGTCTACGCGAATTGAGGTTGGATGTAGGCGGCTCCTTCGCCTCGGGGCAGCGAGCGTAGAGCGACGATCTCGCCGGTATCGGGGTCGACGACCTCACCGAAGCACCACAGCATCTGGGCTCGAAACCCTTCCCAGGAGCGGTAGCCATGGGCTTGTCGCTTCTGGTTCTTGATGAGGTGGTTCATCGCCTCGGCGAAGCCATTTGACGCACCCTTGGTGTGGGCGTAGTTGATGATCTCGGCCCGCCAGGAACGCAGGGAGTTGGCCAAGCTCTTGAAGGCCGGAAGCCGGGAGGCCCGACACCAGGTGTCGAAGATCTCCAAGCAGATGGCGAAGTTCTCAACGTCGCCAGACTTTCCGATGGCCATGGCCGCCCGAAGGCCTCTTTGAGCTCATAGGCCAGCGCCAGAGGTGGATCGAGTCCACAGACCTCGGCCAGCACGGCGCGGTCGCGCTCTCCGCGAGCCGTGGTGTCGGCCATCAGAGAATCACGGGAGCGGGCCAACGCGTAGCGGGCGGACTTGGCTGCTTGTGGCGGGCCGGGCGGACCTTCGCCAGACGAACCGAGGCCGTCTTTCTCACCTCGGCGAGAGCGAACAGCACACTTCGATGGAGATGGAAGGCGTCGGCCACGATCATGGCGTGAGGAAACACCAGGCGGGCCATATAGCGATAGGGGTTGTGGCAGTCCCTCGACACCACCGCGACCCTGGCCCGCTGCGAGCGGCGGTACTTGGAGGCAATGGCCCAAAGCGCTGCTCCGTCCCGGCCTGGAGCCAGATCGATGACCACGCCGCGGTCCGGGTCGGACAACACCGTGGCGTAGACGAAGGGCTTTCTGACCGAGCACTCGTCAATGGCCACGTAGCAGCCCAGGCGCCGAGCCCCATGGGCGGCGGCTCGGCGGCGGGCACGGCCGACGGCCAGGCGCAGGTAGTGGGGCGGCACGCCCAGGTCCCGGGCCACCGCCGCGGTGGCCCGGCCCCGGGCCAGATCGGCGAAGAAGCCCAGCGCCCGTTCACTGGCACCGCCTCGCCCGATCCCCTCGAAGCGCTCATCAAAGCTGCGCTGGGCGCAGTCCTCGTGGCTGCAGATGAACCGCCGCACACAGATCGACAAGGTGATGACCAGGGTGCGCACCACATCGATGACGTCCCGCCAGCCCGTTCCGTTGGTGTCTCCCGACGGCCGCTCGCAGGAGGGGCACAGCGCCACCGGATGGCGTCCCGCCACGTGGACCCGCACTCGCTTGCCGACCTCATCGTCGGTGCGGAAGGTGTTCATGTCGCGCCGCCCCAAGCTCAGCTTGATACCGTCGGCCACGGCCCTGGCTCCTTTTCTCTGAGTGCTGGAACACCCGAAGCTTGGGAGCCGGGGCCACCTCAGTGGTGGACCCCTAGGGCCTCATGACGCTTACTGGCAACCCTCGTTCGCGAAGACTGTCAGCGACGGTTGAAGACTGACCCCCTATCGACGTTTCACTTCTAACCCCCCTCCACCCGCATCCACCACTGAACGTGTGGATCAACGCACCCTGGCCCCACCTACGGCCAGGGAGGAAGGAAGTGCTCGACGTGGAGGACTGGGCAGAGATCCGTCGGCTGAACAGAGCCGAGGGATGTCGATCAAAAGAGATCACCCGCCGCCTGGGCGTGGCGCGCAACACCGTTCGCGCCGCCTTGCGCTCCGACACCCCGCCAGTATTCGAACGCAGACCACGGCCCTCGGCGGTCGGCGCCGTGGAGCCAGCGATCAGAGAGCTTCTCTCGGAGTTCCCCCGGATGCCGGCCACCGTCATCGCCGAGCGAATCGGCTGGGACCGCTCGATGACCATCTTGAAGGACCGGGTGCGAGACCTGCGCCCGCTGTTCTTGCCCGCCGATCCGTGCCAGCGCACCGACTACCGCCCCGGCGAGCTGGCCCAGTGGGACTTGTGGTATCCCGCCATCAAGATCCCACTGGGGCAGGCCCAGACGGCGACGCTTCCAGTCATCGTGGGGGTGTCGGGCTACTCCCGCCACATCGTGGCCCGCATGATTGCCTCCAAGGAGGCCCACGACATCCTCCTCGGCCACCTGGGGTGCCTGCTCGATCTGGGGGCGGTGCCCCGAAAGGGCGTCTATGACAACGAGGCGGCGCTGGTGTCGCGCCACAATGGCAAGCCCACCTTGAGCCAGCCCTTCCAGCGCTTCAGGGGGATGCTGGGCATGGGTGTGGTGATCTGCCAGCCCGCAGATCCCGAAGCCAAGGGCCTGGTGGAGCGAGCCAACGGCTATCTCGAGACCAGCTTCTTGCCTGGACGGCGCTTCTCCTCGCCGGTCGACTTCAACGCCCAGCTGGCTCTGTGGCTGCGGCGGGCCAACAACCGGATCCACTCCACCTTGCGGTGCCGGCCGTCGGATCGCATCAGCGAGGATCGTGCCGCCATGATGGGCCTGCCGCCGGTGCTGCCAGATCCTGCGTGGAGTGAGACAAAACGTCTGGGGCGAGACCACTGGGTGCTGGGTGGCCACCTGTGACTACTCAGTTCACCCCCGCGCCATCGGCCGGCGCGTAGAGATCCGAATGGACCTCGACGAGGTGGTGGTCACCTGCGCCGGCGAAGAGGTCGCCCGCCACCAACGATCCTGGGCCCGCCACCGCACCGTGACCGATCCCGCTCACGAGCGAGCCCGCAGGGCCATGCGCAGCTTTGTTCTGGCCCGTGCCGACGAGGACGTCGACATCGAGGTCACGGACCTGTCGGTCTATGACCGGGCCACGGGGGTGGCGTTATGGCCAGAGCGACCAAGCCCAGCGCGGATCTGGCCTACCTGTGCCGTGCCCTCAAGGCACCGTCGATGGCCGCTGCCATCGGTCGCCTCGGTGAGCGTGCTCGGGCAGAGAACTGGAGCCACGAGGAGTTCCTGGCGGCCTGCTTGGAGCGGGAGGTGGCATCGCGCCAGGACCACGGCGGGGAGAACCGGGTCAGAGCGGCGCGATTCCCCGCCCGCAAGTCCCTCGAGGACTTCGACTTCGACCACCAGCGATCGCTCAAGCGAGACGTGGTCGCCCACCTCGCCACCCTGGACTTCATCGAAGGCAAGGAGAACGTGGTGTTCCTGGGACCACCGGGAACGGGCAAGACCCATCTGGCCACCGGCCTTGGCATCCGGGCCTGCCAGGCCGGCCACCGGGTCGCATTCGCCACCGCAGCGGAGTGGGTGGCGCGCCTTGGCGATGCCCATGCATCGGGGCGCCTACATGCGGAGCTCACCAGGCTTGGACGCGTCCCGCTGCTGGTCATCGACGAGGTGGGCTACATCCCCTTTGACGGAGAGGCCGCCAATCTGTTCTTCCAGCTGATCTCGGCTCGCTACGAACGGGCCTCGGTCATCGTGACCTCCAACAAGCCCTTCGGTCGCTGGGGCGAGGTCTTCGGCGACGCCACCGTCGCCGCGGCCATGATCGACCGTCTCGTCCACCACGCCGAGGTGGTCAGCCTCAAAGGCGACAGCTATCGCCTCAAGGACCGAGACCTAGGGAGGGTGCCTACTGACGACGCAGCGTGACCGGATCCGGAGGAGGGGGGTCAAAAGTGGACCGTCGCAGGGGGGTCAAAAGTGCGCCGCCGTTGACAAAGACCCGGTTTTGGGGTTCGAGCACATCTGACACAAGGCCGTGACGACCCTCGGCGGGATCCGCCGGGTCAACTGAGCAGGCTGCCGAGCGCCGGAGGGCATGAAAAGGGGCCTCGTGAGATCCGAGGCCCCGACGCCGAGGGTGCTTCGGTTGCATTCGGCTTTCGCCTACTAACCGAACCCTCGACAAGAGAACTCTACCCCGATCAGAGGTGCTTCAAAAGACCGTGATCCAATTCGCGAACGTCCGCCCCCTGACGGTCAGCCCCGTCGGGGAAGCCACGCGGACAGCGGCGAGGCGCTGATCGAGTGCGGTCAGCTGGATGTCGCCCTCTGCTGCCCGCCGACGTACCGCGGCAATCAGGTCTGCTGCCTGGATGCCTTCACTGGAGTGGGAACTGGCGTAGTACACGCACGGATGGACGGTGAGACCCTGCGATGCGGCGAAGCTCGCGACGCACTGGCTGGCGTGGGAGTCGTGATGATGGCTGGACCAGTCGGCGACGACCATGCCGGTACGTCCCAGGGCTCGGCACTCGGTGTCGAAGTGCTCGACCAGGCACTGGAGCTGCAACGGCATGGTCGTGGCAAGCGTCATGGGGTGGTTCATCCGGCTCTTGATGATCGTGGCGGAAAACGCCGTCCCAGCCATCGTCTCCACGATGCGGGCGACCTCGAAGGAGAAGTTGCGGTTCTTGGAACGTTTCCAGGGATTGGGCTTGACTATGTCGGTCGACTTCGCCTCCCACGCCTGAGGCACGCCGCGCTGGGGAAAGAAGCGGCCCTTGGCGCCGAGGAAGCGCCGGGAGAACGTCGGGTACAGGTCGGCATCGATGGCGAACCCGCCGATGACCACGGCTCCGGAGACGTGGTTGGTGTCCGGTTTGCCGGAGTCGTCGAGGTACAAGATCCTGGTCTTCAGGGACCTGACCGTAGAGCGTCACGGGCGACGTGTATACCTCCCGCGTTGCTTGTGCTCCCGATTAGTCGGTCACGATGTGCAATCGCATGTCCTCACACTGCCCCAAGGGAATTGCCCCCGCTTGTAGTCGTCGGACCACCTCGCCACCTCCTCGTCGACCAACGCCCGGAGCCGGGCGCTGCCGTCGGGCGCGGCCATGTCGAGCGCGACCTCCTTGGCTCGAGCCTGCACGGACTGCTCGACCTCCACCAGGGGCGACACCCACGTGTCGGTCATGGCCGTAGGGGATCTGACTCGGAGGCCATGCGTGCTCCGGGGCTTGAAATTCGCCGGGGAAGCGCGGCAGCTTTCCTATCGCAGCCACACCGCCGGCGTCAATGGACCGAGTTGTCAACCGAGGGCCACTCGGCCGGTTGGGCCGCCGCCTTCCTCCTCCTCGTCGTCCTCCTCCGACCATGAGCCGAGGGAGCCGGGTTGGACACGCACGCCGCCGGCGCCGGCACCGTCGCTCTGCTGCTCGGTACCGTAAGGAGGTGGGTGGTGGATCACCGCGCCGAAGGCGCCGGCCAGTGGCTCGGTGAGCGCGGCGGGGAGGGGCAGGCCGTCGTGCAGCAGCTTGTCCAGCTTGGCCTCCGGGAGGAACATCGGCGGTCCGAACAGTTGCCCGCCGGGAGACGCCAGCGCGGCCAGGGTGGCCGTCATCTCCGAGCGCGCCCTGCCACCCTTCGGGGCCCTGTTGATCACCGGCACGATCCGGGCCGGGGCCACGCCGGCGGCGTGCAGGTCGTTGAGCACCCGGACCAGGGAGTGCAGGCCCTTCATGCCGGGAGCCCCCACGGCGAAGACGGCATCGGCGCGAAGGGCGGCGGTACGGGCCATCACGTGGCGCTCCTCCACGTCCATGGACCCACCTACGTCTTCGCCTTCGAGTTCGGCATCGGTGTCGCAGACGACGACGCGGTAGCTGGCCCGCAGCGACTCGAACGCCGCTTCGAAGGCCCTCGGCCGCACGGTGGCCCAGGCCCGGGCCTGGCGCAGGCCCAGCAGCAGCTGGTAGCCCCGTTCCTCCACGTCGAATGCCAGCGCCCGCACCTCCTGCGGGGGCAACCGGCCGCTACGGTGTGCCTCCACCAGCTCCTGGACCCCGGGCACGACGTCACGGGCGTCGTGCAGCATCGCCTGCTCGGCGTGCAGCGCCAGGTCGGCCAGCAGCACCGAACGCGCCCGGCGAGGATCGGCAGCCATTCCCTGGGCCAGGGCGATGGCGACGGTGGACGTGCCGGTGCCGCCCGGCCCGCACACGGCGGCGACCTGTCCCCGCCAGCGACCGGTCGGCTCCTCGGCCAGCTGTCCGGGCAGCGACTCGCCCCGGGCGATCAACGAGGCGTGGCTCGTGAGCACGTCGAGTAGAGCCTTCGGGTCGAAGTACTCGGGCAGCATGGCGACGGCCCCCAGCGCCATCACGTCTCTCGTGCCGCTACCGGGTCGGCCGACGGCAACCACGACGCAGCCGGCACCCCGGGCAACGTCGACGAGGTCACGGTCGAAGCCGGGGAGGCTGGCGTCGACCAGGAGAGCGGAGAAGGGCCGGCCGGAGCCCAACCGGGCCCGGAGCTCCTCGGCCGACACGCACTTCACGAACTCTGCGGGAAGGGTGCCGGCATTGGCCCACTGCGCCACCGAGTGGAACCAGCTCGAGCGGGCCCGGGCCAGCCCGATCAGCACATAGCGGTCCGTGGTGGCCACGGCTCAGCCTCCGGCCACTGGCTCGGGCTCGGGTTCGGTTCCCGGACCGGGCGCCCGATACGTCGCACCGGCGCCGGCATCGCTATCGGGACCACCGGCCGTGTCGGACGCGCCGGCCGTGCGGACGAGGGTGACGGCGCCGGCGGTCACCGCGTGCGACAGGGCCAGCGCTTCGGTGCTACTGCCGACGGACACGGTGATGACCTCGTCGCCTCCGTCGCCGAGGGTGCCGCGAGGCTGGCGCCGGTTGATCACCCGCACATCGCGGGCGACGGTGACGGTATAGGCCTCGTTCCCGGTCCCGTAGGTGACGAGCACGTCGACCATCTCGCCTCTCTGGAGCCGGCCGTCCACGGCCCGGTCGGACTCGATCGAGAACGAGACCTCTCTCCCGGCGGGAGCGGTCCCCCGGAGGAGCACGTCGCTGCTCTGGATCAACTCCCCCTCGTTCACGGGGCCGACCAGCACTGCTCCCATGAGATCGGCGGGGTCACGAAAGGCCCGACCCCGCACCAGGCTGGGAAGCTCCATCGGCAGGTATCCGACGCTGTCCCGGCCGATGCGTTGCCCGATGGTGAGGTCGCTGCGGGCCACGAGGTAGTCGACCCTCTTGTCGGCGGTGGCGTTGGTGTACCCGGCGAAGGCGCCGATCCCCGCCACCGTCACCAGGAATCCACCGACCACGGCGCGCCCACCGGGCAACGTTCTCCGCCGGCGGAGCGGGCGGGCACTCCCGCCGTTGCGGCGGTCGCTGCCCTGCCTGTTCCCCACGACTACATCCCCCACCGTGCTCACAATAACCCCGTCCCGGCTGGCGCTCTCGAAGAGCCCGTCATGCTATTTCAGGCAGTTCTGCGCCGTCAAACTGCCTGATCTCGCACACGAGAACGCGTGAGACGCCACAGAGTGCTGCAGAAGCTAAGATTCAGGTCATGACTGAGGACATCCGCTGGATGAGTACGCGGGAGACGTCAGCCCGGCTGGGGGTCACCCTGCGCACGCTGTACCGGTTCATCGACGAGGGGCAGCTGGCGGCCTACAAGTTCGGCCGGGTCATCCGGCTCAAGGCCGCTGATGTCGAGGCCTTCATCGACGGCGCCCGCATCGAGCCGGGCACGCTCGAGCACCTGTACCCCGAGCCCAGGAGGGAAGGCTCGCCCTGAGCGCGCTCCGGCTGGCCGGCGCCGGCTCACCCCAGGAGCGTCACCTCACGCACGCACGAAAGTTGCAGGTACACGGTTCCGGGCGGGTCGCCCTCCAGGCGCACGGTGGCGACGTCCACACCGACGCTGCGCAGATCACCCGTGATCGCCTCGCCGGCACCCTCCATCGCCACCCGGACCCGCGGCCGCTCCGGCGCCATCCGGGCGAGTACGTCGGTGAGCATCAGCGCCGGCGGCGGCGTCCGCCCCGAATCGGCATCACCGGAACGGTGGCCCGGCTCGGGCCGCAGGGAGGCGATGGCTCCGAAAGCCAGCAGCGTGACCAATCCGCCGTCGTGTCGGACGACGCAGAAGTCGCCGGCCACGGCGGCTACCCGTCCCTGCAGGACGCGCCCCCCGGTGGTGCGCAGGGCCACACCCGCGCCCTGCTCGGCCAGGTCAACCAGCACGCCGGCGAAGCGGGCACCTTCTGCCGCCTGCTGGCGAAGCCATCGTTCGCGCACACGAGCGCCGGCGGCCTCCGAGGCGCGGCTGTCGGCTGTCCAGCGGGCGAGGTCGGCCAGAAAACCCTCTATGTCGCCGGCGCCCCCGTGCCCCGCCGTGCTCACGCGGGCCGACCGTAGCGCCTGTAGCCTCTCGGCGGTGGGGTCCCCGGCAACCCAGGCGAACTGTCTGTTCTGTCGCATCGTGGCCGGCGAGGTGCCCTCCGATCGGGTGGCCACCACCGAAGCCACCTACGCCTTCCGTGACATCAATCCCGCCGCCCCCGTCCATGTCCTCGTCGTGCCCCGCAACCACATCGCCGACGCTTCGGCCATCGAACCCGAGCATGCGGAGGTGGTGGCGGAGATGTTCACCAGCGCCCGCCAGGTGGCGGCCGGCGAGGGGATCGCCGAGAGCGGCTACCGGCTCGTCTTCAACGTGGGTGCCGACGCCCAGAACAGCGTGGGGCACCTCCATCTGCACGTTCTAGGCGGGCGCCGTCTCGAGTGGCCACCCGGATGACGGGCTGAGGCTCGACTCTGGCGTACGCTGGCAGCGAACCGCTTTGTCCTCTACCCAAGTCAAGATCCTCGTCCCCGGAAACCTCCTGATGGTCGGCCTCCTCGGGGAGCACGACGAGTTGCTGCGCGTGGTGGAGGATTCGTTCCCCGGCACGACCATCCTGGCCAGGGGCAACGAGATAAGCATCCGCGGCGACGATGCCGAGCGGGTCGGAAAGCTCTTCGAGGAGCTGGTCCTGCTACTCGAGCACGGGCAGCTTCTCGACACCGGCAACCTGGGGCGCACTATCGACATGATGAAGGCCGACGAGCGGCCGTCCGAGGTGCTGACCGCCGAGGTGCTGCGCTCGGGCCGGGGCCGCACCGTTCGCCCCAAGACGGCGGGCCAGAAGCTCTACTGCGAGGCCATCGCCGGCAACGTCATCACCTTCGGCATCGGCCCCGCCGGCACCGGGAAGTCGTACCTGGCCGTGGCTCTCGCCGTGCAGGCGCTGCAGGAGAAGTCGGTGGAGCGCATAATCCTCACCCGCCCCGCGGTGGAGGCGGGCGAGCGCCTCGGCTTCCTCCCCGGCGACCTCATGGCCAAGGTGGACCCGTACCTGCGCCCGCTCTACGACGCCCTCTACGACATGCTCGGCACCGACGCCGTCCCGAGGCTGCTCGACCGGGCCGCCATCGAGGTGGCGCCCCTGGCCTTCATGCGGGGGCGCACGCTCAACCGCAGCTTCATCATCCTCGACGAGGCCCAGAACACCAGCCCCGAGCAGATGAAGATGTTCCTCACCCGGATCGGCTTCGGGTCCAAGGCCGTGGTCACAGGTGACGTTACCCAGGTCGACGTGGCCGGGGGCCGCTCGGGGCTCCTCGGCCTGGAGAAGATCCTCGCCGGCATCGACGGCCTGTCGTTCGTTCATCTCGGCCCCCGTGACGTCGTCCGCCACAAGATCGTCCAGGACATCGTCAAGGCCTACGAGCGTTCCACCCCCGGTCGCAACACCGATAGCCCGGCCCAGGGCTCGGCGCCGGCCTCCGACGGGCGATAGGGCTGTGGGGATCGAGGTCTTCGCGGCCGACGAGCAGTCGGACGAGCCGGTCGAGACGCTGCGCTGGCTCGTGCTGGCGCGCGGCGTCCTCGAGGCCGAGGGCGTCAAGGGCGACGCGGAGCTGTCCTTGGTGTTCGTCGACGAGGACGCCATCGCCGACCTGAACCGGCGCTTCGCCGGCCACGACGGCCCCACCGACGTGCTCTCCTTCTCCTTCGACGACGAGCCGGTGGCCAGCGGCCGGCACCCCGACCACCGGGGCAACGGGCCGAACTGGAGCCCGGCGGAGGCTGCCGACCTGCCGGTGCTGCTCGGCGACGTCTACGTCTGCCCTGCGGTGGCCGCCCGCAACGCCCCCGAGCACGCCGGCACCTACGAGGACGAGCTGGCCCTGCTCGTCGTGCACGGCATCCTCCACCTGCTCGGCCGTGACCACGTGGTGGCCGCCGAAGCCGAGGCCATGGAGCGCCGGGAGCAGGAGCTTCTCGACCAGCTCCATCGAAAACAACCTGTGGCACCCGGCGGGAGCTCTGCATGAGCGGCGGTGACATCGGCGTGCTCGTGGCCATCGTTGGGCTCATCCTCTTGGCCGGCTTCTTCGCCCTGGCCGAGACGGGCCTCACCCGCATCAGCCGGGTCAAGGCCATCACCATGGAGGAGCAGGGGGTGCGGGGAGCGGCGAAGCTGAGCCGCCTGGTCGACCACCCGGAGCAGTTCCTCAACCCGGTCCTGCTGCTGGTGTTGTCGTGCCACGTCGTCGCGTCGATCCTGGTGGGCCTGCTCTTCGAGCGTTACGGCGCCGTGGGCGTCATCATCGCCACGTTCATCGAGGTGTCGGTGATCTTCGTGCTGGCCGAGGCGGCGCCCAAGACGTGGGCGGTGCAGCACACCGAGCGGGCCGCGCTGCTGGCCGCACCGGTCGTTTCGGCCATCGCCAACTTCCCCCCGGTGCGCCTGCTGGCCCGGGGCCTCATCGGCCTGTCCAACATCCTGCTCCCGGGCAAGGGCCTCAAGTCCGGCCCGTTCGTGTCGGAGGAGGAGCTGCTGGCCACCGTCGACGTGGCCACCGAGGGCGAGGTCATCGAGCACGAGGAACGGGCGCTGATCCACTCCATCATCGAGTTCGGCGACACGGTGGTTCGGGAGGTGATGGTGCCCCGCCCCGACATGGTGAGCGTGGGTGGCGGCGACCGCGTGCAGGACGTGATCGAGGTGGCCATGGCCGCCGGCTACTCACGCATGCCGGTCTACGACCAGGGCATCGACGACATCGCCGGGGTCGTCTTCACCAAGGACCTCATGCGGGCCGAGCGGGAGGGCAAGGCCGACGTCGAGGTCCGCAACCTGGTGCGGGAGGCCCACTTCGTCCCCGAGACCAAGCGGGTCAGCGAGCTGTTGCGGGAGATGCAGAAGCACAAGTTCCACATGGCCATCGTGGTCGACGAGTACGGCGGCACTGCCGGCCTCGTCACCCTCGAGGACCTCATCGAGGAGCTGGTTGGCGAGATCGTCGACGAGTTCGACGTGGAGGAGCCCCTCATCGAGCCGCTGGCCAACGGTGACTTCCGCGTCAACGCCAGGATGGCCATCGACGAGGTCAACGACCTCTTGCACGCCGCCCTGCCCAGCGGTGACTGGGACACCGTCGGCGGGCTCATCTTCAACCTGCTCGGCCACGTGCCGACCGAGGGTGAGGCCGTCGATGCCGACGGGCACCGCCTGGTGGCCGAGAAGGTCCAGGGCCGGCGCATCGGCCGGGTGCGGATCGCCAAGCTGGCGCCGGCGGGCCCATCGGCGAACCCGGAATAGCGCCCTGCCCTGATGCGGTCGGGCTTCGCCACATTGGTCGGGCGGCCCAACGTGGGGAAGTCCACGCTGGTCAACACCATCCTCGGCACCAAGGTGTCGATCGTCTCGAACAAGCCGCAGACCACCCGGGCGCCGGTGCGTGGCGTTCTCAACCGCCCCGACGCCCAGCTCGTGTTCGTCGACACACCCGGCATCCACAAGCCGGCCACCCTGCTGGGAGAGCGGCTCAACCAGGTGGCGGTGAGCAGCGTGGGCGACGTCGACGTGGTGGTGCTGGTGATCGACGCCACCAAGCCGTTGGGCGGAGGTGACCGTTACGTGGCCGAGCGGGTGCCGGCCGATGCCATCGTGGTGGTGAACAAGACCGACGTGGCTTCGCGGAACCAGGTCCTTGGTCAGCTGGTGAAGTCGGCCAACCTGGAGCTGGGGGAGTGCTACCCGGTCTCGGCGGCCACCGGGGCGGGAGTGCAGGAGCTGGTGGATGCCATCGTTGACCGCCTGCCCGAGGGGCCGGCGCTGTACCCCCCCGACATGGTCACCGACGTGCCCGAGGCCTTCTGGGTGGCCGAGCTGGTGCGCGAGCAACTGCTGGCCGTCACCCGCGACGAGGTGCCCTACTCGGTGGCCTGCCGGGTGACGGAGTGGGAGTGGCCCCGCATCCGCTGCGAGATCCTGGTCGAGCGGGACTCCCAGAAGGGGATCGTCATCGGCCGCGGGGGCAGCGTCTTGAAGGAGGTGGGCACGAGGGTGCGGGCCCAGCTGGCGCCCGGCGCCTTTGTCGAGCTGTTCGTCAAGGTCGACAAGGACTGGCAGCGCAACCCAGCCGCCTTGCAGCGGCTGGGATACTGAATCAACCCGAGCGGGGCCCCAACCCCGCGCTCCTCCGGAGCGTGGGGGCCCCTGCCCCACGCCCGGCCGTGTGTCGACCGGCGGAGTGTGCACGAAGCGTTGTGAAATCGGTGAAAGGGCCGGTGATCACAGCGCTTCGTGCACATTCGACGTGACTCGGACTATGGCGTTGATCTGGCGGGTGAAGGTGAAGCGGCGGCACCGGGCGCACGGCGGCGGCCGACGACGCCCACACCCTGTGGGGTCGACAGGGCGGCGGTGAGGAAGGACTCGACGTCGGCGCGGTTCTTGGTGCGGCGCATGGGCGGGAGGGCCCGGACCAGGTCCCATCGGTAGGTGGCGGTGGCCAGGCGGGGGTCGAGCACGGCGACCACGCCGCGGTCGGTGGCGGAGCGGATGAGGCGGCCGGCGCCCTGGGCCAGGAGGGTGGCGGCGCGAGGGAGGTCGACGAGGCGGAAGGCGCCGGCGCCGGCTTTGTCGCGCCGGGCCTGGGTCAAGGGCTCGTCGGGGCGGGGGAACGGGATCCGATCGAGAGTGACGAGCGACAACGACGGCCCCGGCACGTCGATGCCCTGCCAGAAGCCCATGGTGGCGAAGAGGGAGGTGGGTTCGTGGGCGGAGAAGGCCTCTACCAGCGCCGGCTTGGGGAGGTCCGACTGGGTCAACACCGGAAGCTCCGGGGGGAGACGCTCGGCCAGGGCCGCCGCCGCGGCCTCCATTGCTCTCCAGCTGGTGAACAGGGCGAGGGTGCGGCCACCGGCGGCCCGGATCAGCGCCTCCAGCTCGTCGTGCATGGCTGCCTCGTACTCGGGCTTGCGCGGGTCGGGAAGGGCGGCGGCGCAGTAGAGCATGGCGTTATCGGCGTAGGGAAAGGGGCTTCCCACGTCCAGCTGCTCGGAAGCGTCGGCATCGATGCCGAGCCGGAGCCGGATGTTGGGCGGGACAGTCGCGCTGGTGAGGACCGTGCGCCTCTCGCCCCAGAGGCGCGCCGCCATGAGCCCCGCCACGTCCACTGCTGCGAGCTTGAGAACGGGAGCGTGAGCCGGCCCCTCCACCCAGGCCACGTGGCCCTCGGGCATGGCCGCGACCAGCGCCAGATCACCGACGAGGTGGCCTCCGGACTGCAGGGCCCTCGCCTTGCGACCGGCGTCACCGTCTTCCTTGCGGACGGCGGCGACGACCTGCCGTGCCCGCTCGCCGGCGAGGGCCACCGCGGCCGACACCTCCTCGCCCAGGTCGTCCGGCAGCCGGCGCCCTCTCCACGGCACGAGGACGTCGTCCACGCGGGAGGCCGCATCGTCCAGCCCATCGATGAGGTTCACGTCATCGCGGGCTACGAGTGCGCGTGACGTGCGGGCCAGCGCCTTCAGCCGGCCCGCACCCAGCTCGAGCCCCAGCGTCGTGGCCGCGATGTCCTCCAGCTCATGGGCCTCGTCGAAGACGACCACGTCGTGCTCGGGTAGCACGTACCCGTCGCTGGCCAGGTGCGTGCAGTACAGGTGGGTGTTGACCACCACGACGTCGGCCTGGGCCGCTCGCTGGCGGGCCGCCTCGGCGAAGCACATCCCGCCGCTCGGGCACTGGTTGACGCCCGGGCACTCCCGGGCGCCGACCGACAGGGCGGCCCACACCTTCGGGCGAGGCTCGAAGGGCATCTCGGCCCGGTCGCCGGTGGGGGAGTCCCCGGCCCACTCCAGAACGGCTGCGACCTCCCTGCCGAGCTCCCCGACGTCGGCCGCCGGCTCGAAGGTCAGCTGCTCGTCGTCGCCCCCGGCCACCTCCTTGGCCCGCTGCCAGCAGAGGTAGTTGGAGCGGCCCTTGAGCACGGCGAACTCGAACGGCTGCCCCAGGTGGCGGGCGAGGAAGGGCAGGTCCTTGGTGGCCAGCTGGTCCTGCAGGGCCTTGGTGGCCGTGGCCACGATGACCTTGCTGCCCGAGAGGATGGCGGGTACGAGGTAGGCGAGGCTCTTGCCCGTCCCGGTGCCTGCTTGGACGATGAGGTGCCCCCCGTCGTCGATCGTCCGGGCGACCGCCGTGGCCATCTCCACCTGACCGGGCCGCTCCTCGCCGGCGGGCAGGGCGGCCGTGACCTTGGCCATGGCGGCCCTTACGTCGTCGGGCCCCGTCATCCTTTGGAAGTTAGGCCAGCGTTTTCAGCGGGCCGGTTGGGGGAAGAGTCGGCTCGGTTGAGCCATAGCCGCGGGAGTGCCCCGCGCCTGCTGCTGCCATGACCCGGCAGGCGCGGCGGACCCGCCCCACCAGGCGCCCGTCGATCAGTCGATCAGAAGGCTGCCTCGCCCGTGTTCCACATGAGAGGGAACAGCCACAGCGCCAGCCCGAGGGGCACGAGGCCGAGGCGGGCGGCGAGACCTTGGCGGCCGAGGCGGCCGAACTTCCAGGTCTCCCCGGCGGCGGCGACGAAGAAGCAGATCACAGCTGCGAGATAGAAGAAGAAAGTCCCTTTGCCATCGATCACCAGATTCCTCCGTTTGACAGGGCCGCCCGCGGGCGCGCCGTGGTTCTCCTGGCTTTTCCCTTGCCGATGGGGCACCACACTTCGGCTGACGACATCCGAAAAATTCGACTGGACCTTTCCGGCTGGATCCTGTAAGGTGTCCGCATCCCGCCCCCCGGGAGCCCGACGACGCCCCTGCCAACGGCGGGGGCGTTGTCGCGTCCAGGGGCGGGGGCGGCACCGAACAGGGGGTGTGACTACCTTTCGTGGCGTGGAGAGCCCCGAGTTACGCCGGGTCATGCGCAGCGACAAGCTCCTGACGGCACAGCCGGGGGAGCCTCACCTGAGGGGGGCCAAGGTCGGCCGGGCCGAGGTCCTCATGGTGCGCCTGGAGAGCGGCGCCGTGGCCGCCTTCGCCGCCTACTGCCCGCACCAGGGCACGCCGCTCGACGGGGCGACACTGTTCGACGACAGCCTGCGCTGCCCCCGCCATGTCTTCCTCTACGACCTGAAGACGGGGGAGAACCTGGTCCCGGCCAGGGTCAACAAGCCCGAGACGCTGTGCAAGCTGAAGCCGGGCTACCTGCCCATCCACCGGGCTGAGGAGCGCGACGGGTGGATCTGGGTCTCCGAGACCCCCGAGCCTCCCCCTGCCGCCTACGACCCGCTGCTCGAGCAGGGGCCGCCGGCGGAGACGGCTCCCACGGCACCGGCGCCCCCGCCGCCGGTGGACGTACCCGCCGGCAGCGCCGTGGTGCAGGCCACCGCCGGCCAGGAGTTCGAGATCGTTCTGCCCACGACCGTCCGCCCCGGCCATTTCTGGACCGTCGTCGTCCCCGGCGCCGCCGCCACCGTCGTCTCCCAGGTGTTCGCACCCGACCCCCCGCCTCGCCACGTCGTCCGCCTCCTCGCCGAGGCACCCGGAAACCTGACCATCAGCTGCGCCTACGGCACCCCCTGGGGACCGACGCCGGCCGAGACCCAGGACGTCGAGGTCCACATCGCGCCGCCGTAGAAGCTCGCCGCCCGGGGTCAGCCGAGGACGTCGACGGTCCGCTGGCGCAGCCAGTGGTCGGCCAGCACCAGGCAGACCATGGCCTCCACCAGAGGCACGGCCCTGGGGAGCACGCACGGATCGTGGCGGCCCTTGGCCTCCAAGCTGACTTCGGCGCCTTCGCGGTCCACCGTCTGCTGGGCCTGGGCGATGGTGGCCGTGGGCTTGAAGGCCACCCGCACCACCACGTTTTCCCCGTTGGATATGCCGCCCTGGACCCCGCCGGAGCGGTTGGTGAGCGTGCGGGGACGACCGTCGGGACCGGTGACGAAGGCGTCGTTGTGGGTGCTGCCGGTGAGGCGGGCGCCGGCAAAGCCGCTGCCGATCTCGAAGCCCTTCGACGCCGGCAGCGACATGAGGGCACGGGCCAGGTCGGCCTCCAGCTTGTCGAACACCGGCTCGCCGAGCCCGGGCGGCACGTTGCGGGCGACGCACTCCACCACGCCTCCGAGCGAATCGCCCTGGCGTCGAGCTTCTTCGATGGCCGCGGTCATGGCCTCCGCGGCCGCCGGATCGGGGCAGCGGACGGGGTTGGCCTCCACGGCGGCCTCGGTGACCGCGCCGGCATCGATGTCGGCGTCGATCTCGTGCACCTGGCTCACCCACGCCAGCACCTCGACGCCGGCGCCCACCCGAAGGAGCTTGCGGGCGATGGCGCCGGCGGCCACCCGGGCGGCCGTCTCGCGGGCGCTGGCCCGGCCGCCGCCCCGCCAGTCCCTGGTGCCGTACTTGGCCTCGGTCGTGTAGTCGGCGTGGGACGGCCGGAAGACGTCCTTCATGGCCTCATAGGCACCGGGTACGGCGTCGGCGTTGCGGATGAGGATGGCGATCGGCGTCCCGAGGGTGACTCCGTCGAACACGCCGGACAGCAACTCGGCCACGTCACCCTCTTTCCGTTGGGTGGTCAGGCGGCTCTGGCCCGGACGCCGGCGGTCGAGGTCGTGCTGGATCTCCTCGACGGCGATGGGCAGGCGGGGCGGGCAACCGTCGACCACCACGCCGAGGCCCGTGCCGTGCGACTCGCCGAACGTGGTGATCCGGAACTGCTGGCCGAAGCTGCTGCCACCCATGGGGGCACCGTATCGGGGCCGCCCGTGGGAACAGGGCTGTCTAGTGCCCCGTCAGGCAACGTTTGCCGCGTTCACGACGGCCAGGACCACCGCTGGCTTCGTTCTCGTCCTCGACGCACGGCGTGTGCGCCTTCGTCCTGCGGCCTTGCCAGCGGCGCCCCTGGCTCGCCGTGAACATCGCCAACGTCACCTGACGGGGCACTAGGTCTGGACGGGCTGAGCCTCGCCGGCCCGGTTGGCCGTCACCGGAACCTCGCCGGGCATGTGGGGAAGCTCGATCTCGACCGTGTCGGTGCCGTGGTCCTCCTCCCACCGAACGACGTTGAGCACGGTGGAGTACACCACGAGGCGCCCGAACACGAGGAGCCAGGCCAGGACGGCGAAGACCACGCCGATCGAGCCGTACAGGGCGGAGGAGGACGCCACCACGCGGGGTACGTAGAGGGCGCCCACCATCTTGAGCAGCTCCAGCCCGATGGCGCCGAGCACGGCACCAGGGACCAACGCCTTCCAGCCGACGGCCCTGTTGGTGAGGGCCTGGAAGGTCCAGAGCCAGAGCGCGGCGGAGACGCTCAGGCTCACCACAAGGGCCACCGGCCAGGCCGGCCCCGGGAGGATCCTCAAGGCGCTCGTCACCGCGAAAGAGAGCAAGAAGATGAGGCCGGCACCACCCAGCCACGCCAGCCCGAACGCCTTGTCCTTGAGGCCACGGCCCGAGACTTGCCATACGGAATCGAAAGCGAACTGGAAGGAAGCCACCACGCCGAGGCCGGACCACAACAGACCGAGAACTCCGACGACCGAGGCCGCCCTTCGGCTCTGCTCGGCCTTGACGACGGCGCGGGTCAACATGTCGGCGGCGTCGCCACCGGGAGGGATGCCGAGGCGGCTGATGATCTCGGCCGGCAGGTCCGAAGAGTTGCGGGAGAAGAAGCCGACCACGCCGGTGATGAACAACATCAGGGGAAAGAGCGAAAGGAAGGCGGTGAGGGTGACCGCGGCGGCCAGGTAGTTGCCGTGAACCTCCTCGAACCGCTTCTGGACGCGGAGCAACGTGTCGGCCCATGCCCAGCGCCGGGCCAGCGGGCCCAGGATCCGGTCGATCACGAGTGCGCTCTACCCGAGCCAGTGTCCACAGAACCTCCATGGAACCTCCACTCGTCGGTCGCCGGCGCGGGGCCCCCGGCGAGGTACCGTCGCCCTGTGGAGCTGGACGGCATCGACCCGCGGCATCTACCGGTCCACATCGGGTGCGTGATGGACGGCAACGGGCGCTGGGCCAACAAACGTGGCCTGCCCCGCACGCAGGGGCACGCCGCCGGTGAGGAGGCGCTGTTCGACGCGGTGGAGGGGGCGCTGGAGCTGGGCATCGGCTGGCTCACGGTCTACGCCTTTTCCACCGAGAACTGGAAACGGCCGGTCGACGAGGTCCGCTACCTCATGCGCTTCAACGAGTCGCTCCTCGTGCGCCGGCGGGACGAGATGCACGAGCGGGGCGTCCGTATCCGCTTCGCCGGCCGGCGTGACTGGAGGGTGCCCCGCCGCCTGATCCGGCGCATGGACGAGTCGGTGGAGCTCACGAAGAAGAACCGCACCATGACCCTCACCATCGCTTTCAACTACGGCGGCCGTGCCGAGATCGTGGATGCCGTCCGTGCACTGGTGGCCGACGGGGTGCCGGCCGACAAGGTCGACGAGAAGGCCATCCGCACCCGGCTGTACCTGCCCGACATGCCGGACCCGGACCTGGTGATACGCACCTCCGGTGAGTTCCGTATCTCCAACTTCCTGCTGTGGGAGCTGGCCTACAGCGAGCTGGTCTTCACCGACGTGCTCTGGCCGGACTTCCGCCGGGAGAACCTGTTCGAGGCCGTCCGCGAGTTCCAGCGCCGCGACCGCCGCTTCGGCGGCCTCGACGTATGACCCCCTTCGGTTGCGAGTACATAGGGGGCCGAAAACGCCCCCCATGTACTCGCAACGTCGAGGGGCCGGCCACCCGCTTCCCTTGCGAGGACATAGCGGGGGGAAAACGCCCCCAATGTACTCGCAGCGTGGGGGAGCGGTGAGCCCGAGCCGGTTGTACCGGGACCAGGGGGTGGTGCTGCGCACCATCAAGCTGGGGGAGGCCGACCGCATCGTCACCCTGGTCACGCCGGGGCACGGCAAGGTCCGGGCCGTGGCCAAGGGAGTGCGCAAGACGAAGAGCCGGTTCGGGTCGCGCCTGGAGCCGATCAGCCACGTCAGCCTGCTCATGTACGAGGGCCGGGACCTGGACATCGTCACCCAGGCCGAAACCCTCGACCACTTCCGCTTGATCCGTGAGGATCTCGATCGGATGGGGCGGGCCCAGAGCCTGCTGGAGGTGGTGGACCAGGTGGCCCAGGAGCGCGAGCCGAGCGCCCGGCTCTACTCGATGCTGGTGGGTGCCCTGCGGTCGCTGGCCGCCCGGGACGCCCCCCTCCTGTTGGCCGCGTTCTTCTGGAAGCTGCTCTCGGCTGAAGGCGCCCACCCGCTGCTCGAGCAGTGCGCGACCTGTGGTGCGCCCGAGGATCTCGTGGCCTTCGATCTGGTCGAGGGCGGCGCCCTCTGTCGCTCGTGCCGCCGCGGCGTGCCTGTGAGTCCTGAGGCCCTGGTCCTCCTGCGCCGCGTCCTCGGGGGCGGCCTGGCCGCGGCCCTGGACGAGCCGGCCGGCCCCGTCGTGCTGGAAGTCGAGCACCTCGCCACCAGCTCTCTGGAGCACCACCTGGAGCGCCGCCTCCGCACCCTCCACGTCCTCGACCGTTCCGGCTGAGCGGCGGCGGTAAGCAGCCCCTCCATTACATTCGACCCCATGGCCGCCCCCGACCCGGAGCTGGCGGAGACGATCGTCAACCTCTGCAAGCGCAGGGGCTTCGTGTTCCCGTCCAGCGAGATCTACGGGGGCTTCCGATCCACCTACGACTACGGGCCCCTCGGCGTGCTCCTGCTGCGCAACGTCAAGGAGGCGTGGTGGCGGGCGATGGTGCAGATGCGCGACGACGTCGTGGGAATCGACGCCGCCATCCTGTCCAGTCCCAAGGTGTGGGAGGCCTCGGGGCACCTGGCCAACTTCACCGACCCGCTGGTCGACTGCCGCAACTGCAAGGAGCGCTGGCGGGCCGATCACATAGAGGGCACGTGCCCGAAGTGCGGCTCGACCGACCTCACCGAGGCCCGCGCCTTCAACATGATGTTCAAGACGTTCGTCGGCCCGGTGGAAGAGGGCGCGAACGTCGCCTACTTCCGGCCCGAGACCGCTCAGGGCATGTTCGTCAACTTCCTCAACGTGCTGCAGACCACGCGCAAGAAGCCTCCGTTCGGCATCGCCCAGATGGGCAAGTCGTTCCGCAACGAGATCACGCCCGGCAACTTCGTGTTCCGCACCCGAGAGTTCGAGCAGATGGAGATGGAGTACTTCGTCCCTCCCGACGAGGCCAAGCAGTGGTTCGAGTACTGGTGCGACACCCGCCTGGCCTGGTACTCCGACCTCGGCATTCCCGAGGACATGCTGCGCCTGCGCCACCACGACCCCGAGGAGCTCTCGCACTACTCGGCGGGAACGGCCGACGTGGAGTTCGCCTACCCGTGGGGCTGGGGCGAGCTGGAGGGCATCGCCAACCGAACCGACTTCGACCTGAAGGCCCACGCCGAGGCGTCGGGGGAGAAGCTCGAGTACTTCGACCAGGGCACCAACGAGCGCTACGTGCCCCATGTCATCGAGCCAGCGGCGGGAGCCACGAGAGCCATGATGGCGTTCCTCCTGGCTGCATACGGCGAGGACGAGGTGGGTGGCGAAGGCCGGATCGTGCTGAAGCTGAACCACCGGCTGGCGCCCTACAAGGTGGCGGTGCTGCCCCTGTCGAAGAAGGACACGCTGACGCCCACGGCGCGAGAGGTGCTCTCCCTGCTTCAGCCGCACTGGATGTGCGACTACGACGAGACCCAGTCGATCGGCAAGCGGTACCGGCGCCAGGACGAGATAGGCACGCCCTTCTGCGTGACAGTCGACTTCGACAGCCTGGAGGACCGCGCCGTCACCATCCGGGAGCGTGACACGCTGGAGCAGGTTCGGGTGCCGATCGACGCACTGGTCGACGAACTTCGGGCTCGTTTGACCGTCTGAGCTGAGCCGCCCTTTTGGGGCGGTCGGTAGGATTCGGGCCCATGCCCTTCGTCTTCGCCTTCGACCACAAGCACCGCAAGCCCCCGATGAGCCTCAAGGACCTGCTGGGGGGCAAGGGCGCCAACTTGGCGGAGATGACGTCGGTGCTCAAGCTGCCCGTCCCGCCCGGCTTCACCATCACCACCGATGCCTGCCGGGAGGCCATGACCGGTAGCTGGCCCAAGGGCCTCGACGCCGAGATCGCCAAGCAGGTGAAGAAGCTCGAGAAGGACATGAAGAAGCGCCTGGGCGATCCGAAGGACCCGCTCCTGGTGAGCGTCCGCTCGGGTGCCAAGTTCTCCATGCCGGGGATGATGGACACCGTTCTCAACCTGGGCCTCAACGACGCGTCTGTGGAGGGCCTGGCCAAGCAGACGAACGACGAGCGCTTCGCCTACGACTCCTACCGCCGCTTCATCGCCATGTACGGCCGCATCGTGCAGGGCATCGAGGGTGCGGAGTTCGACTCACTGCTGGACGAGGCCAAGGAGGCCGACGGCGCCACCGGCGATGCCGAGGTCTCGGCGCCGGCGCTCAGGAAGTTGGTGGGGCGCTACAAGGAGGTCGTCGAGCGTCACACCGGCAAGCCGTTCCCGCAGGCTCCCGCCGACCAGCTACGGGGCGCCATCGACGCCGTGTTCAGCTCATGGAGCGGCCCTCGCGCGGTCGCCTACCGGAACCGTGAGCGCATCCCCCACGACCTGGGCACCGCCGTCAACGTGCAGGCCATGGTGTTCGGCAACCGTGACGACAACTCCGGTACCGGCGTGGGCTTCACCCGCGACCCCGCCACCGGGGCCAAGGGCGAGTACGGCGACTTCCTGGTCAACGCCCAGGGCGAGGACGTGGTGGCCGGCATCCGCAACACCGAGCCGCTGTCCGCCTTGAAGGCCAAGTTCCCGAAGATCCACAAGGAGCTGCTGGCCATCTTCGACCGCCTGGAGAAGCACTACCGGGACATGTGCGATACGGAGTTCACCATCGAGCAGGGCAAGCTGTGGATGCTCCAGACCCGGGTGGGCAAGCGCACCGGCCCCGCTGCCCTCCGTATGGCCGTCGACATGACCAAGGGCCGGACCTGGAAGATCACCAAAGAGGAGGCCGTCCAGCGCATCACCGCCGACCACCTTGACCAGGTGCTGCACCCCCAGTTCGCCGGCAAGAACCTGAACGTCATCGCCAGGGGGTTGCCGGCGTCGCCGGGAGGCGCCGTCGGGCGGGCCTACTTCACCGCTGACGGTGCGGCCGAGGCTTCCGAGCGGGGCGAGCGTGTCGTTTTGGTGCGCAGTGAGACCTCACCCGAGGACGTGCACGGCATGATCGTGGCCGAGGGAATCCTCACCGCCCGAGGAGGGCTGGTCAGCCACGCCGCCGTTGTCGCCCGTGGATGGGGCAAGCCGGCGGTTGTCGGCGCCGAGGTGGTCAAGATCAGCGGCAAGAGCTTCACCGCCGGCGGGGCCACGGTGAACGAGGGCGACGTCATCTCCGTCAACGGCACCACCGGCGAGGTCGTGCTCGGTGCGGTCGAGCTGTCCACCATCGCCCCGCCCAAGGAGTTCGACATGATCCTGAGCTGGGCCGACAAGGTCCGCAAGGGGAAGATGGCGGTGCGGGCCAACGCCGACACCGGCCCCGACGCGGCCAACGCCCGCCAGTTCGGGGCCGAGGGCATCGGCCTCTGTCGCACCGAGCACATGTTCCTCGGAGAGGACCGCCTGCCCATCGTGCGGGCCATGATCCTGGCCGACACGCCGGAGGAAGAAGTCGCCGCCCTCGAGAAGCTGCTGGCCGCCCAGAAAGCCGACTTCCTGGAGATCCTCGAAGCCATGGACGGCCTGCCCGTCACCGTGCGCCTCCTCGACCCGCCGCTGCACGAGTTCCTCCCCTCGACCGAGGAGCTGGCCATCAAAGAGGCGACCACCGGACTGTCGGCCGAGGAGAAGGACCTCTACGCCGCGGCCCGCCAGTGGCACGAGTTCAACCCGATGCTCGGCACCCGGGGCGTCCGCTTGGGAGTGGTGAAGCCGGGCCTCTACGCCATGCAGGTGCGGGCCCTCATGGAGGCGGCCGCCGAGCGGGTGAAGGCCAAGGGCCGCCCGGTCATCGAGATCATGATCCCCCTCACCGTCACCCGCGAGGAGATGGCCCTCGCCCGCTCATGGGTGGAGGAAGCTGTGGCCGCGGCGACCAAGGGCGTGAAGAAGCCCATCGCCGTGCAGATCGGCACCATGATCGAGACGCCACGGGCCGCGCTGCGGGCGGACGAGATCGCCGAGGAGTCCGACTTCTTCTCCTTCGGCACCAACGACCTAACGCAGATGACGTTCGGCTTCAGCCGTGACGACGTGGAGGGCCGCATGATGAGCACCTACCTGGAGCTGGGCCTGCTCAAGCGCAACCCGTTCGAGACGATCGACGCCAGTGGCGTGGGCGAGCTGGTGCGCATGGGCGGGTGGCTGGGCCGCAGCAAGCGGCCCGAGCTCAAGCTGGGCATCTGCGGCGAGCACGGGGGCGACCCCGACTCGATCCACTTCTTCCACATGGCCGGCCTCGACTACGTGAGCTGCTCGCCGTACCGGGTGCCGATCGCGCGGCTGGCGGCGGCGCAGGCGGCGCTGGCGGAGAAGAAGTGACCCGCGGCGGCCGATGCCGACGTTTCTGCTGTGGGACGTGCAGGAGAGTTTTCTCGATCAGCACGTCCTTTCGCTGGTGCAAGATCACTCAGGCGAGAACCCAAAGGATTGCCCGAGTTGGGCGCTCCACTCGCCGCGCCGCCACCATCGGTGCCGCCTCCGGCCGCCGCGCCC
>DATLOM010000075.1:0-2390 GCA_035536185.1 Acidimicrobiales bacterium | reverse complement strand
GGAGCAGATCGCCTTCTGCACCGCCCACGTGCCGCGGGGCATCGACTTCACCGACGACCCCCTGCTGCAGGCCCGCAACTTCTCCTACCTCGACACCCAGCTGACCCGCCTCGGCGGCCCCAACTTCGACCAGCTTCCGATCAACCGGCCCCGGTCGCCGGTGAACTCCAACCACCGCGACGGCTTCGGCCAGCAGGCGATCCACGAGGGCGTCGCTCCCTACTTCCCCAACTCGCTGGGCGAGGGCAAGCCCTTCCATGCCGGCGACGAGGGGCTGGTGCACGTGCCCCGGCCGGTGAGCGGGACGGTCGTCCGCCAGCGGGCGCAGATGGACCAGGTCGTCTCGTTCGACGACCACTTCACCCAGGCCACGATGTTCTGGAACAGCATGACGCCGCCCGAGCGGGACCACATCGTGGGCGCCTTCTCGTTCGAGCTGGGCAAGTGCGTCCACGCCCACGTCCGGGAGAACGTGCTCACCGGCCTGGCCAACGTGGCCGCCGAGCTGTGCGAGCGGGTGGCGGCCAACCTGGGGATGGACGCCCCCACCGGCGCACCGTCGGCCGATGCCGGGTCGTCGGCGGCGTTGTCGCAGGTGCCGGCCGAGCCGGGCCCGATCAACGGGCGGACGGTGGGTGTGCTGGTCGACGCCGGGGTCGACGACGCCGGCGTGGCTTCGCTCCGGGAGGCTCTGGACGCGGCGGGCGCCAACCTCTACGTGATCGCGCCCAAGGGCGGCTCCGTCGCCGGATCGGGCGGGCCGGTGCCGGTCGACCGCAGCACCCTCACCACCCAGTCAGTGGAGTACGACGCCCTCGTCGTGGCGGGCGGCGCCTCCGCCGCCGCCGTCGGTGCCGACCCCTACACCGGGGTGAACCTGGGCGAGGCCTTCCGGCACCACAAGGTGATCGCCGCCTGGGGGGAGGGCCGCGACGTGCTCGCGGCCAACGCCATCAGCCCCGACGGACCGGGCGTGGTGGTCGCCGACGCGGGCGACGACGCTTTCGGTCGCCGCCTCGTCGAGGCCATGGGCTGGCACCGCCACTGGGACCGCGTCGTGGCCGCTGAGGAGCTACCCGGCTGATACACCTCCGGCGATCTGCGTCGAACCCGAGGATGGGTGCGGGGTAGTGGCCGCCGTCAGACCTTGGGTTCGGGCAACAGCCGCTCGAGCAGCCGCGGCTCCGCCGGCCACGCTTCGAACAGAACCGCTCTGGGGACGCGGCGGGCGGCGTAACGGAGGGCAAGGGCAACTACCACCACGTCATCGAGCGGCCCAATCACGGGGAGGAACTCCGGGATGAGGTCGATCGGCGACAGGACCCACAGCGCAGCCAAGCCGACCGCAATCTTGGTGCGGCGGGGGACTCTCGGGTCGCTGCGCAGACGCCGCGCGACGGTGACGCACGCCGGGAGGAAGGCGGCGAGGTCCCTGAGGATCCCTGGCGGCAACCGACGGGCGAGAAGGACCAGGACTGCCCACGAGGCGACCAGGGTCGCGCCGGCCACGAGTACGAACTTCATCGGCACGCTGGTCTCAACAGCAGTCGTCAATGTGCTCAGCGGCGAGGGCCTCGCGGCCCTCCCGGACGAGAAGCACCACCACGCCGAGAGCTGCGACAGGATCGGCCCACCACCAGCCCAGCCCAGCGTTGAGCGCCAAACCCGCCAGCACGACAGCCGACAGCCACGCGCAGGCGCGGGTCTGGGCGCTGTCCGCCTCGGCCGCCCGGCTCCCGAGGGCAATGGCAACGACGCGCTTGCGGCGTGCGAGCAGGGGCATGACGACGAGGGACACGGCGGTAACGCCGATGCCGACGGGCGACGCCTCGGGCCGCTGCCCGAGGACCAGCGAGCGGATTGCCTCGACGACGACGAACGCGCCCAGCACGAGAAAGCTGGCGCCGATGAGGCGCGTGGCTGTGCGCTCGACATGCTCGGCCCGCTCTGGGTCGCGGCGCTCGGCACCGATGCGCCAGAGGAGCACGGTGGCGGAGACCGATTCGACGGCACTGTCCAGGCCGAAGCCGGCGAGGGCCCGGCTTCCGGCCAAGACCGCGGCGGTGATGGCGACGGCGCACTCACAGACATTCCAGGCGACGGTGAAGGCCGCCAGCCCCCGTGCTCGTCGCAGCAGCTCGGACCTTGCTGTCTGGGTCGTGGACTCGTCAGTGGACACGGTTCAGGGCTCGCACGTTGTGGCCAGCTGCAGAGAGCCGAGAATGCGGAGGGCGTCGCCGAGGCGGGAGTCGGCGAGGTCGTAGCGGACGCGCCGGCCCTCGGCGGTGGCGGTGACGAGGCCGCAGCCCCGTAGGCAGCTGAGGTGGTTGGACATGTTGGCGCGGGTGGTTGCGAGGTCGCTGGCGAGCTCGGCCGGGTAGGCGGGGCCG
>DATLOM010000074.1:0-4851 GCA_035536185.1 Acidimicrobiales bacterium | reverse complement strand
ATAAGCGATGAACCGTCCTCACAAGCTTGACCGTTCTCCTGTTGCCAGTCTGCGTCGTCGCACTCACGGAATGCTTCCTGCGCCAGTATGTCCCATGACAAGGAGTAGAGACTCGCGGCCCGATACAACATGCCGGATCCTGACGAGGGCTCCGCTCGTGCCCCGACGACGGGTATCGCTCCGTGGACGCCATTCCCGATCGGCGACGCAGCTGCGCGGCGATGAACCACGCGCACGTCCTGGTCACGAGGCGATCCGAGCGCGACGTGGGGCCTGCACCCGGCATCATCACTCGCATGGAAGAGGACGATCGCAGAACCCGCCACTCGATTCGTGAGGCCATGCGGAGTCGTTCAGGCCCGTGCCCGGCTTGCGGTGGCGCATCCGTCCATGAACCTCAGTGCCCCCTCCTGGCTGCGAAGCGAAAGGGCTTCGCGTTGGTCCTCGGTGTTCCACTCCTGATCATTCTCTTCGCGGCGACAAGTTTCGCTGACGGTGACACCGCTGAATCATTTGTAGGCGACCTCGTGGCGGGACTCGTGGGTTGCTCGTTGGTGGGGTTGTGGTACCGCCGAAGGCTCGCCCGCCAGCGCCGCAAATAGATCACGGTCGTGGGCTGGCCTGTCGGCCTGGGGGTAAGCCCCTCGCCGGGCAGGGTGCATAATGCCGGTTTGCCCCCGGCTGAGGATCGCGGTCTCTGATCGAGAACGCTCTCATGTGCTTTCTCCGTCCTGGGCAGCACGCGGCTGGCGCCAAGAGCGCTGGCCGCTCACGTGCGATTTCGAACCAAAAGCCACACTACGGCCCATACCAGCACCGAGAACCCGATATAGAGAACGCCGATGCCCACAAAATCGGACCAACCCTGCCAGTCCTCGTCAGCGCTCATCAGGTTGACCGCTATCGCTGAGAACAAGGATATTGTCAACCAGAGACCAGCGATCGACACCGCACAAACCGTGCGAAGAGCGTATTTCACAGTGCGTCCAGTATCAGGGAAGGTCTCAACTCGGGGCAAAGCCAGGGTGCCCGCCAGTATTCACGGCTACCCTCGTTTCGTTCGGCCGTCTCGAATTTCTGATCACCCTGAACAGAGTGACAGGCGGGGGCATGTCGGAGGGTTCATGGCACCGGAGCTGCCTTGGGCCATGCCCGGTAAGCGATACTGCCGGATTCGCGCCCAGGGTCTGGTTCGGCCCCCGACCAGTAACGGCGCTCTTCGGAGTTGCCGATCGCATCACACCCTGGTGCTCTCGCACCGGGCAGACTGGTTCCAATGGCTTGGACCATTGCGGCTAGGGGCGGCTCCTTGACCTACGGCCCGGGAATTCCGGCTGTCGCCGAGGGCTCGTTAGAGCTCCTGCGCCCCGGCGGGCCGGTGTTCGCAGTTGATGAAAGTGACCTCTTGCCTGCGTGACCTTGGATAGCCATACCGGCGGCTGACAGCGCCGAAGGCCGCCTTCAACGCGCTGGCCGGCTCCGCGACCTCATAGTCACCGGTGACGACCGCCGCGCCGAGCTCGATGAGCGGATGAGCCCAGCCCTGCCCGGCCGGGCAGGGTTCCCCCCGCACGAGATGGGCGAGGCCATGGAGGCAGGCGGCGTCGTCAACTCGGGTCAGGAGGCTCCAGGAGAGCTGCTGCGGGCGCGAGCGCAGGTAGGCGCGGTCTCGGACATGGAGTTGTCCCTCGATGTCGGCTTGGAGGCGGAGCCCACACGCGTCCAGGCGGCGGTCGAGCATGACCAGGGCCGCATCCACCCGCTCGATCGTCCAGCCCAACCACAGGGCCATCGTCGTGGCTGTCGCCGCTCCATCGAGGCGGATGATGAGCGCGCCCGCCCGGCGGACGTCGGCCGCCGTCGTGTCCGGCGCCGGCTCGGCGATAGCGGCGATCTCGATGAGGGCGGCGAGTCGCTGGCGCACAGCGTTGTTGACGCCTGAGCCGGCAGCGCCCCAGCGGGCGATCTCCGAGTAGCCGACATCGTGGGCCCTGAGCGCGGCGGACGGGTCAGCGGCGACGTCGGGCACGTGGGGGTCTCGCCCAGCGCATCGGCGGATCGCCGATGCGACGGAAGGTCCGGCAGTCGATTGGCTCGCAGCTCACGCAGATCGAATGCGGCGGGGGCCGGGTCCACAGGATGCTTCGACGTGGATCGACGGGCCGCCGCGGAGTCGGGTTGGGCACCCCGTTGCCGCCTCCGCTGAGCTGCCACGCCCGCAGCAGTGGCCGGCCTCGGGCGGGCACGACCTCCCAGTTGTCGTCCTGCCGCACCCATGCGCTGTTGTCGGCGATACTGCGGAGACCTCCGCACCCCGAGGACATACCTGCCAGCACGCCCGCGGCAGCCGCTTCGGGCGACAGGAGACGGTCGAGCTGGTCCAGGCGGTCGGCCGTGAGCAGGTCGTCGAAGTTCACACCGCCAATTTCGGAGAAGCCGATGTCGTAGCCCCGCAGCAGGCCGGCTGCGCGCACGGCGTGAGTGGCCAGCGGCACGGCGTGGGCGTCGGGGGTCCGGGCCAGCGCCGAGCGCAAGGCGTGCTCGCCATCGGAGGAGTTGAGAAGCCGATCCGATGTCAGCGCATCGAAGGCGGCCAGGAGGCAGCCGTCGTAGATCTCCTGGGCCCGCGCCGCATGCAGAGGTTCCAGCAGCTCGGAGCAGGCCGCCGGCAAGGTGGGGAAGGCGGCATCGGGAAGCGCTGTGCCAACCGGCGGCGGGACGTCGGGATGGTCGGGGTCCCGAAGCAGGCCCACCTCCCCGCAAGGCGCGAGCGTGCCGGGAAGCCGTGCCTGCCATGCCGACGGATCGGCACAGACGAAGGCCACCTCGATGCCGAGGCGGTCCCCGAGCTCGCACAGCTCCCTCCACACCCCGATGGCCATACCGTCGGCCCCCGCCACGAACAGCCGTCGAACCTCATGGGCCCGAAGCCACAGCTCGGCGATGTCGACTCCCAGCCGCCCCTGCCTGGTCAGCGCCCCCGTCTTGCCCAGCGCGCACAGCAGGTCGGCGACGAGGTCAGCCAACCTGCGGGCGCCCGGTACCGGGTAGCAAGACGCCACGCCGTAGTAGGTGCCGAACGGAACGGCGAGGGCGTCGAGCAGCTCGGCGATGTCAGGGGCGACGCTGTGGTGGGGGCGGTCAGGAGGCATCGTTGGCCCCGCCCAGCAGCGTGAAGGCGTTGGCCGCCGCCTCCTTGGTCAGGCCTTCGCCGCCCACCACTTCGAGCACGGTGCGCGTGAAGGCCGCCCAGTTGCGGAACAGCCCGTGGCCGCAGTGGTGGTCGACGAAGGACAGCAGCTCCGCCGACGCCTCACGGTAGAGAGGGTGGAAGCCGGGCATCCAGGCCAGGACCTGTTCGGGACGGAGGCGCCGTACATGGACCCGGCGATAGATGCGGCTGCGCAGCATCGGGTCCGACGCCAGCACCCCCCACGCCTGGTCCCCGCCGACCAGCAGCATCGGCGAACGGCGGGCGACGCCGCCGAGGCCCCGCTCGGAGGGGTCGTGCAGGTAGCGGAGGAACTCGAAGCACTCCCGGTTCAGCCGCTGGGCCTCGTCCACGACCACGAGCATCGGGTCGACGTCGAGGCGGCTTCGCAGCAGCCGGGTCAGGTTCTTCTGGTCGGCCCGCCCCGGGTCGAAGTCGAACAGGCGGGCGCACAGCTCCTCGGCCATGCCCCGCGTGGTCGGCCTGGTGGCGAAGCCGAGGAACACGGCTTGGCGGCCGGTGGCCATGACCGCGTCCTCCACCGCGAAGGTCTTTCCGGCGCCGGCCTGGCCGTGGACGATGCCCATGGCACCCGCCGCCACCACGTCGGCCACCGCCCGCTGGCAGAGCGCGTAGTCCTGGCTGCGGACCACGCCCGCCTCCAGGTCGAGGAAGTGCCGACCCACCCGACCCCTACCGACGCCCGGGCCACAGTGAGCGGCACCGCCAATCCCGGTGCATCAGTCGGTCTGCAGTCCGAGAAGCGACACCGCCCGAGGGCCTCCCCCATCGCCGCCGGGAAGGTCCTCGGCAGTGAAGACCGTGGTCGGTTCCGCCGCGTCGGTGGCGGTGGCGGGCGACAGCCGGTAGCGGGCCAGGCGGGCGGCCTTGCGCCGCAGGCGATCGGCCTCGAGCTTCTGACGCCGGCGCTCGGCCAGCACCTGCGCCCGCTGGGCTTCGGACAGGCTGCCCTGGGGGTGGGCGGTGCACAGCCACTGGCCACGCAGCACGACCTCCACCCGACGCTGGTCATGGGGCCAATGCAGCACCTGCACCGACTCCCCCCGCCGACCGGTGAGCTCGGGGGCGGTGAAGTAGCGCCCGCCGAGGCGGACGCCTTCCTTCTGCACGACTCGATCGTCCTCGACCAACATCATCCACCGCAGCCGCTCCTCGGCGATCGTGCGGATCGGCGTGGCGTCGCGGGCGAAGGCCTCGGCCAGCGTGCAGCCGTGGACGGGATGGAGATGGCTTCGGTTCCAGGCGTCGATGCCGGTCCGGAGCACGACGACCAACTCCTCGAAGGTCATCAACGAGGAGCGTTCCTGGCGGGTCTCGCGCCCGGCCCCGAGGTAGCCAGGCAGAGGCGGCAGGAGCGCCCGCTCGATGAGCTTGCCCGCGACCTCGACCTTGCCCTTGCGGAAGGGGGATTCGGGTGGTGCCGGGTCGAGCACCACGCCGAGACGACCGCAGGCGGCTCGGAGGGCGTTGGACAAGAAGTCCGCCCCCCGATCGACCCGCAGGCGAACCGGGATCCCGCCCCAGGGCTGGGTCGGTGTGACCGCCACTGCGGAGCCGAAGGCGGCCAGGATCGCTGCCGAGCTCGGCTGGACCGACAAGGCCCAGCCGGGCACGACCCG
>DATLOM010000073.1:0-55096 GCA_035536185.1 Acidimicrobiales bacterium | reverse complement strand
CACGGCGCAGCACAAGCTAGGCGACCCTGCCCCCGATCACCGACCTCGATCTCGCACGAGGTTGAGGTCGGCGGCGGCCGTCAGTAGGTGTCGGCGGCCCCATCGCATCCCGCGCCTGAGGGTTGCCCGCCCGCCATCAGACCGGAGGGACCACGCCGCCGCGCGGAGCAGCGCCTCGGGTGACCGTCCGACCGTGGCACCGCCAGCGAACCGGGGAGCATCGTCGAGGGTATCGGGAGTGCGGGGCGGGCCGTACGGTTCGAGTGGGATCGGGCCTCCCGCCCACGGCTCGTCGAGGAACACCGGATCCCACGCAGCGCTCGGCGCTCGGCGCTCGACGTCTTGGAGCAAGAGGTCGCGGTAACGCCGACCCTGGACGTGCGGCGACCACTCGAGCAGCGCTTCGCGACGCGCCCTCGCTCCCATGCGCCGGCGGGCGCCCGCATCGCCGAGGAGGTCCTCGAGCGCGTTGAGCCACTCCTGGCCCGTCGTCGCCAGCCTCCCGTTCTCCCCGTCCCGGATCGCCTCGCGGAACGGTTGGGTCGGGCTGGCGATCGTCGGCGTGCCGACAAGCGCGGCTTCCAGCCACTTGATGGCGCTCTTGGCCTCGTTGAACCGGCTACCAGCTTCGAGCGGTGCCAGGTTCACGTCGAGGTCGCGCAAGACGCCCGGCAGCTCCAGCCAGGGCAGGAACGGCAGCCGGCGGACGCGGTCGCCATAGACGTCGAGCGCCGGCGAGGTCCGCAGGAGGCCGCCCAGCCACAGCTCGATCTCGGGTTGCTCGGCCAGGAGCTCGGCCACCACAGGCTCGACCATCCGCCAATCGTGGTCATGGGTGTCCGTGCCGCTCAGGTAGCCGATGCGGACCGGTCCGGGGGCCCGGGGCCGGTTCATGGCCACGTCGGCGGCCCGAGCCAGCTCGACACCCACACCGTTGGCGAAGCGGGCGGCAGGGAGGCCGACGACCTCTCGAGCATGCCGGCACAGGAGCTCTGTGCTACCGACGAAGACGTCACACGCCTCCATCGTCGTTCGGTACCGGTGCACGCCTTCGAGCCACAACTCGGCTTCCGCCCCTTCCAGAATGGCCAGCGCGGGAATCTCGGCCCGGAGGTCGGGATCGAAGATGAGGTCGTCGACGTCGAAGAAGACAGGCACGCCGCGGGCTCTCACACTCGCTATGAGCTCGAGGACCTGATGGGTGGAGGGGACTCGATAGACGACGACGGCATCGGCGGTAGCCGCGAGATCCTTGGCGGCAGGGTCCCGGTAGTGGTGGACGTCGGATGCGACGCCCACCAGGGCGAGCGCCTCTGCGGGCAGCCTGGCGCGGTACCGCAAGGGCGCACCTTCGATTCCGACCAAGAACAGCACCCGCCGCACCCGCCGGGGTTGTGGCCCCGTCGTTGTCAAACCCTTCCCGCCGGCCGCCGGCTCGGGACCGGTGAGCTCCCGGTACAAGGCATCGAGGCCGGCAACCTGGTCCTCCACGGAACGGACAGGAACGGCACGGCAGCTAGCCCGAAGCCGCTCGAGCAAGCCTTCCTCGCCGAGGATGCGCGTGAGGGCGCCGGCCAGAGCCGCGGCGTCGCCGGCCGGTACGACCAGGCCGTTCACCCCGTCCTCGACGGCTTCCTCGGGGCCGAGAGTGTCGGTGCAAACGACGGGGACGCCCCGAGTCAGTGCTTCCCTGGTGATGAGCGAGTAGGTCTCGCGCATCACGGAGGGCACGACCAGCACGTCGGTGGAGGCGAAGACCCACTCGATGTCCGCAGGGTCGAACGGAGGACCTGCGACCACTGGTCCGGCACCGATGGTCCTGCCGCTGTCCTGGAGGAACGGCTCGATCCCGTAGGCCGTCAGTTGCCATCCAGGCGTGTCGTCCAGCAGGGATGCCGCGTCCATCAGGACGTGAGCCCCCTTCATGCGGTCAGGCCCGCCGGCGTAAGTGAAGCGCAGCGTGCCGGGGCGGGTGACCGCGGTCCCACCCGTCACGCCGCCGCCCGCCGTCACGCCTTTCGCCTTCGCCACCGGCGAGACCGGATCCTCCGGCTCGGGCACGCCGTTCTCGTCGACGCGGAGACGACGACCATCGATGCCGTTGGCCACCAAGACCCCGGCCTCTGCACGGGACACCGCCAGGAGGACGTCGGCCCGCTCGAGGTGGGGGGTCATCCTCGCCCGGCGGGAATCCAACCAGGGCCGGTCCACCTGGCATGCGCACGCGCCGCAGGAAACCACCAGGCAACAAGGGCGGTACTCGGTGTCGACAAGGAACTGGCGCCCGCACAGCCACCAGAAGTCGTGCATCGTCACCACGACCGACGCACCGGACTCGGCCGCGGCCGACACGAGGCCGGCACCCAGGGACTGGAGCGAATGGAGATGAACCACGTCGGGTCGGAGGTCGTCGAGGTGGGACGCGAAGTCGGCCGCCACCATTGGGTTGTCGAAGTTGGCGTCGTCGCTCCAGTCCACCCACGGCGTGGTCACCACCCAGCGAACGTCCATGCCCTCTTCGTCGGTGTCGGCCCACGTGCTCAGAGGAGGACGATCTGCGCCCAGCCAGCCGGCGTAGACGCTCACCTCGTGACCGAGCCGGCGAAGACCATGCGCCTGCCGCTGCGGCGCAAGGGTGCCCCCACTCACGAAGTTGGGCGGGTAGTGGGCCGACACCACCAGGATCCGCATGTGAGGCGGATGGTAGCGGGGGAGGGTTCCGGGCCCGATGGTCCCACCGGCGCGATGATGCGACCCCATGGAACGTCAGCGCCGGCCGGCCGGTGTCAGTCCGCTCGTCAGCGTCGTTCTCGTCCACACCGAGCTGGAGCCGGTATCCGCCCACGCCCTCGCCGCCCTCGACACCACCAGCTGGCCTGGCGGCGCCGGGCAGGTCCTCGTCGTCGACTGCACCGCACGGAATGACGACGGCCGGCAGGGGCACTGGCGGGCGCCGGCCGGTACCGAGATCTCCGTGGTCCAGGCCGGAGCGGGGTGCCGGCTGGCAGAGGCCCGTAATCTCGGCGCCGCCCGTGCCGCCGGCCGGTACGTGGCCTTTCTGGCTGCCGGGGCCCGGCCGCCCCAGGATTGGCTTCAGGCCGCGGTGGAGGTGTTCGAGGGCGACGGTTCTGTTGCGTGCGTGGCTCCTGGCGTCGAGGGTGCACCCGGCGGGCTTTCCTTCAGCGGTCACCCCGCGGCGGCGGCGCCCCCTGCCGAGGGTGGGTCCGAGGTGCTGTACCCATCCACCGAGGCGATGGTCGTGGTCGGCGAGACCTTCCTGGCCGCCGGTGGGTTCGATGCCGACTACGAGCGCTTCGGCGAGGAGGTCGATTTCGGCTGGCGGCTGTGGTTGCTCGGCCATCGCGTCCGAGCGTGCCCCGCGCCCGCTGTCTCCGTGGCCGCCGTAGCCGAACCCGCTGTCGAGGCTGCGAACCGCCAAACGATGGCGGAGAGGAACGCGCTGGCCACCATCTTCAAGCACTACGACGAACGCAGCCTGGCCGCCGCCCTCCCAGCCGCCATCGGCCTGGGCCTTCGGCGGGGGGCGGCCGGCGGCGACCAGGGCCTGCTGGCCGCGGCGAAGGGCGTGAACGCGTTCTTCGAGGCGCTTCCCGAGCTCATCCACCAGCGGGCTGCCATCCAGGACGGGCGTCAGCGGACCGACCAGGAGCTGGTCCGGCTGTTCCGGGTGGCGTTGGAGCCGGGCACCGCCGAGCCCCGGCTCGTCGCCGCCCATGAGGCCGTCACCGAGGCGTTCGAGCTGGTGGACCGCTTCGGCGGGCGCCGGAACATCGCCATCGTCACGCCGGACGTGCTCAGCCCGAAGATGGCCGGTCCTGCCATTCGGGCGTGGAACATCGCGCAGGTCCTCTCCACCGAGCACGACGTGCAGCTCGTCACCATCACCGGGCTGTGCACGCTCACCTCTGAGCGGTTCCCGGTTCGGGCCGTCACCGACGACGAGCTGGAGGAGCTCGAGAAGTGGGCGGACGTGCTGATCCTCCAGGGCTTCGTGCTCCAGGGCCGGCCCTTCCTCCGGGATTCCCGCAAGGTCCTGGTGTTCGACGTCTACGACCCGCTGCACCTGGAACAGCTGGAGCTGGCTCGCGACGAGGGTGACGGCATACGCCGGGGCTCGGTGCGGGTGGCCACCCAGGTGCTGAACGACCAGCTCTGCCGGGGCGACTTCTTCCTGTGCGCCAGCCCGAAGCAGCGCGACTTCTGGCTCGGGCAGATGGCGGCCCTCGGGCGGATCAACCCCCTGACCTACGACGAGGACGAGACCATGGGCTCGCTCATCGGGGTGGTGCCCTTCGGCCTGCCGACCGAGCCTCCCGCGGTCACCCGGCCGGCGATCAAGAACATCGTGCCCGGGATCGAAGAAGGCGACGACGTCATCCTGTGGGGCGGCGGCATCTACAACTGGTTCGACCCGTTGACCCTGGTCGAGGCTGTCGACCGCCTCCGCCGGCGCCGGCCCCGTGTCCGTCTCTTCTTCATGGGCCTCAAGCACCCGAACCCCAGCGTGCCCAAGATGCGCGTCGAGACGGCCACGAGGGAGCTGTCGGCCACCCTCGGTCTCACCGGCACCCACGTCTTCTTCAACGAGGGCTGGGTGGCGTACGACGACAGGCACAACTACCTCCTCGAGGCCGACATAGGTGTGAGCACCCACCTCGACCATGTGGAGACCGCTTTCTCCGCCCGCACCAGGATCCTGGACTACGTGTGGGCGGCCCTTCCCGTGGTGGCCACCGACGGCGACGGGTTCGCCGACCTCATCGAGAGGGAAGCGCTCGGCATAACCGTTCCTCCCGGCGACGTCGAGGCGTTGGAGGAGGCGCTGTTCAGGATCCTCGACGACGAGGAGCTGTCCTCGATGTGCCGCAAGAACCTGGCCGCCGTTCGGGTCCGTTTCGCATGGCCAGAGGTGCTCGAACCTCTCGTGCGCTTCTGCCGGTTCCCGCGCCGGGCCCCCGACCTGGCCGACCCGGAGATGCGGGCCTCGTTGAATGGTGAACGGGCGAAACCGCCGATGCGGGGGTGGCAGCGAGGCGACCTCCAGGTGGCCATCGGCCACCTGCGCCAAGGCGGTCTCGTCCTCACCGCCCGACGGGCGATGCGGCGCGTGCAGCGCACGGTCAACTCCCACCGGTGAGTGCCAGGCGGCTGCCGGCGGCGGGCAGCGACAGGCGCCGGTGGCTCGTCTCGTTCGCCGTCTTGTCGGCCCTGATGGGTGGTTGGGCCGTTGCCAGCCCGCTGTTCAGCTCGCCCGACGAGCCGGCGCATGTGGCCAAGGCGGCAGGGGCGGCCCGGGGCCAGTTCCTGGGCCGGCCGGTGAGGGGCGACCCTCTCCTGCGGACCTTCCGCGCTCCGGCGGTGTTCGCCACCGGTCATGCCGTGCCGGACTGCTACAAGTTCAAGCCCGATGTCGGGGCGGCGTGCGCCCCCGCCTTCGGCGGCCTGCGGCGCACGGGCGACGTCGTCACCCATGTCGGCAACTACCCGCCGCTGTATTACACGCTCGTCGGGTTGCCGACTCTCGTTGCCCCCTCGGCCGCCGGCGTCTACCTGATGCGGTTGGTCAGTGTGGCCTTGTCGGCTGCCTTTCTGGCGTGGGCCCTGGTGTGTGCGGCCAGGTGGCGTTCGCCGATCTTGCTGGCCGGCGTCGCCGCCGCGACGACGCCGATGGTGCTGTACTTCGGCGCCTCGGTGAACCCGAACTCCCTCGAGATGAGCACCGCCATCTGCCTATGGGTCTCCGGCCTGATGCTTCTCGTTCCGGCAGAAGCTGAACGGCGGGCCAAAGGTGAGGACGATGTGGGCGACGACGGGCACGACGAACACGAGCCCACCCGCGTCGGGCAGATTGACACGATGCTCGTCGCCGCCGCCGGCCTGTCGGCAGCAGTGCTCGTCTCCATGCGGACGCTGTCGCCACTGTTGCTCGGGCTGATCGGGCTCTTCCTCCTCGGACTCACGTCGCGCCGGCGGTTGGCCGATCTCGTAGGGCGCCGCGACGTACGGATGTGGCTGGCGGTAGGCGCCGTCGCCGCCGCTATCGCCGTGGTGTGGCTGATCGTCCACGACACCATCCAGCTCCCGCGGGTGGACGAGTTCCGGGATCTGCCGGCCACGACGGCGGCCCGCAACTCTCTGGGCAAGACCGACGGCGACATCCGGCAGATGGTCGGGGTGTTCGGATGGCTGGACACGCCGTCGCCCGCGCTCACCTTCTATCTGTGGTTCTTCGCCACCGGCACACTGATCGTGTTCGGCCTGGTGGCGGCCAGCCGTCGCCTTCTCATGGGGCTCCTGGCCGTCATCGCCGCCACCGTCGTGGTGCCGCGGCTCCTGGAGTTCCCATCGGTGCAGAAGTACGGCTTTGGCTGGCAGGGTCGCTACGGGCTGCCTCTCGCCGTCGGCGTGCCGCTGCTCGCCGCCTTCGCCGTGGGGTCGCGGCCGGAGATGCTCGGCGCCTGGTCGGCAAAGGTGACCCGGGTGGTCATAGCCCTTCTCGGCGTGGCCCATGTCGCCGTCTTCGTCGTCGTGCTGCGCCGGTACATGGTGGGGGTGAACGGGCCGCTGGATTTCCTGGACGGACCGTGGCAGCCGCCGGTGGCTCCGATCGTGCTGCTGGTTGGCTTCAGCCTGGCGGTGGTGGCCTGGGCGTGGTGGTTGGGGCGGCTAGCCGCCTCCCGACCCGCCTCCGTGGTCGTTGCCAGCGGTCCATGATCCCCATCCTGGTGACGTGCCAGAGGGTTTCCAGGGCGATTGCACCGGACATCTTCGATTGACCCAGTTGCCGGTCCACGAAGGAGATCGGCACCTCGGTCACCACCGCGCCCGTGCCCGCCACCCGATAGGCCATCTCGATGAGGGCGCCGTAGCCCCCGGTCCTCACCTCCCTCCGGTAGAGGACGTGCAGGGCGTCGGCCCGGTAGGCCCGGTAGCCCGACGTCACGTCGGACAGGTCGAGGCCGAGGATGAATGAGGCATAGCGGTTGCCGTAGCGGGACAGGGCCCGGCGGTAGGCCGGCCACTCCGGGATCGACCCGCCCGGCACGTAGCGCGAGCCGATGACCAGATCGGCACCCCGGCCCACCGCGGCAAGCAGCCCTGGAAGCGCCTTGGGATCGTGGGAGAAGTCGGCGTCCATGCTGACCAGCACCTCGTAGCCCCTCTCGAGCCCCCACCCGAAACCGGCCCGATACGCCCGGCCCAGACCGTCCTTAACGGGCCGCTCCAGCACATCGATGCGCCCGAGCTCACCGCCCACGACCCGTGCGAACCCGGTCGTGCCGTCGTCGCTGCCGTCGTCGACCACCAGCAGGTCGGCGCCCGGGACGGTCACCCTCAACTGACGCAGGAGCGCCCCGATGTTCTCGGCCTCCCGGTAGGTCGGGATGACGACCAGTACCCGCACTCGACCCTCCTCGGCTGCGCCCGGGCGAACCTACCCCAACCATCTGTTGCGGGCGCCGGCCGGCGCCGTGGCGTAGCCTGCCCGACGTGTTCACGCCGAGGGATCCCGGCCTGTCACCGCTGTGATCCGCGCCCTTCCACTGGAGCTGACGGGCCGGCGGGTCTTGTTGCGAGGGCTCACCGTCAACGACTTCGATCAGTGGGTCGAGGTACGGCGACGGTGTCGCGACTGGCTGACGCGCTGGGAGCCCAGGCCGACGTCGGGTGCGCCGGATACCGTCGAGGACCGCCGCGCCTTCGCCGCACGCTGCAGCGCCAGGGATCGTGAGCGCCAACTCGGCTCCGGCTTCGGGTTCGGCATCTTCGTGGGCGACCGTTTCGCCGGTGAGATCAACCTCAACGGCATCCAGAGGGGCGCCTTCCAGAATGCCTACGTGGGCTACTGGATCGACGAGGCCCTTGCCGGCAACGGCTACACGCCGGAAGCCACGGTGGTGGCCTTCCGCTTCGCCTTCGACAACCTCGAGCTGCACCGCCTACAGGTCGCGGTGATCCCCCGCAACACCGCCTCCCGCCGTGTCGCCTCGAAGCTCCACCTCCGGGACGAGGGCGTCGCCGTCCGTTATCTGCAGATCGACGGGCAGTGGGAGGACCACGTCCGTTACGCCATCACCGCCGAGGAGTGGATGGAGCGGCGGGAGGCTTACCTAAAGGAGTGGATCGAACCCTGAGGCAGGGCCGGCGGTGAGCATCGTCGTTCGCCCGGCCGAGGTGCACGAGTACGGCCGAGTGGCAGGGATCATGCTCGCGGCGTACGGCAGCCTCCCGGGCTTCCGGCTGGAGGGCCCGTACGCCGAGGAGCTGGCCGACGTCGCCGGCCGGGCCACCTCCACCGTGCAACTGGTCGCCGTCGACGACACCACCGGCGAGATCGTCGGCGCCGTCACCTACCTGGACGATGCCGGGTCTCCGTACGCCCAGCCGATGGAGCAGGACGAGGCCGCGCTCCGCATGCTCGCCGTCGACCCCGTGGCGCAGCGTCGAGGTGTAGGAGCGGCGCTGGTGCGATCGTGCATAGACCTCGCCCGCCGGCACGGCCGAGAGCGCCTGGTGCTCCACACCACCGAGTGGATGACCGCCGGCCACCGCCTCTACGAGCGCCTCGGCTTCCGCCGCACCCCCGAGCGCGATGCCCTGGTGGGCGACCGCATCCACCTCCAGAGCTACGTCCTCGACCTGGCTCCCTAGGCGCCTGGAGAGAGTCGAAGCCGACAGCCATTATGCGCGTGCCGTCTGGTGCCGTCTAGGCCCTGCGGTTGTTCAAAGTTGCGTTGTCCAGGCTGTTGTGCCCGGCGACCCTGTAGCTGCCGTACAGCAGGGAAATTGCGGCGCCACTCCATCATTCTGGCCGCTGCGACTACGGGAGACGTGTCTACGAACCTCAGATGTCCTCGGCACGGGCACCGGCGCACTACTCGCCATCAGCGACTCCGTCCTGCAGCTCAGCGCGGAGCTCTTCGAGCAGCGGCAGCTGTGCCCTGTCTTTTGCTCTGGCGCTCGCCTTCTTCGAGGCGATGATGTCATCGAGGGCTGCGATGCGAACCTCGAGTCCGTCGCCGAGATCGGAGAGGACTGCTCCCCGAGACAATTGCTCGTAGCCCCCGACACCGTCGAGCTGACGAAGCACGTCTATTCGGCCCCACTTTGTCAGATAGGAGGTGGTCGGTTCATTCTCCAACTCCTCGGTGGTGACCACATGGCGCCGCGGGCTACGGAACCTCGGGTCGATCTTGAACGGCTGCATAGTCGACAGGGCGGACGCCAGGCGCTCCAGGTTGTGCCTGGTTGGCTCCGGAGACAGGTCGAGATCCGTTGTGAGCTGTGGCGAGCCGTGCAGACGTGCCGCCACACCACCGACGATGATGAACACGACGCCGTGCGCCCGGAGAGACTCGAGGATCTGCTCGGGGTCGAACCGCGCCGGCGGCCGGCTCGCCATCAGCCAGGCCTGGCGACCCTCCCGAAGAACGCAGCGGCGATCTTCAACTCGTCGAGGCGCTGTCGTGGCGTGAGCCTCAGGGTCTCCCGGATCAGCTGGCGGTCATGATCTGCCGTCAGCCATAGCCGTACCTCGCTGTCGGTGAAGTCGTCGAGCGGGGCTTCCTCCACACCACAACTTTAGGCACCTCGATGTCGTGGGTGCGCGGCGAGGAGTACGGCGCCGTGCCCCCGGTGGGAGTCGAACCCACACTGTCGAGAATTTTAAGTTCCCGTCCTCTGCCAGTTGGGATACGGGGGCGCCGGCTCAGGATAGGAACTGCAGCGCCTTGGCCACGGCGTCGGCGGGATCCGCCGCCGGCTCTACCCCGTCGATGTCCCAAGTGGACAATCCGACGACGGGCTTTCCGGTCTTGAGGGCGAGGGCCACTTCAGACAAGGTCCCGTAGCCGCCGGCCACGGCGACGACCACGTCCGCCGAGCGGACGACCAAGGCGTTGCGAGCCTCTCCGAGGCCGGTCGGCAGGGCGACGTCGACCCACTCGTTGGCCGCCTCACGATCATCCCCTGGCAGGATGCCCACTGTGAGCCCGCCGGCCGCCTTGGCCCCTCGGCACGCAGCCTCCATCACCCCGCCGAGTCCCCCGCACACGACCGACACCCCCGCCTCGGCCAGGCCGCCCCCCACCGCCTCGGCCTGCTCGGCGACGGGCAAAGGGCAGTGCCCGGGCCCCACCACTGCCACGTAAAATCGTCTCATGGAAACGACAGTCTTCTTCAAGCCCGACTGCTCCAACTGCCAGACCGTCGAGGGCATCCTCAACGAGCGGGGAGTGGAAGCCGACTACGTGCGCTATTTGGAGCAGGCCCCGACCCGGGAGGACCTGGAGCGGGTGATGAAGTTGCTGGGGACCGACGACCCCCGGGACATGATGAGGGAGAAGGAGCCGGTCTACACCGAGCTCGGCCTCCAGAACGCCGGCCGTGACGAACTCCTCGATGCCATGACTGCCAACCCCATCCTCATCCAGCGCCCCATCGTGATCCGCGGCGACCGGGCCATCATCGCCCGGCCCCCAGAGCGTGTCTCAGAGCTGCTCGACGAGTAGGCGAACGTGCGTTCTGGTATTCTGGTGGAGTGAGCGCGAGAGAGTTCCGCTGGAAGTTGGCGGACGACAACGGCGGCCAAGGCGCGCTGTTCGCCGAGGAGGAGCTGGTCGACCGCCACGTGGGCCGAGGCGAGTACCGGGGGCTCGAGTTCCTCCACGTCAACGCCAAGCGCATCATCAACGAGGTCCCCAAAGCCTCGCGGGTGCCCTTCCGGTACACGATCAACGCCTACCGAGGATGCAGCCACGCTTGTTCCTACTGTCAGACGGGGGACACGCCAGTGCTCATGGCTGATGGGCGAACACGGGAGCTGGCGCAGCTCCGGGTCGGAGACTTGATCTACGGCACCCGGTTCGACGGAAGGTTTCACCGTTACGTGCGGACTCGGGTTCTTGCCCACTGGAGCACAGTTCGGGAGGCGTATCGCCTTCGGCTCGAAGACGGGACGGAACTGATGTCCAGCAGTGATCACAGATTCTTGACGACGCGAGGGTGGAAGCATGTGACCGGTTCAGAACAGGGGAGGACCCGGCGACCGCACCTGACGCTGAACAACCAACTCCTCGGAACCGGCGCCTTTGCAGTTGGTCCCGATCACGACGCCGACTACCGAACCGGCTACCTCTGCGGGATGATCCGAGGGGACGCCAACCTCGGCTCGTACGCCTACCAGCGGGTAGGGCGGACGCATGGTGATGTCCATCGATTCCGGCTCGCCCTCATCGACTTGGAGCCCCTTTGGCGGACTCGTGAGTATCTGTCCGACTTCGCGATTCAGACTTCGGAGTTCGTGTTCCAGAAGGCTTCGGGACAACATCGTGAAATTCAGGCGATACGCACGCAGTCATTGTCGAACGTCACCGCGATCCAGGAGCTGATCCGCTGGCCAACTGCTCCAACGGACCATTGGGCGAAAGGGTTTCTTGCGGGCATATTTGACGCTGAGGGCAGCTGCAGCTGTGGGATCCTTCGCATCTGCAATACAGATGAAGCTGTCATAGGGAGGATCAAGGACTGCCTTCGGAAATTTGGGTTCCGATTCACATTAGAAACAAGACCGGGGACCAACCGCCCGGTGCTGGTGGTCCGGCTTCTGGGCGGCTTACAGGAGCAACTGCGTTTTTTCCATATGACCGACCCTGCCATCACCCGGAAGAGAGACATCGAGGGGAGGGCGATCAAGAACAAGGCAAAGCTTCGGGTGGCGGGCATAGAGCCCCTCGGAATCAGCTTGCCTATGTACGACATCACTACCGGCACCGGCGACTTCATCGCCAACGGTGTGGTTAGTCACAACTGCTTCGCTCGTCCCACCCACGACTACCTCGGGCTGAACATCGGGGACGACTTCGACAGCAAGATCGTCGTCAAGGTGAACGCGGTGGAGCGACTGCGGGCCGAGCTGCGTTCGCCACGCTGGGGTGGCGACGATATAGCCATGGGCACCAACACCGACCCTTACCAGCGTTGTGAGGGCAAGTACCACCTCACGCAAGGCATCATCAAGGTCCTGGGAGAAGCCGGGAACCCCTTCTCCATCCTCACGAAGTCGCCGCTCATCCTGCGCGACCTCGACCTGCTCGAGGCCGCGGCCGAGCGCACGTCGGTGCAGGCCAACTTCTCCATAGGGACGCTCGACGAGGGTGTCTGGAAGAGCAGCGAGCCCGGCACTGCTCATCCCCGCCGTCGGGTCGAGGCGGTAGCCAAGCTGAACGAGGCGGGCATCCCCTGCGGCGTGCTGGTGGCGCCTGTCCTGCCTGGCATCTCCGACGCGCCGGAGCAGCTGGAGGCGGTGGTGAACGCCTGTGTGCAGGCCGGCGCCACCCACATCTCGGCCATCGGCCTCCACCTCCGCGCCGGGGTGCGCCAGCACTTCTTCGACTGGCTCACCGCCAACCGCCCGGAGCTGGTGGGGGAGTACGAGCGGCGGTTCCAGAAGGCCTACCAGCCGGCCAAGGACCAGGACGCCCTGGCCGCGCTGGTGCGGACCTTCGTCAGTCAGGCGAGAGGCAGGTGGGGCTCCCCCCGCGCCGCTCGCTCCGTCACCCCGCGCCAACCCGCCGCCGTACCCGCGGCGCCGCCGGAGCCGGCCGCGCAGCTGGGCCTCAGCCTCTAGATCTCCTAGCTACCGGCCTTCTTGGCGTTCTTGACCGCTCGTTTTTCCTTGAGCGACTTGCCCTTCTTCTTCTCGTTTGGTTTCTGCGGCACTTTTCCGGGCATGGCACGAGGGTACGCCAGCGGGCGCCCCTTTGGGTCGAACCCGCCCGGTAGCGTCGCTCCATGCCCCTGCGGCGCCCGTTCAGGTGGAGGACGGACAACCGCACCCGCCTGGGGGCGGGCCGGACGAGTGGCGAGCCAGGTTCCGCCAACGGCGCCTCGTCGTTCCACCTGCGCTGGCTCATCGACGGCGACGAACCGCTGTCGGAGGTGTCGGCCGTGCTCGAGGTGGTCGAGCCGCCGGCGGTGGACCGCCTGTACTTCTGGGCCCTCCAGGTGTCCTTCGACGGCGCCGGCGGCGAGGCGGGCGGTGCCCACATCGGCTTGCAGTGGAACCGGTCACATCCGGGCAGCCGGGCGGTCAACTGGGGCGGCTACGGCGCCGGCGGCCGGGTCCTCTCCGGGACCACCTCGCCGTTGCCGAGCCAGCCCCGCGACCCCAACACCCGGGACTACCCGTGGCAGCCGCACCGCCCGTACCTCCTCAGGGTGCACGGCGCGCCCGGTGCCGCCGGCGCATGGCGGGGTGAGGTCACCGACCTGGTGACGGGAGAGGCCACCGTGATCCGGGACCTCGCCGGCGGCGGCGAGCATCTGGCCCGGCCGCTGGTCTGGTCCGAGGTGTTCGCCCGCTGCGACCATCCGTCGGTGACGGTGCGCTGGAGCCGGCTGCAGGCGGTGGGCCCGGACGGAACGGAGCGGGTGCCGAGAGCCGTGGCCGTGAGCTACGAGCCCACCGCGGCCGGCGGTTGCGACAACACCACGGTGCAGGACGCCGGCGCCGGCGCCCTGCTCCAGATCACCAACACCCCGCGCCTCGTCCCCGCCGGCGCCGTCCTCCCCCTGCCCCCGCGCTAGACGCTGGTGGATCAACTAGCGGACGTCGAAGGGGTACCGGAAGCGGTTCACGCGGCGGAGGCGCCGGCGGGCGCCCTGGCGGACGTCGGCGGACACCTCCACCAGCAGCATCCCGGAGCCGGGCCCGCCGGCGACGCCGGCCACCACACCCTCGGCCGAAGCACCTGACCACGACACCGGGCCGTTCTCGAGCAGCGCCGGCGGGCTGGCCGTGAGGGTGACCCGGACCGGCGACCGCCGCGCCCCTTCCAACTCCTCGCCCACCAGGTCGATCCTCCACGGGACCTCGACCTTGGCCCCCCGCGCCGACCTCATGGCGTCCCCCTCGCCGGCGTGCACCCATGTGTCGTCCAGCTCCAGAGGCGCCACCGCGCCGCTCGCCGGGTCCACCACCACCACCCTGTGGTTGTTGGTGTCGGCCACCACCAGGTGCCCGTCGGGAAGCACGTCCAACCCCCCGGGCTCGTCCAGGCCCTCCACCGGCAGGGTCCGCAACCCGCCCTCCTCCCAGACCTTGATCACCGAGTTGAACGTGTCGGCGACGTACACCAGCTCATCGCCGTCACTGGCGACAGCCAGTGGGTGCTCCAGGCCATCGGCCACGAGAGTGCTCACCACCTCTGGTCCCATCAACCGCAGGCTGCCCGGCTCGGTGTCCACGAACACGATCCCCTCGCCGCTACGGGCGACGCCGGAGGGCTGCGCCATCTCGGCCTTGGCCAGGATCCCGTCCGCCACCCCGAAGGCCCCCGTTCCCGCCGCCACCCTGGCCCGGAGCTCGCTCGGCTTGATCCGCAGGATGCGGTTGTGACCCGCCTCGGCCACCACCCACATGCCGAGCTTGTCGGCCACCAGGTCCCACGGCCAGCACATGGCGTCGGCCAGCACCTCCCCACTGGCCCGCACCACCCGCCCGGCGGCGGTGTCGCACAGGGCGAGGTCACCGTCCTCGTCGAAGCGCACGCCATGGGGTTGGGAGAAACCCGAGTGCACCTCCAGGACGAGACCATCGAGGGTGCACACCAGCACCTGGTCGTAGCTCGGATCGGCGATGGCCAGGCGCCGGCCGTCCGGGGACACCGCGACCTTGGCCGGGTAGGCCAGCGGCACCGGCAGGATCTCCCGGTGCACGAACAACGGCTCCCGGCGCAGTGACCCCCTCCTCTCGTGCTCCTCCACCAGAGCAGGGATCGTCTTCTCCAGGGGGATCCTGACCGAGTCGGTCTCCAACGTCTCGACCACATCGCCGGCCGGGTCCACGACCACCACCGTGGGCCAGGAGCCCACTCCGTAGGCGCGGGCGGTCTCCAACTCAGGGTCGTCGAGAACAGGGTGACCCACCCGGTGGCGGCCCACCCCGGACCTCACGGACCGGTGCTCGGTCTCATGGGCGTACCCCGGCGAGTGCACGCCGACGACCACCATCTCTTCTGCGAACAGCCGCTCCAGAGGTCGCAGCTCCTCGATCACCCGCAGGCAGCCCACGGCCGAGAAACGGAGGAAGTGGAGCACCACCACGCGGCCCCGGAGCCGCTCCATCGAAAGTGGCTCTTCCACCCCGATCCACCCACCCCGCCCGGCCAGTTCGGGGGCCGGCACAGGGGGAGCCACGGCCCGGTTCTTACTGCACCCGCCCGACCCCGACCAGGTCACTGCGGTAGATGCTGGCCATCCGCACCGGCGTCCCTGTCTCGGAAGCCTCGACCATCCGGCCGTCGCCGGCGTAGATGCCCACGTGGTGGATGGGCTCGCCGTAGAAGATGAGGTCCCCGATCCGGATCTCGTCGGCCGGGACCCGGGCGGTGGCGGAGTACTGGGCGCGGGAGGAGTGGGGGAGGGACTTCCCTCCGGCGCGCCAGGCCCAGGACGTGAGCCCTGAGCAATCGAAGCTGTCGGGGCCCGACGCCCCCCACTCGTAGGGCTTGCCCAGCTGGCGCTTGGCCTCGGCCACCGCGGTCTCGGCCCCCGCCGCCGCGCCGCCGGAGGGCGAGGTCCTGGGAACGATGGCCGGGGCGGGGGCCGGCGCGACCGCCGGCGGCGTGCGGGGCGCCGGCCGCCGGGCCGCCTCCTCCCGTGCCGCCTCGGCCCGTCGCGCCGCCTCCTCCCGTGCCGCCTCGGCCCGTCGCGCCGCCTCCTGCTCCGCCCGCCGGGCCGCTTCACGGGCGGCCGCCTCACGGGCGGCCAACAGGGCCCGGGCCCGCTGCGCCTCCTCCTCGGCCCGGCGCCGGGCCTCTGCGGCCACCAGATCCGCCAGCTCCCCCTGCACTGCCTCGAGGGTGGCCCGGCGGGCGGCGGCGGCCTGGGCCGCCGCCCTGCGTCTCGCCTCCACGTCGGCCAGGGCCTCCCGGGCCGACTGCTGTGCCCCCTGGAGCTGGCCCTGCCGTGTCGCCCGCTCCTCCCGGGCCGCTTCCAGATCGTCCACTGCGCCCCGGTCCTGGCCCACCAGAGCGCCCACGTAGGCCCGGCGGAGGCCGATCTCGGCGGCCGGCCCCTGGGCCACCAGACCGACCGAAGGGACGTGGCCGCCGCGCATGTAGGCGGTCACCGCCCTGAGCTTCAGCCGGGCACGGGCCGCGTCCATCCTCTGCACCGTCTCCCGTAGCTGCGCCTCGGTCGCCGCCACCTCGCCGGCCAGCCGATCGGCCACGAGGCGTGACTCGTTGAGCTCCTCGGCGAGGATGCTCACCTGCCGGCCCTGGGCCTGCAGCTCCCGTTCGATCCTCGCCGCTTCGGCCTTCTTGTCGGCGATCTCACGTTCCGGCGCCACCTGTGCCGGTTCCGTGGCGCGTGCCTTTGAGGGGGGAAGGAGCGTGCCCGCGAGCAGAAAGGTGAGCAGGGCCCCGACATGGGCTGCTCGTCTCCGGTGACGCGGGGTCGTCACTGTCGAGAGCACAACTGAGGCTCAGGCTACCGTGCGCGCGTGGCCGAACCCCGCACCGAGCGCGACTCACTAGGCGATGTGAGCGTGCCCGCCGAGGCCCGCTGGGGTGCCCAGACGCAGCGGGCAGTGGAGAACTTCGTCATATCCGGGCGGCCCATCGACGCCTCCCTGATCAGCGCCCTCGGCCTCATCAAGAGCGCCGCGGCCCACGAGAACGCCCGACTGGGCGTGGTCGATCATGATGTCGCCGCCGCCATCGCCGAGGCCGCCGCCGAGGTCGCCGCCGGCCGGTGGGACGACCAGTTCCCCGTCGATGTGTTCCAGACCGGCTCGGGCACCTCCTCCAACATGAACGCCAACGAGGTCATCGCCCAACTGGCGTCGGAGCGGCTGGGCCGGCCGGTTCACCCCAACGACCACGTCAACGCCTCTCAGTCTTCCAACGACGTCTTCCCCTCGGCCATCCATCTTGCCGCCGTGCGGGGGATCGTCGGCGAGCTGGTGCCCGCCCTCCTGCACCTGGCCGGCGCGCTGCGGGCGAAGCAGGACGAGCTCTCGGATGTCGTGAAAGCCGGTCGTACCCATCTGATGGATGCCACCCCGGTGACCCTCGGCCAGGAGTTCGGCGGGTGGGCACGGGCCGTGGAGCTGGGAGTGGAGCGCCTGGAGGCGGCCCTCGTCCGGCTGGGTGAGCTGCCGCTGGGCGGGACGGCGGTGGGCACCGGTATCAATGCTCCCTCGGGCTTCGGTGCCGCCGTGATCGCCCGGCTGGCCGCCGATCTCGGCCTTCCCCTCCGGGAGGCGGCCGACCATTTCGAGGCGCAGGGAGGGCGGGACGCAGTCGTCCATACCAGTGGCGCCCTGCGCACCGTCGCCGTGTCGGTCTACAAGCTGGCCAACGACCTGCGCTTGCTGGCCAGCGGCCCGCGAACCGGTCTGGCCGAGATCCGCCTGCCCGACCTCCAGCCGGGCTCGTCGATCATGCCCGGCAAGGTCAACCCGGTGATCCCCGAGGCGGTGTGCCAGGTGGTGGCCCAGGTGATCGGCAACGACGCCGCCGTGGCCTTCGCCGGCGCCTCGGGCACCCTGGAGCTCAACGTCATGCTGCCGGTGATGGCCCGCAACGTGCTGGAGTCCGTCCGCCTGCTCAGCACCTCGACCCGTACTCTGGCCGATCGTTGCGTCGCCGGCGTGGTCGCCGACGTCGATCGCTGTCGCGCTTACGCGGAATCCTCGCCTTCCATCGGCGCCTCGCTCAACCCCTACATCGGCTACGAGAAGGCAGTCGAGGTGATCCAGCAGTCCACCCGAACGGGCCGTCCGATCCGCGAGCTCGTGATGGAGCGCGGCTGGATGACCGAGGCCGAGCTGGACAAGGCGCTCGACGTGCTCTCGCTCACCCGCGGTGGCGTCCCTGACCGGCCCGTCCGCGAGTAGGGGGAGCTCAGACCGGAGCGCCGGCGAACGGGCCGGGATCGCCGGGCCCGGGGATGCTCGGGGGGAGCCAGGCCATGATCTTGGCCAGGTTGGCCATGATCTGACGCCATGCCAGCGGGTCCCAACCCTCCGAGGCGCCGGCGATGGAGCCGTCGATCCCGAGGTGGACCAGCGCCGGCAACCGCTCCAGGCCGAAGCCCTTCACCGCGGTGAGGTCCGGGTCGCTGAAGGTGAGGATCTTGTCGCACCACTCGCCCAGAAATGTGCGGCACTCGTCGGGGGTGCCCGTCACCAGCCATGCCACCCGGCAGTCGGCCTGGTCGAAGTTGGAGAGGATGCGTGCTGCCGTGGGCACGATCCACCGGCTCTGCCGGGAAAAGGGGTCGACGGCCACGAACACCAGATGGAAGTTGGTCAGCCACTGACGGACGCTGCGGGGAGGCCCGTTCAGGGGGCTGAGCAGGAGGTCCGGGGGAGGGTCGACGGCCACAGCCGCAGAACGTACTCCGGCCTGCCCGGCGGCGGCGGGGACGGCAGCCGGCGGTAGCCTCCGCGGCTGATGCACCCCATCGAGCGGTTGCGCTCCGTGGCCCGGGCCCAGGGGGCCGGCCCGTCGATCCTGGTGGGGGAGGCCGCGGCTGCGCTGGCCGGCTTCGGCAACGAACCGGCCGGTCTGGTCACCGCCTGCCGCCGCCTGGTGGACCGCCATCCGGCGGTGGGGCCCATGTGGGCGCTGGCGGCACGCGTGCTCAACGCCCCCGACCCGGTGGACGAGGCGTGGCGGGTCGCCGACGAGGTCGATGCCGATCCCACCCCGGCGTTGCTCGCTGCCGCCCTTCCCGAGGAGGCCACCGTCCTCGTTCTGGGTTGGCCCGAGCAGGCGGCGCAGGCCTTGTACCGGCGCGGTGACGTCCAAGTCCTCCTGGTGGGCTCCGCCGGTGAGGGCCGGGGCCTCTCCCAGAGGCTCGGGCGGGCCGGGGTGACCTGCGCAGACGTCCCTGACGCCGGCCTCGCCGCCGCCGTGGGTGAATGCGACCTCGTCGTGCTGGAGGCCTTCGCCATCGGCCCCACCGGGTTCCTGGCCGCGGCCGGCTCCCAGGCCGCCGCCCTCGTCGCCCGTGCCGTGGACGTGCCGGTGTGGGTGGTGGCGGGCGAGGGTCGAGCCTTGCCCGAGCCCCTCTGGAAGGCGTTGTGCGATCGCATCCGGCGCTCCACGGACGAGCCCTGGTACCGCCCGCACGACATAGTGCCCCTCGCCCCGTGCGCCGAGGTCTTCGGCCCCACCGGCCGGCAGGGAGCGGCCGAAGCCGCGAACCGCGCAGACTGCGCAACTGCGCCGGAACTGCTCAAGCCGCCGGCGTGACCGCCCGAGAGCAGAGAAGTTCGGTCTCCGGAATCATCGGGCTGCCGCGTTGGTTCCGTACTGGTAGAGCGTGGCGGAGCGCGCTACAGTCATTCAACACTTAGCGGGTTCACCCATCGGTGGTTGGGGGAGGATCTTTGGCAGTGGTCAGGCATCGAGGTGAGGGCAGCAGGGATGACGACGGCGTCCATCTCTACCTGCACGACATCGGTCGCCATTCGCTGCTCACGGCGGGCGACGAGGTGCGCCTCGGTGAGGCCGTCGACGTGGGCAAGCAGGCAGCCGCCCGCCTCGCTTCCGCGACGAACCTGAGCGCAGCCGAGCGGCGACGCCTGGAGGATGAGGTGCGGGCCGGCCAGCAGGCCGCAGCCCGCTTCGTCACCGCCAACCTCCGTCTCGTCGTCTCCGTCGCCAAGCGCTACCAGGCGTCAGGCCTGCCGCTGCTCGACCTCATCCAGGAGGGTAACCTGGGGCTGATCCACGCGGTGGAGAAGTTCGACCACAAGAAGGGCTTCAAGTTCTCCACCTACGCCACCTGGTGGATCCGCCAGGCCATCAGCCGGGGGGTCGCCAACACGGCCCGCACCATCCGGCTGCCCGTGCACACGGTCGAGCAGGTGCTGGCCCTCCGTATGGCGACGATCAACTTCGAGGTGGTCAACGGTCGCTCCCCCACGGTGGCCGAGCTGGCGGCCGACCTGTCGCTCCCCGTGGCCAAGGTCGAGGAGCTGCTCCCACATCTGTCCGATCCCGTGTCGCTCTCGGAGCCGAGGGGTGAGGAGGGTGACGGCGAGCTGGGCGATGTCTGCGAGGACACCGACGCCTCGCCCCCGGAGCAGGTCGTCTTCGCCGCCATGCTCCCCGCCCACGTGGCCAAGCTGCTGGCCCGGCTCGAACCGAAGGAGCAGGAGGTGCTCTGCCTGCGCTACGGGCTGGACCGGGGCGAGCCCCGGACGCTGGCCGAGGTGGCCGATCACTTCGGGGTCAGCCGGGAGCGGGTCCGCTACATCGAGTCCAAGGCCATCAACCGCTTGAGGGACGTCTCCACCGCCGCGGCGCGGGACCTCGTTTCCGCCTGATCCTCCAGCGCCCCCAAGCACCTCGGCCGGCCGTCCGTAGGCTCCGGCGATGATCCCGAGCCGGACGACTGTGGACGCCGTCATCCCGGCGCGGGACGAGGCACCCACGGTGGCCACCGTGATCGCCGCCTGCCTGGGCTGCGCCCACGTGCGGGAGGTGATCGTGGTCGACGACGGTTCCACGGACGGGACCGGAGAGCTGGCCGCCGCCGCCGGGGCCAAGGTGGTGCGCCGGGAAGCAGGGGCGGGCTCGAAGGGCCTGGCCATGGAGATGGGTGTGGCCGTCAGCGACGCCGAGGCCATCCTGTTCGTGGACGCCGACCTGATCGGGATCACCAGCGGGCACCTCGACGACGTCTGCCGCCCCTACCTGGACGGTCGGGCCACGATGTCCCTCGGCATCTTCGACTACGGGATCGTGAACCCGCTGGTCCTGCGCTTCCCGCCGACGACGGGTGAGCGCATCGTGCCCAGATGGGTCTTCGAGGCCGTGCCGCCAGAGAAGCGTCGGGGCTACCTCATCGAGATCATGCTCAACGAGGTGGTCACCGAGGCCCGCCTGCCGATCAGCAGCCGGGTGATGACCGGGGTGTCGCACCGGACCAAGCGGGACAAGTTCGGCCGCATCGAGGGCTACCGGCGCACCTGGCGGATGTTCTGGGATCTCTGGGCCCTGTGGGGGGTGTGCCGCAAACGGACGTACTGGTTCTACCTGCGGGACCTGACGATCGAGCGGTAGGGGCGAGCACAAGCGAGCCGGTCAGGGCCGCCGGCGGCCTGGTTGGAGCTAGGCGGGGCGGCGGGCGACCACGGTGACCAGCGGGGGCAGGACCACGGCGTCGTCTCCTGGGTCGACCCCGGTGAGGGTGGCCAGGTAGTCGGTGACGGGCCCCGGGCCCACGCCGGCGGGGGCCTCCGCCCAGGCGTCGACGATCTCGAGGCCGGCGTCGCGGGCCATGGCCGGCAGCTGCGCCCCCACGTCGGGGTCCATGGCATCGGGCATGGACAGAGGGCTCCCGCCGACACGACCGGCCGATGTGATCGGCTCCTGGGCCACCACCCATCCACCGGGGCGCACGGCGCCCGCCATCCGCCGCAGGACCCGTACCGGGTCGTCCACGTGCATGAGCAGGAACCGGCAGAAGGCCAGGTCCACCGCTTCGGGCAGCAGGAGATCCTCGCCGGCCTGGGTGATGACGATCACCTGGGCGTGAGCGGCGGCGGCGCGGGCGGCGGCGTCGCGGGCGGCAGGATCGCTGTCCACCGCGTAGACGCGCCCCTCGTGGCCGACCATCTCCGCCAGAGCGACGGTCACGTCACCCCCGCCGGCGCCCACGTCCACGCAGGTCCAGCCCTCACGCAGCTCCAGGCGGTCCAGCGCGGTGGCCAGTGGCCGGCGGTAGACGTCGTTGCGCAGCCCCAGCTCGGTCACGCCCCATGATGGCCCAGGTGACCCCTGGGCAGCGGCCGCCGGCAAACTTCTCTCAGTCTCCAGCCCACAGTGCCGATAACGTTGCTTATGGCTCACGAATGGCTTGATCGCCTTCTTCGTGCCATGGAGACGACCGAGGCGTCGGACCTGCACATCAAGGTGGGGTCCCGACCGCGCGTCCGCGTCCATGGCTCCCTGCGACAACTCGAAGAGGAGAACGTCCTCAGCCACGAGGACACCGCCGAGATGGCCGGCGCCATCATGAAGGACGAGGTCGCCCAGCAGTTCGCCGTTCGCAACGAGGCCGACTTCGCCTATGCCATCCCCAAGTGCGGGCGGTTCCGCGTGAACGTGTTCCGCCAGCGAGGCTCCACCGCCATGATCTTCCGCCGTGTTCTCACCTCTGCGGCCAGCTTCGACGAGCTCGGCCTACCCGAGGTCGTGGCCCGGCTGGCCAACGAGAACCGGGGGCTCGTCCTGGTCACCGGGCCCACCGGTTCGGGCAAGACCACCACCCTCGCCGCCATGATCGACCACATCAACCGGACCCGCGAGGTCCACATCGTCACCATCGAGGACCCGATCGAGGTCCTCCACCGCGACCAGATGGCCGAGATCAACCAGCGGGAGATCGGGTTCGACACCAACGACTTCGCCACGGCCATGCGCGCCGTGATGCGCCAGGATCCCGACGTCATCCTGGTGGGGGAGATGCGCGACCAGGAGACCGTCGCCGCCGCCCTGAGCGCGGCGGAGACCGGTCACCTCGTGTTCTCGACCCTGCACACCATCGACGCCCCCGAGACGGTGAGCCGCATCGTCGACTTCTTCCCGCCCCACCAGCAGAACCAGGTGCGGGTGGCGCTGGCCGGATCGCTGCGGGGCACGATCTGCCAGCGCCTCGTGCCCACCGCCGACGGCGCCGGACGGGTGCCGGCGCTCGAGGTGATGGTGGTCAACGGCCGCATCCAGCAGTGCATCCTCGACCCGCAGCGCACCAGCGACATCCACGAGATCGTGGCCGACGGCGAGTACTACGGCATGCAGACGTTCGACCAGGGCCTGGTGAACCTCTACCAGCAGGGCTCCATCGACCTGCGGGGCGCCATGATGACGGCCACCAATCCCCACGACCTCAAGGTCATGCTGCAGCAACGGGGCCTGGTCGGCACCGGCGCCGCCCGCTAGCCCGCCCTCCCTGGTTAGGAGTACATAGCGGGCGGAATCCGCCCGATATGTACTCGCAACGGGTGGGCAGCGGGCATCATGGCGGCCTGCCCGACGATATCGACACCGACCCAGCCGGCACCCCACCCGACTCGCCTCGGGGCGATACTCGCGCCGCCCCACCCGACTCGCCTCGGGACGACGCGCTGGCGGCCCCGCCCGACTCGCCGTTCGACGACGCCCGCTTCCGCCAGGTCCTCGGGCACTTCGGCACCGGCGTCACCGTGGTCACCGCCCTCGACCGGGGCGAGCCCATCGGCTTCACTGCGCAGTCCTTCACCTCGGTGTCGCTCGACCCTCCGCTCATCTCGATCTGTCCCTCCCGCCTCTCGGTCACGTGGCCCAGGATGGGGCAGGGCGGCGCCTTCTGCGCCAACGTGCTGGCCAGCGACCAGGAGCAGCTGGCCAGATCGTTCGCCGCCCGGGGCGCCGATCGGTTTGCCGGCGCGGACTGGGCGCCGGCGCCGGTCACCGGCTCCCCGGTCCTGGCCGGCGTGCTGGCGTGGGTGGACTGCAGGGTGCACGACGTCCACGAGGCAGGCGACCACCTCATCGTCGTGGGCAGGGTCGTCGGGCTGGGCCACGACGACGAGGGACGGACGCCGCTGCTGTTCTACCGGGGCGGCTACGGCCGCTTCGCGTCCTGACCGCCGGTGGGCGCGCGCATCGCCGTCGGTGTGGTGCTGTTGGTTGCCGGCGTCGCCAAGCTGTGCCAGCCGGCGTGGCCCGCCACCGCCGCCGCCTTCGGCGCTCCCGCCGGGTTGGCGTCCGTGCTGCCCTGGGGGGAGGTGGTGCTAGGGGCGTTGCTGGTGGCAGGCATCGGGCTCCCGTGGACGACACTGGTCGCCGCCGCGCTCCTTGCCGCATTTGCCGTGGTTGTCGCGACCCGAGTACGCCGGGGCCACAGCGTGCCGTGCGGCTGCTTCGGCGAGACATCCCCGCAGCCCGTGGGCCGCGACACCGTCGTGCGCAACGTGCTCCTGGTGATCCTGGCCCTGATGGCCGCCGCCGACAGCGGCGGGAACGACGGCATCGGGCCGGTGCTCCTCGGCACCGTCGGCGGCCTCGCCTTCGTCCTCGAGTCCCGGATCCGGACGAGCGCCAGACGCCGGATGGTGCGCTAAGCCAGCGCCACCGTCACCATGGCCGGGTACCCTTTCAGGATGCGCTTCCCCCGCGCCTTCGAGATCAGAGAACGGGGAAGTACATGGTTTCCGACAACGAACGCCGGCACCTGTTCGCGGTGCTGGAGGAGCGGCTCGGCCCTGAGCCGGCCGCCACGATGATGGAGCTCCTGCCTGCCGGCGGCGGGGCCGACCTGGCCCGCAGGTCTGACTTCATCGCTTTCAAGGCAGAGCTCCGGGGTGAGATGGCCGAGCTGCGGGGCGAGGTACGTGAGCTACGGGGCGAGATACGGGGAGACGTGGGAGAGCTGAAGGGTCAGATTGCCCAGCTTTCTGCCCACGTCGATGGGCTGCTGCCCAAGCAGATTGCTGCGAACGTCGGCTCCATGGTCGCCATGGCCGGTCTGGTCATCGCCGCCGCCAAGTTTCTCTGACTCACGGCGGGCGGTAGGGTCGCCGCCGATGCCTGAGATCGTGGATTCTGAGACCATTGCCGGAGTGATCGTCGTCGAGCCGGACGGCCATGGCGACGAGCGGGGCCGGTTCTCGGAGACCTATCGCCGCTCGTGGTTCCCTTCAGGGCGCGAGATGGTGCAGGCCAACCGCTCGGACAAGCAGGCCGGGGCGGTAGTGGGGCTCCACTACCACCTGCACCAGGCCGACTACTGGTACGTGCCCAGAGGGCGGGCCCGGGTGGTGCTGCACGACCTACGTGACGGCTCGCCCACCGACGGCGCCACGCTGGTCATGGAGATCGGCGACGGCCCGGGCTGCGACAAGGGCGTCTACATCCCGCCCGGGGTTGCTCACGGCTTCGCCGCCCTCACCGACCTGACCGTCACCTACCTGGTCGACGCCTACTACAACCCTGAGGACGAGCTCGGCGTGGCGTGGGACGATCCCGCCATCGGCGCCGACTGGGGGGTTCGAGACCCGATCGTCTCGAAGCGGGACCAGTCGAACCCGCCCCGGGCCGGCCTCCCGCCCGGGCGCCAGCCCTACTGGGGGCTCCGCACCTAGCTGCTGGCGACTCTCGGTCGCGAGCAAAGCTTGCTCCCCGGATCAGCAAGGTGCTGCGGGCGACCGGCAAAGCCGGCTCGCCCTCCGCCGTTCCACTTTGCGGCATCCGATAAAGCCGCCTGCGGCGGCGGGAGCGGCCGCCGCCGACTCTCGGGTCGCAAGCAAAGCTTGCTCCCCGAATAAGCAAGATGCTTCGGGCGACCGGCGAAGCCGGCTCGCCCTCCGCTGTTCCTCTTTGCGGCATCCGGGGAAGGCCGCCTCCGGCGGCGGGAGCGGCCGCCGGCGGAACTGCCTCAACTTCGCGGGTTTGGCGGGTCCAGCGCCAGCCAGCGCCTCCGGTCCGTTCCGGGGCGTAGGCGATCGGAACAAAAGGCACCGTCGCCGCGTTCGTTTAGCGGTTCCCCGCCTGTCACAATGGTGGGCAGACGACTACCACGGAGCGTTGGGTGGAGCTGAGCCGACTGGGGCAGGCGCAGGTGCTGCGGGACGCAGCGGCCGATGTGGCCGTGTCACGTGAGCTGTCCCGCCGGCGCCGCCTGCTCACCCTGCAGGCCGTGCTGGGACCGCTCATGGTATGGATGTGGGCCCGGGTACTGATGGGTGATCCCGTCAGCCCGGGCCTGCCAGGCTTGGGCATCCCGCCGGAGTTCCTCCCGGGCGTGCTGCTGGCCGTGGTGCTGCTGGCCGTGATCGTGCTGCCGATGGCCGGGGCCGGCCGATCGCCCCACGTGCTCTACCGGCCCAGCGAGATCGACATCTCCCTCGACGACGTCAAGGGTGCCGGCGTCGTCGTGGAGGAGGTGGTCCGGACACTGAACCTGTTCCTGGCCCACCGCACTTTCAAGGAGCGCATGGGCGGGACCCCCCGGCGGGCCATCCTGTTCGAAGGCCCGCCCGGGACGGGCAAGACCTACATGGCCAAGGCCATGGCCCGGGAGGCGGGCGTGCCCTTCCTCTTCGTCTCCTCGTCGGCCTTCCAGTCCATGTACTACGGCCAGACCAACCGCAAGATCCGCACCTACTTCAAGGCCCTGCGCCGCCACGCCCGCCGGGAGGGCGGAGCCATCGGCTTCATCGAGGAGATCGACGCCATCGGCGGGTCCCGTTCCGGCATGGGCGGCACCGGCGCCCGCGAGGGCATCTCCGGAGTGGTCAACGAGCTTCTCATCCAGCTCCAGTCCTTCGACACGCCGACCGGCGGTCGCCGGCTGGCCGGCTGGTTCGTCGACCAGGTCAATCGCTGGCTACCGGCCCACGCGCAGCTGCGCAAGCGCCCGAGCCCGGTGCCCAACATCCTGGTCATCGGGGCCACCAACCGGGCCGCCGACCTCGACCCCGCCCTGCTCCGGCCCGGCCGCTTCGACCGGTCGATCTACTTCGACCTGCCCAGCCGCAGCGGCCGGCGGGAGATCCTCGACTACTACCTGGCCAAGAAGGCCCACGACGCCGACCTCGACGACCCCGATCGCCGCCAGACCCTCGCGGCCATGACCTTCGGCTACTCGCCCGTGATGATCGAGCACCTGCTCGACGAGGCGCTGGTCTGGGCGCTGCGCCGCGGTGCCGGTGCCCTCAACTGGGACGACATCCAGCAGGCGCGCATGACCGAGGAGCTGGGCCTCAAGCACCCGGTGGAGTACACCGAAGCCGAGCGCCGGGCCATCGCCACCCACGAGGCCGGCCACGCCACCGTCGCCCACCTGGTGGGCAAGGGGCGCAAGTTGGAGGTCCTGTCCATCATCAAGCGAGGGGGCGCCCTCGGCCTCTTGGCCCACTCGGACCTCGAGGAGCGTTTCACCAAGTCACGGACCGAGATAGAGGCGCTCATCCAGATCGCCTTCGGCGGCATGGCGGCCGAGGAGGTGTTCTTCGGCGAGTCCGGCACGGGCCCGAGTGGAGACCTCCAGACGGCGACGGCGGCCGCCGCTCAGATGGTGGGCTCGCTCGGGATGGGCGGCTCGCTCATCTCGTGGGAGGCCGCCGGCGGGCCTCCTGGCGCCAACGTGGTGACCAAGGTGCTGTCCACCGACGTAGGTCGAGAAGCGGTCGAGCGCATCTTGGAACGGGCCAAGGCCGAAGTGACCGGGATGCTCAGGGGCAACGCCCACATCGTGGAGGCGCTGCGTGACGCGCTCCTGGAACGGGAGGAGCTCGTCGGCGACCAGATCACCGAAGTCATCTCCAGGGCAGATGCCCGGATCCTCGACATCCGCACGCTCCAAGGCTCCTGACGAGCCACCGCCGCCTCAGCCCGGCAGGGGCACGCCCAGGGCATCCAGCACGAACGTGGTGATGAGGGCTTCTTCCCGCCAGGCGTCGTAACGGCCGGAGGGGCCCATGTGACCACCACCCATCTCCGTCTTGAGCACGACCGTGTTGGCGCTGGTGGAGCGTTCCCTCAGGCGTTGCACCCACTTGGCCGGCTCCCAGTAGCTGACCCGAGGGTCGTTCAGCCCGCCCAGGACGAGCATGTCCGGGTAGGCGACGGCGCCGACGTTGTCATAGGGGGAGTACGACTTCATGTACCGGTACACCTCCGGATCGTCCCTGGGATTGCCCCACTCCTCCCACTCCATGACCGTCAGGGGCAGGGACTCGTCCAGCATCGTCGTGAGGACGTCCACGAACGGGACCACGGCCACCACCGCCTTGAACAGCTCGGGCGCCATGTTCGTGACCGCCCCCATCAGCAGGCCACCGGCACTGCCCCCCCGGATGGCCAGCCTCTCGGGCGCGGTGTAGCCCTCGGCCACGAGGTGGCGGGCGCAGGCCACGAAGTCGCCGAAGGTGTTCTTCTTGCGCAGGAGCTTGCCGTCCTCGTACCAGTGGCGGCCCATCTCCCCTCCCCCGCGGACGTGGGCGATGGCGAAGACGAAGCCGCGCTCGAGCAGGCTGAGCCGAAGCGGTGAGAACGTCGGGTCGACCGAGCTCTCGTAGGACCCGTAGCCGTAGAGCAGGGTGGGTGAGGAGCCATCCAGTGCGACGCCTCGCCGGTGAACCACCGACATAGGCACCTTCACGCCGTCGGGGGCCGTGGCCCAGACGCGCACGGTCTCGTACTGCTCGGCGTCGTAGCCGCCGAGGACGGGCTGGCGCTTCAGGAGCCCGCGGGAGCGACCGTCCAGGTCGTAGTCGTAGACCGACCGGGGGGTGACGAGCGACGAGTACCCGAAGCGGAAGGTCCGCGTCTCGAACTCCAGGTTCGTCTCGGGATAGACGGTGTAGACGGGCTCGGGCTGCTCGATCACGTGGGTCTCGCCGTCGCTCATGCGGCGGACCGAGATCTGGCGCAGGCCGGCCGTCTTCTCGAACAGCACGACGTGCCCGGCGAACACCTCGATGCCGTCCAGCCTCACGTCCGGGCGGTGGGGCACGACGTCGGTCCAGTGGGCGCGGCCGGGAGTCTCCACCGGGGCCTGGACCAGCTTGAAGTTCTCGGCTCCATCGGCGTTGGTGACGACGAAGAAGCGCTCGCCGCCGGCGTCCACGTGGTGGTCGACCTCGTACTCCACCCCCTGTTCCCTCGGCTGGACGACGCGGAACTGGCCGGCCGGGTCGTCGCTGCGCAGGTAGTGCACCTCGCTGGTGACCTTGCTCTCCAGCCCGAGGAGGATGTACCGCTCGCTGAGGGTCTCGTGGACCCCTAGGAAGAAGTGGGCGTCGTCCTCCTGGAACACCAGCACGTCGTCCGAAGCCGGCGTGCCCACGGCGTGGCGCCACAACTGGTGCGGGCGCATCGAATCGTCGACCTTGGTGTAGAATACGGTGCGGTTGTCGGCCGCCCAGGCCAGCCCGTAGTAGGTGTCGGGCACCTCGTCGGACAGGTCCTCGCCGCTGGCCAGGTCCCGGATGTGCAGGGTGTAGCGCTCGCTGCCGTCGTCGTCGGTGGCGTAGGCGAGAAGGCTGGCGTCGGGGCTGACGGAGTGGTTGACCACGGTGAAGTAGTCGTGGCCCTCCGCCAGCTCGTTCTGGTCCAGGAGGACCTGCTCCTCGCCGCCCGGCTCCAGGCGCCGGCAGGAGATGGCGTACTGGAGACCCTCCACCGTGCGGGAGTAGTACGACCACCTGCCCTTGTTCGCCGGCACCGACATGTCGGTCTCGAGGATCCGCCCGATCATCTCGTCGAACAGCAGCTGCTGGGCCGGCTCGGTGTGGGCCAGCACCTTCCGCATGTGGTCGTTCTCGGCCTCGAGGTGGGCGATCACCTCCGGATCGTCCTTCTCCCGCAGCCAGTACCACTCGTCCACCCGCTCGTCGTCGTGAACGACCAGCTTGGTCGGCCGCCGGGGCGCGACGGGAGGGGAGGGGTGTTCGACGTTCATCGCCGTAGCCTGGCATGGCCGTGCCGCCCGCCACGAAAGCCGCCGTCGTCATCGGCACCGACGGGGCCAAGGTGGCTGCGGAGGTGGTGGCACGGCGGGCCGCCGGTCATCGTGTAGCCGGCTTCGTCGGGGACGACGAGGGCGAGGCCCGGGCCATGGGCACCGAGATGCTCGGCGCCGACGCCGAGGTGGTGCGGGTCGACTAAGCCGCCGAATGTGCACTCAGCGCTGTGATTCGGCGCTTGCACGGCGGGATCACGACGCCAACTGCACATTAGAGAGGCCGACCGGGTGGGTGGGCCCCGATGAGCCGGCCCGACTAGTGGGCGGAGACGGGGTGGGACTCGCCGATGCGGGCCTGGAGGTCGTCGAGCAGCTCGAGGATCTCGGTGCTGGAGAACAGGTCCCGCTGGATGGTGAGGGTCAGCCACATCTGCAGGACGTGCTTGGCGCCCTCGTGGGAGACCGCTCCGTAGAGGTCGAAGAGGCGGGACTGCACGCGCGAAGCACTGAAGTACGCCTCCTGGGAGGCGGTCTCACGCCACTCCTGGATGATCAGCTCGATCGTGTCCATGTCAGTGCTCCCAACGTATCCGGTGAGTGAGGTGTTCCCTTGGCTTGGCAACGGCGAAACCGGGGGATGATGACGGTGTCAGGAATTGTTACTATGACCGTAGGGGAAATTCCTGTCGCGACCCCTGCACTCCAAGGAGCTGATCCCATGGCCACCACCGAACTCGATCTCGGCAAGTACAAGCTCGGCTGGGCGGACACGGGTGTCGACTACGCCTTCACGCCCAAGAAGGGCGTCAACGAGGACGTGGTCAGGGAGATCTCCTGGTGGAAGGGCGAGCCGGATTGGATGACGCAGTTCCGGCTCAAGGCCCTGCGCCACTTCGAGCGGATGCCCATGAAGCCCTGGTTCGCGGTCAACATGCCTTCCATCGACTTCGACGAGATCTACTACTACCTGAAGCCCTCAGGTGAGCAGGTGGACAACTGGGACGAGCTCCCCGAGCAGATGAAGGCCACCTACGAGAAGCTGGGCATCCCCGAAGCGGAGCGCAAGTACCTGGCCGGCGTGACCGCGCAGTACGAGTCCGAGGTCGTGTACCACAAGAACCGGGAGGACCTCGAGAGCCGGGGCATCCTGTTCTCGGACATGGACACCGCCGTTCGGGAGCACCCCGAGATCGTCCGCCGCTTCTTCGGCAAGATCATCCCGCCCGGCGACAACAAGTTCGCCGCCCTCAACTCGGCCGTGTGGAGCGGGGGCAGCTTCATCTACATCCCGCCCGGCGTGAACTGCGAGATGCCTCTTCAGGCCTACTTCCGCATCAACTCGGAGTATGCCGGCCAGTTCGAGCGCACGCTGATCATCGCCGACGAGGGCTCCCAGGTGCACTACATCGAGGGCTGCTCGGCTCCCGTCTACAGCGGCGACTCACTGCACTCCGCCGTCGTCGAGCTGGTGGCCATGCCCAGCGCCCGCATCACCTACACCACCATCCAGAACTGGTCGCCCAACGTCTACAACCTGGTCACCAAGCGGGCCCGGGCCGAGGCCGAGGCCCACGTGGAGTGGATCGACGGGAACATCGGGTCCAAGCTCACCATGAAGTACCCCAGCGTCTACCTCATGGGTCCCAAGGCCTCTGGAGAGGTCCTGTCGGTGGCCTACGCCGGCGCCGCCCAGCATCAGGATGCCGGCGCAAAGATGGTGCACGCCGCCCCGGAGACCACCTCCACCATCATCTCCAAGTCGATCTGCAAGGACGGCGGGCGCACCTCGTACCGCGGCCTGGTGCACGTCGACGAGGGCGCCACCAACGCCAAGAGCTTCGTGCGCTGCGACGCCCTCCTGCTCGACGACCACAGCCGGTCCGACACCTATCCGGCCATGGAGATCGGCGAGCGCGACGCCCGCATCGGCCACGAGGCCACCGTCTCCAAGGTCGGCGACGAGCAGCTCTTCTACCTCATGAGCCGCGGCCTCTCCGAGGAGCAGGCCATGGGCATGATCGTCAACGGCTTCATCGAGCCCATCACCCGGACACTGCCCATGGAGTACGCGGTGGAGTGGAGCCGTCTCATCGAGCTGCAGATGGAGGGCTCCGTCGGCTAGCCGGCGCCGCCGGTGTCCGAACGCCGCGGTCGCCCGGCGCTCAGCACCTCCGGGCGAGTTGGGCCCCTGAAGTAGTCGGGCCCCGAAATCTGGACGCGCCGGCGCCACGTACCATGTGGTGATGCCCATGCGGAAGGACTGTCGCCACTACGAGACACGCACGTACAGCGCCGGCGAGACCGTCCACATGTGCCGTCTGGACCTGGCCCCGGAGGCGCCCTGGCGCTGCCCCGCGGACTGTCCCGAGTTCGCCCGGCGTGGGTTCGACGCCGGCTGGACCCACGGAAGCCTGGCGCACAAGCCGACACCGGAGGAGCCACCCCGGCTGGACGCGGATACCGCTGCTCTCCTCGATCACGCCGAGGACATCATCAACTCGGTGGGCCCCGACATCATGTCGGACATCAAGCGCCAGCGGACCGACCAGGCCCGCCCCGAGCCCCGCTGGAAGCGCCTCTTCCGCCGCCGCACCACGCCAGGAGGCGATGACCGTCGCTGAACAGGCGGGGGCCCGCTTTGCCCCCGGTGCCGGTGCCGGCTGGCCGGGACGCCGACCGCCCGGCGCCTGACGGGAGTGCCGATCGAGCTGCGGTACCGCATCGTCGACGTCTTCACCGACCGGCCCCTCGCCGGCAACGCCCTGTGCGTGGTGCTCGACCCTTGTCCCGACGCGGTCATGGCCGCCATCGCCCGTGAGGTCAACCTGAGCGAGACGACGTTCCCCGTGGTCACGGGCGACGGTACCTACGAGATGCGCATCTTCACACCAGGCGCGGAGCTTCCCTTCGCCGGCCATCCTTCTCTGGGCACGGCGTGGTGCCTCGGCCCAGGGAAGTGGGAGCAGACGACGGAGGGGGGCACAGTTGTGGTCGAAGCGGATGCGTCTGGCGCCGTGATGGAACAGCCCGTGCCCCGTTTCACTTACGCCGATCCCGATCAGGGTGTCCAGGCCCTGGGCCTGCCCGGCGCCGAGGCCGCCTCTGTCGCCGAGGCCGGCGGTCTTACTCACCTGCTGTTGGCGACCGACGCTCCCCTCGGCCACCTGACCCCCGAGAACGCAATGGTGGAGGCCGCCTCGCGGGCCAGCGGCGCCCATGACCTCGTCGCATTCCGCCGTCTCGACGACGAGACGCTCCACGTCAGGGTCTTCGCCCCCTCGCTCGGGATCGCCGAGGACGCCGGCACCGGTTCGGCTGCCGGCCCGGTGGCATTGCTGGCCCGGCGCCTGTGGGGCACAGCGGTGGACCTGACGATCCTCCAGGGCGGAGAGATCGGCCGGCCGTGCCGCATCGAGGTGCATGCTGAAGAGGACGACCTGCGTGTCGGCGGCCGGGTGGCGGCCTGCGCCGACGGGCGCTTCACTCTCCCGCCGTAGCAGTGGCCAAGCCCTCCGTCGATGGTCGGCCACGCCGTCAGACACCCATGGGGCTTGGCCGGGAGCCTCTTCGAGCACGGTAGGGTGCAGCCACGTGGGTTCCTTCAACGTAGAGGCCGTTGCCGCCCTTTCGGGCCCGGCGTGGCTGCGAAACCAGCGTGGGGAGGCCTTTGAACGGTTCTCCGTAGCCGATCGACCCACCGATGCCGAGGACGTCTGGCGCTACAGCCGCATCGGCGAGCTCGACCTCGAGGCCTACGAGCCGGTGAAGCTGGCGCCGCCGTCTCCGGAGGGAGCCCCACCCGTACTGCCCGCCGAGATCCAGAGCGTCCTCGACGATGTAGGAGATCGATCAGGCCTGGCTGTGCTGTTCAACGGGCAGCTCGTGCACTGGGAGCTGGCCGCAGCCGCGGCCACCCAGGGTGTGTACCTGGGGCCGTTGTCGGCCCTCGACGACGGCGCCGACCTCACGGGCTCGGTGGCCGGTCACGCCGACACCTACGTAGAGCTGGCCACCGCTTTCATGGCCGATGCGGTGGTGGTGCGGGTCCCCACCGGGACCGTGGTGGAGGCACCGATCCTGGTCGTGCACTGGGTCGACGCCGAGGGGGCTGCCGTCTTCCCCCGGCTCATCGTCGACTCCGGGGAGATGTCGCAGTTCACCGTTCTCGATTACCTCACATCTGCCCCTGGGATCACTTCCCTGGTCCTCCCGGTCGTCGAGATCGACGTGGCCGCCGCCGCCAACGTCTCGTACCTCAACGTCCAGGAGCTGGGCCCGAAGGTCTGGCAGGTCGGCTACCAGGCCAGCCAGGTGGGCCGCGACGGGACCCTCAGCTCCACCAGCGTCGCTCTCGGTGGCGACTACGCCCGCGTCCGCACCGACTCGAGACTGGCCGGTCCCGGCGGTCACTCCAACCTGCTGGCCGCCTACTTCGGCGACGGCGGGCAGATGCACGACTTCCGCACCATGCAGGACCACGACGCCCCCAAGACGACCAGCGACCTGTTGTTCAAGGGCGCGGTGGAGGACGACGCCCACTCCGTGTACTCCGGGCTCATCCGGGTGCGAAAAGGTGCGGGCGGCACCAGCGCCTTCCAGACCAACCGGAACCTGGTGCTCACGCCGGGCGCTCAGGCCGACTCGGTGCCGAACCTGGAGATCGAGGAGAACGACGTCCACTGCAGCCATGCCTCGGCGGTCGGGCCGGTCGACGAGGACCAGCGCTACTACCTGGAGTCACGTGGGGTGCCCACCGAGGTGGCCGAGCGACTGATCGTGCTCGGCTTCTTCGACGACATCATCGACCGGTCGCCCATTCCCGCCCTGCGCCCCCGCCTCAGGACGGCGCTGGCGGCCAAGCTGCCCGGGGCGCCGACGTGAGCGGCCCCGTGCGCCTGTGCGGTGCCGACGACCTTGGCTCGGGCGAGGCCCGGCGGTTCGAGGTGGACGGGCATTGCATCGCGTTGGTGCGCATCGGCGAGGACTTCTACGCCATCGGGGACCGCTGCAGCCATGCGGACTTCTCGCTCTCCGACGGCGAGGTCATTGCCGAGGACAAGGAGATCGAATGCTGGAAGCACGGCAGCACGTTCTCCCTGCTGGACGGTGAGCCGCAGTCCCTGCCGGCCACCAAGCCCGTGCCTGTGTACAAGGTCTCGGTCGACGGCGGCGACGTGACGGTGGTGCTGCCGTGAGGGCGCCGAATGGGGATGGAGACCCCATTTCGGCGAGGAGCCGGAACGCCGTCGAAGTCGACTACCTCAGGTCCCTTTCCGGACATGAAGGAAACGGTGGTTTTCGTGGGTGAAGACTCGAAAGTGGGACCTGAGGTAGTCGACTACGGCGTCGTTGGTTGGGGCCCGGGTGGGGAGAACAACGCAGTCCTGGAGATCAGCGGGTTGCGCGCCGGGGTCTCCGGCAAGGAGATCCTGCGGGGCATCGACCTTCGGGTCGAGAGTGGCGAGGTCCACGCCGTGATGGGCCCGAACGGTTCGGGCAAGAGCACGCTGGCCCATGTCCTCATGGGCCGGCCGGGCTACGAGGTCCTCGCCGGCAGCGTCACCCTCGACGGGCGGGAGCTGCTCGACCTGCCCACTTGGGAGCGGGCGCAGGCGGGGCTGTTCCTGTGCCTCCAGTACCCGATCGAGGTCCCCGGCGTCAGCCTGGAGGACGCCCTGGTGGCCGCCTTCGACGCCGGCGGTCGTGACCGGGCCGGCATCGACGAGGTTCTCGTCGCCGAAGCCGACCGCATCGGCTTCCGCCGGGAGCTCCTCACTCGAGCCATGAACGTCGAGCTCTCAGGAGGCGAGAAGAAGGCCAACGAAACGCTTCAGCTGGCCGTTCTCCAGCCCCGCTTCGCGGTGCTCGACGAGATCGACTCCGGCCTCGACCTGGACCTGCTCAGGGCCGTCTCGCGGCGGATCGAGGCGGAGACGACCGAGACGGGGCTCGGCGTGCTGGCCATCACCCACTACAGCCGCCTCCTCCACGAGCTGAAGCCCGACCGGGTGCACGTCCTGTCGAAGGGGCGCATCGTGCAGTCGGGAGGCCCAGAGCTGGCCGAGGAGCTGGAGGGCACCGGTTACGCGGCGTACGCCGAGGAAGAGACTCAGGGGCCCCTCAACGGCGACACTCCGCTTCCCCCCGACCCGTTCGCCGACCCCCTGGCCTGAACCGCCCGCTCCCTGCCGCCGCCCCGCGGTGGTGGCTCAGCTCGAGGGCGCGACAGGTGGTGCGGTGGTGGGCGTGGTGGTGGTGGTCGTCGTCGTGGCCTGCGTCGGGAGGAAGGACGTGGGCTGGGTGGTGGTGGTCGTCGTCTCGGGCACCGGCGCCGTGGTGGTGGGCGGGGCGGTAGCCGGAGGAAGGGTCGTGGTCGCCGCCGGGTCCTCGCCGGGCTCCATCTCGCCGAAGGGCACCGGAGCCTTGACGCCGCCGACCACGTAGACCGGCGTTCCCGAGGGCACCGTCTGGTGGAACCAGAGCGACGCCGACATCGGGATCCGCACGCACCCGTGGGAGGCAGGGCCGGCGGGCACCGAGCCAGACCCGTGGATGGCGATGCCGCCGTTGAAGTACAGGGGGTTGTACAGCTTGCCCAGGCGGCTCACCCTGAGGCCCTTGATCTTCCGGGTGACCCGGAAGGACCCGCCGGGGGTGACGGCCTTGGCGCACTCGCCGTCCACGCAGTACCTCTTGCCCGTCCCCGTGGACACCGACAGGGTGCGCACGAGCTGGCCCGCCTGCCACAGGAACAGGACCTGGCGCCTGAGGTCGATCTCCACCCGGTCGGCACCTCCCGTGGGCAGTAGCGCGGCCGGCATGGCCGCGGCGGGGAGAGCGGCCATCACGTCAGGCGTGGCCCGGGCCGTGCGAGGGAGGTCCTGGACCTTCTGGAACGCCATGACGGCGTGGTGGGTGGTGGCGTCGAACCTGCCGTCCACGTTCCCGACGTCGTAGCGGAGCTCGGCCAGCCGCTTCTCCAGGGCCATGACCTCAGGTCCGTTGGCTCCCTGGCCGAACCCCGGTAGCGGCGGCGCCGGAGCTCCGGCGGCGGCGACGGGGGGAGTCGGGAGGGGCGCCGGCAGGGTGGTCGTCGTGGTCGGGGCCGCGGTGGTGGTCGTGGTGGAGCGGACGGTGACATCCGGACCAAAGGCGACGCCCTGGGGCTTGGTGCCCTCCACGCACGCGCTGAGGGAGAGGGCCACCAGGACGGCGACGGCGGCAAACTGCGCGGGACGGGAGTGCGGAGCCATTTTCGAAAGAACCTCTGGGGGAAGTGATAACCGGCCGACCCCTATTCGACGCACACTATCGGCGGAAAGTTCAAGTTTCGGCTGCCGCCGTCCCGGATGGGGCCTAGAACGCGGTGGCCCCGGGGCCACCGGCGGCCTCGGTCACCGCCGGGGCGGGCTCGAGCAGCGGCACCGGGTCGTCCAGGGCCCTGAGGACATCCGGGCGGATTGCCGCTATTGCGAGGACGACGGCGACCAGCAGCCCGGCACCCCCGGCAGTGGCCCATCCCAGGCCGATCTGGTCGGCCACGGCCCCTTGTACGAGCGCTCCGAGCGGATAGATCGTGCCGAGAGCCACGAAGTAGAGGCTGAGCACCCGGGCCCGGAACTCGGCCGGTGCCCGCACGAGCACGACGGTGCTCAGGCCCGAGAGGATCCCGATGTAGAGGGCCCCCACGACGGCGAGGGCGGCCACGGCCGTGGTCACCGAGGGGGTGGCTGCGTACGCGCACAGCACTGTCGGCGTGGCCACGAGATAGAACACGAGGAGGCGCCGGCGCCCGAACCGTGCCGCCAGCCCGGCGATCATGAGGGCACCGATGACCGCGCCTACGCCCTGGGCGGTGGTGAGGGCGGCCGTAGCGGCGGCAGTGGCCTTGTCTCCGCCCGACGAAACGAGGTGGGCCTTCGCCGGCACCAGGGCGATGAAGGGCGAGACCAGGAAAGCGGCGATGGCGATGAGACCGATGGCGGCTCGGCAACCGGGCTCGGCCCGGGCGGCACGGGTGCCGGCGAGGATGCGCTCCCACAGCCCGCCGTCATCGGTGGAGGCCGGGACGTCGGGAACCCTTATCACGGCCAGGGCGGCCACCACGGCGAGGAACGAGGCGGCGTTCACGGCGAAGGCGGCGGTGAAGGAGGTGGCGGCGATGACCACCCCGCCGAGGGCCGGCCCCACGACCCGGCCGAGGTTGTACTGGGCCATTCCGAGGGAAGAGGCGGCGAGCAGCTCGTCGGGCCCGACGATGTCGGGAATGATGGCCTGGTAGAAGGGAAACGCCAGCGCGGTGACACAACCGTTGGCCAGCACGACGAACGTCACCACCGCCGGGGAGGCCCGACCCGTGGCCGACAGGACGGTGAGCACGACGGCCAGCCCCGCCTCCACCAGGTTGGCGATGGCCAGCCAGCGGCGCCGGTCGAGGCGGTCGGCTAGTGCCCCGCCCACCGGCGCCAGCAGGCCGATCGGCAGGAAGGCGGCGACCGCCACCAACGCCGTCCACGACGCCTGGCCGGTGCGGGCGGTGACCAGCGCCCCCACGGCGACCGTCTGCATCCAGGTGCCGATGCCCGAGACCAGTCCCGCCGACCAGAGCAGTGAGAAGTCTCGGGAGCGCAGCGGCGCCAGGGAGCTCGTCAGGAGCTTCGGCGGCATGGCCGGTGCCGACCGGTCACGAGATGTGCACGAAGCGCTGTGATCCCACCGATTTCGCGGCAATCCACGACGCTTGGTGCACAGAACGTGCCGGGTTGGGAGTCAGAAGTGATGTCTCCACGACGGCCGAGGACGCTCAGCCGACGGCGGCGGCCTCGTCGAGGCCCTGCTGGAGGGTGTTCCAGGACAGGGTGGCGCACTTGATGCGTACCGGGAAGCGCACGACGCCCTGGAGGGCCTCGAGGTCGCCGAGAGCCACCTTGGCCACCTCTGCACCGCCGGCCGAGTCCATCGTCCCGTCGGCATCGTCCCCGTCCAGGCGGTGCTCGTGGATCGACATCATGGCCTTGAAGGCCCGGATGATCGTGCGGGCCTCTTCCACGGTCTTGCCCTTCACCGCCGCGGACATCATGGAAGCCGACGACTGGCTGATCGAGCACCCCTGCCCGCCGATCTTGATGTCCTTCAACTGGCCGCTGTCGGGATCGACGTCCACGTATACGACGATCTCGTCCCCGCACAGCGGGTTGTAGCCTTCGACCCGCCTGGCCGGCGGCTCCGGCAGCTCACCGCGGTTGCGGGGGCTGCGGTAGTGGTCGAGGATGATCTCGCGGTACAGGTCTTCGAGGCCGGGCACGGTCGTTGGGCGCTGCTTTCTAACCGAACAGCTCGGCGGTGGACGACAGGGCGTCGGTCAGCGCGTCGACGTCGGTTTCGTCGTTGTACAGGTAGAACGAGGCGCGGGCGGTGGCTCCGACGCCCAGGCGGCGCATCAGTGGCTTGGCGCAGTGGTGGCCGGCCCGCACGCACACCCCCTGGCTGTCGAGCACCTGGGAGATGTCGTGGGGGTGGACGTCCTTGTAGGAGAAGGAGATAACCCCGCCCCGGTTCTCGGGATCCGACGGGCCGTAGATGGTGATGTCGTGGCCGAGACGCTCGGCCAGCGTGCGGAGCGCGTAGTCGGTGAGGGCGATCTCGTGCTCACGTATCGCCTCCATCCCCAGTCCCTCCAGATAATCCACCGCGGCACCGAGCCCCACCGCCTCGGCGATCGGGGGGGTGCCGGCCTCGAACTTCCACGGCAGGTCGTTCACCACGAACCCGTCGAGGCGCACGTCGCGGATCATGTCGCCGCCACCTAGGAACGGCGGCATGGCATCGAGCAGCTCCTCCCGACCCCAGAGAACCCCGATGCCGGTAGGGCCCACCATCTTGTGGCCGGTGAAGGCGAGGAAGTCGGCGCCGAGGGCGTTCACGTCGGTGGCCAGATGGGGCACGTACTGGCTCCCGTCGACGAGGACGACGGCGCCGGCGGCGTGGGCGGCATCGGCGATCCGGCGCACGGGGGGAATGGTGCCGAGCACGTTGGAGAGCGCCGTGATCCCCACCAGTTTGACGCCGGCGAGAAGGCGGTCGAGGTCGGTCAGATCGAGCTGGCCGTCCTCCCCGAGGGGGATGTAGCGCAGCTCGAGGCCGAGGGCGTCCTTCAGGATGAGCCAGGGCACCAGGTTGGCGTGGTGCTCGATCTCGCTGAGCAGCACCACGTCACCGGCGCCCAGGTTGGCGCGCCCCCAGGTGTGAGCCACGAGATTGATCGATTCGGTGGCGTTCTTGGAGAACAGGACCTCCCGGCTGGAGCGGGCGCCGATGAAGCGGGCCAGCTTCTCGCGGGCGCCTTCGTACAGCGAGGTGGCCTCCTCGGCCATGGTGTAGACGCCCCGGTGGACGTTGGCGTGGGTGGTCTCGTAGTAGCGGGTCATGGCATCCAGCACGACCTGGGGCTTCTGCGCCGATGCGGCGGAATCGAGGAACACGAGGCGCCGGCCGTGGACCTGGCGGTCCAGGATGGGAAAGTCCTTCTTGACGAGGGTGACGTCTAGGACCGCCATGCGTCGTACCCCTCTCCCTCCAGCCGCTCCGACAGCTCGGGGCCGCCGCTCTCGACGATGCGCCCGTCCACCAGGATGTGGACGCGGTCGGCGGCCAGCTCGTTGAGGATGCGCTGGTAGTGGGTGATCAGCAGGACACCGAGGTGGGGCCGGGCCGCCCGTACCTCGTTGACCCCGTGGGCGACGATGCGCAGGGCGTCGATGTCGAGGCCGGAATCGGTCTCGTCGAGGATGGCCATGTCGGGCTCGAGGATGGCCATCTGCAGCACCTCGTTACGCTTCTTCTCGCCGCCGGAGAAGCCCTCGTTGAGGTAGCGGTCGCCGAAGGTCGGGTCCATGCCCAGCTTCTTCATCCACTCCATGATGGTGAGGCGCACCTCCAGGACCGACAGGTCGCTCATGTCCTTGCGGGCGGCGAGGGCCTGGCGCAGGAACTGGACCACCGGCACGCCTGGGATCTCCTCGGGGTACTGGAAGGCCAGGAAGACCCCGGCCTTGCCCCGCACGTCGGTGGGCCAGGCGGTGATGTCCTCGCCTTTGTACAGGATGCGCCCGGAGGTCACCTCGTAGTCGGTGTTGCCCAGCAGCGTGTTGGCCAGGGTGGACTTCCCCGACCCGTTGGGGCCCATGAGGGCGTGTATCTCACCCGGCATCACCTGGAGGTCGACCCCCTTCAGGATCTCGGTACCCTCCACCGAGACGTGCAGGTCCTCGATCTGGAACACCGGCTCGGCCATGACCCCAGTTTATTACCACTACGCGCGTAGTGGAAATTCCTCCTGCGGCTGGCCTATACGCTTCCATGGGTGGGAGACCCCTGGAACTTCGCGGGGGAGAGTGTGCCCGTGGGGCAGGCGACGGGGATCGTCACCCTGGTCCAGGGCTCCGCTTTCTGCATCTCGTCCCGATCCGGCGACATCTCGCCTGGGTCTCCCCACGGCCTGTTCTTCCGGGACAGCCGCTTCCTCTCCAAGCTCGAGATGCGGGTCAACGGCCAGCCGCTCGATTCTCTGGCGGCGACGACGCTGGATCCCTTCAGTGCGGCGTTCGTGGGCCGTTCACGGGACAAGGCCGGCCGTCCCGAGAGTCGCCTGCTCGTCTTCCGTCACCGCTACATCGGCAGGGGCATGCGGGAGGACCTCATCGTGCGCAACGTCGGTGACGAGACCACGTACTGTTCGGTGGAGCTGGCGTTGGAGGCGGATTTCGCCCATCTGTTCGACGTCAAGGAGGGCCGGCGCCCGGCCGATGGCGAGTGGGAGGAGGCAGTCGACAAGGAGGCCCTGGTCTTCCAGGTGCGCCGCGGCGCGAGCCGTCGCGGCACCCGCCTCAGCTTCAGCGTCCCACCTCAGCTGACCCCCGGCCATGCCGGATTCGAGGTGGTCCTGCCCTCTCGGGGTGAGTGGTCGCTGTGCCTCCAGCTCACGCCTGTCATCGACGGTGAGGAGATCCGGCCCCGCTACCTCTGTGGCCAACCGGTGGGGCGCTCCACGCCGGTCGAGCGGATGGCCAAGTGGCGGCGCCAGCTGCCGCTGGTGGAAACCGACAACGAGGCCCTGCGCATGGTCGTCGCCCGCAGTGCCGAGGACCTCGGCGCCCTGCGCATATTCGATCCCGACTACCCCGAGCGCACCGTGATCGCCGCCGGCGCGCCCTGGTTCATGACCCTGTTCGGGCGGGACTCCATCCTCACCTCGTGGATGGCGCTCCTCGTGGACCCGGACCTGGCCCTCGGCGTGCTGCAGACCCTCGCCCGCTTCCAGGGCGAGGAGGTCGACCCCCGCAACGACGAGGAGCCCGGGCGGATCCTCCACGAGATGCGCTTCGGCGAGGCAGCGTCGCTCTCGCTCGGAGGGGGACGGGTGTACTACGGCTCGGCGGATTCGTCGCCGCTGTTCGTCATGCTCCTGGGCGAGATGCGGCGGTGGGGCCTGGCCCGGGAGATCGTGGACCAGCTCCTGCCCCACGCCGACCGGGCGCTGGCATGGGTGGAGGAGTTCGGCGACAGAGACGGCGACGGCTACGTCGAGTACCAGCGGGCCAGCGACCAGGGCCTGTACAACCAGGGCTGGAAGGACTCGTGGGACGGCATCCGCTACGCCGACGGCGGCGTGGCCAAGCCGCCTGTGGCCCTCGCCGAGGTGCAGGGCTACGTCTACGCCGCCTATCTGGCCCGGGCCCACTTCGCCGACGAGGTCAGTGACAAGGCGACCGTGCAGCGCTACCGGCAAAAGGCGGCGGAGCTGAAGGCGGCGTTCAACCGGGACTTCTGGCTGGAGGACCGCGGCTGGTACGCCATGGCCCTCGATGCCCGCAAGCGGCCGGTGGACGGCTTGGCCTCCAACATGGGGCACTGCCTCTGGGCCGGCATCGTCGACCAGGACAAGGCCGCCCGGGTGGTCGCGCACCTGATGTCGCCGCCCATGTTCAGCGGCTGGGGCATCCGCACCCTGGCGAGCACCATGGGCGGGTACAACCCCATCAGCTACCACTGCGGCTCGGTGTGGCCGCACGACAACGCCATCGTGGCCGCCGGCCTCATGCGCTACGGCTTCGTCGAGGAGGCACAGCGGGTGGTGATGGCCATGATCGACGCGGCCCAGACCCAGGAGGGGCGCCTGCCCGAGCTGTTCACCGGGCTCGACCGCACCGACTTCCCCAGCGTCGTCACCTATCCGACCTCGTGCTCCCCCCAGGCGTGGTCGGCCGCTTCGCCGCTGCTGTTCCTGCGCACCCTGCTGCGCCTGGACCCATGGGTCCCCCACGGCAAGATCTGGCTGGCGCCGGCGCTCCCCCCCGAGATAGGCCGCCTCCGGGTGGAGCGCGTGCCCCTCGCCGGGGGCCGCGTGAGCATCGAGGTGGTGGACGGCAACGTGAAGCTCGAGGGGCTGCCCCCCGAGCTGGAGCTGATCACCACGCCCAGAGCACCCCTCACCGCCCCCTGACCCTGCGAACGAATCCGAACTTGGTGGCCGAAGCGGCGCACCAGGGGGCCACGCCCGGCCCCAAGGCCGCCATGCCAGGTCCGGCACCAGGCCGCCACCTCCGGCACCAGGGCGCCACGCCCGGGCACCAGGGCGCCGTGCCAGGTCCCGCACCAGCGCGCCACCTCCGGCACCAGGCCGCCACGCCCGGCACCACGCCGCCACCTCCGGCACCAGGCCGCCACCTCCGGAACCAGGCCGCCACCTCCGGACCGGTTCACCCAAGCCACCTTGGTGACCGAGGCGGCGCCGTAACGCCCGCGCCGGCACCCGGTTCGGGCTACCCCCGCCGCTCGTCGGGAGGAGCCTCGGGGCCGATGGCTCCGATGGCCTCGAGGTACGTCATCTGGGCGTCGAGCACGGCGTGCACCTGGCTCGGGGTGTAGGGGAACCCGGTCGAGTCGGCCCGCTCGAGCACGTAGTTCACGGTCTCGGCCCCCCCGACCACCACGGGGCCGGGGGAATGGGTCGAGTGGCCGTTTCCGGACACGCCTTTGATCCGGAAGTACTCGAGGTTCCAGTCGATGATCTGGCGCACGTCGTCATGGCTGAGGACGGCGCTCACCTCGAACGGGAGGTGGTCGGCGACCCATGACACGGCGGCATCGAGGTCGAAGGTGGGCCTGGGCGGGACGGCATCCAGCCGGCGGGCTTCGCGGCCGATCACCACGGCCGCTATGACAAAGACGATGGCGACGGCAATCACGCCGTAGACGACGATCATCGAAGGTGCGACAGTAGTGCCGGACTGGTCCGTTGCCGTCCTGGGCACCGAGGATCGCCGGGAACGGCGCCGCCGCCCTCCGCGGCCGCCGCCCTCCCCGGCCGCCGCCCTCCCCGGCCGCCGCCGGGACGCTGGCGGAAGAGGCGGCGGGTGGGTCCGCGATGTCGGTGACCGAGGCGGCTGATGTGGGCCCGGCTCGGGTAGCGAGGCCAGCGGCGTGCGGTAGACCGGGCAGGTGGATGCCCTGGATGCCATATGGGCCCGGCGCTCGATCGGGCGGCTGAGCGAGCCTGGGCCGAGCGATGAAGAGCTGGGGCTGGTGCTGGCCGCGGCCGCCGCCGCTCCCGATCACGGCGAGCTCCGGCCCTGGCGGTTCGTGGTCCTCGAGGGCGCGGCCAAGGACCGATTCGGTCAGGTGCTGGCCGAGGCCCTGCTGGCCCGAGCCGCGGCCGCGGGGGTCGAGCCGACGGAGGGCCAGTTGAACAAGGAGCGGACGAAGCTGGGGCGGGCGCCGGTGGTGGTGGTGGTGGCCGCCATCCGGCGGCCCAGCGACACGATCCCCTGGGCCGAGCAACTGGCGGCCGGGGCCGCCGCCGCGCAGAACGCCTTGATCGCCGCCACCGCCCTGGGCTACGGCTCGATGTGGCGTACCGGGGAGGTCGCCTACGACGAGCATGTGAAGACGGCCCTCGGCCTCGCCGCCGCCGACGCCATCGTGGGTTTCCTGTACCTGGGCAACACCACACCGGGCTCGGCCAAGCCGCCGCGCCGGCCGGATCTGTCCGGCCTCGTGGAGCAGTGGGACGAACCTGTGTAGGAACGCCACAACCCTCGCGCCCCTTCGGTCACCACGCTCGGGAATCCCGCTCACCGAGGTCTACGGAAAATGAAACCACTCGAGCCCGGAAATGTGGTTTCATTTCCAGTACCAGAGAAAGGAGGTGGTCCAACTGCACGCTGATAGTTTCGGGACCCTGGAGGTGGCTGGCCGCTAGCGGCAGCTGGACCGCCGGGCGAATCCCAGCCAGGCACCGCTCGAGGCGCCGGTCGGAAGTTGGTCCCGTCCGACATCAACGACACTCGAGACCTTTCCGCAAGGAACGCAAGTAGCAACGAGGGGGCGCTTCGGCGCCCCCTCGTTCGCGTCCGCTAGCCGCTCCCGCAGCGGTACGGTGGCCACGTGGAGACCTGGATCGTGGCGAACGGGCTGCGGCTTCATGGCTACCTCGCCCAACCGCCCGTCTCCACCACCCGCGGGCCTGGTGTAGTGCGGGCCCTGGTTCTGTGCCACGGCTTCCCCGCCGGGCCCCGTGGGGCGGCGACGGCCGCGCAGACCTACCCCGAGCTGGCCGATCGCATCGCCGGCGAAGCCGGCTGGGTGGTGCTCACCTTCAACTTCCGCGGGGCCGCCGATTCGGAAGGCAGCTTCTCTCTGGCGGGATGGCTTGAGGATCTCCGGGCGGCCACGGAGCACCTCATGGAGCTGGCCGAGGTGGACCGCGTGTGGTTGGCCGGTTTCAGCACAGGCGGGTCACTGGCTCTCTGCGCCGCCGGCGAGGACGAGCGGGTGGCCGGCGTCGCCGCCTTCGCCGCCCCGGCCGATTTCGAGTCCTGGGCGACAGACGCGCCTGCCTTCCTGCAGCACGCCAGGGAGGTCGGCGTCATCCGCGATCGTGCGTTCCCCTCGGACTTCGACGCCTGGGCCCGGCAGCTCCACGAGACGCGGCCCCTGGCCCTCATCGGGAAGGTTTCACCCCGGCCGGTCCTCCTGGTCCACGGAGCGGCTGACGAAACGGTGCCGGTGATGGATGCCCGGGCTCTGGCCGATGCCGCTGACGACCCCGTGGAGCTGCGCGTGCTCCCCGGCGCCGGCCACCGCCTCCGCCACGACCCCCGGGCCATCGCCGTCCTCTTGGGCTGGCTCGACCGCCAGCTCTAGCAAAATACGTAGAGAAAAATACGCTTGTCCCAGCGTCCGCATTGGGATAGGAAGCCGGGAGCGTCGTCCCGGAGGGGGACGACGGGGAGAGAGGACAGAGATGAGGAGAATCGTCGTGGCCGCACTGCTTGGCGCCGGGAGCTTGGTTCTGGCACAGCCTGCTATCTCCGTGCCGGCCGGGCTGCTCGGCTACGAGGGTCAGCCGGGAAACCAGGGCGGCCAAGGCGGAAACCAGGGCCAACCCGGAGGCGGTGGGAACAATGGAGGGTCCAAGACCTGCTCGCCCGGACAGCACGGGAACCCGTCTCCTGGCTTCAAGCCGGGCTCTTGCGACAACAAGTAACCGGACCTCGTCTCCGCGGGTACAGAGCGGCGGCAACTACCGCCGCTCTGTCCTCCAGTTCGGGGCGTGGAGTAGACGAGGATGCGCGGTGGCCGGCGTCGACCGCGGCCGCTCCTAATCGGCGGCGCTCTCAGTGCCTCGCATCGGGTAGGCGGGGGTTTTGCCGCCACAGCTCAGGGTGGGCTGATGAGAGCTTCCTCGACGGCGTGGCGTAGGGCAGCGGCGGCAGATTTCGCGTCGGTGGCCGCCGCAAGCCAGCGGACAACGACGAACCGGCGGGCGCCGGCGGCGGTCATCGCCGGTACCGTGTCAGGGGTGACGCCGCCGGTTACGAAGACCGGGCGGCCGGCGTAGGCGGCCGCGTAGGCGACGTACCCGAGCCCGGTGCCGGGGCGGCCTGGCTTGGTGGGCGTGGCCGAGACGGGACCAGCCGAGACGTAGTCCACGGGTTCCTGCGTGCTGGCATCGAGTTCGGCCTGAGCGTGGGTGGAGAGGCCGATGATGGCATCGGGGCCGAGGATGCGCCGGGCCAGGGCCGGCGGCGCGTCCTCCTGCCCGACGTGCACTCCGTCGGCTCCGGCCTCCAAGGCGAGGTCAGGACGGTCGTTCAGGACGAACGGGACCCCATGGTCCCGGCACACCGCCGCCGCCAATCGGGCACGGCCCAGCAGCGGCCGCGCCTCCAGGGTCTTGTCCCGCAGCTGGACGACGTCCACCCCGCCGGCGATGCACTGGGCCAGAAAGTTGCTGAGGTCCGGCCGGTCCGGCGTGCACAGGTACAGCCGGCGACCTTCCAGTCGCCCACCCCCAGGCCCCGCACCCGCAGGCCCCGCACCGCCGGGCCCCGCACCGCCGGGCCGCGCGCCGACTGGCGCAATGTCGCCGGCGCCGGCGTCAGCCACCGGCGACGGCCCGCACCAGCTCCAGGCGATCGCCGTCGTCCAGCACCGTGGAGCCCAGCTCTGCCCGGCGCACAGGTTCGCCGTTGCGCTCCACCAGCACCCAACGCTCGCCTTGGCCGAGCACGCCGAGGAGCTCGGCCACCGTGGCACCGTCGTCCAGTTCCACGGGATCGCCGTTGGCGATCACCCTCACGGCACGTCTTGTTGCAAGAATCGTCGTACAGCAACGGTTCCTGCAACAAGAGTGCTCTGGCAGGCCGGAGCAGAACTACTTGTGCGCCTGCAGTGACCCTCATCGGCGGGTTCGCGTGATTTCGCCGGCAAGAAGCTCTGCGCCGGACCAAATAGCCGCTTTGTGAGCAAAAAACGTTGTATAGCAACGGTTTTTGCACACAGAGCTCCTGGGATCACTTCGCCCCCGCCTCGGCCGCCGCTTTTTTCTCCTGCTTGTACCGCCGCACCCGGGTCAGCGACTCCAGCCCGTCGATGTCGGCGATCGACATGAAGGAGCCGGGACGGCCGTAGTCGCCGGCCGCCTCCTCCCACCCCGGAGGTTGCACGCCCAGCTGCTTGCCCAGTAGGGCGACGAAGATCCTGGTCTTCTGCTCGCCGAATCCAGGCAGGGCCTTGACTCGGCGCAGCAGGTCGGCTCCGTCGGCCGCCTTCTTCCAGATGTGGTCGGCCCGCCCGCCGTACTCGTCGACGATGATCCGGCACAGGGCCTGCACCCGCTTGGCGTTGGCCGCAGGGAAGCGGTGGAGGGCCGGACGCCGGCAGAACAGCTCGGTGAGCTCGTCGGGGTCCATGGAGGCGAGCTCGGCCGCATCGAGCGGCCGGCCCAGCCGCTCCTGCAGCATGAGTGGCCCCTTGAAGGCCCACTCGAGCGGGATCTGCTGGTCGAGCACCATCCCGATGAGCAGGGCCAGCGGATTCTTAGCCAGCAGCTTGTCGGCTTGAGCATCCTGTGACAGGCACAACCTGGGGCTGCGGCGAGCGGCCACGGCTCACGCCATCCCGGTGCCGGCGGAGGCTTCAAGACGTCGCCTCACCAAAGTGCCGGCGGCGGCCACGGAACAACCCATCGCCAAGGCCCAGGCCCAGGCCCAGGCCATAGGACATCCCCTCGCCAAGGCGCCGGCCCAGGCCACCGTGCGTGCCCTCGCCAAAGTGCCGGCGGTCGCCGGCAGGGTCAAAGGCCGGATACTCATGTCGTCGGCGCTTCCTGACGGCGGCGCGTTCAGGCCACCACGAGCGGCCATGGCTCACATCGTCCGGGGGTCGGTGGCGTCGGCGTCTATGCCGTAGCGGGCGATGGCGTCGGTGACCTCCTCGGGCTTCCCGTCTCCGGTGTCGGCCAAGGCCTTCAGGACGGCCACCACCACGTGGGCTGCGTCGGTCTCGAAGTGGCGGCGCAGGGCTTCCCTGGTGTCGGAGCGGCCGTAGCCGTCCGTTCCCAGCGGCGTGAAGTGTCCAGGTACCCACCGCGCCACCTGGTCGGGGACCACCTTCATGAAGTCGGTGACGGCCACAACCGGCCCTTCGGCCGGTGCCAGCGCCTCGGTGACGAACGGCGTGCGGGCCGGCTCACTCGGGTGCAGGCGGTTCCAGCGCTCCACCGACAGGGCATCCTCACGCAGCGCCTTGTAGGACGTGACGCTCCAGCACTCGGCGCCCACGTCGTGGTCCTCGGCCAGGAGGCGCTGGGCCTCCATGGCCGCCCCGTAGGCGCTGCCGCTGAAGAGGATGGTGGCGTGCCGGCGGGGTCCCGACGGGGCGGCGGCGAAGCGGTACAGGCCCTTGATGGTGCCCTCCTCGGCGCCCTCGGGCATGGCCGGCATCGGGTAGTTCTCGTTGTAGAGGGTGAGGTAGTAGAAGCGGTCCTCGGGCTGCTCCCCGTACATGGCGGAGATCCCGTGGCGGACGATGAGAGCGACTTCGTACGCAAAGGCCGGGTCGTAGGCGGACACGTTGGGCACCGTCGACGCCAGCACCAGCGAGTGGCCGTCCTCGTGCTGGAGCCCCTCACCGTTGAGGGTGGTGCGCCCGGCGGTGGCGCCCAGCATGAAGCCCTTGCCCCGAACGTCGCCGAAGGCCCAGATGAGGTCGCCGGTGCGCTGGAAGCCGAACATCGAATAGAAGATGTAGAACGGGATCATCGGCTCGCTCCAGGTGGCGTAGGCCGTGCCCGCAGCGGTGAAGCTGGCCATGGAGCCGGCCTCGGTGATGCCCTCCTCCAGCACCTGGCCGTCCTTGTCCTCCTTGTACGACAGGGCCAGTGCGGCGTCCACCGGCTCGTACTTCTGGCCGAACGGCGCGTAGATCTCGAACTCCTTGAACAAGGCGTCCATCCCGAAAGTCCGCGCCTCGTCGGGGATGATAGGCACTACGCGCGAGCCGATGGCCTTGTCGCGCAGGAGATTGCGGATGAGCCGGGCGAACCCGATGGTGGTGGACGCGGCCCGATCCCCGGAGCCACCGAGGAACTCGGCGAAGACCTTAGGGTCGGGGGCCGGCAGCGGCTTCGGTGTGAAGGTGCGGCGGGGCAGGGGGCCATCGAGCTGGCGGCGCCGGTGCATGAGGTACTCGAACTCCGGCGAGCCCTCGGGCGGCCGGTAGTACGGGGGGACGCCGGCCTCGAGTGCCTCTTCCGGCACCTGGTCGTGGAGGAACAGCCGGTCCCGCATCGTCCGGAGCTGGTCCTTGGTCATCTTCTTGATCTGGTGGGTGGCGTTCCGAGCTTCGATTTCGGGCCCGAGGGTCCAGCCCTTCACCGTCTTGGCCAGGATCACCGTGGGCGTGCCGGTGTGCTCCACCGCGGCCTTGTAGGCGGCGTAGAGCTTGTGGTAGTCGTGCCCGCCTCTCGGCAGGGTGCGCAGCTCGTCGTCCGAGAGGTGCTCCACCATCTGGCGCAGCCGGGGATCGGTGCCGAAGAAGTGCTCCCGGATGTAGGCGCCGCTCTCCACCGAGTACTTCTGGAACTCGCCGTCCACGGTGGTGTTCATCTTGTTGAGCAGCACGCCGTCGGTGTCGCGGGCCAGTAGCTCGTCCCAGCGCGATCCCCAGATCACCTTGATGACGTTCCAGCCGGCGCCGCGGAAGACCGCTTCGAGCTCCTGGATGATCTTGCCGTTGCCCCGCACCGGCCCGTCCAGGCGCTGCAGGTTGCAGTTGACGACGAAGATCAGGTTGTCGAGCCCGTCCCGGGCGCCGAGGGACAGCGAGCCCAGGGTCTCCGGCTCGTCGACCTCGCCGTCGCCCACGAAGCACCACACCTTGGCCTTGCTGGTGTCGACGATGCCGCGGTTGTGCAGGTACCGGTTGAAGCGGGCCTGGTAGAGGGCGTTGATGGGGCCGATGCCCATCGACACGGTGGGGAACTCCCAGAACTCCGGCATCAGGCGGGGGTGGGGATAGGAGGAGAGGCCCTTGCCGTCCAGCTCCATGCGGAAGTGGTCGAGCTGGTCCTCGGTCAGGCGCCCCTCGAGGAAGGCCCGGGCGTAGATGCCGGGGGCGGCATGGCCCTGGAAGTACACCTGGTCGCCGCCGTCGCCGGCCTCCTTGCCCCGGAAGAAGTGGTTGAAGCCGACCTCGTAGAGGCTGGCCGAGCTCGCGTAGGTGGCGAGGTGGCCACCGATCCCCTCCGAGAGGGTGTTGGCCCGCAGCACCATGACGGCGGCGTTCCAGCGGATGTAGGCCCGGATGCGCCGCTCCATGTGCTCGTCGCCTGGGAACCACGGCTCCTGGTGGGGCGGGATGGTGTTCACGTAGGGCGTCGACACGGTGGCCGGGAAGCCCACCTGCTTCTCCCTGGCCCGCTCGAGCAGCCGGAGGAGCAGGTAGCGGGCCCGTCGCTTGCCGTGGGTGTCGACCACCGCGTCGAACGAGTCGAGCCACTCGCCCGTCTCCTCCTTGTCGATGTCCGGCAGCTGGTGGGCGAAACCGTCGAAGATGACCGGGTCCATTCCCCCATGCTCGCGCGTCCGCGGGGCCGGTACCGTGCCGTGGTGGACGACCGCCGGCTGCCACTGGCCACGCGGGTGTTCGTCTACGGCTTCCTGGGCGTGTTCCTGGTCACCGGGCTGGCCGGTGTCGAGGCCTGGCCGCTCACCGGGTGGAAGCTGTTCAGCCGGGCTCGCACCGACCGCCAGGTGGGCTGGGAGGCGGTGACGGTCGATGGCGCCGGCCGGGAGCACCCCGTTCGCCTCTCCGCGCTGCCCAGGAGCTACCGCGGCGGTCCCCACCTCTTCAGCGCCTACCGCCGCTTCTCCACCGAGCGGATCGAGGAGGCCTGCCGGGCACTCGTCGGTGCCGTTCAGGAAAGGGACCGAACGGACGCGCGAAGTCTCAGGGTCTACAGGAGGGTTCGCCGGTCGAGGCTCGGACCGGGCTCGCGGGGCCGGGCGGAAGTGGTGCCGGTGAGTCGCGACCTTCTGTACGAGTGCGGCGGTGCCGCCGAACCGGCGGCACCGGGATGAGGCGGCTGACCCGTGTGCCGGCGGCGGTGGACAGTTGGCTCTTCGCCCCCGGGTCGGCTCTTCGTCTCGAGGCCGTCCGGCGCCTGCTGGGTGCGTTGATCGGGCTGCGCCTCGCCCTCTGGGGCTACCGGCACCTGGCGGGGCAGCCCCCCTCTCTCTTCCTGCCCCAGGGGGTGATCGGTCTGCTGTTCGACCGGATGCCACCCGCCGGAGTCATCGTCGCCCTCCAGGTCGGGGGTATCGCCTCGGCGGTAGCCGTCGCCGGCGGCAGGGCCCGCCGCTGGGGCCTGCCCGTGGCCTGGGCGTGCCTGCTCGTGCTGGCCGGCCTGCGGGGGAGCCTGGGCAAGATCCTCCACAACGACGTGCTGCTCCTGCTGGCCACGGTGCCCCTGCTGGCGGCGCCCTGGGAGCGCCGGCCTCCGGAAGAACGAGCAGGTTGGCCGGTTCGCGCCGCCGTTGTCGTCGTTGCCTGCTCCTACCTCTTCACCGGCGTGGCCAAGCTGGTCCACTCGGGCAGCACCTGGGTCACCAGCGACAACATGCGCTGGATCATGGCCGAGGCGGCGAGCGATCCGCGTGGGCCCATGGAAGGGGTGGCCCGCTTCGTGGCCGACCACGGGGCCGTAGCCCACGCCATGGCTGCCGCCATCCTTGTCCTGGAGCTGGCTTTTCCACTGGTGCTGTTCCGGCCCCGCCTGGCGCCGTTGTTCCTGGCCGGCGCCGTCGCCTTCCACGCCGGCACCTGGATCACCCTCGGCCTCGACTACTGGGCTCACCTGGCCGTGGTTGTCGTCGTGCTGGTGGAGTGGGACCGTCTGATGGTGCCGAGGCTGCGCTGGGCGAGGCAGCCTTCGTGACCGGGCGCCAGGTGTACACCGACGGAGCCTGCATCCGGAACCCGGGGCCAGGAGGTTGGGCGTGGGCGGTCGCCGGCGGGCCATACGCCAGCGGCCCTGAGGCTCTCACGACAAACCAGCGCATGGAGATCCGGGCCGCCCTGGAGGCGGTGACGGCGCTGGACGGCCCCCTGGAGGTGGTCAGCGACTCGACCTACGTCGTCAACTGCTTCCGCGACCGCTGGTGGGAGGGCTGGCTGCAGCGCGGCTGGCTCAACAAGGCCAAGGCTCCTGTTGCCAACCGGGACCTGTGGGAGCCGCTGATCGACGCTGTCCGGCTCGATCCCGGCCGGGTGACGTTCACCTGGGTGAAGGGGCACTCGGAGGACCCGATGAACGACCTGGTCGACCGCCTGGCGGTGGATGCCGCCCGCCGCCAGGAGGGGCGGGTAGGCACCGGTACACCCGAGGATCTGGGCCCGCCCGACGCTGCCGCTCGGGCTACCGGCCAGATCGCCGATGCCGCCGTTCCCCCTGGTCATCTGGTACTTGTGGGCGGTCATCGCCCTCCCGTGCTGGGCGGCTACGACGAGAACCCGATCGCCTCCGGTGTGCGAGGACGTCTCACCGAGATCCTCGCGGCCAAGGCCGTCCTGCACCCCGACCTGATGGTGCTCACCGGCCTGGGGCTGGGGGCCGAGCAACTCGGCGCCGAGGCCGCCGTCGAAGCCGGTGTCCCCTTCTTCGCCGTGCTCGCCTTTCCCCAGCAGGAGGCGGTGTGGCCGGCCGCTTCCCGCCGCCGGTTCGAGCAGCTGCGCGCCGCGGCGGCCGGCCAGGTGGTGCTGCAGCACAAGGCTCCCCAGGATCGCACCGGCGCCGGGCGGGCCCTGTCCCGGCGCGACGCGTGGCTAGCCCGCCATGCGTCGGAGGCGCTGATCGTCTGGGACGGTCATGACGCCACCATCGGACGCCTCGTGCGGTCCCTGCGCGACCACCTCGGCGAAGAGGAGGTGTGGCTCGTCGAACCGAGCCCGGCACGCTGACGCCACTCTCAGGCGTGAAACTCCCCCAAAATGATTACGTCTAGTGGTCACACTTGACTAGTCATCCCTGGTACCGTCACAATCAGTGAACCACTTAGCACGGAGCGTGATTATGACGACGAACCAGCACCGCAAGCACAGCAGCCAGAACGGCATCGGACGCAAGGTCCGGAGCCATCGAGGAGTAGCGATGGTCCTGGCGCTGCTGCTCGGCTTCGTGGTCGCGTCAACCGGCATCGCCGCGGCGGAGGACGTGGCGCCTGAGGCTGTCACCGAAGAGGTGGTTGACAACGAAGCCGTGCCCACTGACGTCGTGGAGTCAGAGCCGACCACCACGCCAGAACCGAAGAAGGACGTGGAGGAAGCGGCGGAACCCGTCGAGACCACGCCTACGCCGACCGCCACCACCACACCACCTACGACTGTCCCGGAGACAACCTCCGAGACCACAGTTCCCGGCGCGACGCCCGACACCGCGATCACCGAGACGATCTCCGACAAGACCATCTCCGCCGCCGAGCCCGACCTGCGCCCCCTCGGTGACATCGGCATGCTGTCCGCCGATGAGCCCAAGGCCCAGCAGGAGGTGCTGGCGGCCACCTCTCTGCTGGAGCCTGGCCAAGTGGTCGTCACCCAGCGCAGCGGCGTCAACGGTTGCCAAGGCGCGTTGCCTACCCCGGGGAGCGGCAACACGGACAAGCGCCTGATCGGCGGGACGCTGACGCCGGGAGGAACTGCCGTCTTCGAGATCAGTTATCCCGTGGATCCCGCTGATGTCACCGGACGCACCACCTTCGAGATCCTCGACTGCGTGTTCATCGGTGGCGTGGCCGTCCTCTCCTACGACATCTCCTTCGTGCCCAACACCGCCAACTTCATCTTCAGCTTCACCCTCAACATCCCGGCGTCGGCGCCCATCGGCTCTGCCTACTGCAACGTGGCCAAGACCACGGCGGCGCCGTCGGCTCCGCAGCAGAGCAACCGGAAGGCCGGCCCCGCTTGCTTCATGATCGGCGGCGACCTTCGCGTCCTCAAGGTGGACGTGTCGGGAGCCAGCCTCGCCGGCGCTACCTTCAGTGTCACCTGCGTGCCTCCCACCGTCCCCCCGGGCACGTTCCTGCCGCCGATCGTCATCGAGGGTGTGGCACGGAACACCTTCACCGGTGTCATAGACGACGGGCTGATCACCATCGCCGGCCCCCAGGGCACGGTGTGCACCGTCACCGAGACCATTCCTCCGCCCGGCTACGAGCTGGCGATCCCGGCCACCCAGACCGCCACCATCGGCGCCACGCAGGTGACCCTCACGTTCGTCAACCGGCGCGCCACCGGCAGCCTCGTCGTCAACAAGACCACCACCGGCGGCACCGGCACCTTCACCTTCGTCGTCGACTGCTCGAACAACGCCTTCGACCAGACGGTGACCATCGTCAACTCCGGCTCGCGGACCATCACCGACATCCCCACCGGGACCGTCTGCTCGGTCACCGAGAACGCCGCCACCGGGTACACCAGCACCGTCACCACCGGGTCCAGCCCCGTCACCATCGGCTCGGGGAACAACACCATCGGGTTCACCAACGTGCGCAACACCGGCAGCCTGGTCATCAACAAGACCACCACCGGCGGCACCGGGACGTTCACCTTCGTGGTGGACTGCTCCGACAACGCCTTCGACCAGACGGTGACCATCGTCAACTCCGGCTCGCAGACCATCACCGGCATCCCCACCGGGACCGTCTGCTCGGTCACCGAGAACGCCGCCACCGGCTTCACCAGCACCGTGACCACCGGGTCG
>DATLOM010000072.1:0-2463 GCA_035536185.1 Acidimicrobiales bacterium | reverse complement strand
GCGCCGATCGCGACCCGGAGATCGACCGGCTGCTTGGCCCCGATTTGGAGCGTCCCCTCCGCCGGATCGTCACGGTCTGGTGGGCCGGCGAAGCGGACGGCCGCCGGTCCCCGGACGCCGGCTGACCCCTCGTCCATGACGTTGGCAGTCAACCGGCAGGCGGCACCTCGCCCCGACCAGGGCCGGCCACCCCCCACGGCCGGCCCTGGCGGGCGACGGTACGGCACCGTCGCTCTGCGGTCGATCGCGCTCTACGCCCTCACGATGGTCGCCGTCGACCTCGTCGACTTCGGCCTGACCGGCTTCGGCGCTCGCGCCGGGATCTCCTAGTCTGTGCGCCGGCAGGGACAGACGTCGTGGGCGGAGGCACCGACCGAGCGATGACGCAAGTGCTGGATCCCGCTCCGTCGCTGACTGATCCCGGTCAGCGCCGCCCGCCGCGATCGCGGGTGCCGTACCTACGCACCGTCGGGCTCTACGCGCTCACGCTGTGGGCGCTGGTCACTCTGGTTTTCTTCCTGCCCCGCTTCATGCCCGGGGACCCCCTCCGCCAGCTCGACGACCCCGACAGCGGCACGTTCCTCCACGACCCGGCCGAGCGTGACCGCGTGGCCGCCTATTACGGGTTGGACAAGCCCCTGGTGTCGCAGTACCGGACATACCTCTCCGACCTGCGGAAGGGAGACTTCGGCTGGTCTATCTCCCAGAACCAGCCGGTGTCCACGCTTTTGAAGAAGCGTCTGCCGTGGACTCTCCTCCTCACCGGGAGTGCGCTGGCCCTGTCGTCCATGATCAGCTACTTCGCCGGCGTGACCGCAGCGTGGCACCGAGGGCGATTCGCGGACCGGGCTCTGATCGTGGTCCTGTCCGCCACCCGTGCCATTCCCGAGTACGCCATGGCTGCCGCCCTGCTGATCCTCTTCGCGGTCACCTATCCGGTGTTCCCTCAGGCCGGCGCACAGCGGCCCTTCGCCAACTATGCCTCCCCGATGGACGCGGTGGGAGACGTCCTGTTCCATCTTGCCCTTCCGCTGATCGCCCTGACGGTGGGGCTGGCCGCCAACAAGTTCCTCATCGTCCGCAACACCGTCATCTCGACGTTGGGCGAGGACTACATGGTCCTGGCCCGGGCCAAAGGGCTGTCCCGGCGGCTGCTGAAGTACCGGCACTCGGGCCGCAACGCCCTCCTGCCGTTCGTAACCGCCCTGGGCATCCAGGCCGGTTTCGCGGTGGGCGGCTCGCTGTTCGTGGAAACCATCTTCAACTACCCGGGTATGGGCACCCTGGTCGAGAGGGCCGTGTCCGCCCGTGACTACCCCCTGCTGCAGGGATGTTTCATCCTGCTCGCCGTCGTCGTCCTCATCGCCAACCTGGCCGTGGAGCTGACCTACTCCAAGCTCGACCCCAGGGTGAGGCGGCGGCGATGACGGCCACCACGGTGATCCGCGCTCCGATTCCTCGCTCGGGTCCGCCCACCCGACAGACCCACGTCGCCGGGATCATCGGCGGCCTCATCATCGGGTTCTACTTCGTCCTGCTCCTGTTCGGCAGCCGGCTAGCCCCGTTTCGGGCCACCGAGCTGGCCGGCTCCTCGCTGGTCGCTCCCGGGGGAGCCAACCGGCTCGGTACCAACCTCCTCGGACAGGACATCCTGAGCCAGCTCATCCTCGGCGCCCGGGCCTCCCTGCTGGTGGCCGTACTGGCGGGAGTGGGCACCGTTCTTCTGGGCGGCATCGTCGGCGTGGCCGCCGGCTGGTTCCCGGGCTGGTTCGACGGGGTGCTGATGAGGGTGACCGACCTGGTGCTCGTCGTCCCGAAGCTGCCCCTCCTCCTGCTCGTCGGCGCGCTCACCGGAGGCTCGGTCCTCGGCTTGTCGGTGGTGATCTCCCTGCTGTTCTGGCCCAATGCGGCCCGCATACTGCGGTCCCAGGTGCTGAGCCTGCGCACCCGCACCCACGTCCGCGCCGCAACCGGGTTCGGTGCCGGCACCTGGCATCAGATGCGGCGGCACATCCTTCCCGACCTGGCGCTGCTGTCCATCGCCGAGTTCATCCCGGCCGCCGGCCGGGCCGTCGCCCTCCAGGCCGGGCTGGCGTTCCTCGGCGTCGGCGACCCGACCCTGCCGTCATGGGGCGGCATGATCCGAGACGCCGTGAACTTCCGGGCCATCTTCATCACCTCGGCGTGGAAATGGTGGCTCGCCCCGCCGGTGATCGCCCTCGTCGGCCTCATCGTGGGGATCACCCTGCTGGGCGCAGCCGCCGAGCGCCGGCTCAGCCCTCGACTGGCCCGCCACACCCGCTAGGCCAGCCCTCCTTCGACTCAAGCGCCCTACAGCACCCGACGCGGAAACGTGCGGCTGGCGATGGCCACCGTAATCACGATGCCGCCCAGCAGAACGGCCACGTCCAAGGCCAACCGGTTCGGCCCCACCCCCACCAGCAGCTGCCGCAGCATCTCGAC
>DATLOM010000071.1:0-18995 GCA_035536185.1 Acidimicrobiales bacterium | reverse complement strand
GCACCGACGCCCGCTTCGACGCTTACTGCGAGGCCGAGGGCGGAGCCCTGGCCGGGTACGCGACCTTCTGCGCCCTCACCGGGGAGCACGGCACGCCCTGGTCCCAGTGGCCGGCGGGCCTGCAGGACCCGGAGGGGACCGAGGTCCTCGACTTCGTGGACGAACACCGTGACCGGATCCGGTTCCACCAGTGGATCCAATGGCTGCTCGACGGGCAACTGGCGGCGGCAGGGGCGGAGATCGCCCTGGTGCACGACCTCGCCATCGGCGTCGATCCCGAGGGCGCGGATTCGTGGCTCTGGCAGGACTGCTTCGCCCGGGGGGTGCGGGTGGGGGCGCCGGCCGACGAGTTCAACACCCAGGGCCAGGACTGGGGGCTGCCGCCATTCGATCCCTGGCGCCTCCGGGCCGCGGCCTACGAGCCGTTCGTGCGCACCCTGCGGTCGGCCTTCCGTCACGCCGGCGGGATGCGGGTCGACCACGTGATGGGCCTCTTCCGGCTCTACTGGATCCCCGAGGGCGCGGGGGCACGCGACGGGACCTACGTCCGCTATCCGTCGGAGGAGATGCTGGGCATCCTGGCCCTGGAGAGCCAGCGGGCGGGTGCCTACGTGGTGGGGGAGGACCTGGGAAATGTCGAGGACTCGGTCCGAGAGGAGCTGGCGGCGCGCCGCGTGCTGTCGTACCGGCTGGTGTGGTTCGAGGACCGACCTCCCCGGGAGTTCCCGGCTCAGGCTCTGGCCGCCGTCACCACCCACGACCTGCCCACTGTCGCCGGGCTCTGGTCCGGCGAGGACCTCCTCGAGCAGGAGCAGCTGGGTCTGGACCCCAACGTGGAATCGACGTTGGAGATCCACGAGCGGATCAGCGCCTGGACGGGGTTGACGGATTCGACGCCGGTGGCCGAGGTGGTGCAGGCGCTGCACCACCTTCTCGCCGAGGCACCGAGCGCGGTGGTGGTGGCGACGCTGGAGGACGGCCTCGCTGTGGAGGAGCGCCCCAACGTTCCCGGCACCACCGACGAGCGCCCGAACTGGTCGCTGGCCCTGCCCCGACCCCTCGAAGAGGTGGAGAGCGACCCGCTCGTGCTGGCCGTGGCCGCGGCGCTGGCCGAGCGCCGCGCCATCCCGAAGGACCAACCATCCGTACCGGCGGACGAGCCGGCGCCGTGAACCTGCCGGTCATGCCTCCCGTCGCCCCGATGCTGGCCAAGCTGTCGTCGCAGATCCCCGCCGGCGGCGAGATGCTGTTCGAGCCCAAGTGGGACGGCTTCCGCTGCATCGTGTTCCGGGACGGCGACGAGGTGGAGCTGGGGAGCCGTAACGAGAAGCCGCTCACCCGTTACTTCCCGGACGTGGTCGCCGCCGTTCTATCCGAGTTGCCGCCCCGGTGCGTGGTCGACGGCGAGATCGTCGTCGCCGGTGCGAAGGGCCTCGACTTCGACGCCCTGCAGATGCGCATCCACCCGGCCGAGTCGAGGGTGAAGCGGTTGGCGGCGGAGGTACCGGCTTCCTTCGTGGCCTTCGACCTTCTGGCGCTGGGCGACCGCGACCTACGGCCGCTGCCGTTCTCGGAGCGCCGAGCGCTACTGGTGGAGGCGCTGTCGTCGGTGCGCCCACCCGTACACCTCACGCCGGCCACCGACGATCGAGCGACGGCCGAGGACTGGTTCGAGCGGTTCGAGGGAGCCGGCCTGGACGGGGTGGTGGCCAAGCACGTGGGCGTTCCCTACCTGGAGGACCAGCGGGCCATGGTGAAGGTCAAGCACGAGCGCACCGCCGACTGCGTCGTGGCCGGCTTCCGCTGGCACAAGTCCGGTGGCGTGGTGGGCTCGCTCTTGCTCGGCCTGTACGACGACGCCGGCGTGCTGCACAATGCCGGCGCCGCCGCTGCGTTCACCGGGGCCCGTCGCAAGGACCTGGTGGCCGAGCTGGAGCCGTACCGGGTGGGCCCGGAGGCAGGCGAGCATCCGTGGATGGGCGGCGAACCGGGGGGCCGCCGGCCCGGGGCGCCGAGCCGCTGGAACGCCGGCAAGGACCGCTCCTTCGAGCTGTTGCGGCCCGAGCTGGTGTGCGAGGTGGCCTACGACCACCTCCAGGGGGACCGCTTCCGGCACGTGGCCGCTTTCCGTCGTTGGCGCCCCGATCGGCGGCCGGAATCGTGCACCTACACGCAGCTCGAGGTGGCCGTTCCTGAGGCCCTGGCGCAGGTCTTCGGAGACGATCTGCGCTCCGGCTGAGCCCGCGATAGTTTGCCCGAATCCTCATTTCGGCGACCCAAGGAGACACGACCTCGTGACCATGACCCCACCCCGTCAGAAGGTCGATCGAGACGAGGTGTTCCTCGAGTACACGAAGAGCATCTGCCCTGTCTGCAAGACCGTCATCGACGCCGAGGTCAACGTCAAGGACAACAAGGTCTTCCTGCGAAAGCGGTGCACCGAGCACGGCAAGTTCGAGGCGCTGCTGTACTCCGACGCCGAGATGTACTTCAACTCGATGAAGTACAACAAGCCCGGCACCTACCCGCTGGAGACCCAGACCGAGGTCAAGGACGGCTGCCCGCTGGACTGCGGCCTCTGCCCGGAGCACAAGCAGCACGCCTGCCTCGGCATCATCGAGGTCAACTCCAACTGCAACCTCGACTGCCCCATCTGCTTCGCCGACTCCGGCCACCAGCCCGACGGTTTCTCCCTCACCATGGACCAGGTCGAGGCCGGCCTCGACGCCTTCGTCCGGGCCGAGGGCGATCCCGAGGTGGTGATGTTCTCGGGCGGCGAGCCCACCATCCACCCCCAGATCCTCGACTTCATCAAGATGGCCCAGGACAAGGGCGTGCACATGGTCACGCTCAACACCAACGGCATCCGGCTGGCCCACGACCGCAAGTTCGTGGCCGACCTGGCCGAGCTGAAGCCGACGATCTACATGCAGTTCGACGGCTTCGACGAGCAGACCCACATCAAGATCCGTGGCCGCGACCTTCGGGCGGCCAAGCAGAAAGCCCTGGACAACTGCGCCGAGTTCGGCCTGGGCGTATCGCTGGTCGCCGCGGTCGAGAAGGGCCTGAACGACCACGAGCTGGGCGACATCATCCGCTTCGGCGTGAAGCACCCGGCCGTCAGGTCGGTGGCCTACCAGCCCGTCACCCACTCCGGTCGCCACGTCGAGTTCGACCCGATGAACCGCCTCACCAACGCCGACATCATCCACGGCCTCGTGGACCAGTGCGGCGACTGGTTCAAGCTGTCCGATTTCGTCCCGGTGCCCTGCTGCTTCCCCACCTGCCGGTCGATCACCTACCTGCTGGTGGAGGGCGACAACGTGGTGCCCATTCCTCGCCTGGTCGACGTGGACGACTACCTCGACTACGTGAGCAATCGCGTCATGCCGGACATGAGCGTGCGGGGCGCTTTGGAGAAGCTCTGGAGCGCATCGGCGGTCCCTGGCACCGACGGCAACACGGGCAGCCAGCTGGAGTGCGCCACCTGCGGGATCGACCTGCCCGAAGCCCTCAAGTCCATCGCCGACAAGTCCTTCATGGTGGTGATCCAGGACTTCCAGGACCCCTACACACTCAACGTCAAGGCGCTGATGAAGTGCTGCGTGGAGGAGATCACCCCCGACGGGCGCCTCATCCCGTTCTGCGCCTACAACTCGGTCGGCTACCGCGAAGAGGTGCGGGAGATGCTGAGTGGCGCCTCCGTTCCCACCATCGTGCCCAACTCCACGGAGCTCCAGCCCGTGCTGCTGACGACCAAGTACGGCTCCAAGATGTTCGGCAACGGACATGACGGCAACGGCGAGTCGGACCCGTCAGCGCATGTGCCCGCCGACGCCACCAACATCGGCAAGAAGCTGAGGTGAGCACCGAAGCGGCGGCTCCTTCCGCCGACCAGGTGAAGCTGTGTTGCGCCCGGAGCTACCAGCAGGATGCCGTTTCCCTCATCCTGGGCGACAGCTATCACCCCGGCGGATTGGACCTCACCCGCCGTCTCGGTAGATCGCTGAACCTGCGTACCGGTGAGCGGGTGCTCGACATCGCCAGCGGGCCTGGCACCACCGCCTTCCTGCTGGCGGCCGAGTTCGGAGTGAACGTGGAGGGTGTCGACCTCGGTGACGAGGCCGTGGCCAAGGCCAACGCCAGGTCGGAGGCCGAGGGCCTGGGCCGACAGGTCCGCTTCTCCGTCGGTGACGCCGAGCGTCTGCCCCTGGACGACGCCTCTGTCGACGCCATCGTCTGCGAGTGCGCCTTCTGCACCTTCCCCGACAAGCCGACGGCGGCGGCGGAGATGGCCAGGGTGCTACGCCCCGGTGGCCGCCTGGGCATGACCGACGTGGTGCTCGACCCCAGCCGTCTGCACGACGAATTGCAGACGCTGGCCGGATGGGTGGCCTGCCTGGCGGACGCCCGCCCGCTGGAGGAGTACGCCGAGCTGCTGGCCGCCGCCGGCCTGCGGGTGACGCTGACCGAGTCCCACGACGCCGCCCTGGCCAAGATGATCGACCAGATCGACGCCCGCCTCGTGGCCTTCCGCATGGCCGCGGCCCCGGCCTTGGCCGGCGTCGATTTCGATGTGGCCCGGCAACGAACGGCACTGGCGGCCGAGGCCGTGCGCGACGGCTTCGCCGGTTACGCCCTCTTGGTGGCCGAGAAGGACTGACCCTCTTGACGGCGGCCATCCTCCTCCTGACCCTGGGTCTGGCTGCGGCCAACGGAGGAAACGACGTCCCCAAGGGAGTGGCCACCCTCGCCGGCGCCGGCGTCACCCGCTATCGCACGGCCATCCTGTGGGGAACGGTGGCGACCTTCGCCGGATCGCTGGCGTCGCTGTACTTCGCGGCCAAGCTCACCAATCTGTTCTCGAAGGGGATCGTCACCGCCGTGCCCACTCCGGCGTTCGCCCTCGCTGTCCTGTGTGGCGCCGCCGCGTGGGTGGCCTTGGCCACCGTCGCCCGCCTCCCCGTCTCGACCACCCACGCCATAGTCGGCGCGCTGGTAGGTGCCGGGCTGGTGCTGGCGCCCGGGGCTGTGGCATGGGGCGCGGTGACGCCCAGGGTCGTGCTTCCTCTGCTGCTGGGCATCGGCCTCTCGTACGCCGTCTCCGTGCTGCTCGCCTCTCTTCCCCGGCGGATCCCCGAGTGCGTCTGTGTCGACATCACGCCGACCCGTGAGCTCGGCTTCTCCGGCGCGGGCGGAGCAGGAGCCGCGGGTATCGCCGCCTTCGCGCCCACTCCCGCTCCAGGTGCTTCGCTTCCCGGCTTCCGGCTGGAGACGGGAACAGTGGACGATTGCAAGGTCCACGCCGCCGGTACCCGGCGGGTCGGGCTCAACGTGAACGGTCTGCACTGGGCCTCCAGCGGCGCCGCCAGCTTCGCCCGGGGGCTCAACGACACGCCCAAGATCGTGGCCGTCGCCGCCTTCGCCCTCGTGCCCGCCGGGATGAACACCAGTGAGGTGCTGTTGCTGGTGGCCGGGGCCATGGCCGCCGGCTCCCTCGCCGCCGGCATCCGTATCGCCCGCCGGCTGGGCGAGGACGTGGTGAAGCTCGACCACGTCGAGGGCTTCAAGGCCAATCTCACGACCGCCATCCTCGTGGGGCTGGCCGCCAACCGGGGCCTGCCCTTGTCCACCACCCACGTGTCGACGGGAGCCATCAGCGGCGCCGCCGGCACGCGGCTCTCCCGCCTCAACAGCAGAACCCTTCGCGAGTTCGCCTTGGCCTGGACCGTCACTCCGCTGGCCGCGGCGGCCGTCGCCGCGGCTGTGCTCCTGATCGCCCGTTAGTCCTCTCCTTTCAATGAGGTTGCCTTCGCCGCTGTGGCTGGCCGGGCTCATGGTCGCCGGCGGCACCGCCCATTTCGTGGCGCCCGGCCATTACCAGCGCATCGTCCCCGGCCTCCTCGGGGCACCGGGACCTTGGGTCGCGGCCAGCGGGGTGGCCGAGATCGCGGCCGGACTGCTGCTCGCCTCACCCCGGAGCCGGCGGATCGGTGGCGCCGTCACCGCCGGGGTGCTGGTCGTGGTCTTCCCGGCCAACGTGAAGATGGCTCTCGAGTCAGGCGGGATCTGGTGGGCGAGGTTGCCGCTCCAGGTCCCGCTGGCCTGCTGGGCGTGGCGGGAGAGTCGTCAGCCTGCCGTTCAGGACAAGCGGGCGATGATCTCGGCCAACTCGTCGGCCGGCGACGCCGGCACGGAATAGCCCTCCTCGGCCGCGACGGCGCCGAAGTTGTCGCGGATCGATTCCATCGTAAGGTTGGTGTCGCACCAGCCCGGTGTGAGGCCGATGAAGAAGCGGGCGACACGGCCGCCGCCGGCGGAGTAGATCTCGCCGCTCGCTTCACAGTCCTCGTGGCACAGCCACGCCACCACGGGGGCGACCAGGTCAGGGGGAAAGCGTTCGCCCAGTGAGCCGAACAGCGCCTCGGTCATGACCGTTCGGGCCAGCGGCGCCACCGCGTTGACCTTGATGCCTTTTCCGGCGCCTTCCACGGCCAAGGCCCGGGTGAGCCCCACCAGCCCCATCTTCGCCGCCCCGTAGCTGGCCTGGCCGAAGTTGCCGAGGAGCCCTGCGCTGGACGTGGTGTTCACGACCCGGCCGTAGCCCTGTTCCCTCATGTGCACCCACGCGGGACGGGTGACCCAGAACGCCCCGCCGAGATGCACATCGAGCACCGGATCGATCAGCTCCGGCGTGAGGTTGTGGAATGCCCTGTCCCGGAGGAAGCCTGCGTTGTTGATCACGATGTCGACGCGCCCGAACGCGTCCAGCGCGTGGGCGACTAGCTGCTCGCCACCGTCGGGATCCGAGACCGAGTTGAGATCGACCAGAGCCGTACCGGCTGCCGCCAGGATCTCGTCGGCAGTGGCCCTCGCCTCTTTCTCGTCGACGTCATTGACGACCACCTGGGCGCCCCTGTCCGCCAGTAGTCGCGCGTACGACCGGCCGAGGCCGCCGCCGGCGCCGGTGACAACGGCCACCCTCCCGTCGAAGCGCAGGTCGCCCACGGCCGGAGCGTAGGCGTGAGGGGGATCTCCATCATCCCCCGAGGGTCGAGCGACTGAGGAGCAGTTACCCGGGTGCGAAGCGCTCTACGAATGTCGTGTGGCGCTCCAGCACGTCGAGCTGCACCGTCACGCCGAGGCCGGGCCCGGTGGGTACGTCGAGGCGCCCGTCCATCAGCTCGAACGGCTCGGTCAGGTCGGTGGCGAAGTAGCGGTCCGACGCCGACAGGTCTCCCGGGATCGTGAAGTTCGGTAGAGCGGCCAGCGCCACATTGGCAGCCCGCCCGATGCCGGTATCCAACATCCCGCCGCACCACACGGGAACGCGGGCGGTGTGGCAAACATCGTGGACGCGCCGCGCCTCCAGCAACCCTCCCACCCGAGGTGCCTTCACGTTGACCACCTCCGTGGCCCCCAGCTCGATGGCATCGGCGGCCACCGCGGCCGAGGTGATCGACTCGTCGAGGCATATCGGTGTCCGGAGGCGCCGGGCCAGCTCGGCATGGGCCAAGAGGGCGTCAGCGGCGAGAGGCTGCTCGATGAGAGCGAGGTCGAACTCGTCCAGGGTGGCGAGGTGCTCGGCGTCGCCGGGCAGGTACGAGCGGTTGGCGTCGACCAGCAACATGAGCCCGGCTCCGAAGTGCCGGCGGACCTCACGCACGGGCTCGACGTCCCAGCCCGGGCCGATCTTCAGCTTCACCCGCCGGTACCCCTGGCTCACGTAACCGTCTACCGCCTCGATCAGCTCGGGAATCGAACCCAAGATGCCGACGGCTACCCCGGCCTCGACGGTGGTCCGGGTGGCGCCTAGATAGCTCGCCAGCGACTGGTCGCCGCCACGGAGCTGGGCGTCGAGCAGCGCCATCTCCAGGGCGGCTTTGGCCATGGGATGTCCCTGCACGCTCCCCAGCACGCCAGCCATGTCCTCGGCCCGCGCCGTGGCCTCGGCCAGCAAGCGGGGGATGAGGTGGCGGCGGAGCACGTCCTGCGCCCCGTCGACGTATTCGGAGGTGTAGTCCGGACGCGCCGGCGCCGCGCACTCGCCCCAGCCCTGGCTGTCGTCCGTAGCCACCCGTACCAGCAGGACGTCCCGTTCACGGTCCTCGCCGTGGGCGGTGCGGAAGGGCGTCACCAATGGGAGCGAGACCCGGCGCAGCTCGATCCCGGTGACGACGTTGGCCATGGGCGCCAGATCAGGGGACGTAGCGGCCGAGAAGGGCGAGGGTGCCGTAGACGGCCATGGCTCCGGCACCCAAGCCCACTACGACCCGCTGGGCCGTGGTTGTGCGGGCAATGGCGGCCAGGTGCAGGACCACGGGGAAGGCGGCGAACCCGTAGCGCTCGAACGATCCCAGGTGGTCCGTGGACAGGGCGACCAGGAGAGCCGCTGTCGCCAGCGCCCCGTAGGAGGCGGGCCAGGCCCGGCAGGCACCCACTACGAGACCCACCAGCAGCCCGGCCCACACCAGGCGGGCCGAACCGACGCCCAGGCCGTCGCGGAACGTCGTGCCGACGATGGCCAACAAGGAAGAGACGGGGTCGGCCAGCTCGCCGCGGAACTTCGGGTCCTGCTGGATGCGAAACGGGAGCAGGGGGTCCCCGAACTTCGCGCCCACCCACGCGAGGAAGGCGCCTGTTCCGGCCAGCGGCGCGGCGACGGCGGCCACCCGGGCGGCCAGCTCACGCCCCCGGGCCGCGGCCAGGCCGCGTCCCGCCTCCACCAGCGCCGGCAGCACCAGCAGCGCACCGACGGGGCGGGCCAGCCCACCCAGCAGGGCCAGAGCCGCCGCCGCCCACCACCACCGCCGGCGGAGGGCCAGCACGGTACCAACGGCCAGGCATCCCCACACCGCCTCCGAGTACCCCCACACCAGGACGAAGGCGGCGGGGGTGAAGGCCGCGAACCAGGTGGCCCGCCGAGCCAGCCGCTCGTCACCTCGTTCGTGAAGGCACAAGGCGTGCACCAGGGCACCGAAGCCGAGGGCGGCAACGTTGGCGATCAGGATCAAGGCCAGCCCGGTGCTGCCCACGATGGCGCCGAGGGCTCGTGCGAGCATGGGCAGCAGCGGGAAGAAACGCAGCTCGACGAGCGGAAGGCCGGCGTAGCCGCGCTCGGCGATGCCGGTGTAGCGCTCTGCGTCCCAGCCGAGCAGACCCTGGTGCAGGTGGTGTACGGCCACGTCGGACGACGCCATCCCGGCGTTCACGAGCGCGTGAGCGGCCAGGAAGGTGAGTGCCACGACGGCCCGGGCCGCCACCCACGATGGGAGAGCGGCTCGCAAGTGCAGTCGGACCTGGTCTAGCGCGGCGCGCCCGGTTGCCGAAGGGGTCGCCGCGTCGGGAGCTGCGGTGAGAGGTCGGCCCTGACGGGGCAGCGCCGGCACCGACACCGATGCCGTGCCGTCAGGCGGCAGGATCGTCCCTGCCCGCGGCGGTGACCTCGAGAGGCGTGGAGGTATGGCCCCGGCGGGCCAGCGCATGGGCAGCGGTGAGCGCGGCCCGGCCAGCGCCGACGATGACGACGTTATCTGGCAACGTTCCTTCTCAAGTGCCGGGGGTGGGGGGAAGCCGCCACAGGGAGGCGTGCTCGAAGTGGGAGTAGTTCTGGGCCTGGACGCGCCTGCCGCCGGGGCGAAGCTGACGGATGCGGTGGAGGACGCGCTCGCACGACTTGCCCAGGCTGTGGTAGCCGGGCGCCATCACCAGCCATACGGCGCCCTCTCCGGCACGGCGGTCGACGGACTCGGCGAAGGCGCGGCCGGGCGTGGCCTTTATGCGGTCGTCGTAGTCCACCCAGTTCACTCGGGATGCGGGGCTGCCGGGGGGGTAGGCGAGGGTGGCGATGTAGGTCGGCACCAGGCGCTTCACCGCCGGCCGCAGCTGGTCGGGGCAGAAGGCCAACAGGTCGCCGGGCTGCGCCTTCCGCTCGACGGCAGCGGCCAGCTGGCGGGCCTGTGTACGGGGCGCCATCGCCTCGTCGGCTGAGCGCACCAGGCCGAGGCCCATCACGGCGGCGGCCAGGAGCGGGAACGCCGTCCGGTGCTCGACGACGCACAGCCCGAGGGCGGCCAGGAGGAGGAAGGGCACCACGACCACCGCCGCGTAGCGCGGCGCGAAGGCGGTCTCGGTGAGCTGCGACACCAACACGGCAAGGCAGAGCGTGCCGGCGATCGTGAGGGCCAGGGGGACCGAACGAGGGCGTCCGGAAAGGTCGAGCTCGATGCGCCCGCGGGGCAGGGCTCGGCCGAAGATGCCGAGCACCAGGAGGCCGGCCATGAGGAACCCGAGTACACCCAGACGCGCCCTCCCGCCGACGAGGCCCTGCAGCGAAACCTCGAAGATCCAGGGGCCGGCCGGCTCGCCCCAGGGGGCGCCCGTGTGGCGCACCTGGTACAAAAAAGACGGGGCCCACGGCAGGAAGAGCAGCAAGCCGGCCGCCATGGCGGTCAGTGCCCTCCGAGCCCCGATGGCCTCGTTGGATCCATTGCTCCCGCCGTTCCCCACCGCCCGCGCGACCAGCAACGCCACCACCGTGGCGATTAGGAAGACCGACCAGTAGTGGGTGAGCAACAAGAGACCGGTGACGCCGGCGAGCACTGCGAGGTTCCGTGGCGTGTTCTTCTCGAGAGCCGCCTGGAGGGCGAGGAACCCGGCCAGGACAAGCAGCGAGACGAGGGTGTACATGCGCGCCTCGGTGGCGTACCGGTGCATGAACGGGATCGTGGCGAACAGTGCCGTGGCCGTGATCGCCACCCGCCGGCCACCCAGCCGGTAGCCGGCCAGCGGCGCCAGCGCCACGGTGCCGGCTGCGAACACCGCCGAAAGCGCACGGACGGCGATCTCACTGGTCCCGACCACCGCCATCCATCCGTGGAGCAGCAGGTAATAGAGGGGAGGAGCGCCGTCGGTCCGCAGCCCATCCAGCAGCTCACCGACCGGCATCCTGGCGATGGCCACCGTCTGCGCCTCGTCGAGCCACATCCCCGTGCGCGTGGACAGGGCCAGACTGGCGGCGCAGACGACCACACCGGCCAGCGACGCGATTGCCAGTAGCCGGCGAGTGTCCCCCGGCGCGCCGATCTCGACCATCGTCGCAGATGGCGTTGTCTCCCTCGGCTCTACCCTGTCGGCGACCGCTCGCATTCGGGTCCTCTTGGCTGTCAGCGTCCCGAGCGCGCCCGGCGGCTCGGCCGGAGCTGGTGGGTCTCAACTACGGCAGATTCAAGCTTCCTGCCCGTTCTCCCTGCCGCCAAACACGACAACGGGCGTCGCCTGTCTAGCCCCGTGTTCGGGAGTCAGCAACCTGGACATCGCGTCGTGCTGTGCGGAGCAGGAAACGGGCGGCGCCGGCGAGGCCGAGAAGGACGGCCCCGGCCACGGTCATGGCATCGGACCCGGTTGCCGCGAGGGGGGCGGTCCCGGAGGCGACCTCGCCGTTACCGCTGGCGGCCAGGCCGCTGCCCGTGGTGCCGGCGCCGGGGGCCGAGCCGGTTCCGGTCAGGCCCGCCGGTGTCTCTCCTGTGGGACCACCGGGCTCCCCAACGGGCGCGGGCGTGGTGGTGGGGGCGCTGGTCACGCCGAGAGCCGAACTGGAGGGCGCGGACCCGGAGCCGGCGGAGCCGGACGGGACTGGCTTGCTCTTCGCTGTCGTCCCCGAATCGTCGGTGTCTTTCTCGTGCACGGCCGCACCGGCCACTCCGGCCAGGAGCAGTGCGGTGGCGCTGGCCATCAACAGGCGCTGAAAGGATGAGGATGTCACAGGCACCACCTGTTCAGGGCGCACGAATGCACCGCGTACAGCGGCGAGGGTAGTGGCCTGGCGGCCCGACGTCGCGGATGCCTCGGTTGCATGGCAGCGCCACAGCGCGGGTAGGGGAGAGCTGTGGAAACAGACAGGTTCTCCGACGACCTTGCCCCGAATCTCATCGACGAGGGGGTGCTGACGGCCGCGGACCTCGAGGATGAGCCGACCGACGAGCAGCCTCCCCAGTTGTTCGAGCCGGATGATCCGTTCGGGCCCGACACGGAAGCCTCCATGGTGGCGGAGAGCGGGCTGGACCCGGCTGACAGCGTTCCCGCCGAAGAGGCGGCCATGAGAGTCGAGGACGAGCCTGCCGGCATGAACTACGACGAAACCCCCGGCTATCTCGATTGAGACCGACGCCAGGAACGGTGAGCCATGACCGAACACGACCACGTCGCCACTGACGCGGAAGCACCCGAAGCCGACGCCCGTGAACAGGCGCTCGGCATCTCGACTGATGAGGACGATGGCGCGCTGCACGTCTCGGGTGATCGGGAAGCCCCGGAGGCCGATGCCATCGAGCAGGCCTTCGTGGTCACCTCACCGTTCGACGAGGACGCCGGCAGAGACGCTTGATCCCGGGGCGCCGGCCCGCCTACATGTCGAAGCAGGCAACGGTCTCCACGTGGAACGTGTGCGGGAAGGCGTCCACCAGCTTCAGCGAGGACAGGTGGTAGCCGGCACCGGACAGCAGAACCGTGTCACGAGCCAGTGACGCCGGATCGCAGCTGACCAGAGCGATCCTCGGGGCCCCCGTGGCGACGAGAGCGGCCATACCGGGGCGGCCGAGTCCCGGGCGAGCCGGGTCGGCGACCACCAGGTCGGCCCGGCCGCTGGCTCGGGCATCCCACTGCCCGACCTCGCTGGTCACCACGCGGGCGTCCAGGTCCCGCAGGTTGAAGCGGGCGTCCGCCGCCTCCGATCGCCCGCTCTCCACGGCTGTCACCCGGGCCCCCGAAGCGGCGCCCAGCACGGAGCCGAAGAGGCCGGTCCCGGCATAGGCGTCCACCAGGTGGGCGCCGGGGCCCAGGGCGTCGCCGGCGGCAGCGGCCACGGCCTCGACCAACCCGGCGGCGACCACCGGGCTGGCCTGGAAGAAGGAGTCGGCCGACACCCGGAACTGCCGGCCCGCCACCTCTTCGTGGACGAACGCCCGGTGCCTTTCGCCGTGATGCACGACGACGACATCCTCGGGCACGTCGATGACGGTTGCTCCGGCACCCACCCTCACGATCCGCTCGCCCGACGCCACGGCCACACGCAGGAACACCTCCTTTGCGCCGCGGTAGCGGCCCTCGACCAGAAGTTCCTCCAGGAGCGGATGGGCGGCGAGGCAGGAGTCGGTTTCGACCGCCTGCTGCACCTCCCCGCCGCCGGCGGAACCGGCACCCCGCCGCCGGTGCCCGGCCCGCCCCGCAGGTGAGACAGCCAGCCGGGCCGTGGTGCGCAGGACCGGCGCGCCCAGATCCATCGCCACGGGTTCGGGGGAATCGGCCAGCCGGCCGATGCGCCGTAACGCGTCCACCACGATGGCGCTCTTGAGCCGTACCTGCGCCTCGGGCGCCACGTGCTGCCAGGTGCACCCACCGCAGCCGGCGGCCAGCGCCACACACGGCGGGGCGACACGGTCCTCCGAAGGAACCAGCACCTCCACCACCACCGCCTTGCTGTAGTCGCCCTTGACGTCCGTAACCCGGGCCAGTACGCGCTCGTCCGGCAGGGCGCCCTGCACGAACACCACCCGGCCACCGGCATCCCTCGCCAGAGCGTCACCACCCGCGACCACGCCAGTGGTAACAAGCTCGAGATCACCCGCTCCCACGCCGCCAGTCTGGCCCGCCCGGTGAGCTACCCACATCTGGTGGCTTCATGCGGCAGTGCCCGTCAGGCAGGGGAGTACCATCTGTAGTCCGTCGAGGTGGCGAGACCACGGGGAGTAGCGCAGCGGTAGCGCACCTGCTTTGGGAGCAGGAGGTCGGGGGTTCAAATCCCCTCTCCCCGACAAGCCGCTACGGCACAGCCCTGCCCAATGCGTGCGAGCGGCGGACGGGAATCGAACCCGCGTAATCGCCTTGGAAGGGCGAGGCTCTACCGTTGAGCTACCGCCGCACGAAGGAAGCCGCTCCGAGCGGCTGTCCTACGTCGGTGACAATTGGCACACACGACATCGCACTTGGCGATCTCGTTCAAGATCGTGACCCACTTAAGGTACCTGAACGACCGCCCGATTCTGCCAAGCAGATCTTGCTGAGCCGCTGACCGGCGCGTCGCGGGCTCGTCGCACCACCCGTTGTGACCATCGAAAATAGCCATGGCGGGCCACTGCATCTACGTGATGCGGCGCCGATGAAGCAGAGGTGGCAAATCTGACCGGAGTCGAGCTGGCCAGCCTCGCTGCCATCGTCGAAGCCTCGCCCGACCTCATCCTGATCGTCCAGGCGGATGGGCGCATCTCCTACTGCAGCCCGGCCGCCGGCCCGATGCTCGGAAGGGTCGCCGAGCACCTTGACGGCCAGCCGGTTGCCGGCCTCGTCCATCTGGAGGATCAGGTGAAGCTGGCCGACCTCGTCCGCCGGCGGGCCGCCGGTGAAGGCGCGGTTGCCGGCGCCGAGCTGCGGATGTCCCACGTCCTCGGTAGCTGGGTGGACGTGGAGGTCACCATCATGGACCTCCGCGAGCATCCCGACGTTGGCGGAGTGGTCTTGCACGCCAGGGACGTGCGCCCCCGCAAGGAGCAGGAGGAGCAGCTCCGTCACCTGGCTCTGCACGACGCTCTGACCGGCCTGGCCAACCGGGCCCTGTTCCGCGACCACGTGGAGCACGCCCTGGCTCACCTGCGGCGCACGCCGGTCCGCCACGCCGTGTTGTTCTTCGATCTCGACCGGTTCAAGACCATCAACGACAGCCTGGGCCACGCCGCCGGCGACGAGTTGCTGAGCCGGGTGGCCGAGCGGCTCCGCTCCCGCCTGCGTCCCGGAGACGTGGGCGCCCGCCTCGGCGGCGACGAGTTCGCCGTGCTGCTGGAGAACACCTCCGAGCGCGACGCCGTCGAAGTTGCCCAACGTGTGCTCGACGCCCTCCACATCCCCTTCGCCATCCAGGGCCGTGACGTGGCCATCACTGCCAGCGTGGGCATCGCCTTCAGCGATCTGAGCGAGAACGCTGAGGCGCTGCTGCGCAACGCCGACGTGGCCATGTACAAGGCGAAGGCGTCGGGCAAGGGACGTCACGCCCTCTTCGAACCGGACATGCACCACGCCGCGCTACGGCGGTTGTCCATGGAGGCGAGCCTGACCCGGGCGGTGGAGCGCGACGAGCTCGTCCTGCACTACCAACCCATCGTGAACCTCAGGAGCGGCGCGATGACCGGTATGGAGGTGCTGGTGCGCTGGCTCCACCCGGAGCAGGGTCTCGTCCCCCCGATGGAGTTCATCGCCGTCGCCGAGGAGACCGGGCTCATCGAGGAGATCGGCCGGGAGGTGCTTGTCAGGTCGTGTGCCCAGGTGCAGGCGTGGCAGGGCAGGTTCAATTGGCCGGGGCTGCGCCTGTGCGTCAACGCGTCGGTACGCCAGATCGAGAGCCAGCGGTTCCTGGGCGAGGTCCAGGACGCTCTGGCCCGCTCCGGGCTCACCGCTGGGGATCTCACACTGGAGATAACGGAGAGCCTGTTCATGAGCGACATCGAGCCCACCATCGAGCGCCTACGCCGGCTCAAGGAGCTGGGGATCAAGCTGGCCGTGGACGACTTCGGTACCGGCTACTCGTCGCTCAACTACCTGCGGATCCTGCCCATCGACGTGTTGAAGATCGACAAGGCCTTCGTCGACGGCGTGACGAACGGGCCGGAGCAGGCGGCGGTGGCCCGAGCCGTCGTCAAGCTGGCCCGCACGTTCGGCCTCGAGACCGTGGCCGAAGGGATCGAGCACCCAGAGCAGCTGGACGAGCTGACCGAGATCGGAGCGGATTTCGGCCAGGGCTACCTCTTCTCCAAGCCTCTCGACGCCGAGGCCATGGAGGCCTACCTGCGCTCCCGTGGTCCCGGAGCCCTGAGCGCAGGGACAGCCTCAGCTGTCCCCACAGCCAGGTTCCCCCGCCTCACTCTGGCCAAGGGGGCCTGACCATGACCGTGCCGACGACCACCAACGTGCCCAATCCGTTCGACGCACTCGCCCGCCGCAGCCAGGCACGGCCGAGCCTGCCCAACCCGCTGCAGCTCGGGCCGATCGAGAAGGTGTACGTGATCTGGCTCGGAGGCGGGTCCTGCGAGGGTTGCAGTGTCGCCACCACGGGTGCCACCCACCCCCGGATCGAGCAACTCCTGACGGGAGCCGTACCGGGTCTGCCCCGAGTCGAGCTCGTCCATTCGCTGCTGGCGGTGGAGTCGGGTTCGGACTGGATCGAGAACCTCGTCATGGCCCAGGCGGGTGAGCTGGACGCCCCCTACGTGATCGTGTGGGAGGGTTCGGTCGCCGACGAATCCACCGCGGGTGAGGGTTCCTGGTCCGCCCTCGGGGTGGACCCCTGGGACGGCCGGGTGGTCACGAGCAGCGAGTGGCTCCGCCGCCTCGCACCGGGTGCGGCCGCCCTGGTCGCTGTGGGGACCTGTGCGGCGTGGGGCGGCATCCCGGCCGCGGAGGGAAACCCGACGGGTTCGATGAGCGTCGGTGATCACCTCGGCACCGGGTACCGGTCGGCCGCCGGAGTGCCGGTTGTGCGGATCCCCGGATGTGCTCCTACCGGGGACAACGTCTTGGAGACTCTGGCCTCGCTCCTGCTCGCTCTGAACGGCCTCGCCCCGCTCCCGGATCTGGATGCCCAGGGCCGCCCGGCCTGGCTCTTCGCCGAGACGGCGCACGAGCAGTGCCACCTCCGGCACTATTACGACAAGGGCGTTTTCTCCCAGGCTTCCGGAGAGGGCGAATGCCTGGTCGAGCTGGGCTGCTGGGGACCGGTCGTGGACTGCAACATGGCCGAGCGCGGCATGATCGACGGCAGGGGCGGCTGCATGAGCATGGGGGGGATCTGCATCGGCTGCACGATGCCAGGCTTCCCGGACCGCTTCCCCCGCCTCGACGAGCGGGCTGTCGACCGGGACGACCCGCACCGGGTCGTGAGGGTCCCCGGCAACTTCCTGCACCGCTCCCGCACCTCGGCGGCGGCGTGCCGGGGGGTGCGGCGGGCCGGGTTGATGGGGGTCCGGCGGAGCCGGCAGGCCCTGTCGGTAGACTCGGCCGCTGATGAAAGCGGTCGTCGAGCCCCTCGAAGGTAACAAGGTCAAACTGTCCGTCGAGGTCGACGAGCAGGAGTTCGAGAAGGCTCTGGACGACGCCTTCCGCCGCATCGCCCGGGAGGTCCGCATCCCCGGCTTCCGCCCTGGCAAGGCGCCCCGGCGTCTCCTCGAAGCTCGTATTGGCGCAGAGGAGGCCCGCACCGAGGCACTCCGGGGGTCTCTTCCCGACTTCTACGCCCGAGCTCTGCAGGAGACCGACGTAGATCCCATCGCCCCTCCGGAGATCGACATCACGGCCGGCAAGGACAAGGGACCCGTGGCGTTCGACGCGGTGGTCGAGATCCGCCCCCAGGTGTCCATCGCCGGCTACGGCGGCCTCCGGGCCACCGTTCCCTCGCCGCTGGCCGCCGACGAGGACGTCGACCGCCAGATCGAGAAGCTGAGGGAGCAGTCGAGCGAGCTGGCTCCGGTCAAGCGTCCGGCGCAGACCGGCGACCACGTCTCGATCGACGTCAAGGGCGAGCGCGGGGGCGAACCGGTACCGGGCATGTCCGCCGACGACTACCTGTACGAGGTCGGCAGCGCCCTCCTCGTGCCCGAGCTGGACGAGAACATCCGGGGCGCCGGTGTCGGCGACATCCTCTCGTTCAGCGCCAAGGTCGACGACGACGGGCCCATCGACTTCCGGATCCTGGTCAAGGACGTCAAGGAGCGGATCCTGCCCGAGGTCACCGACGAGTGGGTGGACGAGGTCAGCGAGCTCGGCACCGTCGAGGAGCTACGGGCCGACATCCGCAGGAGGCTCAGCACGGCCAAGCGCATGCAGGCCACCCTGGCCCTCCGGGACGAGGCCATCAACGCCCTGGTCGAGCTGGTCGACGACGAGGTGCCCGAGCCGCTGGTGCGCCCGGAGATGGAGAGACGCCTGCAGGACATGGGCCGCCGCCTGGAGTCGCAGGGGGCGAGCCTCCCCGACTACCTCACCGCCACCGGCACCACCGAGGCGGAGCTGGTCGAGGAGCTGCGGGGTGAGGCGGTCCGGGCTGTCAAGGCCGATCTCGCCCTACGCGCCCTGGCCGAGGCTGAGGCCCTGGCTGTCAGTGACACCGAGATCGACGAGGAGGTCGAGCGCCTGGCCAAGCGGCTCGGGCAGAAGCCCGCCGTGCTGCGCCGCGAGCTTGAACGGCAGGAGATGCTGCCTACGGTACGCTCGGACCTGCAGAAGGCAAAGGCCCTGGAGTGGCTGGTCGAGCACATCGAGATCGTCGATGAGGAAGGCCACCCCGTAGACCGAGCTGACCTAGAGGGAGCGGAGACCAAAGAGTGATCGAGCCGGTTTTCAACTATCTGGTCCCCACGGTGGTCGAGTCCAGCAACCGGGGCGAGCGCGCCTACGACCTGTACTCCCGCCTGCTCAAGGAGAACATCATCTTCCTGGGCACCCCGATCGACGACACCATCGCCAACCTGGTGTGCGCCCAGATGCTGTTCCTCGAATCCGAGAACCCCGACAAGGAGATCAGCCTCTACGTCAACTCTCCGGGCGGGGACATAACGGCGCTTTTCGCCATCTACGACACCATGAAGTTCATCAAGCCCGAGGTGTCCACCTTCTGCTTCGGACAGGCCGCATCGGCTGCCGCTGTCCTGCTGGCTGCCGGCACCAAGGGCAAGCGTTACGCCCTTCCCCACGCACGCATCCTCATCCACCAGCCCTACGGCGGCGCCGCCGGGCAGGCCACCGACATCGAGCTCCAAGCCAAGGAGATCCTTCGTATGCGTGACCTGCTGAACGAGATGCTGGCCTTCGACACGGGCCAGCCAGTCGACAAGGTCAAGCACGACACCGACCGTGACTTCATCATGAGCGCGGAAGAAGCACAGGTGTACGGCATCATTGACGAGGTGATCACGACCCGTGAGCTGGCCGAGGTGCCACGCGCTGCGGGCGTGGCC
>DATLOM010000070.1:0-18459 GCA_035536185.1 Acidimicrobiales bacterium | reverse complement strand
TGGACGCGCGCTCGCCGTTGCGGATCGCGCATGAGTTCGAACGGACGATCCCGAACGCGACCCTGGTCGTGATCCCCGAGTGTGGTCATGTGACCAATCTCGATCGGCCTGACGAGTTCAATCGCGCGGTGCGCGAGTTCTGTCTTCGCCACTTGCGGTCTGGCGACTGAGCACCCCTCGTATCCCGCGGTCGTCCTTGCGTGGCCGCTCGGTCACGCCTGCGCGGACTGTTCCAGCAAACCCGTCCTGATCGAGTATCCCGCGACGGCTCTCGGCCGGACGGTGAATATCACGACGTGTCGACGGAGGGCACGATGAGCATGTTCGAGGCGGAGGATCTCGCGCCCGTGGGGATCCACCATCGGAGTCGCGTGAGTCAGGCGCCTGACGGTGTGACCGCAGCCCGGCAACCGCGCCAGATTGACGGATTCGGGTACGAAACAGGGCGGTGCGGGCAACATGGGTGACTGGCGCGCGTGGAGCGCGACAGCTCGCCGATGACTGACGGTTCCGTATGGCCGAGGAACGGGTATGCCCATGCGGTCGCCTCGACGTTCGTGGAGAGGCCGGACGGCGAGGGCTGGAGGTCGCAGATCATGATGGGCAAACAGGCGCCGGTGGAGGATGCCTTGATGACCGCGTTGGTCGGCAAGGGTTCGAAACGAGCCTCCACCAAGCTCGGACGGTTCGGTGACATCACCAAGCGGCCTCCGACGTGGGCCGGGATCGCCGGGGTTCTGGCCCTGTCCGGCCCGAGGGGGCGACAGGCCGCGACCCGGGCCAGCGCAAGCTACGTCGCAGGGGCGTTGGCCCACCTGGCGGTGAAGGTGGCCGTCGGCCGGTCCCGACCTCCCGGGGCGAGCCGGCACACCTCCATCGGTCCGGTGACGTCGTCGTTCCCCTCGGGCCATTGCGCCAGCGAGCTGGCCTTCTCGCTGGGCGCGGCACAGGAGATCCGCTGGCTGTTCGTGCCTCTCTACGCGGCGACGCTGGCCGGCGAGTGGTCGCTGGTCCGCAGCCGCGCCCACTACCCGAGCGACATCTTCGCCGGTGCCGCGATCTCCGTCGTGGTGGCGCTGGTCGCGTCGAAGGTGTGGCCCGCCCACCGGTCTGACGCCTCGGTCACCGCCGGGCCACCAGCCGGCGAACCCGGTAGCTGAAGCTCATCGGGGCCGAGCGGTCCCGTCTCCGGTGAAGGCCTTCATCTGTGCAGCACGCTCGTCGCCAGCTGACCGCGACGTCCCATGACCACACGTCCGCCACCGGGTCCGACCGGAAAGCGATCGCGCTGGATCAGTCAGCGAGCAATGCAGGCATGACCCGCTGGATGAACTCCTCTACCCGGGGCCGACCCTCGGCGGGCCAGCTGCAGATGACGTAGGAGATGCCCTGCTGGCGATAACCGTCGGCGGTGCGGCGCACCTCGTCCCACGGCTCGGACAGGGAGAGGTTGGTGGCCCGAATGATCGTCGACGGATCGCGCCCGGCCCGTTCGGCGTGCTCCCGCACCACGTCCCACTTCCGGGCCATCTGTTCGGGACTACCGAAGCTGTGCCACACGTCGGCCTTCCTGCCCGCCAAGGGGAGCGTTCGTCTTGGCCCCGATGCGCCGATCCAGATGGGCGGGTGCGGCTGCTGAACCGGCCGGGGCAGGTAGGTGGCGTTCTCCAGGCGGTAGTGGCGGCCGTCGAAGGAGGCGCCGTCGGTGGTCATGAGGAGCCGCACCACCTCGAGGGCCTCCTCCAGCCGCTCGACGCGCTCGGCCGTCGGCGGGAAGTCGATGCCGAGGCTGAGGTGCTCCTCCTCGCACCAGGCGGCGCCGAGAGCGAGTTCGAGACGGCCACCCGAAACGTGGTCGACAGTCACGGCCTCGGCGGCCAGCACCGAGGGGTGCCGGTAGGTGACGCCGGTGACGAGGGTGCCCAGGCGGATCTTGGTGGTGGCCGCGGCCAGGGCGGCCAGCAGTGTCCATCCCTCCATGCAAGGTCCGGGGCCCTCGCCGTAGAGGGCCATGAAGTGGTCGAAGGGCCAGGCCCCGTCGAACCCAGCCTCCTCGGCGAAGCGCACCCGTTCGAGCAGCTCGGCCCACGACAGGCGGTGCTGAGAAACGTCTACACCGAGTCGCACAGGGTCAGGCCTCGAAGCGGAGGAGGTGGTGGTCGCGCTTGCCCTTGCGCAGGATCACGTAGCGGTCGTGGAGGAGGTCGGCGGCGGTCAGCAGCAGGTCGGGATCGGCCACCCGGCGGTTGTTGACGTAGGCGCCGCCCTGGTCGATGGCTCGGCGGGCTGCGGACTTCGACGGGGTCAGCTCGGTTGCCTGCAACGCGTCGACCAGCGGAAGGCCGGGCCCGTCGAGCAGAGCGCGGGCCATGGTGGTCGCCGGCGCCTCCGCCACCACGTCGAGAAGTGTGGCCTCGTCGAGGGCGGCGATGTCCTCGCTGAACAGCACCGTGCCGGCGTGGGCAGCCCGCTTGGCCTCGGCCTCGCCATGCACCAGCGTGACGACCGCATGGGCCAGGGCCCGCTGGCCCTCGCGCCGCTCGGGGTGCTCGGCGGTGGCCGCGTCCAGCTCCTCGATCCGCTCCCGCGGCAGCAGGGTGAGGGCACGGACCAGAGAGCCGACCTGTGTGTCCGCAGTGTTCAGCAGGTACTGGTAGAGCCGGTAGGCGCTCGTACGGTCGGCGTCGAGCCAGATGGCACCGGCCTCGGTCTTGCCCAACTTCGTCCCGTGCTCGTCGACGAGAAGCGGCGTCGTGAGACCGTAGACCTGCTCACCCCGCACCCGGCGCACGAGGTCGGCGCCCATCACGATGTTGCCCCACTGGTCGCTACCACCCAGCTGGAGCCGGCAGCCGTGCTTGTCGAACAGGTGGAGGAAGTCGTAGGCCTGCAGCAGCATGTAGCTGAACTCGGTATAGGAGATGCCCTGCTCCCGCTCCTCGAGCCGGGCCCTCACCGACTCCTTGGCGATCATGGTGTTCACGGTGAAGTGCTTCCCCACGTCGCGGAGGAACTCGAGCAGGCCGAGTGACCAGAGCCACTCCCCGTTGTCGAGGAGCAGAGCGCCCGCCTGGAAGTCCAGGAAGCGCCCGAGCTGGCTGCGGATCCCGGAGAGGTTCGCCTCCAACTGCTCGGCCGTGAGCAGGGAACGCTCGGCGCTCTTGCCGCTCGGGTCCCCCACCAGCCCGGTGCCGCCGCCGGCCAGGGCGATGGGACGGTGGCCGGCCCGCTGCAGGCGAACGAGATTGAGGACACCGGCCAGGTTGCCGAGCTGCAGGCTGTCGGCGGAGGGGTCGAAGCCGATGTAGGCCGTGAGCGACTCCTTGTCCAGGATCTTGCCGAGCTCGGGGTCGGTCACCTGGTGTACGAGGCCCCGCCACTGGAGGTCGGCGAGAAGCCCTTCGGTGGTGTCCATCGCCTGCAGCCTGCCACGTGGCGCCCATACCATCGGGCGGTGCTCGAGCGCAGGTTCCGGCCTCCGCACCCGGTGGACCTGCGCCTCACCCTCGGGCCGCTGTGCCGAGGCCGCGGGGACCTCACCATGCGCTTCGACGGCACCGGCGTGTGGCGGGCCACCAGGACGCCCGACGGCCCCGCCACCATGCACCTGTCGTCTCACGGTGACGAGTTGACGGCGCGGGCCTGGGGACCGGGTGCGCCGTGGGCGCTGGAGTCCGCCCCGGCCCTGGTCGGCGCCCTCGACGACGACCGCAGCTTCGAGCCACGCCACCCGGTGCTCGTCGACCTGCACCACCGGCTTCGGGGCTTGCGCATCCCCCGTAGCGGGGCGGTGGTGGAGGCCCTGGTGCCGACGATCATCGAGCAGAAGGTGACGACCGTGGAGGCCAAGCGCTCGTACAGGGACCTGGTGGCCGCCCTCGGTGAGCCGGCCCCAGGCCCCGCGGGCGGTCCCGGCCTCCGCCTGCCCCCGACGCCGGGGCGCCTCGCGGCCACGCCCTCCTATGCCATGCACCGGTTCGGCCTCGAACGCAAGCGGGCCGACACCGTGAGGCGGGCCTGCGCCGTCGCCCGCCGACTGGAGGAGACGACGGCCATGTCGCCCGTCGACGCCCGCCGGCGCCTCAGCGTCGTACCGGGCCTGGGCCCCTGGACCGCCGCCCAGGTGGCCGTCGTTGCCCTGGGTGACGCCGACGCCGTGAGCCTGGGCGACTACAACTTCCCTCGCCTGGTGTCCTGGGCACTGGCCGGCGAGGGCCGCGGCGACGACGCCCGCATGCTGGAGCTGCTGGAGCCGTACCGCGGCCACCGGGGCCGAGTCATCCGCCTCATAGTCGCCGCCGGCCTCGGGCCGCCCCGCATCGCCCCCCGCGCCCGGCTGCGCTCCATCGCCCGCATTTGACCTGAGCCGTCGCCCCCCGGAAGGCTGGGCGACAGGGTGGTGCGGGATTGTCCGCCTACCGTGCCAGCCATGTCGGAAGTGATCGTGGTGGGGGCCGGCGCCGCCGGGTTGGGCAGCGCCCTGGCCCTCTCCCAGCAGGGACACCGAGTCAGGGTCATCGAGCGTGACGGTGCCGGGCTCCCACCCACTCCGGACGCCGCCTTCGACCAGTGGCCGCGGCGGGGTGCTCCCCAGGTCCGCCACTCGCATGCATTCCTCGCCCGGCTCCGCAACCTGCTTCGGGACCGGGCTCCGGAGGTGTTGGCCGAGCTCCTGGCGGCGGGCGCCACCGAGGTCCGCTTCGTCGACTACCCGCCGCCGCGCGTGGGCAAGCTCGGCCCCGAGCCGGACGATGACGACCTCGTGGCCCTGGCCTGCCGGCGAACCACCTTCGAGTGGGTGCTCCGGAGCCATGTGCTGAACACCGCCGCCGTCGAGCTGAGAGAAGGCGTGGTGGAGGGCCTGCTCGCCAGCGGGAGCAGCGACGCGGGTATGCCCCATATCGCCGGCGTGCGCCTGGCCGGGGGCGAAGAGCTCCGCGCCGATGCCGTGGTGGACGCCAGCGGGCGCCGCTCCCCGCTTCCCGCTTGGCTGAGCAGGCTCGGGGCGGCACCCGTTGAGGAGGAAGAGGAGGACACCGGCATCGTGTACTCCTCGCGCTTCTACCGCCTGCGTGCGGGCATGGACGTCCCCTACAAAGGTGGGCTGGTGGTTGCCGACCTCGGCTACCTCAAGTACGCCGTCTTCGGGGGCGACAACGGCACGTTCTCCATCACCTTCGGCATCTACGCCGACGACAAGGAGATGCGCCAGCTCCTCTCCCCCGGCCCCTTCACGACGACGGCCAACATCCTGGTGGGCACCCGGCCCTGGGTGGAGCCGGACCGGGCCGAGCCCATCACCGGGGTCGAAGTGATGGCCAAGCTCATCAACCGGCGCCGGCGCTTCATGGCCCAAGGCGGGCCCCTGGCCACCGGCGTCTTCCCCGTCGGCGACAGCTCCATCTGCACGAACCCCCTCTACGGGCGGGGCTGCTCCCTGGCGCTGGTGCAGGCGTACCTGCTGGCCGACGTTCTGGCCCAGCACCCCGAAGACCCCACAGCCGCCGCCCACGCCTTCGACAGAGCCACCAGAGCAGAGATCGAGCCGTGGTACCGCGCCTCGACGGACCAGGACCGCAGCTCCGGTGACGGCGCAGCCCCCGACATGGCCTCGCTCATACGAGACGGCCTCCTCCCGGCAGCCCGCACCGATCCCTTGGTCTTCCGGGCCTTCGTGCGCTCCTTCAACCTGCTCCTGCCCCCCGGCGCCATCATGAACGACCCCGAGGTGGTCAAGCGGGTACTCGCGGCGTGGCAGGAGCGCAAGACCCGCCCGCCGTCGGAAGCCCTTGGTCCCGATCGCGAAGCGCTGCTCGGCCTCCTCGCCGGCGCGACTGCATAACCTGCCGCTCCATGCATCCTGGGGTACACGCCGCCAGCCATCCCGACAAACCAGCCTGCGTGGTGGCCGAAAGCGCTTCCGGGGAAGCGCACACCATCAGCTGCCGGGAGCTCGATGAAGGGTCGAACCGGCTGGCCCACCTACTCCGCCAGCGGGGAACACAGACCGGCGACGTGTTGGCCATCTTGATGGAGAACACGCCTGATTTCCTGGTAGCTGCCTGGGCCGCGCAGCGTTCCGGGCTCTACCACACGGCCATCAGCACCCGCCTCACAGCCAGCGAAGTGGCCTTCATCGTCAACGACTCGGGCGCAGCAGCCTTGATCGCCTCCCGCTCCCAGGCGGCCACGGCGGCGGCCGTCGTGGAAGACACCCCATCCGTGCACACCCGCCTGATGGTGGGTGGGACGATCGAAGACCACGAGCGCTACGAGGACGCGGTGGCCTCCCAGCCCTGCACCCCCCTGCCGGATGCGGTGGAGGGCCGCGAGCTGCTGTACTCGTCCGGCACCACGGGCCGGCCCAAGGGGGTCAAGCCGGCCCTGCCGGGGGTGCCGGTGGGCACGGCCAACGTCGACTCCCTGGTGCGCCTGGCCGTGCCCCTGTACGGGCTGGCCGAGGACTCGGTCCTGCTCTCCCCGGCACCGTTCTACCACGCCGCCCCTCTCCGCTTCTCCATCGCCAACAGCCGGCTCGGCGGCACCACCGTCGTCATGGACCACTTCGATCCCGTCGCCTTCCTGCGCCTCGTGGAAGAGCACCGGGTGACGCATGCCCTCGTAGTTCCCACGATGTTCGTGCGCCTGCTCAAGCTGGCCGAGGACCAGCGGCTCGCCTACGACCTCTCCAGCCTGCGGTGCGTGATCCATGGCGCCGCCCCCTGCCCGGTGGAGATCAAGGAGCGGATCATCGACTGGCTCGGGCCGATCGTGCACGAGTACTACTCCGCCACAGAGGCCAACGGCTTCACCGCCTGCAACGCCACCGAGTGGCTGGCCCACAAGGGGACCGTGGGCAAGCCGCTCCTCTGCAAGGCCCATGTCCTCGACGACGCCGGCGAGGAGCTGCCGCCCGGCGAGCAGGGCACCATCTGGTTCGACAGCGGCACCCAGTTCGAGTACCACAACGACCCCGAGACGACCCGCTCCACCCGGAACGACAAGGGGTGGACCACCCTCGGCGACATCGGCTTCCTGGACAGCGACGGCTACCTGTACCTCACCGACAGGAAGGCCTACCTGATCATCACCGGCGGCGTGAACGTCTGCCCCCAGGAGGCCGAGGACGTGCTGCTCGGCCATGCCAAGGTCATCGACGCCGCCGTGTTCGGTGTCCCCCACGACGAGCTCGGCGAGGTGGTGAAGGCCGTCGTCCAGCCGGTCGACATGGACGACGCCGGTCCCGACCTGGAGCAGGAGCTGATGGCGTGGTGTCGACAGCGTCTCGCCGGTTTCAAGTGCCCTCGCAGCGTCGACTTCGAGCCCGAGCTCCCTCGCCACCCCACCGGCAAGCTCTACAAGCGCCTCCTCAGGGACCGGTACCGGTCGGCCAGCGGGAGCAACAGCCGCACCATCTAGCCACTGGCCCATCCGGCTTGCTAGGTTCCGAGCGGCGGGTAGCGGCCGATCTGGGGTTGGCTGCATCAAAAATGCTGTTGAGCAGGAGGACGCCGTTAGCACAATGAAACCTAGGGTTCCCGTCTGCACCTCGTAGGGACACACGTCCCGAGCCGCTCTCTTCCGGCTCGCGAGCTGAATGCCGAAGACGGGCTGCCCGCATTCCAGGCCACACCTGATGCCCCCAAAGGGGCTCCTTCAAGGAGGCGCAAAATGCGCAAGCAACCTCGCTCCACGGCATCGTTCGCGATGCTGACGCTCACGGCCACGCTGGTGGCCACCAGTTCCATGTTCTTCCCCGAACCGGCCCTGGGCCACGGTGCCCACCGTGCCAGGGTTGCTGCTCCACCCACGCCTGCCAACTTCGAGAAGCTGCGCAGCTGTGAGTCCGCGGGGAACTACTCCGCGGTCAACAAGAGCAATCTGTACTTCGGCGCCTACCAGTTCTCCCCGAAGACCTGGCAGTCGCTGGGCTACGTGGGACTTCCCCACCAGGCCACTCCGGACGTGCAGGACGAAGCCGCCCGACGCCTTCAGGCGAAGGCCGGCTGGAGGCAATGGCCCGGGTGCTCCCGGCGCCTTCGCCTTCGCTGAAGCTCCCGTCTCGCGTGCAGGGCCCGTCATCGAAGCGGGTTCTGCACGCCGCAGGGCTAGCGACGTGCACTACAGCAGCCGGTTGGTGCGGAACGCCTTGGTCCCCAGCGCCAGTGTCACGGTGGGCAGGCCCGAGTGGGCGTTGAGGTAGGCGAGCTCGAGCCTGAGGTCGCCGACGCCGTTGCTCGCCGCCAGGGGGAGGAGCTGGAGGGTGCTCAGCACGCCCAGCGCCTCGCCGTTCGAGTCGAGGAAAGCGCTCCCGGAGTCGCCTGGGATGCCCGGCGACACGGTGTAGACGAGGTGTGACCAGCCGGCCCCGACGTCGCCGATGCTGATGCCCCGCTTGGGGCTGAGGGGGGACAGGCCCAGGCGCAGGCTCGAGCTCCCGTAGGAGTACACGGTCTCACCCACCCTCGTACTGCTCGTGGACAACCCGGTGGGGCCACCGAAGAACGGGACCGAAGGGTTGACCTTGCCGATGTCGGCGGGATCGAGCTTTACGAGGGCGAAATCGTTGTACGCGCAGGCGTCGGGGTCGCGCTCGCCCCTGGCCTGCATGGTCAGCCACGAGTTGTAGGCCAGGATCCCGGGCCTGGAGGCCCCCTCCACCTCGACCGGCGTCCCAAGTGGGTGTGACGCGGAATCACATCCGTCCGTTTCGGTGGGCCCGCCGGTGCCGGAGCAGTGGGCGGCCTGGCCCAGGTACACGGCTCCGGCGGCATCGGTGAAGACGAAGTTGGCGGTGCACTGACCGCCCTTGGTGACCGTCTCCACGCCGGGGTGGACCGAAGCCTGAGACGCCGGAGCCCAGCTCGGAGCCGAGACCGAGGTGGACCTCTGCCGCCTTGCCCCTGCGCCGGCGGCATCGACCAGCCCCGGTGACAGTGCGAGCAGGCCGGCCAGCACGAGAACACGCCGGTAAGTGCCGAACATCGAAGCCCCCATTCTCAGGCGGTCGGTATGGGGGCCAAACAGTACAGCTACGACGACGGGGCCCGGAACAGGGGGCTAGATCGCTCCGTTGTGTGCTCTCGTCCACGCCAGCAAGCGCTCGAGCGGCCAGGCGTTGACCACCCGCTCGGCGGATGCTCCACACTCCGCAGCGCGATGGCAACCGTAGGGCTGCCACTCCAGCTGGCCGGGGGCATGAGCGTCGGTGTCGATGGCCAGGTGGCAGCCTGCCTCCACGGCTTGACGCAACAGGCGCTTCGGGGGGTCGAGCCGCTCGGGCCGCGAGTTGACCTCGATGGCCTTGCCGTGCCGGAGGGCGGCATCGAAAACCGCCTCGGCGTCGAAGGTCGATTCCGGCCGGCCCCGTCCTACGACGATGCGCCCGGTGCAGTGACCCAGGATGTCGAGGTGGGGGTTGGCGATCGCCTCCACCATGCGCCGGGTCATCTCGGGCGCCTCCATCCGCAGCTTCGAGTGGACGCTGCCGACCACCACGTCGAGGCTGTCGAGCAGCTCCTCCTCCTGATCCAACGTGCCGTCGAGGTTGATGTCCACCTCGATGCCGGTCAGGAGGCGGAACGGCGCCAGCTCCTCGTTCACCTCGGCCACCACGTCCAGCTGGCGGCGCAGGCGGTCGGCCGACAGGCCGTTGGCGACGGTCAGACGGGGTGAGTGATCCGTGAGTGCCATGTACTCATGGCCCAGAGCCCGGGCCGCCCGGGCCATCTCGACGATGGGGCTCCCGCCGTCGGACCAGTCCGAGTGGGTGTGGCAGTCACCCTTCAGGAGGGCCCTCAGGGCCATGCCCGCCCCGTCGTCCGGTCCCGGGAGCTCCCCCTCGAGGCGGGCGAGGTACGAGGGCACACCCCCGGCCAGGGCCTCGGCAATCACCTGAGCCGTCTTCTCTCCCACGCCGGCAAGACCCTGCAGGCGCCCGCTGGCCGCCCGCGCCTCCAGGTCGGCGCGACTGAGAGGCCGGATCGTTGCCGCGGCATTGCGGAAGGCGCGCACCCGATAGGTGGGCTCGCGCATGCGCTCCAGCAGGTAGGCGATGCGCTCCAGGGCCTCTACCGGCTCCATGCCACCTCCTCGCCCGCCCTCGTCAGTCGTCGCCCTTCTTCCCGTTCTTCTTCTTGCCTCCGTCGTCCTCGTCGGCGTCCTTCTCCGGCGCCGGGGGGGCCGGCGCCGATGTCGCCACCGTGGTGGGCGCCGTGGTGGTGGTCGGCAGCGCACCATCCACCTCCGGGACGCGTCGCAGGAGGTCCACCATCTCGCCGTACGCCGTGTTGAACAGCTCGCCCGACTGGTTCCACGCCGTCGCGTCCCGCAGCAGCTCGGTGGCGGCGTCGCCGCCGCCGCCGGCCTGCACCTGGTCGGCCACCTCCCGCAGGCGCTCGGCCGCATCGGGACCACGGGAACCGTCTCCAACCTCGACCCTTTCGGCCAGGTCCGTGAGCTGTCCAGCCAGCGATTCACTGTCGGTGCCGTCGCCGGCACCGCCTCCACGGCCTGCGGCCACGATCAGGAAGATGAACAGGACCACCGCCCCGGCCGCGAGGAGGGCCGGCACCACGCGCCCGCGCAGCGCCGTGGGGTCTCTGCGCCGATCCCGCGCCGGCCCGTCCAACCCTTCAACCGCTTCCGGTGCCCGCATGGCGCCGACCGACACCAGAGTGGGGTCCTCCCCGCCTAATCCGGGACCGCCGGCCGCAGCGACCATGGTGGGCGGTGCCGGCGGCCCTCCGGGGGCGGCCAGGCCCAGGTCAGCCGCCATCTCGGCGGCCGTGGCGGGGCGGCGGGACGGATCCCGGGCCATCGCCCGCTCCACGGCCGTCACCATCTGCGGGTCGAGGCCCGGGCCCACCGGCTCGAGCGACGGGGTCGGCGACGTGGCGATGGCGGTGGCCACGGCCAGGGCCGTGTCCCCCACGAACGGCTTCACGCCGGCGAGCGCCTCGTAGAGGACGACTCCGAGTGAGTAGAGGTCGGACTGGGGCGTGGCCGGCTCACCCTGGATGCGCTCGGGTGCCAGGTAGGCGGGCGTCCCGAGCAGTAGGCCCGTGCTCGTCGGGTCACCACCGAGCATCTCGCTGCTCTTGGCGATCCCGAAGTCGGCCACCTTGGCCTGACCCTCGGCGGTGAGCAGCACGTTGGCCGGCTTCACGTCCCGATGGACCAGGCCCACGTCGTGGGCTGCCCCGAGCGCGGCCAGCACGTCGCCGGCGACGCCCCGCAACCACTCCGGGTCCACCGGGCCGCGGGCCATCCGGTCGGCCAGCGACTCCCCGGGCAGCAGCTCCATGACCAGGTACGGGTCACCCGCGTCCTCACCGGTGTCGAAGACGGAGACCGCGTTGGGGTGATGCAGCCGGGCCGCGGATCTGGCTTCGACCCCGAAGCGGGTACGGACCTCGGCGTCCGCGGCCATGTCCGGCCGCAGCATCTTGACGGCCACAGGCCGGTCGAGAAGCTCGTCGTGGGCCTGGTACACCTCGGCCATGCCGCCCCGGCCCAGGAGCGGGCCCAGGCGGTAGCGGTCGTTCAGGACCCGGCCCGGCACCAAGCTCCCCACGTCACGAAGCGACGCTACCGGAGGAGAAGCCCTCACTTCGCAGTAGCCGTTGACCGATACTAGACAGCATGGAGATGACTGACGTGGAGACACCGCGGCCGCGCATGCGGCAGCGCCTGGGCGATCTGCTGATCACCGACGGGCTGGTCACCGAGGCTCAGCTCAACTCGGCGCTGGCCGAGCAGGCACGCACGGGCGACCGGCTCGGTCGTGTCCTCGTGGCCAGCAACGCCATCTCAGAGGCCCAGCTCGTACGGACCCTGGCCCGGCACTTCGGGCTCGATGCGGTGGATCTCGACGAGAGCATCCCGGACTTCAACGCCTGCCGGCTGCTGCGGGAGTCCTTCGCCCGGCGTCACAACGCCCTGGCCATCGGGTGGGATGGCGACCGACTCGTGGTGGCGATGGCCAACCCCGCCGACGTCTTCGCCCTCGACGACATCCGCAGCATGACCGGCTACGAGGTCAAGCCGGTCATGGCCGAGGCGGCACAGCTCGGCAAGGCCATCGACCGGGTGTGGAGCTCGCGGGCCGAAGAGATGATGCGCCTGGCCAGCGACACGGCCGAGGAGCTCGAGCCGGACGAAGCCGAGATCGGCCTCAGCAGCCTCCGGGAGGCGGCCGAGGACGCTCCGGTGATCCAGTTCGTCAACGAGCTGGTCAGCCGGGCCGTGCACGAAGGCGCATCGGACATCCACCTGGAGCCCGGTGAGCGGGAGCTGCGCATCCGCTTCCGCATCGACGGAGTCCTGCACGACGTCATGACGGTCCCGAGGTCCATCCGGGCCAGCGTGATCAGCCGTCTCAAGATCATGGGCGAGCTCAACATCGCCGAGCGCCGCCTCCCCCAGGACGGCCGAGTCACCATGAAGCTGAGCTCCGGCAATGTCGACCTCCGCCTCGTCACGCTCCCTACCAATACCGGTGAATGCCTCGTCATCCGGATCCTCGACCGATCGGGCGGGCTTCTCCAGATCGAGGAGCTGGGGTTCCTGCCGGAGACGCTGAGCCGCTACCGGACCTGCTACCGCCGGCCCTGGGGGGCCGTCCTGGCCACGGGACCGACAGGATCCGGCAAGTCCACGACGCTCTACGCCACCCTCACCGAGCTTCACGACCCGAAGCGCAACATCGTCACGGTCGAAGACCCGGTGGAGTACTTCATGGCCGGCGTAAAGCAGATGCAGGTGAACCGCAAGGCCGGCCTCACCTTCGCCGGGGCCCTGCGCTCGATCGTGCGGGCCGACCCCGATGTCATCCTCGTGGGTGAGATCCGCGACGCGGAGACCGCCACCATTGCCATCGAGGCCGCGCTCACCGGCCACGTCGTGCTCTCCACCCTCCACACGAACGATGCCGCGTCCACTCCGGCCCGGCTCATCGACATGGGCGTGGAGCCGTTCCTCGTCACCTCCGCCATCACCGGGATCCTGGCCCAGCGCCTCGTGCGCCGCCTCTGCGAGCGCTGCAAGGAACCGTACGAACCCACCAAGGAGGAGCTCGTCAGCTCCGGCTGGATCGAGGAGGTTCAGGCGACGACACCGAAGGCCCAGTTCTTCCGGGCGGCCGGCTGCGGCCTCTGCTCCCGGTCCGGTTATCGCGGCCGTTTCGCCATCCACGAGGTGATGCCCGTCACCGAGGAGCTCACCCACCTGATCCTCGCCCGCGCCACCTCCGACCAGGTCAACCGCGTGGCCATGGAACAGGGCATGATCACCCTGCGCGAGGACGGGCTGCGGAAGGTGGCCATGGGTCAGACCACCTTCGAAGAGTTGCTCCGGGTGGTGGCCTGAGCCACCGTTCACGGCGGCGGCGCCACCCGACCGCGTCAGGCGGCGGCTGGCGGCGGCGTCAAGCGTTGAGAGCGTCGTCGAGCAGTGAGCGCTCGTCGAGCAGCGCTCCGGCATCGTCCCTGCATACGTAGGTCACCAGGGTGCCCTCGTCGCGCCAGGTCTCGAGCAGGTCGAAGCGGGCGGCCCGTTCGGCAGCATCCTCGAACCTGTACAGCAGGCTGCCGCACACGCAGTCGGGGCCGCCGTAGATGTCGACACGCAACTCGTCGCCCATCCGCTCGACGCTGAGCACCCGCAGGTTCTGGATCACGTCTATCCCGTTGGCCACGACTGCTTCTCGGCAGGCAGCGGCCATTTGTTAGTGATTCTCAGGGGTCGGAAGGGCGCGGAGGCTTCGGCGCCGGCCGGGGCGGCGGTTTGCGGGGCCGCTCCTTGGACCTGGGTGTGAGACCCAGGTCGGAGGCGAGGCGCCGGCCCGCCTCGGAGGCCTTGCGGCCGAGGGAGTGGGATGTCTCCTGGGAGTGGGCGGAGAGAAGGCGCCCCACTGCGTCAACGGACACGGAGATGGCAGCCAGGCGCCGGCTCAGCAGCTCCGACTCCTCCCGGACCACGCCCGCGAGCCCGGCGACGCTCCCGTGCTGGATCGTCTCGGCAGTCTCGCGAATGGCCTCCTCCAGCTCCCGCAAGGAGGCCACCGCGGCCGGGAGGTCGCCCCCGGCCCGGAGGACGGCGTCCAGGCGGTCCCGCGCCTCCTCGAGCCGCGCCCCCATCCCCTGGATGGTGCTGGCCACCGCCCGGACCGTGTCCAGAAGGGCGTCGAGGCCCGCCTGACGACCCTCGACGGTCACCACCAGACCCTGCATCGCCTGCTGGACATGCTCGGTGAGCGCGTGCATCAGCTCGGCATGCTCCTGTAGGAGCACCACCAGGTTCTCCGTACGCTGCTCGAAGCGCTCCGACAGGCCGGCCGCGACCATGGCCATGGCCGGCCCCGGCCCCGGCTGCGCCACCAGAGCGTCCACCTGACCCGACATCCGGACGACAGCGTCGTAGATGGTCGACGCCGGGTGGTCCATCAGGGCGGCCCGCATCGCGCTCAGGTCGTTCTCGATGCCCTCCACCCGCCCCAGGTTGTGCAGCGCCTCCCGGAGCTGGTCGGTCTGGTCACGCTCGCTTTGCAGGGCATGGAGCGATGTCCGGATCTCAGCGAGGTCGCCCTCGATGCCTTCCACCCGCCCCAGGTTGTGCAGCGCCTCCCGCAGCTGGTCGGACCGGTCGTGCTCGCTGACAAGCGACTGGAGGGTGGCACGCATCTCCCTCAGGTCGTTCTCGATCAGTTCCACCCGCCCCAGGTTGTGCAGCGCCTCTCGGAGCTCCTCGGCTCTGTCCTTGTCGCTCCGGAGGGCATGCAGCGCCGCCTCCATCGAGCCCAGCCTTCGGTCCATGGCGTCCAGCACGTCCGAGAACGTGGTGAGCATGGCGTGGAGGACGGTCAGGGTCCCGTCGTCGTTCGGGCTGTCAGGCTCCTCCGGCACGGCCATCCTCCCCGGCTACCGGCGACGGCCAGGCCTCGTCGGTCCGCAGCTCGGCGATCATGGAATCGACCACGTCGACCAGGCTGCCCCCGTTGGTCACGACCTCGCGCTGGCGCATGTAGCTCGGGCGTTCCACCATCACCAGAGCGTGTTCGAGCTCGGCGGCACATCCCAATCGCGCCGCCACCGGAGCGAGCTCGGCCACCAGATCGGCCACTGCGTCCTTGAGAGGGACCAGGTGGCCCTCGTCGTCCAGGATGATCTCCGCGTCGACGCCGTAGCGCGCCGCCCGCCACTTGTTCTCCCGGATCACCCAACCACGATGAGTACGCAGGTCCTGGCCGCGGTCGAAGAGCCCGTTCATCCACTCGACCAGGCACTGGCTGACGGCGGCCACGGCGGCCACCTCCCGCAGCGTCGGCAGACCATCGCAGATACGGAGCTCCACCGTGCCGAAGTTGGGGTGAGGGCGGATGTCCCACCACACCTCACGGATGGAGCTGATGGCCCGGGCGGTCACGAGGGTGGTCATGAAGGTCTCGAACTCGGGCCAGCCGGCGAGCTGGTACGGAAGGCCCGCGGTCGGCAGCCCCTCGAAGATCTTCGAGCGGGCCGACGCGAGACCGGTGTCCTGTCCCATCCAGTACGGGCTGGATGCGGACAACCCGAGAAAGTGCGGGATGTACGAGGAGAGGGCGTTGGCGATGGCGATGGCCTTCTCCGGCGACCGCACCCCGACGTGGACGTGGATGCCGAAGATCTGCAGGCGCCGGCCGCACCACTGCATCTCCTCCAGCAGCTCGTGGTAGCGAGGGTCGGGGCTCACCTTCTGCTCGGACCAGTCGGAGAAGGGATGGGTGCCCGAGCACAGCAGCTCGAGGCCTCGGCGGTCGGTCTGGGTGCGAAGCTCGGCCAGCGTGCCCTCGAGGTCGCCGCGGGCCTCGCTCACGGTCGAGCAGATCCCGGTGATGATCTCCACCGTCGACTCGAACAGCTCGTGCTTGGCCTTCGGGTGGGCCCCGCCCGGGTGGGCCCGGCCCATCTCGTCGAGGATGTCGCTGGCTGCTGCGGTGAGCGCACGGGAGCCGGCGTCCACCAGCTCGAGCTCCATCTCCACGCCGAGACTCGACCGCTCGGAGGAGTGGAACTCGATCATCGCCGAGCATCCTGTCAGGTCGGCCGAGCTGTCAGGAGGAAGGCGGTGACCAGGCGTTGAGCCGGTGGCCGCTGATGCTCCCGGCGAATGCCGCGTCCCCAAAGGAGAACACCCCGCCGTCGGCGGCCACCAGCCGGTAACCGTGCCCGGTGGGCGTGGCATCCAGGGCGACGATCGGGGCGTTGATGGGCTGGTCGGCCATCGTCCCGACGAAGCCGGCGTCGCCGAAGGCGAACACACCACCGTCGGCGGCGACCAGGTGGTAGCCCCGGCCGGAAGGTGTCGGCGCCAGGCCCACTATGGGAGCGTTGAGCGTCTGGCCGGCCAGCGACCCGACGAAGGGGGCGTCTCCGAAGGCGAAAACTCCCCCGTCGGCGGACGCCAGCCAGTAGCCGGCACCGCTCTTGGTGGGCGCCAGGGCGACGACGGGTGCGTTGATGGGCCGGTCGGCCATGGCCCCGGCAAAAGCGGCCTTCCCGAAGGCGAACACGCCGCCGTCGGAGGAGGCCATCCAGTAGCCGTCGCTGTTGCGCGTCGCCGCCAGGTCCACCACCGGGGCGTTGAGCGGGCGGGTGGCCAGCGAGTCGAGGTAGCTGGCGTTGCCGAAGGCGAACACTCCCCCGTCGGCCGAGGCCAGCCAGTAGCCGCCGCCGTTCCGGGTCGGGGCGAGGTCGACGATCGGCGCGTTCAGGGGGCGGTTGGCGGGCGCGTCCACGAAGCGGGCCTTCCCGAAGGCGAACACGCCTCCGTCCGCTCCGGCGAGCCAGTACCCCGCGGGGGCTCGCTTGCTCCAGAGGGCGGGTGCCATGGAGGCGCCGCCCACGATCCCCGCGGCCGCGGGCTGGGCGGGCTCCTCGACGATCTCTTCAGGCTCACGAGCGGCCGCCGCTTCGCGCTTCCTGGTTCCCGCGCGCGGCGCGCGGGGCGGGGTGGGGGGCGGGGCAGGTGTGGCTGCTCGAACCCTGGGGACAGAGGGGGCCTTGTTCGGGCTGGCGGCACGGGCGGGCCGCTGAGGTTGCCCGGCCGGTGGGGCGGCGTTACTAGTAGCGGCGGGGCCCTGTTGCTCAGCGGCTGCGGGAGCAGGAGCAGGAGCAGGAGCGGACCGATGCTCTCGCTCAGCCGGCTCGGGGGCCGGCGCGGGAGCCACGGCCGCCTTGGCGAACACCTGGGTCACCCAGACCTGGCCGTCCCCACTGGTGAACACGCCGACGCCGGCAAGGGTGTAGTCACCGAAGATGTTGGCCCGATGGCCGGAGGAGCGGAGGAACCCGGCGTTCACGTCCCCGAGCGAGCCGCCTACGCCGACGTTCTCAGCGGCCCGCGTCCAGTTGTCCACCACAGTGCCGACCGCAGCCCCGATGTTCCCCGTATGGAAGAGCTGGCCCCGCGAGGCCATCTCCCTCGAGTGGCGGGCCGCCAGCCCGGAGAGGCCGCCGTGCTCGGAGAGGGCCCGCTCCCCGGACGAGGCCCGGGCCGAGTTGATGCTCGATACCGACGCCCCTGCGGGAGCAGGGACGGCCACGATGGCGATCCCTCCCACCAGGATGGCCAGCGCGAGCGCGCACATCCGGCGGCAGGCGGATCGATCGAGGACGTCATGAGGCATGTCGGGTCCAGCTCCCTGTCGACGCGATTGGACGGCACCGCCCTGAGAGGCACGGCCCACCCTCCCGGCGGCGTCCCTCCCAGCTGCGGGAGAACCTAGCCGCCCGAAGCCGAGGGAGTCCAGATCCCTCCCGACTACCCTTGCCCGATGCGCGTCGCGTTCGTGGGCAAGGGCGGTGTGGGGAAGTCGGCCATAGCGGGCACCTTTGCCCGGGCCCTGGCCCGTCGAGGGGACCCCGTTCTGGCCCTGGACTCCGACCCGATGCCGGGGATGGCGTTCTCGCTCGGTCTCGCCATGTCGGATGCTCCCATGCCCGACGAAGCCGTGGAGGAACGGGGCGAGGGCGAGGAGGGCCCCCGCTACCGGTTGCGAAAAGGGCTGAGCGCCGAGGAGGCGGTCGAGCGCTACGCGGCAGTCGCTCCCGACGGCGTGAGGTTCCTCCAGTTCGGCAAGCACCGGGGGCAGGTCGGCCCCATCATCCGCTCGCAGTTCGCCTTCCGACAGATCATCCAGGAGCTGCCCACCGACGTCTGGAGCCTCGTGGGCGACCTGCCCGGGGGAACTCGTCAGGCCTTCGCCGGGTGGGGCGACTACGCCGACACCGTGTTCATCGTCGTGGAGCCCACGGCCAAGTCGCTGCTGACCGGGCGCCGGCTGGCCCGCCTTGCCGGACTGGAGAAGGCGCCGGGTGAGGTGGTGGCCATCGCCAACAAGGTTCGCGAGCCCGCCGACGTCGACCTGGTCCAGCGCCGTACCGGGCTGGAGGTCGTGGCCGCGGTGGAATGGGACGAGGC
>DATLOM010000069.1:0-2255 GCA_035536185.1 Acidimicrobiales bacterium | reverse complement strand
TCTCGAGCTGCAGCAGTGTGATCCTGCACGGCCTGGGTTTCGCTTTGGCCTTCCCGGTCACCCTAATCTTGATCCGCCTCAGCGCCGGCCTCGACTTCTTACCGGCGCTCGCGCTGGTGTTCCCTACCACAGCTGCAATGAGCGGGCTTATTGTCTTCATGGATTACCAGCCATCACGCCCTTAGCCTTCAACCTGAGCTAAGAGGCCGTGAAAGAACTATCCGCGCGCTGAGCTGATCACGCCGGTAGTCTCCTGGTGTGGAGCTGAACGAGGAGGGCCTGAGCGGGTTCTTCGAGTTCATGACCGAGCACCTCGACGAGAAGCAGCGCCGGCTGCTGGCCGGAGCGATGGCCAGGCTGCTCGGTCGCGGGGGCCTGACTGCGGTGGCGAATGCGGCGGGGATGTCACGCAACACCGTGATCGACGGGGCCAAGGCCTTCGACGCCAAGGAGGGACCGACCGGCCGGGTACGTCGCGAGGGTGGGGGCCGGCCCCGCCTGGAAGACATCGACCCGACGCTGCTGGGCGACCTGGACGACCTGGTGGAGCCCGACTCCCGGGGGGACCCGATGTCGCCGCTGCGCTGGACCCTGAAGTCGACCCGCCAGCTGGCCAAGGCCCTGCAGGGGATGGGCCATCAGATCTCCTACTGGATGGTTGGCTTCTTGCTCAAGGAGATGGGCTACAGCCTGCAGGCCACGGCCAAGACGGTCGAGGGCGCCCAGCACCCCGACCGCAACGCCCAGTTCGAGTACATCAACCGCACCGCCGGCGAGCGCCTCGCCGCGGGGGAGCCGGTGGTCTCCGTCGACTGCAAAAAGAAGGAGCTCGTCAACGGGACCAAGGCCAACGCCGGCCGGGAGTGGCAGCCCACGGGCCGGCCGACGCGCGTCGACGTGCACGACTTCCCCGACGCCGAGGTGCCCAAGGCCATCCCCTACGGCGTCTTCGACGTCGGCGCCAACGAGGGGTGGATGTCCGTTGGCGATGACCACGACACCGCCGCCTTCGCCGTCAACGCCATCCGCCGGTGGTGGCAGGCCATGGGCGCCGAGCGCTACCCGAAGGCGAAGCGGCTGACGGTCACCGCCGATGCCGGCGGCTCCAACGGCTACCGCAACCGGCTGTGGAAGGCCGAGCTGGCCGAGCTGGCGGCCGAGACCGGCCTGGTCATCGCGGTGTGCCACTACCCGCCGGGCACCTCGAAGTGGAACAAGGTGGAGCACCGGATGTTCAGCTTCGTGACCGGCAACTGGCGGGGCCAGCCGCTCACCTCCTACCAGGTGATCGTAGAGCTGGCGGCGGGCACCACAACCGAGACGGGCCTACGCATCCTCGCAGAGTGGGACCAGGGCTATTACCCCACAGGCACTGCGGTCACGGATGCCGAACTGGCCGCGTTGCCCCTCAACCGACACGACTGGCACGGCGAATGGAACTACGACCTGACGCCTCCCAAGCCTCGCCGATCGCCCAAGTAGTTCGTTCCCGGGCCCTAACCGATCCACCTACGCAGTTAGCGCCTAGGAGAGTTCGGAGCAAGCGGCCAGCGAACTCGCTCACCACGAGGGATCCAGCCCGCCACAAATAGGGGCATACATGGGGCTCCTCACAAATCGTCGTCCAAACATCGACCTTGTGAGGAAAGTCCGTGAACGTCAGAATCCCCGTGAAGGAAGCCGCTGCACGAGCGCCCGCCGCCGTGGTCAGCCCATTGCTAAACGGTGACGAGACCGCAGCCTACGTCCGCCGTACAAAGACGTGGGTCTATCGCATGCTGCGTTACGAAATCCCTATCGTCAGGATGGGGAAGCGTATTCTCTTTGAGAAGCGAGACCTTGACGTGTGGATTGCCACGCACAAGGAGGTTCCGCGTTGAGGCTGCCCATCAACACGAAAGCCCCGACGCGCAGGCCGAGGCTTTCGCAATCCCTCCGACACGAAGGAACCACCACGGGACCGACGAGGCGCTGTGGCTAGCCGGCAAGGTACAGACCCGGTGTTGCCGCCGCAAATGCAACGAGCTCTGGACGTCCTTGAAGGGGTTAGGTCGGACGGACCTGACGCTTGGAAGGCGCTGTGCCCGGCCCACGACGACTATCCCGAACCAAGTTTGAGTCTCCGGGTTGGCGATGTCCAGCCTTTGCTCGTTCATTGCTTCGGAGGGTGCACCGGCGAAGAGGTGTTGAACGCTCTGAATAGAATCGGCGCGGGGGGCAAGGGCGCCGTATGGGAAGGCGCTCTTGAAGTGAGG
>DATLOM010000068.1:0-60227 GCA_035536185.1 Acidimicrobiales bacterium | reverse complement strand
GACGCCAAGTTCTTCGGCTCCACCGGTGCCATCAGGCTGGCCAAGCCCATTGTGGGCATGCGGGCCACGCCCACCGGCAACGGCTACTGGCTGGTGGCCTCCGACGGCGGAATCTTCGCCTTCGGCGACGCCAGCTTCTTCGGCTCCACCGGCGCCATGAGGCTGAACCAGCCCATCGTGGCAATGGAGCGCACGCCCTCGGGCAACGGCTACTGGCTGGTGGCCTCCGACGGCGGCATCTTCGGCTTCGGCGACGCCCGCTTCCTCGGCTCCACCGCAGGCACCGGCACCGCCGGCCGCATCGTGGGCATGGCCGCTTAGGGGTCTTCCCGCCTTCTCGGCACCGTCCCCCGAGCCGGTCCCGGCGGATACGTCAGCCGTGAGCCAGCGCCCCCCGACGCCGGTCCCTAGCGACCGGCGTTGGGCCGTTTGCCGTGGTTGGCCTTCTTGATCCGGGTCACCTTGCGCTTGTTCGTCTTCTTCGACATGCCCCCAGTCTCGCACGCCGGCGCCGGAAGCGGTCCGCCGACCGCCGGGTAGCCTCGCCGGATGGAGCGTCTGGGCATCGTCGGGCGGCCCAACGCCGGCAAGTCGTCGCTGTTCAACGCTCTCACCGGTGGCTCCGCCGCCGTCGCCGCCCACGCCTTCTCCACCACCGAGACAAACGTGGGGATGGCCCAGGTGCCCGATCACCGGCTCGACGCCCTGTCGGCCATGTCGGCCAGCAAGAAGACGGTGCGCACGACGGTCGAGCTGGCCGACGTGGCCGGCCTCGTCGCCGGCTCCTCCACCGGTGAGGGCATGGGCAACCGCTTCCTCGCCGGCATCCGGGAGGCCGACGCCCTCTGCCTGGTGCTGCGGGCCTTCGAGGACGCCAACGTCAGCGGCGGCACCGACCCCGTCGAGGATCTCGAGGTCCTGGAGCTCGAGCTGGTGCTGGCCGACGCCGACACGGTGGAGAACCAGGTGACGAAGCGGCGCAAGGCCACCCGCACCGACAAGTCCTCTTCACTGGCCAACGAGGTCGCCGCCCTGGAGGTCGCCCTGGACCATCTCCAGGCGGGGACGCCGCTCTACCGGGCCGGGCTGTCAGCCGACCAGCTCCTGGCCCTGAAGGAGTACTTCCTGCTCACCACCAAGCCGGTCCTGGCCGTGGTGAACCTGGGCGAGGACCAGGTGGCCGATGCCGACGACCTGGTCAAGCCGGTTGAAGCCGCGCTGGCGGGCTCGGCCGAAGTGCTCGGAGTGAGCGTCCAGCTCGAAGCCGAGGCGGCCCAGCTGTCGGATGCCGAGCGCGACGAGCTGCTCGAGGGCCTGGGCCTGGGTGAGGGTGCCCTGCCCCGTGTGGCCCGGGCCGCCTACCACCTGCTCGGACGGCGCACCTTCCTCACCACCGGCGACAAGGAGTCCCGGGCGTGGACGTTCCGGGCCGGAGCCAAGGCGCCCGAGTGCGCCGGCGTGATCCACTCCGATCTGCAGCGGGGCTTCATCCGGGCCGAGGTCATCCACTGGGACGAGCTCCTGGAGCTGGGCTCTTGGTCGGCGGCCAAGGACGTGGGCAAGCTGCGGGTCGAGGGCAAGGACTACGAGGTGGTCGACGGCGATGTCCTCGAGATCCGCTTCAACGTATAGTGCCCCGTCAGGCAACGTTTGCCGCGTTCACGACGACCAGGACCACCGCTGGCTTCGTTCTCGTCCTCGACGCACGGCGTGTGCGCCTTCGTCCTGCGGCCTTGCCAGCGGCGCCCCTGGCTCGCCGTGAACATCGCCAACGTCACCTGACGGGGCACTAGTGCCCTGGCTGGTCCGCGACGACGGCGAGGTGCTGGCCAGCCTGGAGGTGGCCGACACCATGTCGTCGCGCATGGCCGGCCTGCTGGGCCGCGAGGGCATCGACGGGGCCATGCTCATCAAGCCGGCCCGGTCGGTGCACACCCTGGGCATGAAGTTCCCCATCGACGTGGCCTTCTGCGACCGCCAGCTGCAGGTGCTGGCCGTGCGGTGCATGGCCCGCAACCGCATCAGCCTCCCCCGCCTCAAGGCCCGTTGCGTCATAGAGGCCGAGGCGGGCGCCTTCGAGCGCTGGGGCCTCAAGGTCGGAGACCGGCTCGAGATCACCGGTTAGTGCACCGTCGCCGGTATCACCTGCTGCCTCGCCGGCCAGCGATGCCCCTGGCTGCGTTGCTCCTCCTCGAAAGCCGGCAAGAGGATTCCTTCGTCGTCGCGCCTTGCCAGATGACACCGCTGGCTCGCCGATGCACCGAGGCCATATCGGCGACGGAGCACTAGGCCGATGAAGGGCCGGCTCCTGTTGGTGGCCACCCCGATCGGGAACCTGGGAGACCTCTCGCCCCGGGCGACAGAGGCGCTGGCCGGTGCCGACCTCATCGCCTGCGAGGACACTCGCCACACCCGCAAGCTCCTGACCCACGCCGGCATCACGGGACGGCCCATGCTGTCCGTGCACGATGCCAACGAGGGTGAGCGGGTGCCGAGGATCCTCGGCCTTCTCGCCCAGGGCCGCCAGGTCGCTCTGGTCAGCGACGCCGGCACCCCGGCCATCTCCGACCCGGGCCAGCACCTGGTGGCGGAGGCCATCACCGCCGGCCACGAGGTCGTAGTGATCCCCGGCCCGTCAGCCGGCGTGGCCGCCCTGGTGGCTAGCGGCCTGCCTACCGCTCGCTGGGTGTTCGAGGGGTTCCTGCCCCGCTCGGGGGGCGAGCGGACGCGCCGGCTGGCCGAGGTCGCCGCCGAGCGCCGCACCATCGTCCTCTACGAGGCGCCTCACCGGGTCCGGCGGACGGTCGACGACCTGTGCGCCACGTGCGGCCCCACTCGCCGGGTGGCCCTGGCCCGGGAGCTGACCAAGATGCACGAGGAGGTGTGGCGGGGCACTCTGGGCGACGCGTCGGTGGACCTGGCCGCCACCGAGCCACGGGGCGAGTTCACCATCGTTCTCGAAGGCGCGCCCGAGGAACCGCCGGCCAGCGACGAGAAGATCGCCGCCGCTCTCACCGAGCGGATGGCGGGCGGCGACAGCCGCCGCCGGGCCGTCGAAGCCGTTACCGCCGAGCTAGCCCTGCCCCGCCGGCGCGTCTACGACATCGCGCTCGGGCTCGCTGGAAGCTAGGAACACCCGGCTCTCGGGCGGCACTTCCAGCTCGGCCACGCAGGCGCCGCACACCAGCTTCTCCCGGTGGGACCTGAGCGCCTCGTCCCCTCCGCAGAACACGCAACGGCTCTCCACCTTGCGCAGCACGATCCCTTTGTCGTCGACACCGATCTCGAGGGCATCGCCGGCGCGGATCCCGAAGAGCCGGCGCATCTCCACGGGGAGAACTATCCGCCCGAGGTCGTCGACCTTCCTAGCCATCCCTGACGTGCTCATCGGCGGCCTCCCTGGAACGTTCTCATAGCCTACGCAACGTGGGCGCTTTCTACGTCACGACGCCGATCTATTACGTCAACGACGCGCCCCACATCGGCCACGCTTATACCACCGTCACCGCCGATGCCCTGGCCCGCTGGCACCGGCTGCTGGGCGACGACGTGTTCTTCCTCACCGGCACCGACGAGCACGGGCTCAACGTCCAGCGCCGGGCCGAGGCCAACGGCCTGAGCCCGCAGGAGCAGGCCGACCGTACGAGCGAGCGGTTCAAGGAGGCGTGGTCGTTGCTGGCCATCAGCTACGACGACTTCATCCGCACCACCGAGCCCCGCCACCACCGAGCCGTGCAGAAGCTGCTCCAGCAGATCCACGACAACGGCGACATCGAGATGAGCACGTACGAAGGCCTCTACTGCGTCTCTTGCGAGGCCTACTACGGCGAGGACGAGCTGGAGGAAGGCAACTGCCCGGTCCACAAGCGCCCGGCTGAGCTGTTCAAGGAGGACAACTACTTCTTCGCCCTCAGCCGCTACCAGCAGCGCCTGCTGGACTGGTTCGAGGCCCATCCCGACGCCATCACCCCCGAGTCGAAGCGGAACGAGGCCCTAGGGCTGATTCGCCAGGGCCTCCAGGACCTGTCGATCACCCGCACCTCTCTGAAGTGGGGCGTGCCCGTCCCGTGGGACGACGGCCACGTCTTCTACGTCTGGTACGACGCCCTGGTCAACTACCTGACCGCCATCGGCTACGGCGAGGACCACGAGCGGTTCTCCCGGTACTGGCCGGCGGTCCACCACCTCATCGGCAAGGACATCCTGCGGTTCCACTGCGTCTACTGGCCGGCCATGCTCCTGGCCGCCGGCCTGGAGCCGCCTCAGCGCATCCACGTCCACGGCTACCTGCTGGTGGGCGGCGAGAAGATGTCCAAGACCCGCCTCAACGCCATCGCCCCTGCCGACCTCGCCGCGGACGTCGGGGTGGACGGGTTCCGGTACCACTTCCTCCGGGACACCCCCTTCGGGCCCGACGGCGACTTCTCCTACGAGGGGCTCGTCGCCCGCTACAACTCCGATCTGGCCAACAACTTCGGCAACCTCCTGTCCAGGGTGAGCACCGTGGTCGGGAGCAAGTGTGGAGGCACGGGCCCGACGCCGCAGCCCGACAGCCCGCTGAACGCCGTCGCCGCCGACGCCTACGAGGCCACGGCCGCGGCCTGGGACCGGGTGGCGCCGAGTGAGGCCCTGGAGGCGACGTGGCGGTTGATCCGCGAGACCAACGCCTACCTCGAGGCGGAGGAGCCGTGGAAGGCCGAGCCGGGGCCGGCCGTCGACGCGGTGCTGGGCGACGCACTGGAGGCGCTGCGCCTCGTCGCCGTCCTGGCCACGCCGGCCATGCCGGCGGCCTGCGCCGAGGTGTGGCGGCGGATCGGGTTGACCGGTTCTCCGGCGGAGGTCCGGCTTCCCGATGCCGCCCGCTGGGGCGGCTACCCGGGGGGCCTCACCGTAGAGAAGGGGAAGCCCCTGTTCCCCCGCATCCATGTGGACTGACAGCCACTGCCACGTCCCCTACAAGGACCTCGGGCTGGAGGTGATCGCCGCCGCCCGTGAGGCCGGCGTCACCCGCTTCGTCAACGTCGGCACCGACGCCGAGCAGTCGGCGGCGGCCATCGCCGTGGCCCAGGAGCACGACGACGTGTGGGCCACCGTGGGCCTCCATCCCCACGACGCTGTCAAAGGCGTGGGCACCATCGTTGATCTCCTGTCGTCGCCCCGTGTGGTGGCGGTGGGGGAGTGCGGCCTCGACTACCACTACGACCACTCGCCCCGGCCGGTCCAGCGGGAGGCGTTCGCCGCCCAGATCGCCCTGGCCCACGCCCACGGACTCGCCCTGGTGATCCACACCCGGGAGGCCTGGGACGACACGTTCGCCGTGCTGGCCGCCGAGGGTGTCCCGGAGCGCACTGTCTTCCACTGCTTCACTGGCGGGCCCGAGGAGGCTCGCCGCGCCCTCGACGCCGGCGGCCACCTGTCGTTCAGCGGGATCGTGACGTTCAAAGGGGCCGACGACGTGCGGGGCGCGGCGGCCCTCTGCCCCCTCGACCGCCTGCTGGTGGAGACGGACGCGCCGTTCCTGGCGCCCGTTCCCCACCGTGGCCGGACCAACGAGCCGGCGCTTGTTCCTCTGGTGGGAGCGGCCGTGGCCGCGGCCAAGGGTGTGGACGTCGCCGACGTGGAGCAGTCGAGCTGGGAGAACGCTGAGAGGGTGTTCCGCCTCGACGGTGTGCCGGTCCGGGTGTGACCGGTCGCGCCGGGTTCTATGCCCGCGGCGTGCGCGCCTTGGCCACGTTGGACATTGCGCCGGTACCGCCAGGGCTCACGGCTTTCACCGCGTAGTAGTAGGTGGTGCCCGGTCTGAGGCCGGTGATGGTAAGGCTGTACTGGGCGGCCTGCTCGCCGAAGCTGCACACGCCGCCGCAGAGCGAGGCGGCGGCGTCGAAGTTCGCTTCGTTGAGCCGGGCCGTGGACTGCTTCACCACGTACTCCGTGGCACGGCGGAGCGTGCCGGTGCCATCGGAGGCGCTCGGGATCGTTAGTTGGACGACGGAGGCCGATTGTGCGCCGGCCGACAACCCGCTCACCGTGCCGGGCACGTCGTAGTAGGCGTAGGAGGGGGAGACCGACGTCGCCGAGGTGGCAGTGGCGGTGGTGACAACGACGGCCACGAGCCCAGCGGCATGCGGCGGTGACACGGCCAAGATCGTGGATCCGTCGACCACGCTGAAGCTCGCGGCTGGAGCATCACCGAAGCGGACGCTCCGGGCGCCGGTGAAACCCGTCCCGGTGATGGTGACACTTGTACCGCCGGCCACCGGCCCGCCCGAAGGGGCGAGGTTGGAGATGGCCAGAGCACTGCCCGGGCCGTAGCGCTCACTGCTGGTAAGAGGAGTGCTTCCGGCGTCGGTTCCACCGACGGCCAGGACGTCGCCGTCATCGAGCATGGTGGCGCTGTGTCCGCTCCGGCCCGTTGTCATGGCGTCGCCCTCTGTGAACGGGCCCCCGAAGGGATCGAAGAGCTCCGTGTTCACGAGGGGCCCAGGTACGCCGGCGCCTCCGGCGATCACTACCTTGCCGTCGCGGAGCAGGGTGGCCGTGTGGCCCCGACGAGGCTTGCCCAAAGTCGGTCCGTCCCTCCATTCGCCGGTGCCGGCGTCGTAGACCTCTGTCACTGCGACCAACTCCGAACCGTCGTCACCGCCCACCACCACCACATCGCCACAGTGCGCCTGTGGGAACTGCAGGCATTCCTGGGCGCCGAGGCGCGTGGCCGTGTGGGTGCGCCGGGCGCCCGTCATGGGCCGGCCTGAGGTCCAGGACCCTGTGCCGGGATCGAAGCTCTCGGTGCTCGCCTCGGTCCCGAGCGTGCCTCTTCCGCCGGCGACCAGGACAGTTCCGTCGTCGAGGAGGGTGGCCGAATGGTGGCTGCGGGGCACCCCCATCGGCCGACTCAGCTGCCACTCGCCGTTGACGTGGCGCTCGACGAGCTGGGTGGGGCCGACGAGCGTCGACCCGCCGGAAACCAGCAGGCTCCCGTCCCCGAGCAGGGTGGCGGTGTGATCGGACCTGGGTAGGCGAAGTGGTGGAGCCGGCAACCACGTGTCGCCGTCGGAGTCGTACACCTCCACCAAGTCGATCGGGTCTCCGTCGGCGCCGCGTCCGCCGACCACCATGACATCGCCGCTGGGGAGCAGCGTGGCGGTGTGGCCGGTTCTCGGCTCGATCATGTTCCCCCCTACCTTCCGGCTGTCGCCGTCGATCAACTCGGCGGGGCCGGCCAGGCCCAGATCAGTCCTGCCCCCGGCAACAAGCACCCGCCCGTCCGGCAGCAGCGTCGCCGTGTGGCCGGTGCGTGGCCGGCTGAGCGAGACGGCGGCGTGCCACTCCGATGGACCTGAGGACGTGGATGTCCCGCCTGACGTCGATGTGCCCGTCCCCGCATCGGCTCCGGCGGCCGGAGGGAGCGCCATCACCAACGCCAGCGCCAGCGATGTCACGGCTGAAGCTCTACGTCTCCCGTGCCGCGGCCTGACCCCGATGTCCTGCGAACGGTCCTGCCTGCCCCTCATCGGTCAGCCTCCCCCACTACACCACCCAGTGCCGGTAAAGCCTATACGTCGCCTTTGTCACAGTCCAGGGAGGCGGCGCCGCTCTACGGCAGGAGTGGAGGGGCCGATGCCGATCCCCAACCCGAATGCACGATCTTCATCGGGCGCATGACGCCGGCGGAGCGAACCCCTACCTTGCAGGGGGTGAGCCTCAGGAACACCGAAGACGAACCTGAGGGCGCCGCCCCGCCCGCTTCACCGTTGTACGACGACCCCTCAGGGAGCTCGGCCCGGCCCGTGGTTCCCTTCCGGTCGCTGAGCCGGCGTGACGTCGCAGGCCTGCTGGAGAGCCACGGCCTGCGCCCGAGTGCGGCGTTGGGCCAGCACTTCGTAATCGATCCGAATACTGTCCGCCGGATAGCCCGCCTTGCCGGCGTGGGGCCGGGCGATCGGGTGGTGGAGATCGGCGCCGGGCTCGGCTCCCTGACCCTCGCCCTGGCCGAAACGGGCGCCGAGGTGGTGGCGGTCGAGCTGGACCGATACCTGACGCCGGTTCTGCGTTCGGTCGTGGAGCCGGTCGGTGTCAGAGTGGTGCAGGGCGACGCCCGCACCCTGGTGTGGGACGAGGTGCTTGGTCCTGGCCACGGTGGCGGCCCAGCGGAGACCCCGGAGCACGGCGGGCCTGAGCAAGGCGGGCCGGAGCAAGGCGGGCCGGAGCACAGTGGCCCGGAACAAGGCCGCTCGGCGCACAGCGGACCGGAGCAAGGCGGGCCGGAGCACCGCCGCCCTGGTGCTGGGGTTGGTCGGCCGGGCGGATGGGTCCTCGTGGCCAACCTGCCGTACAACGTGGCCACGCCGCTCGTCATGGACCTGCTGGAGGGGGTGCCGGCCATCGCCCGGATGCTGGTGATGGTGCAGCGCGAGGTGGGGGAGCGGCTGGCCGCCGGCGCCGGCGACGACGCCTACGGAGCGGTGTCGGTCAAGTTGGCCTACCGGGCCAGGGCCAAGGTGGTCGGGCGGGTGCCGGCCACGGTCTTCCTGCCCCGCCCCAACGTGGAGTCGGTGCTGGTGGAGGTGGTGCGAAGGCCGGAGCCGGCCGTCGACGCCGATCCCCGCCTGCTCTTCCCCCTGGTGCAGGCCGGCTTCGCCCACCGGCGAAAGATGCTGCGGCGCTCGCTGGCCGGGCTGGTCGCGCCCGAGGCGTTCGCCGCCGCCGGCGTGCGCCCGGAGGCCAGGGCCGAGGAGCTGGACATCCTCACTTGGGGCAAGCTGACGGAGTGCGCGAGCAGGTACGGCACCAGGCCCCCGCCAAGCTGACTCTCACCCTCCGGGTGATGGGCCGGCGCAACGACGGGTACCACCTGATCGACGCCGAGATGACCACGCTCGAGCTGGCCGACGAGCTCACGTTCAGCGCGGGCGAGAACGAACTGGCGCCGGAGGACCTGGTGAGCCGGGCGCTCGTAGCCGTTGGTCGACCGGAGGGTGTTCATGTCCTGGTGGACAAGCAGATCCCCGTGGGCGCCGGCCTCGGCGGCGGTTCCGCCGACGCCGCCGCCGTGCTGCGGTGGGCAGGGTGCAGCGATCTCGAGGTCGCCGTGGGCCTGGGGGCCGACGTCCCCTTCTGCCTCGTCGGGGGCCGGGCGCGGGTCAGCGGCATTGGCGAGGTGGTGGAACCGCTGGCGGTCGTCGAGCAGACCTTCACCCTGCTGACCCCGCCGTTCCCGGTCTGGACGCCACTCGTGTACAGGGCATGGGACGCCATGGGTGGCCCGTCGTCGGATGGGCCGAACGACCTGGAGCCGGCGGCCCTGCGGGTGGAGCCCCGCCTGGCCGAGTGGCGGGACCGCCTGGGCGATGCCACCGGCCACACCCCGCAGCTGGCTGGCAGCGGGGGGACCTGGTTCGTGGAGGGCGACTATCCCGAGGTCGAAGGCGGGGTGGTGACGCGAACCGGCCGCCCCTGAGGGCGGCCGGTCCACTCGTACTGGTTGATCTCGCTGCTGAGAACTACTTCCCGGCTCGGCGTTGCCAGCGGGTGGCCTTCAGCATCTTCTTGTGCTTCTTCTTGCGCATGCGCTTGCGGCGCTTCTTTATCAGCGATCCCATGTCGGGCCCGAGGCTACCTGCTCCCGCCTCAGGACCGCGGGGCCGCCTCTGCTCATGCCGGCTTGGCCGCCTTGTCCGTCTTCTGGAAGGTCTCCGGGACCGGGTACTTCCCGAGGGCGTACAGAAGGATGGACTGGTGCTGCTGGTCGACCACCTGTATCGAACCGACCAGCTTGATGGCCTCCTTGCTCTTCAGCACGGGGATCACGCTGAGGTAGGTCTGGGCGGCGATGTCCTCGAGGGTGAGGGCCAGGTCGGCCGCCCCCTTCACGTCCTTGACCTTGCTGAGCATGTCCTTGACCGTCGGCTCGAGAGCGGCGTTGGGCTCGGTCACCTCGGAGCCGCCGGCACCGGTGACCACCCCGTTGAGGGCGTCGAGGTGCTCCTGGTGGTGGCCCATCGCCGTCTGGACGAAGGTGGCCACGGCCGGGGGTACGGCGCCGAGCTTGCCGGCGGTGGCGGCATCGAGAGCCGACTTGTAGGTGTTCACGGCGAGCACCTCGAGGCCGGCGGCGAACTCGGCGATGGCGGCGTCTCCGGAGAGTTTCTTGCCGCCCTGGCCGTCGGAGCCGGTGGTGTCAGTGGTGCCTCCTCCGGCGGATGCGTTGTCGTCGTCGTCGCTACCGCAGGCGGCGGTGACGACGGCGAGGCCGGCCGCCACGGTGCTGCCTATTAGGAACCGGCGACGGCTGACCGAAGCGGTCATCAGTTCGGTCCCGAGGGATTGCGGGCTGGTCTGGCCCATGTCGTTCTCGCTGAGTTGGTTGGTCACTTGACAGCTCCTGTCTCGGGAGCGGCGATGCCGTCCATCGTGGTTGTCTCGAAAGCCTCGGGGAAGGCGACGCTGCCGGCGGCGGCGGGCAGCTTGGCCAGGTCGGCACCGATCGGGACCTTGATGAGGTCCGGGGCGTTGCCTTCCAGCAGGGCCTGCACGGCCCGAAGTGTCGCCAGGTGCTGAGCCTCGACACCCATGACGCTGGCCATGATGCTCTTGGACTTGACGTCCTCGAACAGCGTCAGGTTGACCAGGTACGTGTCGGTGGCCACCTTCTCGAGGGCGGCGGCCAGCTTCACCACGTCGAGCGGGCCCTTGAGCCCCGGCGCGGCCTGGTTGACGACCTCCTGGAACTTTGGGTTGGGCTCGTCCTGCACCTTGCCGCCGAGGGTGGTGGTCTGGGCCTGGAAGGCCTTGCGGTGCTCGTCGTGCTGCCTCATCGTCTCCTTGGCGAACGCCACCACGGTGGCGTTGCCGTTCTTGATGAAGGGCAGTCCGAGGGCCACGCCGTAGGTGTTGACGGCCAGGCGCTCCAGCGACGACGCCGTCTGGAGGATCTGGATGTCGAGGGGCTTGTCGGCCCGGGCAGGGGTGGCGAGGATGGCGGCGGCGAGGCCACCGAGGCCGCCGCCGATGAGGCCCCGTGTGGCGAGGCCACCGGCGCCGATGCCCATCTTGGCCAGCAGGCCGCGACGGTTCGTGTTGAAGCGGTCGATCTCGTCCCGGTCGACCGGCCTCCCGCGGCGGTCCTCGCGGATCTCGGCCAGCTCGGGGAGCGTGGCCTTGATGTCCTTGAGGGCATCCACCTGCAGGTCCTCCGACTCCACGATCAACTCGTTGAGCTTGCGTTCGTCGATACTCACCGAAACAAGTTCCCCTTTCCGAAGCGACGCTTCGAGTTGTCGACCCAGCCCGCTCTCGGTGCTGGATCCCTTGCGCAACCTGCGCTGACTCCGATCTCCCGGTGTCCTGCCCCTCTTCGGAGCCCTTCACTCCGGCGGATTACCTGTCACACCTCAGAACTAACGTTCGACTGTGGAGGACCGCAAAGAACAGGCCGTCGCTCTTCGAAAAGATGGCATGTCCCGGGCCCAGATCGCCGAAGCCATGGGCGGCGTCTCGAACAAGATGCTCACCAAGTGGCTCAAGGGGATCCCCCCACCGGAGTGGACCAAGCGTCCTCGTGCCAAGGACCATCTCCGGGAGCGAGCGGTGGCGATGCGGCTGGAGGGCGGGTCGTACCAGGAGATCAAGGAGGTCATCGGCGTTTCCAAAGGAACCCTCTCTTTGTGGCTCGGCGACCTGGCTCTGCCCGAGGAGCGACGGCTCGAAATAGGCGAGCGGCGGGTGGTGGCCAATCAGCGACGTGCTGCGGCGGTGCGCTCCCAACGAATCCGGCGAGCTGAGGCCATAGTTCGAAAGTCACGCTCGGACGTACCAGCAGTCGATGATGCCGCCTTGTTCGTTGCGGGCGTCGTCGCCTACTGGGCCGAGGGGGCCAAGGCGAAGCCCTGGCGCAGCGGAGCTTCGGTCATCTTCACGAACTCGGACCCGGACCTGATCGTGCTCTTTCTCCGTTGGCTGCAGATGCTCGGGATAGGGCTCGAGCGAGTGACCTTCCGTCTGTGCATCCACGAGTCGGCGGACGAGGTAGCCGCGCTGGACCACTGGTCGAAGGTCGTCGACGCGCCCGTGGATGTCTTTCTGAGGACCACGTTCAAGCGCCACAACCCGAAGACAGTGCGCAAGAACGTGGGGGAGGCGTACCACGGCTGCCTCGCCGTCCGGGTTCGCCGGAGCACGGATCTGAACCGGCAGATCGAGGGATGGTGGAAAGGCATCGTCGAAGGGATCGCTCGAGATGTCTCTTCAGCGGTATCTTCGTCACCTTCCCGTTCGGGGATCGTCTAACGGTAAGACACAGGGTTTTGGTCCCTGGAATGGGGGTTCGAGCCCTCCTCCCCGAGCAATTGGCCACCCTCATCCATGGACGCTGGGGTATACAGGAGCAGTGAGCCGACGTCCGCTTTCCGCAGTGGTTCTCGCCGCCGGTGAGGGCACCCGGATGAAGTCCGAGCGGCCCAAGCCGCTGCATGTGCTGTGTGGTCGGCCCATGGTGTTGCACGTCATCGACGCCCTGGCCGAGCTCGAGGTCGACCGCGTGGTCGTGGTGGTCGGCCACAGCGCCGAGCGGGTCACCAAGACGCTCCTGGAGAGCGCGCCTCCGGGCCTCGCCATCGAGTTCGTCGAGCAGCACGTCCAGCGCGGTACCGGCGACGCCGTGTCCGTGGCACTCACCGCCTTTCCCGACGACGACTCCGACGACGAAGACATTCTGGTGCTGCCCGGTGACACACCGCTGGTGCGGTCGCCCACCCTCGAAAGCCTGGTGGAATCCCACCGCTATGCCGAGGCCGCTGCCTCGGTCCTCACCGCGAGGGTCGACGACGCCACCGGGTACGGGCGGGTGGTGCGGGACAAGCGGGAGAACGTGGCGAGGATCGTCGAGCAGGCGGACGCCTCCGACGAAGAGCTGGAGATCGACGAGGTGAACACCTCCATCTACTGCTTCCGCCGTGGTGTTCTGGCGCCGGCGCTGCGCCGCCTGAGCCCGGAGAACGCCCAGGGCGAGTACTACCTCACGGATGTCGTCGAGGTCCTCCACGATGCCGGCTACCCGGTCATCTCCATGGAGGTGGGAGACCCCATGGAGGTCGCCGGCGTCAACGACCGGGCCCAGCTGGCCGTGGCCGAAGCCGAGCTGCGGGAGCGGACCAACGCACGTTGGATGCACCGCGGCGTCACCATGATCGACCCGGAACGCACCTACATCGACGCCACCGTGCGGCTGTCCACCGACGTGACCCTCTTCCCAGGCGCCATCCTTCAGGGCTCCACCACGATCGGCGCCGGCGCCCAGATCGGCCCCGACACCAGGCTGGTGGACTGCGTGGTGGGCGATGGCGCGATCGTCGAGCAGACCGTGGCCCGTCAGGCCGAGATAGGCGTGGACGCGAGAGTCGGCCCGTTCGCCTCGCTGGCGCCTGGGTCCCACGTGAAGCCGGGCACCGTCACCGGCCCGTTCTTCGCCGCCGACGCCCATGAGGAAGGAAGCTGATCGATGGAGATGGTCCCCAAGAAGCGCCTCATGCTGTACTCGGGGCGCTCAGATCCCGTGCTGGCCGACGCCATAGCGCGGGATCTCGGAGTGGCACTGGGGAACCCGAACCTCAAGGAGTTCGCCAACGGCGAGATCTGGTGCCAGTACGACGAATCCGTGCGGGGCAGCGACGTCTTCATCGTGCAGACCCATGCCAACCCGGTCAACGAGTCGATCGTCGAGCAGTGCATCATGATCGACGCGGCCAAGCGGGCCTCGGCCAAGCGGGTCACCGCGGTGGTGCCCTACTACGGCTACGCCCGCCAGGACCGGAAGGCTGAAGGCCGGGAGCCCATCACGGCGAAGCTCGTGGCCGACATGCTCACCGTCGCCGGGGCCAACCGCGTGCTCAGCGTCGATCTCCACTCCGGCCAGATCCAGGGCTTCTTCGACGTCCCGGTGGACCACCTCACGGCCATGCCCGTCCTAGTCGACTACCTCGCCGGGTCCGGTCCTAAGGACCCGATGATCGTCGCCCCCGACGCCGGCCGGATGAAGGTGGCCGAGCGCTTCGCCCAGCACCTCGACGCCGACCCCGCCGGCGTCTACAAGAAGCGGGCCCGAGGCGTGGCCCAGGCCCGGGGCGTTATGGGCGAGGTGACCGGGCGCCACTGCGTGCTCATCGACGACATGATCGATACCGCCGGCACCATCGTGGCCGCGGCCGACATCCTGATGGAGAGCGGTGCGACCGAGGTCTGGGCCATGGCCACCCACGGCGTGCTGTCCGATCCGGCCACCGACCGGCTGAAGAACTCGGCCATAACCAAGGTCGTCATCACCGACACCTTGCCCCTGCCGGCGGACAAGCACATCGACAAGATCGAGGTTCTCTCTGTCGCCGGCATCATCGCCGACGCCATCGACGCCGTGTTCGAGGACACGAGCGTATCCGAGATCTTCGGCGGCGAGAACCAGTCCTGAGGCGGTGCCGTAGACTCCTGTGGTGCCCGATATCACTCTCCCAGCCGAAACCGGCCGTGTCGCCGGTTCGAGCGCCTCTCGTCGCCTGCGAGCCGAGGGCAAAGTCCCAGGTGTCGTCTATGGCCACGGTATCGACCCGCTGGCCGTCTCCGTCCAGCACCGGGCGCTGCGCGCCGCCCTTTCCACCGAGGCCGGGCTGAACGCCCTGCTCGACCTCCAGGTGGACGGCACCTCGCACCTCACTCTGGCTCGTGAGCTGCAGCGCGACCCGATCCGCAACGTCGTGACCCATGTCGACTTCCAGATCGTGCGGATGGATGAGGTCATCAGCGCCGACGTCCCGATCGCTCTCATCGGCGAGGCTCTGCACGTCCACCAGGGTGACGGCATCGTCGACCAGCAGATGTTCAACCTGGCCGTCCACGCCACGCCGGATCGCATCCCGAACGCGGTGGAGGTCGACATCAGCGAGCTGAACATCGGCGACACCATCCGTGTCGGCGACCTCACCCTCCCCGAGGGTGTGCGCTCCGACGCCGATCCCGAGGACGCCGTCGTCGTGGGCCAGCCCCCCCAGGTCGCGGAGCTGTCGGAGGAGGAGATCGCTGCAGCCGCGGAGGCGGAGGCATTGGCGGAGGCGGGTGCCGAAGGCGCCGAGCCGGGTGCCGCCGAGCCGCCCCCCGCCGGCCAATAGTGCACCGTCGCCGACATCACCTGCTGCCTCGCCCGCCAGGGATGCCCCTGGCCGCGTTGCTCCTCCTCGAGAGCCGGCAAGAGGATTCCTCCGTCGTCGTGCCTGGCCAGCTGACACCGCTGACTCGCCGATGCACGCAAAGTCCGGCGCAGAACTACTTGCGCGAGGAAGAGTACGAACCCGCCGATGAGGGTCACTGCAAACGCTTGAGTAGTTCTACGCCGGCCTCTCAGGCCATATCGGCGACGGAGCACTAGCACCTGCTGCGCCCCCGCACGGGCACGCCGGCCGACCTCCTCGTGGTCGGCCTCGGCAACCCCGGTGCCGAGTACGCGGGCACCCGCCACAATGTCGGAGCCGAGGTCGTCGAACTGCTGGCCAACCGCCACGGTGGCCGCTTACGGAAGGCCCGAGAGAGGGCGTTGGTCGACGAGGTTCGCGTCGGCACCGCCCGTGTCGCCCTCGCCTTCCCGCAGACTTTCATGAACGACTCCGGTGCAGCGGTGGCGCCGCTGGTCCGCCGCTTCGGCATCGAGGACCTGGAGCGCCTGGTCGTCGTGCACGACGAGCTCGACCTGCCCGTCGGCGTCATGAAGGTCAAGCTGGGCGGCGGCCTCGCCGGCCACAACGGCCTCAAGTCCATCAAAGCCCACCTCCACACCGACGCCTTCTGCCGTATACGCATCGGCATCGGCAAGCCCGTCGGCCGCGGCCAGGGCATCGACCACGTCCTCAACGCCCCGGGCAAGGCCGAACGAGCCGAGCTGGCCGTGGTGATCGAGGAGGCTGCCGACGCCGTCGAGCTGATCCTCACTGACGGCCCGCTGACCGCCATGAACCGTTACAACACCCGCTAGCCCGCCGGGGCGCCACCACCGCCGTCGCCCTCCCGACCACGGGACCCATCAGCCCAGGCGGGCTCCCTGCCGGTGGGTCGCTTTTCGGCCCCGCCGACGCCTTGGCTCGCTTTGTGAGCAAAATCCGTTGCTATACAACGATTTTTGCTCACAGAAGGGGGATTGTCACAGCGACTGGTCATCCTGTGGCATGGAAACGGAGAGGCGATTGGCGAGGTTGGCCCGGCGCCAGCACGGGCTGGTGACCCTCCAACAGGCATCCGCGGCAGGGGTGTCGACGGAGGGTGTGCGGTGGCGGGTGCGCATCGGCCGCTGGGCGCGGGTGGCGCCGGGCGTATTCGCCCTGGCGGGAACAGCGGATACCTGGAGGCAGAAGACCATGGCAGCCGTGTTGGCCGCGGGCCCTGGCGCGGTGGCGTCGCACACGACGGCGGCGGCGTTGTACGGGCTGTCGTGCTGCCCCTTCAAGGCCGTGGAGATCACTGTTCCCCTGGGCCGATCGCGCCGAAGTCGCTCGGCGCTGGTCCACGCCAGCGCCCACCTCCACCGGATCGACGTCGCCAGCATCGACTCCATCCCGATTACGCGGCCAGCGCGGACCTTGGTCGACCTCGCCGGTTCCGTCGGCAACGCCGTACTGGAGGAGGCCCTCGACGACGCGCTGGTCCGCGGGCTCACCACTCTCGACCGGGTGAACGAGCGGGCGAACGTCCTGGGCGGGCCTGGCCGGAACGGCATTCGCCTACTGAGGAAGGTGCTCGAAGGGTGGGCCGAAGGCGATGTCGCCGAGGGGGTGGCGGAGATGCGCATGGTTCGGCGTCTGCTGGCCAACGGCCAACCGAAGCCGGTTCTGCAACATGAGGTCTTCGACGGCAGTGGCCGCTTCGTCGCTCGTCTCGACGCTGCTTATCCGGAGCTTCGCGTCGGCATAGAGATGAACGGCTTTCGTTGGCACGGCACCCCCCGCGCCTTTGCCAAAGACCCGGCCCGCCTCCGCCGCCTCGCCGCCCTTGGGTGGCTGATCCTCCCGTGCACGCCTGTCGACCTCACCGGCGCCGGCACCCTGCTTGCCGATCAGGTCGCCAGCGCCCGCGAGATGACAAGGGCCGTCCCGAGAGGGGCCTGAACAGCGCTTCATCACCCACCGGTTCCGCCGGTCCCGGCCCAGAGGGTCCGCGGCCCGGCCCACAGCGTCCCGCCGGCCCCGGCCAGCAACGCGCGTCGCCCACCCCGGCCACCTGCCGCCGCCCACCCAACTCCTGCTGCGGCCCGTCGCCTGCCTCTTTGTGAGCAAAAACCGGTGCTATACAACGATTTTTGCTCACAAACCGGATCATTTGGGTCCCACAGAGCCAAGGTGGCCACCGCTGGCGACCTGAACTCCGGAGCGGTGCGTCGATGTTGTGCCGCCGTCTGAAAGGGGTCATGACGGATGAGCGGCGGCGGGGGCGGCGGTAGCCTGCGGCGAGTGAGTTTGCGCTCGCTCCCGGCCCTGCTGAAGGGGGACGACACCCTCGCCGCGCTGGCCGGACGGGCGGACGCGGTGCTGGCGGTGCCGGAGACGGCGCGCGCCTTCGTGATCGCCGGGCTGACCACGCTGGCCGAGCGGCACCCCATCGTGGTGGCTACGCCTACGGCCACCGACGCCGAGCGGCTGGCCCACGACCTGCGGGCCTTCCTGGGGCCGGAGGAGGTCGACACCTTCCCGGCGTGGGAGACGCTCCCCTTCGAGCGGGTGAGCCCGAGTGTGGAGACCATGGGCCGCCGCCTTCGCACCATGTGGCGCCTCCGCAGCGCCGAGCGCATGCCCAAGGTCCTGGTGGCGCCGGTGAAGGCCCTGATCCAACGCCTCGGTCCTCACGTGGAGGAGGCCGAGCCGGTGGTGGTGCGTCCGGGCGACCGCATCGACCCCGAGGTGCTGGTGGCCCAGCTCGTGGCCGGCGGGTACCGGCGGGAGTACCAGGTGGAGCACCGCGGCGAGGTGGCGGTGCGGGGCTCGATCGTCGACGTCTTCCCCTCCACCGCCGACGTGCCCATCCGCGTCGACCTGTGGGGCGACGAGGTCGACCGGCTCACGGAGTTCACCGTGGCCGATCAGCGGTCCACCACCGGCGTCGAATACGCCGAGATCTTCGCCTGCCGCGAGCTGCGTCCGACCACAGAGGTGCGGGAGCGGGCGGCCAAGCTCATTGGCGGCGAGCCGTGGGGCCGGGCCCACTGGGAGAAGCTGGCCGAGGGCCTGATGTTCGACGGCATGGAGTCGTGGCTGCCATGGGTGACCGAGGGCGAGCACCTCCTCTCCGACCTCATCGCCCCAGATGCGCAGGTGCTCCTGGTCGAGCCCCGGCGCATGAGAGACCGGGCCGCCGAGCTGCTCGACGAGGAGGCGGCGCTGGCCGGCACCCTCGCCGGTACCTGGGGCGCGGCCACCGGTGACAAGGGCGGGTTCCCCCCCCTCCATCTGCCTTTCGAGCGCCTCCTGGCTCACACAGCAGCGCCGGCATGGTCCATCACCGCGGCACCGGAGGGGCCCAGCTCGCCGGCGGTGACGGCCTACGGCTGGGACCCCGTGGTCGGCGACGCCAGCCGCCTCACCAAGCAGGTGAGCGACCTGCTGGCCGACAGGTTCCGGGTCGTCCTCTGCGCCGAGGGCGAGGGCAGCGCCGCCCGCATCGTCGCCGGCCTGGCCGAAGAGGGAGTGAAGATCACCGAGACGGTCGTGCAGTCGCTGGAGCGAGGCTTCGTCCTCCCGTCGATCAAGCTGGCCGTGCTGACCGAGAGCGACGTGTCCGGCCGGCGCCGGGCTCATCGCCCGCCCCGCCCCCGGGCCCGCGGCACCGAGGGCTTCTTCGGGGACCTGAAGCCGGGCGACTACGTCGTGCACCACCAGCACGGTGTGGCCCGTTACGCCGGCATGGTCACCCGGGCCATGGGGGGAAGCGCCGGCTCCGAGCGCGACTACCTCCTCCTCGAGTACCGCGGCGGAGACAAGCTCTACGTCCCGTCCGACCAGATCGACACCGTCCGCCCCTACAGCGGCGGCGAGACCCCGAGCCTCCACAAGCTGGGCGGCTCCGACTGGCACCGCACCCGGGCCAGGGTGAAGTCGGCGGCCAAGGAGATCGCCCAGGAGCTGGTCGTCCTCTACCGCCGGCGCATGGCCAGCGCCGGCCATGCCTTCCCGCCCGACACGCCGTGGCAGCACGAGCTGGAGGAGGCTTTTCCGTATACCGAGACCCCCGACCAGGCCAAGGCCATCGTCGAGGTCAAGCAGGACATGGAGGAGCCCGTCCCGATGGACCGACTCGTCTGTGGCGACGTGGGGTTCGGCAAGACCGAAGTTGCCATCCGCGCCGTGTTCAAGGCCGTCCAGGACGGCAAGCAGGCCGCCGTGCTCGTGCCCACCACCCTGCTGGCCCAGCAGCACCACACCACCTTCTCGGACCGCTTCGCCGGCTATCCGGTGCGGGTCGAGGTCCTCTCCCGCTTCCTCACCAACGCCCAGGCCAAAAAGGTCACCGACGGCCTGGCCGACGGCTCTGTCGACGTCGTCATCGGCACCCACCGCCTCCTCAGCCAGGACATCAAGTTCAAGGACCTCGGCCTCCTGGTCGTGGACGAGGAGCAGCGCTTCGGCGTCACCCACAAGGAGGCCATCAAGGCCATTCGCAGCAACGTCGACGTCCTCACCCTCACGGCCACGCCCATACCTCGAACCCTGGAGATGAGCCTCACCGGCATCCGGGACCTCACCCTGCTCAACACCCCGCCAGCCGACCGCCAGCCCATCCTGACCTACGTCGGGGAGTACGACGAGCGGGCGGTGGCCGAGTCCATCCGCCGGGAGCTGCTGCGGGAGGGGCAGGTCTTCTTCGTGCACAACCGCGTGGCCGACATCGACCACGTCGCGAACGAGCTGCGCAGGCTGGTGCCCGAAGCCCGGATAGCAGTTGCCCACGGCCAGATGGACGAGGGCACCCTCGAGAAGCGGGTGCTCGACTTCTGGGAGGGCGCCTACGACGTGCTCCTCTGCACCACCATCATCGAGTCGGGTATCGACATGCCCACCGTCAACACCCTGGTCGTCGACCGGGCCGACCTGCTCGGCCTCGGCCAGCTCCACCAGCTGAGGGGCCGCGTCGGCCGGGCCGGCCAGCGGGCCTACGCCTACCTCTTCTTCCCCCCTGACCGCTCCCTCTCCGAAGAGGCCTACGAGCGCCTCCGCACCATCGGCGAGCACACCGAGCTGGGCTCGGGCTTCAAGATCGCCATGCGGGACCTGGAGATCCGCGGCGCCGGCAACCTCCTCGGCGCCAACCAGTCCGGCCACATCGCCGCCGTGGGCTACGACCTCTACGTCCAGATGGTGAGCGAGGCGGTGGCCGAGCTGAAGGGTGAGGAGCACCACGAGCCCGCCGAGATCAAGCTCGACCTTCCGGTGTCGGCCCACCTGCCGCCGGACTACGTGGCCCGGGAGGACCTGCGGGTGGAGGCCTATCGCCGCCTGGCCACCGTCACCACCGACGAGGAAGTCGAAGACATCCGCACCGAATGGCTCGACCGCTACGGCCCCCCGCCGCCCCCCGCCGAGGCCCTCCTCGCCGTGGGCCGCCTGCGCGCCGCGTGCGCCCGCACCGGCGTACGCGAGGTCACCGTGGCCCGCGACACCGCTCGCCTCTCGCCGCTCACCCTGAAGACCTCCCAGACCGTTCGCCTGCGCCGGCTCCACCCCAGGGCCGTCTACAAGGAGGACCTCGGCCAGGTCGTGCTGCCACTGCCCCGCAACGCCCCCCCCGCCCAAGCCGTCCTCGACTTCCTCCAGGCCATGGTCCCAGAACCCGCAGGGGTGCTGTGACCGGTGGCGTCTGCCGGCGTATCGGCGAGCCAGGGGCGGCGCTCGCAAGGCCGCAGGAGGAAGCCATAGCCTTGCCCTACGGCAACGACGAGAACGCCGCGAGCGGCGTCATCTGGCCGGCGAGACGTGGCAGACGTCGCCGGTCACAGCACTAACATCGGCGGGAGCGTGAGACGCCTCTTCTGCATCCTGGCTGCGACGGTGGCCATCGTCGCCCTCGCCGGGTGCGGGTCGCTCAGCGGGTACGCGGCCAAGGTCAACGGCGTGCGCATCGACCGGGACGAGGTCGAGGACGAGCTGGAGGCCATCCTCGCCAACAAGAAGTACCTCGATCGCATCGACCAGGGTGCGCCCGGGCAGCCCGGCGGCGGGCAGGTCCGGGGCGCCGGCACCGAGACCTTCACCACTACCTTCACCGCTGCCCTGCTCGACCGCCGCATCAGCCTCGAGGTCATCCACCAGGAGGTCCAGCGGCGCAAGCTCGTTCCCACCGCCGAGCAGCGGACGCAGGCGCGCCAGCAGGTGATGGGCCTCCTCGGCGGCAAGGAGCTGTTCGACGGGTTCTCGAAGTCGTACCGGGACAAGCTGGTCGCCCAGTTCGCTGAGGTCTTCGCCCTGCAGGAAGACCTCGGCCCGCCCAAGGTCGAGCCCGCTGACGTCGCCGAGTTCTACGAGAGGAACAAGGCGGTGTTCGACCGGACGTGCGTGCGCCACATCCTCGTGGACACAGAGGAGAAGGCGGCGGCCATCAAGGCGCGCATCGCCGCCGGCGAGGACTTCGCCGCCATCGCCGCGGCCGAGTCGGCGGACCGTGGCCAGGAGGGCGGCGACGGGGGGAGCGCCGCCCAGGGCGGCGCCCTCGGCTGCGTTCCCGCCGGCGGTCTGGTACCCGAGTTCCAGCAGGCCATGGACCTCCTCCAGCCGGGACAGGTGAGCGACCCGGTCAAGACCCAGTTCGGGTTCCACATCATCGGCGTGACGGCCCGCCAGAGCCTCACCCTCGAGGAGGCCACGCCGGAGATCCGCCAGCGGCTGCAGTCGCAGGGCGCCAACCCGGTGGCCGAGTTCATCGAGAAGGCCATCCGCCGGGCCAAGATCGAGGTGAACCCCCGCTACGGAACCTTCGTGAAGACCGGCCAGAACCCGGGGGTGCGACCTCCGAAGCAGCCGAAGAGCCTGGTCACGACGCCCGTGAGCGCACCAGTCCCCCTGCCCGAGCGGTGACGGGCACGGGAGCGCCTCCCGTCAACCCGGCCGAGGTCGACAGGCAGGTCGCCACCTTGGGCCATCGGAGGTGCAGCCCTACAGAACTACGGGCACGTTCGTGACATGGTCCTAGCTTCCCGCGACGGCTTAGATGCTGCACCAGCAGACGCGCCCGTAGTCCCACCGGGCTGTACAAAGGGGCGGATCGTGATCGGCGGCCTCGGGCCGGCGGGACCTGAGCTGTTCACGGCCGCCACCACGGCGGCCATCTCGAGGATCCCTCACCGGTGGCTGCGCACCACCCGCCACCCTGCGGCTGCGGCCGTCGAAGCCGCCGGCAGCTTCGACCACCTCTACGAGGGCGAGCCCACCGTCGGCTCGGTGTACGCGGCCATTGTCGAGCACCTCGTCGAGGCGGCGGCCGAGCATGGCGAGGTGCTCTACCTGGTGCCGGGCTCACCGTCGGTCGCCGAGCGCACCGTGGAGCTCCTCCGGGCCTACGGGCGCACCGAGGTCGAGGTGCTGCCGGCCCTGTCCTTCGTGGACCTCGCTTGGGACCGCCTGGGGGTCGACCCGCTCTCGGCGGGCGTACGGCTGGTCGACGGCCACCGCTTCGCGTCAGAGGCGGCGGGGGAGAGGGGCCCGCTGCTGGTGGCCCAGTGCGACTCGGCCACTGTCCTGTCGGACATCAAGCTGGCGGTGGACGACCTCGACGGCCGTCCCCCCGGCACTGTCACCGTGCTGCAGCGGCTGGGGCTGGCGGACGAGTCGATCATCCAGGTGGAGTGGGACGATCTCGACCGGGTCGTCGAGCCGGACCACCTCACCGCCTTGTGGATCCCGGAGCTGGCGGCCCCGGTGGCCCGCGAGCTCGTCGCCTTCGCCGAGCTGGTCCGCACCCTGCGGGCCCGCTGCCCCTGGGACCGTGAGCAGACCCACTCCAGCCTGGGCGGCCACCTCCTCGAGGAGGCCTACGAGACGGTCGAGGCCATCGAGTCGGGCGACGCCGGCCACCTGCGGGAGGAGCTGGGAGACCTGTTGTTCCAGGTCGTCTTCCACGCCACCCTCGGCGCCGAGGAGGGCGACTACACGCTGGCCGACATCGCCCGGGGAATCCACGACAAGCTGGTGCACCGCCACCCCCATGTCTTCGGCGACGTGCAGGCCGACACTCCCGGCCAGGTGACGGCCAACTGGGACCGCATCAAGCAGGCCGAGAAGGGCCGGTCCAGCGTCATGGAGGGGATACCTGCGGCCCTGCCTTCCCTGCTCTACGCGGCCAAGGTGCAGCGCCGGGCGGCGTCGGTCGGCTTCGACTGGGACTCGGTGGAGGGTGCGTACCCGAAGGTGGAGGAGGAGCTGGCCGAGCTGCGGGCCGAGCCGAGCGAGGAGGAGCTGGGGGACCTGTTGTTCGCGGTGGTCAACGTGGCCCGCCACCTCGGATTGGAGCCCGAGGCCGCCCTGCGGGTCGCCACGGCCAAGTTCTGTGCCCGGTTCGCCGGGGTGGAAACCCTCGCCGCCGAGCGGGGCCTGTCGCTGCCGGAGCTCGATCTCACCGGTCTCGACAGCCTGTGGGACGAGGTCAAGGGAGCATGGCGATGAGCAGGCTGACGGATGCCTTCAGCAACGAGCGGGAGATGACGAGGTGCTACGCCGGTGCCCGCATGGCCATCGGTCTGTCGTGCCTCGTGGTGCCGCGCCTGCTCACCGGGTGGATCGGCGACGACGCCCGCCGGGCCGGCACCAAGACCGTCATCCGGTGCTTCGCGGCCAGGGACCTGGCCCTCGGCGCCGGCACCCTGCTGGCCATGGCCGACGACGCCCCGGTGCGGCGCTGGTTGCAGGCCGCCGCCGCGTGCGACGCGGCCGACGCCGCCGCCTCCCTCCTCGCCCTGGGCCGCATCCCCACCAGGAAGGCCCTCACGGCCATGGCCGCCGCCGTGGCCGGTGCCGCCACCGGCGCCCACCTGGCCAGCCGGGTGCCCTAGAGACGGAGCACCAGCCGACGTTGCGCCGACGGCTTACTTTCGTTCGGCGACCACGGTGAACATCGGGATCTGGGCCTCGGCTCCGCCTGATATGTGCCGCTGCTCGTGGAACTCGACACGGGTTCTGGTGAAGCCCAGAACGTTGCAGTAGGCCACGAAGAACTCGGGGGTGAAGGCCCACCAGGTGTCCCAGACTCCGTTCTCGCGCGTAGGTGTGAGGTGAGCGACCGGTCGCCCGTCGATGTCCGGGTGGTGGTGGTCGACGATCACCAGCGTCCGATCAGTTAACCGCGCACAGCGTTCTACTATCCGGAGCGGGTCGCGGGTGTGCAGGAGGATGCTGGCCATCACCGACACGTCGAAGCGCCCGAGACCCTCCGGAAGTTCATAAGCGCTGCCGTAGTGGACTCTGGCCTTACCGCCCATCGTGGCGCGGGCGAACCAGAACCCGTTCCGCATCTTCTCCATGACGTCATGCCGCTCCCGGAGGACGGCTTCTATGTCCAGCTCGGACTGAGGAACCACGTCCCAGGGGGTCGTGGGGCCCAGCTCGACGGCCACCACCTCTGCCCCCTCCGACTCCATGTGGAAGGTCAGGAACCCGCTAGCCGGGCCGATCTCGAGAACCCGGCGGCCGGCGAGATCGACCCCGGCCAAGTAACGGTCGACACCGGGCCGAAGGTCCCAGCCGTAGTCACCGACCGGTCCGTGCCCGGGCAGGTCCATGAAGTGGTAGAAGAAGCAGCTGGAGGGGTCGTCGATCCTTCTCGGGTCGGCGTAGAGGTCACTCGACAGGTTCGTCATGAGGTCTCGTCTCGGCGGACGCTTCGAGGATAAGAGCGCCGACCTCGTTGGACCAATCTCAGCGTCCTTCACTGACCGATGCCGGTCAGATAACTTTGACAACAACAACAACAGCAACAACAACAGAAACGCACGGGAGCGACGTGAGCGGGATCGAGCACATAATCGGCCGGGAGGTCATCGACTCCCGTGGCAACCCCACCGTGGAGGCCGAGGTGTTCCTGTCGTCAGGCGCCCAGGGGCGGGCCAGCGTCCCCTCGGGTGCCTCCACCGGCTCCTTCGAGGCCTGCGAGCTACGTGACGGCGGCGACCGCTTCGGGGGCAAGGGTGTCCAGGGCGCGGTGGCCTACGTCAACGGCGAGATACGCGAGACTCTCGAGGGCGTGGAGGCGCTGGCCCAGCGGGACGTCGACGCCGTGCTGCTCGACCTCGACGGCACCGACGACAAGAGCCGCCTCGGCGCCAACGCCGTGCTGGCCGTGTCCCTGGCCGCCGCCCGGGCCGCGGCCGTGGAGCTGGAGATCCCCCTCTACCGGTACCTCGGTGGCGCCAACGCCCATGTCCTGCCCCTACCGTTGATGAACGTGCTCAACGGCGGCGCCCACGCCGACAACAGCATCGACCTGCAGGAGTTCATGGTGGCGCCGGTCGGGGCCGCCTCGTTCTCCGAGGCCCTGCGCTGGGGGACCGAGGTGTACCACGCGCTGGCCGCCATCCTGCGGGAACGGGGCATGGCCACCGCCGTGGGCGACGAGGGCGGGTTCGCCCCCGACCTCGGGCACAACGAGGACGCCGTGGTCCTGTTGATGGAGGCCATAGAGAAGGCGGGCCGCACCCCCGGCGACGAGGTGGCCATCGCCCTCGATCCGGCGGCCACCGAGCTGTACCGAGACGGCGTATACGACCTGCAAGGGGAGGGCCGCACGCTCTCGGCCGACGAGATGGTGGGGTATTGGGTGGACCTCTGCGACCGCTACCCCATCGTCTCCATCGAGGACGGGATGGCGGAGGAGGACTGGAAGGGTTGGGCCCTGCTCACCGAGGAGCTGGGCCACCGTGTCCAGCTGGTGGGCGACGACCTGTTCGTCACCAACTCCCAGCGTCTCCAGCGGGGCATCACGGCGGGGGTCGCCAACTCGATCCTGGTGAAGCTGAACCAGGTCGGAAGCCTCACCGAGACGTTGGACACGATGCACCTGGCGAGCACCGCCGGGTACACCGCGGTGGTGTCGCACCGCTCGGGTGAGACCGAGGACACGACCATCGCCGATCTCGCCGTGGCCACCAACTGTGGCCAGATCAAGACAGGCGCTCCGGCCCGCAGCGAGCGCGTCGCCAAGTACAACCAGTTGCTGCGCATCGAGCAGGATCTCGGCGAGGGGGCCGCCTATCACGGCGGCGCCGCGCTGGCCGCGGCCAGGGGGCTCCAGACGTGAGGCGGGCGGCGTGAGGCGCACGGCCTGGGGGGTGGTCGCTTCGGTGATCCTCGTCGGCGTCCTCTTCGTCGCCGTGTTCCCCAGCCGCACCTACCTCGCCCAGAAGCGCAGCATCGCCCTGGCCGAGCGCCGGGTGAGTGTCCTGTCCATCCAGAACGAGAAGCTGGCCGCCCGCGTGCAGCGCCTCGACACCGACGCAGAGATCGAGCGCCTGGCCCGTGAGCAGTACAACCTGGTGCGCCCGGGGGAGGAGGCCTACGCCATCCTGCCGTCGCGCCCTGCTCCCCGGAGGGAGAACCGCCGCTTGCCCGAGCCCGAGGACAAGGGCCTTCTGTCCAGGGTCTGGGACGGGGTCACCTTCTGGTCACAGTAACGGCGAAGTCGACCCCTTGCGGGGCCGAGATCTTTCCGTTCCGACGAATCAAGGGCCTTCGGCCACGATTCACAGTAAAGGCGAAGTCGGCCCCTGCGGGGCCGCGATCTTTCCGTTCCGACGAATCAAGGGCCTTCGGCACGATTCACAGTAAAGGCGAAGTCGGCCCCTTGCGGGGCCGCGATCTTTCCGTTCCGACGAATCAAGGGCCTTCGGCCACGATTCGTCGGTCAGGGAGCCCCCTGAAAACGGAACAGAGGATTGCTGAGACTCCAGCAACTAGGCACCGGGAGACTTGCGCGCGGCGGCACTGTCCTGCTGCTGCCGGCCCTGCTGCTGCCGGCGCTGGAGGATGCCCGGCAGAACGAGCATGGCAAAGGCGATGCCGAACCCCAGGAGGCTGACCAGGGCGGCCCAGTTGACGCGGGTGCCCGTGCCCCGACCCAGGGGAGGGAGCGACACCGGGGGAGCCTCGGCGTCGGGGTCGGGTACCCCGGGGGCGATGTCCGTGGCCGGCGGCGGCAGGGTGGTGGTCGTCACCGGGCCGGTCGTGGTGGTGGTGGTGGCGCTGCCGGCGGCCGGCCTGGTCGTGGTCGGAGCCAGGGTGGTCGCGGGAGCGGTGGTGGTGGTGGCCGGCGCCGCCCTGGTGGTGGGCGCGGTGGTGGGGACGGTCGTGACCGGCGCCCTCGTGGTCGTGGTCGTCGTCGGGTCGATGGGCAGGATCTGGGCCGTGGCCGACGGGTGAGCGGCCGTGGCCGACGCCAGAGCCGTGGCCACCAGCACGGCGCGAAGGACGGAAGGCGACGGCATCGGCAGGAGGCCGAAAGTAGCGTGCCGGTCATGGACCCGACGGATCCTCCCAGCGAGGAAGAGACGCAGGACGCGCCGCCGCCGCCATCGCGGCCATGGGGGCCCGGATCGCCGGCGCCGGGTACGCCCGTCTCCGATTTCGACGTGGCCCGGGACGAGGAGGCGAAGCTGGAGGCATCCACGGCGACGGCGCTGTACGAAGCCGCCCGTTTCCCCGATCTCGAGGATGTCGCCCCCAAGGCCACCGGCGGTTCGAGCCGCACAAGTGGATCCGGCAGTAAGGATGGGGAGGTCGACAAGGGCGAGAAGTCGGGCCTGCGCATCCTCGGGGTGCCCGCACCGAAGGAGATCGCCGGACCGGTCCTCGCTGCTCTGGCACTGGCCGGGCTGGTCTACGGGTGGCGCCGGCGCCGGCGCCGCCGTTCCTGATCGATGGACCACGATGCGGTGACCGTCCTCCTCGGGAGATCCCCGCAGGCGGGCTTCGAGGTGGTGGTCCGGGCGCCGGGCGGCGGGCCCGTCGTCATCCGCAACGCCGCCCTGCTGCACGACGGCACGCCGATGCCCACCTTGTACTGGCTGGTGGGCGAGGCCGAGCGCCATGCCGTGAGCCGCCTTGAGGCCGGCGGTGGCGTGCGCGCCGCCGAGGCGGCGGTCGACCCTGCGGCCCTCGCCGATGCCCACTCCCGGTATGCGGCCGAGCGGGACGCGGCCGTCCCGCCCGACCACGTGGGGCCGAGACCGGCCGGTGGGGTGGGCGGTTGCCGGCGGGGCGTCAAGTGCCTGCATGCCCACTATGCCTATTTCCTCGCCGGCGGGGACGACCCGGTGGGGCGCTGGGTGGCCCGGCAACTCGAAGCATCGTGAGACGGAGGAGCGGGCGGTGAGGGTCGGGGCCATCGACTGCGGCACCAACTCCACCCGCCTGCTGGTGCGGGAGGCGGGGAACCCCAAGGCGCTGGTCCGGAGGATGCAGATCACCCGGCTCGGCGAGGGGGTGGACAGGAGCCGCCGCCTCGACCCGGCGGCCATCGAGCGCACCGTCGCCGTGCTGCGGGACTACCGGTCCACCATGGACGAGCTGGGCGTGGCCTCCTTCCGGGTGACGGCCACCTCCGCGGCCAGGGACGCATCCAACCGCCAGCAGTTCTTCGACGCCGCCGAGGAGGCGCTGGGTGTGGCACCGGAGCTGCTGGGGGGTGACGAGGAAGGCCGTCTCTCCTTTCTCGGCGCCACCGCCGAGCTGGACCCGGCCGACGGCCCCTTTCTCGTGGTCGACATCGGCGGCGGCTCCACCGAGTTCGTGGTGGGCACCGATTCCCCGGCCGGTGTCACCTCGATCGACGTGGGATGCGTTCGTCTCACCGAGAAGTTCCTGAGGTCGGACCCGCCCACGCCCGAGGAGCTGTCACAGGCGATCTCGGTGCTCCGCGCCCACCTGGACGACGTCAAGAGAGAGCTCCCCGAGGCCAAGGAGGCCGCGCGTCTGGTGGGGCTGGCCGGCACCGTGACGACGATGGCCGCCGTCGAGATCGGTCTTCAGGAGTACGACCCCGAGCGGATTCACCACTTCGTGCTGACCCGGGCCGCGGCCGAGGACGTGTTCCGCACCCTTGCCACCGAGGTGTACGCCGACCGGTTGCACAACCCCGGTCTCGAAGAGGCGCGAGCCGACGTGATCGTGGGCGGGTCGGCCATCCTCGTGACCATCATGCGGCAGCTCGGGTTCGACGAGTGCCTGGTCTCGGAGTCCGACATCCTCGACGGGCTGGTGATGTCTCAGCTCGGCGCCGCCGCGGAGGCGCCCTGAGCCCGGGCACGTCGGTGGTGGTCGTCTCGTACCGGCCCCACCGCTGGCTGTCCGCATGCCTGGAGTCCGTGGCCGAGCAGTGCGACGAACTGATCGTGGTCGACAACGGATCGGCCGGTGGAGGCGTTTCCGCCATAGCCGAACAGCACCGGGCCCGAGTCGTGGCCCTCCGGCGCAACACCGGGTTCCCGGCCGGCGTGAACGCCGGGGTGCGAGCCGCCACCGGCGATGTGGTCGCGCTCCTGAACGACGACGCAATGGCCGAGCCCGGCTGGTTGGGCTCGGCCGGCGCATCCCTGAGGGACGGGTCCGTTGCCGCGGTGGCGCCCAAGCTCGTGTTCGCCCTGCCCTTCGCCGAGATCCGGTTCCCCGACGAGGGCCGGCGCATCGGCGCCGACTCCCGGCTGTTGGGGCGGGCGCTGCGGACTGCCACCATCGACGGTACCGACGTGCTCCCCCGTCTCGTCGGCCCGGGCGTGCACGGCCTGGAAGTTGGTGTCCTCGACGAGGTGGCCGGCCCGTGGCGCTGGACATCGGGCTCTGACCCGATCTACCTCCAGCTGGAGCCCGAGTGGGATGCCGCCCGGCTCATGGTGGACGGCGAGCCCGCGCCGGTCACCGGTGAGGTCCACCTCATCAACAACGCGGGGTCGTACCTGAGCACCGAGGGCCACGCCGGCGACCACGGTTACCTCAGCCCCGACGACGGGAGCTTCGATGCGGCAGCAGAGCGCTTCGGAGCCTGCGGAGCGGCACTCGTGACGACCAGAGAGGTGATCGACCGGGTCGGACCGTTCGCCGCCGGGTTCTTCGCTTATTACGAGGACGTGGACTGGTCGTGGCGGGCGCGGCTGGCCGGTCTCCGGGTCGTGTACGAGCCGGCGGGCGTCGTCCGTCACGTCGGCGGGGTCAGCACCGGTGGACCGCTGGCGCCCACCGTCCTCTCGCTGGCGGCGCGCAACCGCCTGCTGTGCCTGGCCCGTAACGCCCCGATGGGTGTGGCCGCCGGCCTGGTCCGCCGGGCTCTCGTCGCCGACCGCCCCCCGGGTCTCCGGCGCCGGGCGGTCCCGGGCCTCGTTCGGGCCCTGGCCGGCCGGCCACTTCTGGCTCGCCGGCGGAGCCGTTCGCCGGCCGAGGTGTGGGAGAGGTGGGCGGGGGCCGACCAGACGTGGGGGAGGGTCCCGGAGTGATCCGGGGGCTCCGCCCTATCATCCTTCCCGTGGCGCGGAACGGAACGGGAACCAATGTGGTCGTTGTCGGAGCCGGCCCCGCCGGCCTGACCGCGGCATACGAGTTGGGCAAGAAGGGGCACACCTGCACGGTCCTCGAGGCCGACGACGTGGTCGGTGGCATCAGCCGGTCGCCCGAGCGTGACGGGTGGCGGTTCGACATCGGCGGTCACCGTTTCTTCACCAAGGTGCAGGCGGTGGAGGACCTCTGGCACGAGATCCTCCCGGAGGAGGATTTCCTCCTGCGCCCGCGCATGAGCCGGATCTACTACGACGGCAAGTTCTTCGACTACCCGCTCAAGGCGTCGAACGCCCTCAAGAACCTGGGTGTGTTGGAGGCCGGGCGATGTGTTCTCTCCTACCTGTGGGCGAGGGTGCGGCCCCCGCAGGACCAGACCAACTTCGAGGGATGGGTATCGGCCCGCTTCGGCAGCCGGCTCTACCGGATCTTCTTCAAGACCTACACCGAAAAGGTGTGGGGAGTGCCCGCCACGGAGATCCAGGCCGACTGGGCGGCGCAGCGGATAAAGGACCTCTCCCTGGCCAAGGCCGTGCTGAACGCGCTGATGCCCAAGCGCAACCAGAAGCAGATCACGACCCTGATCGAGGAGTTCCAGTACCCGAAGTACGGGCCCGGCATGATGTGGGAGCGGTGCCGGGATCTGGTCGAGGCCCAGGGTTCCAAGGTGCTCATGCAGCACGCCGTCACGAAGATCCGCCACGAGGGGGGCCGGGCCCTCTCCGTCGTAGGCGAGTCCGACGGCCTGACGGCCGAGTACCCGTGCACCGACGTGATCTCCTCGATGCCCATCTCCACCCTGCTGTCCATCATGGACCCCCCGCCGCCGCCGGCGGTTCAGGAGGCGGCCGCCGGGCTGGCTTACCGTGACTTCCTCACCGTGGCCCTCGTCGTCCCCGAGGAGAAGGGGTTCCCCGACAACTGGATCTACGTCCACTCGCCGGAGGTCTCCCTGGGCCGGATCCAGAACTTCGGCTCGTGGTCGCCCTACCTGGTCAAGGAGGGCAAGACGTGCCTGGGGCTGGAGTACTTCGTGTTCGAGGGCGACCGGCTGTGGACCATGCCGGACGAGGACCTGGTCGAGCTGGGCAAGCGGGAGCTGGCGGCTTTGGGGCTCCTGGAGCCAGGTCATGTGGAGGCGGGCTACGTCGTGCGGATGCCGAAGGCGTACCCCATGTACGACGACACCTACAAGGCCAACGTCGAGGTGATGCGGGACTGGCTGGAGGCCAACACGCCCAACGTGCACCCGGTTGGGCGCAACGGCATGCACCGTTACAACAATCAGGACCATTCGATGTACACGGCCATGCTCACCGTGGAGAACATCCTCGGCGCCAGCCACGACATCTGGAACGTGAACGTCGAGGCCGAGTACCACGAGGAGAAGGCGTCCGGTCCGGCCACCGGGGCCACGGGTCGCGACGCGCCCATCATTCCTCGCGACGTCATGACCGCCGCCAACGAGACTCGGGCACGCTCGGCAGACCAGTAGTTCGAGGTGGCGCTGTCGGCTTTCGGAGCCCGTAGCCGGCGTTTCAACTGGGACACCCGGCCGCTCCTGGTGCTCGCGGGCGCCGGAGCCGTCGCCCTGGCCTGGTTCGCCTACGCCCACGCCATCCACCCGGCCCGCCCCGGCGCTCTCAACCCTCCAGGGTGGTACGGGTTCTTCGACCAAAGCCACTACCTGGGCCTGGCCCGGGACCTGGCCCGCGGTGACCTGCCCGCCGGCCCTGACTACATCTACGGCCTCGGGTATCCCGTGCTGGCGGTTCCTTTCGTGAAGCTGCGCCCCGGCGGCGACCCGTTCGTGGTGGTCGACGCCTTGGCCTTCGTCGCCACCATGGTGATGGTCGTGGTGCTCGGCGGGCGCCTACGCTCGGCCGCCTTCGGACTCGGGTGTGCCGGCGCTCTGGCCGTGGCGACCCCGCTGCTCGACACCATGGTGGTTCCCTGGAACACCACGGTCACCGTGGTCGCGGTGTTGTGCACCCTTGTGGTCGCCACCTCACCGGGGCCCCTCCGCTGGCCGCACGGTTTGGCCCTCGGGCTGGCCGTCGGCATGGCCTTTGCAGCCCGCTACGTAGATGCCTTGTTCCCGGCCCTGATCGGTGGTGCCACCCTGCTTCGTAGCGGCCGGAGCGCGTGGCGGGCCTGGTTGGCGGCCGGCGCGATGGCTGTTCTGATCGCCGTCCTCGTTCTGGCGAGCCATGCCGCCGTCCACGGCAGCCCGTGGAAGTCGCCGTACAGCCAGCAGCCCGGCAAGAAGGGCGCCGGGAGCAACCAGCAGACTCTTTCCAACTTCGAGCTGGGACGCGCCCCGCGCAACTTCGTCGAGGTGTTCGTGACGGGCAAGTCCGGTTCTCGGCGCCAGACCGTCGATCCTCTGGGACGGCAGTTCGTCTGGGCCCTTCTGGCACCCCTCGGCCTTTTCGTCCTGGTCCGCCGCCGCCACAAGCTCTCGGGACCGTTCGCCGTAGCCATGGCAACTTCGGTACTGGCCACGGTGTTCTATCTGAGCTACCCCGGCAGTCGTGGCGACCATCTCCTCTACGGGAACATCCACTACTGGAAGGCCTGGTTCCCCCTGTGGGCCCTGCTCGCCGCCTACGGCTTCTTGGCCTTCACCGATCCGCTTCGCCGGGTGGAGGGCGCTCGGCTGACGCAGGATTGAAACCTTCGGGCCCGAAACCGGCGCGAGTGGCTTTCTCGAAGGTGGCCAGACGGTCGAGAACGGCGTCCAGCTGGTCGACCAGATCGGCGTGCACGTGCCCCTGCGGGTCCTCGAGGCTCGCCACCACCGCATCCAATGCGGCCCCGGTGGCATCGGCGAGCTGACGGACCTGTTGGAGGATGCCCTCCGTCTGGCGGGCTACCGCCTTGGCGACCAGGGCGTGCAGAGCTGCCCCTCCGGGCATGCCGGAATCGGTGGCGATGGCTCCACGTCCGAAGCTGAGCTCACGGAGCTCTCGGACCCGGGCCTGAAGCTTGCCGTGGTCGGGCGTGGCCCGGTGGGCCAGGATGCGCTTGAAGTGGCGGTCGAGATCGTCTTCGAGGCCCTCGGGGTACTCGCCCGCTTGCCGGCGGCGCTCCACCCGCTCCCGGAGCTGGGCGATCACCTCGTCCATGTCGGGTGCCGCGTCCCTGGGTTCGGCCATGACAGCGATGGTAGCCCTGCGCTCTCAGGGGGGGTCCAGGGCGGCGCCGCTGTCGCACGGCTCGATCAGCCGGTACACGAGCAGTTGTCGGCGGGGGCTCAACGGAGGGTCGTAGGAATGAGTACGCTCCAGCGCGTAGCGGGCATCGTCCAGCGGAGACCCCATCACCACCACGCAGGGGAGCCCCGCCGCATATGCACGGCTCCACCATGTAGGTGCCGTCCACACCACCACTGGTCGCTCCCTGGTCAAAGGACGCTTCGCGTGGTGGCCGGTCCACTCGTAGCCGGCGTCGACCAGCCCTGCCGGCACGTTTGACGCCACGGCCTGTTGGCCGGCCCTCCAGCGGGCCTTGTCGAACGAGATTGACTCGGTGATGCTTATCCCGGTGGCCACAACCAAAATGCTCAACAGGAGGAATGCGCCGATGCGACGCTGCGGGACTCTCTCGTCCGGTAGTGCCCGAACCAGGATGCCCGTGAGACCGGCGCCCGCTGCCCACAGGTAGCGATCGAAGATGTTGGCGCCGCGTAACGCTGGGATGACGGCGGCAGCGAAGGCCAGGACGGTGAAGACGATGAGGAGAACGGTGGCCGGGTCTCCCTCGCCAGCGATCAACCGGCGGCGCCGAGGGAGCGCGGCCCAGGCGGCCTGAGCGGCCCAGGTAAAGAGAAGCAGAAGGCCGAAAACAGCAACCATCTGTAGTGCGACCCAGGCCAATGAAGGAAAGATGTCTTCCTTCAGACCACCGATCACTCCATCGTTGGCTCCGCGCCGCGTAAAGAGGTTGCCCAGTAGAAGGTCTCGGCCGTGGATCGGAAGGATGAGCCAAGGCAGGGTGAGCACTGCCCCCACGACGGCGGCTCCGCGTCCACCTGGCCGAGCGATCACGGAGCGGGCCGCTGCCCACGAGAGCGGTGAAAGGAACAGAGCGAGAGTTGAGAGTGCGGCCAGTACGGCGAACAGGTTGCCGACGGTGGGCCCGGCGACGGGTGGCTGGCCCTGGCCCTGCAAGCCGAATCGCCAGAGCGCGATGGCGACGATGGCGATGAACCCTCCAGCAATCACGCCGAGATCCACGGTCGCCGCCCGCCACGCCCGTCGCAACATGGCCGACTGCCATATGGCGGCCACCGCCACGGCGGCGAGAGCGGGAATGGCGGTTTGCCGGACCGAGAAGGCGGCCACCCCGAACACAGAGGACGAAGCAAGCAGGACAATGTGGGTAGACCCTGACCGATCCAGAGCCGCAAGCCCCAGCGCCAGGCAGACCATTTGAGCTGCGAACGCCGTCACATCGGTCATGAAGGTCCCAGCCAGGAGCGCGAAGCCGGGTAGCAACGCGACGCAGGAGGTGCCGAGTAGGGCGAAGCGTGGATGCCCAAGGCGCCGGAGGATCAGGAAACATGACGCCAGCCCGAGACCGGCGGCGACCAACCCCGCAAGGTGGAGCGCGTTTGGACCGGCACCGAAGAGACGAAGGAACGGCTGCGCCCACAGGACATGGCCGATGAGCACCATCTGCTCGTCACCGCCGAGGTGGAACCCGCTGGTCCGTAGGTAGTTGATCGCGGTTGCGCTGAAGGTGAAGTCATCGCTGTGCGGTAGGCCGAACGACCGTGCACCTGCTGCGAGAGCGGCCGGCAACCCGATTGCCAGCGCTACCAAGGCGGCTAAAGCCAGCAACTCCCCGGGTCCGATTCCGCCACGAGAAGGTCCCGAAAGCCGGCTGCCATAGCGGCGCCTACTTGCTTGCGGTGGTGCGAGAAGCTCCTCGCCGGCTGTCACTGAGTGATGATAATCCTCCGAAACCGGACGCCATGGCATGCTCTGACCATGATGACGACACCCGCGTCGGTGCCCCAAGTGACCGACTCGGAGGCTGAACCGTGCCGGTCGCGGCGGCCGGTACCGATCATGCTGGTGATGTTCGTGCCTGTGGCCTTGCTCAATATCGTCTGGTTCAGCTCGTTCTCTGGGCAGACGCTGATGGGCGACGATCTGGATCTGGTTATCCAGTCGCGCACGCCGGGCGGCTACGCCAGCAACTTCTTCGATGCCTTCACGCAGACCGGCAGTGACAAGTTCCGCCCAGTCGTGACACCGGTGCTCTCCGTCATCACCGACATCTTCGGCAGCAGCTTCCCCTCCTACCGCAACCTGAACCTCGCCGTGCAAGTCATCAACGTCGGCCTTGTGGGACTTCTGGCATGGCGGATCAGTCGACGAAACTGGCTGGTGGCCTTCATCGCCATGACTCTCGTGAGCGTCTCGCGGTTCAACGTGTACTTCGTGCTGCAGATCTATGGCCTGATGGAGGGTCTTGCCGTCACCTTCATCCTGGGAATGTTGATGGCCGTTCATGCCAACTACGAGAGACATGACCGCCGCTTCCTCGTCATCGCCAATGTGTGTTATTTCCTCGTGGTGTTCACCCACGAGCGCTTCATCGTGCTCGCGCCGTTCCTCGTGGTTACCACTCTGCAGGCTTCAGGCACCTTTCGATCGCTCGGCGAGCGGATCAGATGGGCGACAATTCCCTTAGGAGTGGCGGGGTTCAACCTGGCCGTGAAGGTTTACGTCCTTGGCATCGATTTCTTTACAGGCCCGGGCGGCCAGAGCGTAGATTTTGGGCCGAATCAGGTAATGGTGTTCATCGGAAGGGCTGTGCTCAACCTTCTCGGGTTCAACACCGGGCCCGCTTACCTCACCGGTCGAAATGCACACGGTCTTGGTTTTCTTGGGGTGGGGTTGTGCGCCTTCTTCGCCTCGGCGGTAGGTGTCCTGGTGGTGGTGCTCGTCTTGCAGTGGGTGCGAGCCGGCCGGGATCGGCAGAGAGCGGCGCGGGCCTGGCTGCTTGGCGGAAGTCTGATAGGGCCGCTTCTGCTGAGTGCGTCGATCACCTTCAGGCAGGAATTCCGGTGGCTGTACGCGCCCTACATCGTGTTGATCATCGGCGTCAGTTGGGCACTGGGCCGTGTGGCGCCACGATCTCAGGTCCAGGTAGTTCTGGCCCTGGCCGTCCTAGTCGCTGGGCTCACCGTCGACGTCTACTATCGGCGCTTCGTTGAGAACACTTACTTCTTCAGTGGCCTCCGCTTTGCCGACAACGTGCGGCGGGATGTCATCGACCGCCATCGTCACGAGCTGAAGTCCTCAACCGTCTTCCTGGTCACCCACGGCGACCCCGTCGTCGATGGCTTCTTTCTCCACGGTGGGGGGTTCTTCGACGTCTACGCTCCGGGTGCCGATGTCCGCCTGGTCATGTCCCTCGAAGCCGCGGCCGCTGCCGACCAGCTTCGTCCTCGACTTCTCGCCTTCGAGGTACAAGGTGACTTTGTCATCGATGTAACCTCTCAACTTGGGCCAATCGAGGACCGGCCCGTGGCTGCGGAGGAACGGTGATCGAGCTGTCTAAACGTCTCGAGCGCCACAGGGTGCTGCCTTTGACCCGTGAGCCGCGCTTTAGCGACCGTCTGGTGGGTCGGGTGGGTTGTGGCGTTCCCATGAAATGCCCCGTGTGCGGGTGCTTCTCGCTCGCCGAGCGGTTTGCCGACAACTTGCGGGAGTCCGGGAACTGCGCAAAGTGCGGGGCTACCAACCGCCAGAGGCAACTGGCATTGGTGATCCTGCGGTGTCTCTTGCCTGGTCGGGTAGTTGGAACAGGACTCGTAGCTGTCTCGGCCGGCAGGGAACGGATCTTCAATACGGAAGCGGCTGGCCCAGTTCACCGAGCCTTGGCAGCATCTCCGAACTACGTATGCAGCGAGTACGTCGGCCAGGGGTACCGACCAGGGGATGATGTCGAAGGCACCCGGCACGAGGACCTTCAGGAGCTGTCGTTCGCCGACGCCTCCATCGACGTCGTCATCTCCTCCGACGTGCTCGAGCACGTCCCTGACCCGTACCAGGCCCACCGGGAGATCTTCCGGGTGCTGGATGCACGGGGGGTGCACGTGTTCACGGTTCCGTTCCTCGCCTCAGAGGAGTTCGACCAGCACCGATCGTGTCTCACGCCGGACGGGAACGTCGTCCATCTACTGGAGCCTCAGTATCACGACGACCCCCTGCGTAAGGGCGGTGCGTTGGTGTACACGCTGTTCGGGCTCGAGATGTTGGTCGAGCTTGCGAAGATCGGGTTCCGAACGAACGTCTACAACGTGCGGTCCGTTTGTCACGGCATTTATGGCCACAACGCCCTTGTCTTTGTGGCCCAAAAGCCTCAAAGCTCGGAGTGATCGCGAAGGTAGGCCGCTGTCTCTCGGATCTGGCCGTCGATGGCAAGCAGAGGTAGTCCGTAGGTGAGGGCCAGAGCTGACATGGCCGTACCGTCTCCCACATAGCGATCAGGCGGGGCCTGTGGGTCCCAAGATCTCTCAACGCTGACCTCCGTGAGCCCTAGAGCACCGATCACCCGGTCCGCCAGCTGACCAACCTCGATGACGTCGCCACCGGTGTCGAAGACAAGGTCCTCTTGTCCGTCCCCCCGCAGAAGACAGGCCAGAGCCAGCGTGACCACGTCGGCAGCGGCGCAGTAGGACCGTTCGACCGGTCGGGTGGCCCTTACGGTGATCGGACCCCCTGCGAGCACTTGAAGCAGGAAGTCACCTAATCCATACAGCTCGGGCTTCGTCATGTAAGCACCGCTCAAGGAAAAGACACGCGTCACCACCGATCGAGTACCGGCGTCGGCCGCGGCGCATCGGACGGCGAGCTCTTCGAGGTATTTGAGCGCCCCGTAGGGGTTGGCTGCCACGTCTGTGACGAAGTATCCGTCTGGGCCATAGACCGCGCCTGAGCTGGTGGTGAAGACTCCGCTAGGGCGGAATCGTTGAATTGCACTGATGACGGCGGCTGTGATCGCCAGATTCGCGGTGACGTACTCTGGCACACCCACCTCTGGCACGCGGTTGCGCGTGAGGTAGGCGAAGTGCAGCAGATGGGTGGGAGCGGGAGCGAGCTCGGCGAGCCGGTGCAGCGGCTGCAGCCGGACCTCGGTCCCGGCACGGAGAGTCACGGTCCTGGATGTGCTGGCGAATCCGACTACCTGGTCTCGGAACTGTTGTGGGCCGAGTGCGCCCGCGAGCAACTCCAGGGTCGTCCGGCCGAGCCAGCCGGAGGCGCCCGTCACTGCGAAGCGTTCGTGTCCGCTCAACAGGGAGCGAATCAGCCGAACGCTCACGCGTTGTTCTTCAGGACCTCCCACCGGCTCTCCAGCATATCGATCCGCTTGAGATCCTCGCGATGAATAGTTCCGTAATACTCTCGCTTGTTGATGAGCCAGAGCAGCTCGAAGTGCACTGCGTTCAGTAGTCCCTCGGCGACGAGTGGCTCGTCCAGGGCGTCGGCCAGGAATACGACCTTCCTCGTCTCGAATCGTGTCAGGTACTCAGCGCGGATCCGCTCGAGCGCGGGTAGGGCGTCTCTGGAGACACCGCCGCCCACCACCAGGTCCAACCCGTGTTGCTTGCAGAGCTGGCTCACCTCCAGTACGTGCTCCGTGACGATGTCCTCGTTGATGCTGTCGCGGTCCTTGCCCATGGAGCCGCAGAAGTCGACGCGTCCGAAAACGATGCCGGCCAGCCCTCCCTGTTCCGCCGAGAGGCGGGCCAGTTCCTCCCGGCTCTGGAAGCCGGTGATGGTTTCGAGGTTGAAGAGGAACTCGGTGTCCTCGGCTTCGTCCTTGTTGAAGACGTTGTTCTTGGCGGCCACGTACTTGGTCAGCGCGTATGGCGTCTCGACCATCGGCGCCACGATGTACTGGACGCCGATCTGCTTGGCCTCGAGCAGGTCCCGGATGGCCTCGCAGCCCCCGATCTTGACTGTGAGCGTGAGGCCGGCGGTATGCGCGAGCTCGACCAGCCGTAGGAGCTCCTCGACTCGCGTTCCCTCGGCCTCGAACTCGGCCTTCACCCCGCCGTAGCCGTACTTCTCCTTTCCCCTCCTGAGGATCTCGGTCATCTGGCGTTCCGTCTTGTTCATGACTACTCCTGGTCTTGTGGCCCGAGGTAGGCGAAGACCTCGCTGGCGATGTGGGGGGGAAGGTCAGGGGACATCAGGTGCAGGGGTCGTGACTCCATGCCACCAGTGGCGGTCATCCGGCTCGTGATCTTCGGGAAGTAGGTCTGCTCCGGATCGACGGGGACGATGAACGCGGCTGGACCGGCAGCCTCGAACAGCTCCTCGAACCCTTGCGTCGATAGGCCGGCGGAGCCCAGCTCCAGAGCCGGCACCCCGAAAGATCCGAACAACGAGCTCCAGTGCGGGAACCCGAGCCCGCTGGCGGTGTCGCAGCCGAGGTACTGGCCGTCGAAGTAGTTGCGCTGGGTCATCCGGATCGAGGCGTAACCGTCGTTGCTGAAGACGAACGTCTTCAGGTTCAGCCGGTTGACGGCCACCGTAGCCAACTCCTGCATGTTCTGGGCGAACCCTCCGTCACCGTCGAGAAGGATTGTTCGCCGTTCGGGATGGGCGATGGCGGCACCCACGGCGCCCGGAAGTCCGTAGCCCATGCTGGCCAATCCCTTGTTGGTGATCACGATCTGGCCCCGCCGCTGGTTGAACGCCTGCATGCTCACGGTGAAGGCTCCACCGCTGCTGCACGGCACGATCACGTCCTGATCACTGCAGCGAGCCGACAGGTCGCCGACGAACTGGTAGGGGCAGAGGTACCCCGGAGCGGTGGTGTTGGCCTCCTCGGCCAGCGGAAGGAGCGTCCGCACCTTTCGGCAGAACGAGAGCCAGGCGCTGTACTCCGGCAGCGTCTCGCCCACCAGCCCGGCGAGCACCGCATCGGCGTCAGCCGGCACGGCCAGGTCTACTTTGGGATGGCCTTTGGCCAACTCCGCCTCGTCGATGTCGACCTGGACCACGGATGCCAGCGGGGCGAAGGCCTCCCAGTTGAATCCGGTCTGCTGCAGCCCGAGCCTCGTGCCGAGAGCGACGACGACGTCCGCCTGTTGCAGCAGGACGTTGGCCGAACGTTGGCCCCAGGTGTTGGGGCGCCCCACGTAGAAGGGTTCGTCAGCGCCGATGCGGTCCATCCCGTTCCAGGTCGTCATCACCGGTATGGCGAGCCGTCGCAGCGCAGGGAGCGCAGCGGCCGCAGCGGCCCGGCTGACGCCACCGCCGAGGAGCAGGACCGGCCTTGTCGCAGCGCGCATCAACTCGGCGATCGCAGGCACTCCGCGGGCGGCGGAACTGTTCGCCTTTCCGATCTCGGCAACCGTGGCACCGTGTTCGGGCCCTTCGAGCGCCGCAGGGTCGACGGTGGCGCCTTGGGCGTCGAGACACACCTCGATGAACACAGGTCCCTTTCGGGGCCGGCGGCCTTGTTCCACCATCGCCGTCAGGGCGTGGCGCGAGACCGGCTCCTCTATCCGCTCGGCAACGACGCTCACGGAGCGGGCAACCGCCACACCGTCGACCTCCTGGATCCCACGCTGACGCACCTCCTGACGGGCCAGATCCACGCTCTTCACCTGACCTCCGAGGACGAGCAGCTCCCGGCTTTCCAGGTAGGCACCGGCGAGAGCGCTAACGAGGTTGGTCATCCCCGGCCCCGCCGTCACGAGCACGAAGGCGCGCCCCGCACCTTCGGCCTCGTTGAAGTACTCCGCGGCGATCCCTGCCGCGACCTCGTGTACCACTGCGACACACGTGAATCGCCGCCGGGCACCGTCCAGAAGGTGCATGCTGTTGCCTCCGGCGACGAAGAAGCAGTGGGTGTACCCGAGTTCTTGGAGCCACTCGGTGAGCAGGTCGGCGTACTTGACGCTCACCCTGCCACCTCGGAGACGGACTGCATGAGCGCGTCAAGCACGGCGCCCATCTCTATCTCCCCGGCCGGGATCCCGACCTCCTCCACGCCTCCCTGCCTCGCCGGCAGGATCAGACGGAACTCGCCGTCGCGGTGCTTCTTGTCCCCACGGAACGACCGCTCGAAGGCGACGATGTCGAGCTCGCGCAGCCGCGGGCCCAGCTCCGGGACACGCTCGAGCAGGTGCCGGGTGTGGGCAGCCAGGAGTCTGGCGCCATCGCCGAGGGCGGTCCGGGTCATGGCGAAGTTCACGGCGCACAGCATGCCAACGGCAACGCCCACGCCGTGGCTCACGGAGAAGGTGGTGGCGGACTCGAGAGCGTGCCCGAAGGTGTGGCCGAAGTTCAGCAGCCGCCGCTCCTTCTTGTCGAACTCGTCGACTTCCACGAACCATTGCTTCGCGGAAAGAACGTGGTGGAGGAGGGCAGCGGCGTGGTCCGAGCTCTGTTCGAAGGCGCCGAAGTGGTCGAGGTGGTCCTCGAAGCTCGACGACCCGCGGCAAAAGCAGATCTTGACAGCCTCGCTGAACCCACCCACCAGATCCTCGACGCTCAGGGTCTTCAGGAACATCGGGTCGATGGTGATGCTCGCCGGCGGATAGATGTTGCCCACGAGGTTCTTCACCGAACCGGCGTTGATAGAGCTCTTGCCCCCGACGCAGGAGTCGGCCATAGCCATGAGGGTGGTGGGCGCGTAGCTCCACGGCAGGCCACGCATGTACAGCGAGGAGACGAGAGTGGCGAGGTCTTGTACGACGCCCCCTCCGATCGCCAGCAGACGGCTCCCGCGCCGGGCGCCCGCCTCGAAGCAACCGATTATCAGCTCTTCGGCACCTACGAGTGTCTTGTGCTTCTCGTCGGCGTCCACGTATACGACAGGAACCTCCGTGGCGCGGAGCAGCGGCTCGAAGTAACGGTCCGCCACCACCACGTCCGAGCCGGTTTCCAGGACCCTGCTGAACGTGCTTTCACCGATGGTCACGCAGTACCCGCCGCCCTGGGAGCGCACGAACAGCTCATACGAGTTGGACAACGCTGTACCCCAGATCGACCGCGATGGATTGCCCGGTCACACCTGTGTTGGCCTCCGAGCAGAGGTAGCACACGAGGCTCACGACATCGGCCACCGAAGTAAGACGCTGAAAACCGGTGCTGGCCGCGAGTTTCGCGAGCTGCTCGGGCGTGAGCGCGGCCCGGGTCATGGGTGTGTCCACCGCGCCGGGAAGGACTGCGTTCACGAGGATTCCCCGGTCGGCCAAGTCGACGGCGCAGGACCTGACGAGGCCACCGACCGCCGCTTTGGAAACCGTGTAGGAAAGCTTGTGCTGTCGTGCGACCGTCTGCCAGATGGAGCTCACCACGCAGAGCCGCGCGCCATGAGCAAGGAGGTTCCGCTCCAGCATCGCCGCGAGGGTGACGGCGACGAACGTGCAATTGGCCCGCAGCAGATCTTCGAATCCCGAGCGGTCGAACCTCCCAACGGAGTCCCCGGCGTTCACACCCTGTGCCCAGACCACCGCTTGAAGCTCGGGGAGGTCATCGAGCCCGCTCAACCCCGGGCCTTGTGACTCAAAGGGATCTATGGCTAAGACGTCATGGTTGTCAGCTACAGGGAAGCGCGACGTCCGGAACACCCGCTGGTCATGCTCCGCCAGGGCTGTTGCCACCGCGTCGCCGATGGCGCCGAGGCCGCCGAAGACGAGGGCGTTGGGCTGGTCGGCCATCTGCTCAGAACCCGACGCGGTCACGGACCACATAGTTCGGGCGCTGCTTGACCTCCTCGTAGATCAGGCCGACGTACTCGCTCACGACCCCGAGCATGCAGAAGAGGATCCCGAACAGCAGGAGCATGAGGCAGACGATGCTCCCGAAGCCCGGAAAAGGAACGCCGAAAGCTACGAACTGGAGTGCGAGCACGCTTATGGCGAGGACAGACAGAGCCGAGAGGGCCATTCCCGCAACTGTGATCAATCGAAGTGGCGTGTACGAATGGGCGAAGATCCCCTTGAGCGCGAGATCGACCACCTTGAGAGTGTCGGCCTTGGACTCACCTCCGTGCCGAGGCGGCCGCTCGTGCTCCACGCCGATCGAGCGGTAGCCGACCCATGCGAAGAGACCCCGTACGAATCGGTTCCGCTCCTCCATCGAGTTGACCGCCTCCACGACCTTGCGGTCCACGAGGCGGAAGTCGCTGGCGTTCTTGGGTATGCGTTTGTCGGTGAGCTTGGAGAGCAGCCAGTAGAAAGCCCGAGAGTTGAGGCGGCGGAGCACGCCTGTGCCATGGCGGGCGGTCACGACCATGTAGACGTTCTCGTAACCCTCCTCCCACTTCTCGATGAAGCGGCCGATGAGCTCCGGAGGGTCTTGGAGATCAGCGCACATGATCACGGTCGCATCTCCCCGGGCGTGTGCCAGGCCGGCCGTGATGCCACCATCCATCCGAAAGTTGCGGGCCAGTTGCAGAACGCGGAAGCGCCCGTCGGACTCGTTGATCTTCAGCAGCTTGTCCCAGGTGTCGTCGACAGACCCATTCTCCACGATGATCGCTTCGAACTCGTAGTGGGGGTGCGCGTCGAACACCGCCTGTAGCCGGTTGGCGAGCTCTTCCACACAGTCCGACTCGTTGTAGGCCGGGACCACAACCGACACGAGCTTTCGTCCGCCGTCGCGCCGCCGCTCCATATCTGCGGCCACGTTTGGGCTCACGACTTGGAACCACCTCTGCGTGCCGTGCTCACGAACTCATGGATCGACTCAGCGACATAATCCAGCATCGTCGACGTGAGCCCCGGGTAGACGCCGAGCCAGAAGGTGTGGTCGGTGACGAGGTCCGCGTTGTTCAGGTCCCCGACAACCCGGAAGTCCAGGTCCTTGTACGCCGGCTGCCGGACGATGTTGCCGCCGAAGAGCTGCCGCGTGCCGATCTTGCGCTCGTCCAGGAACTGCACGAGCTGATGGCGGCTGAAGGGAGCTTCTGGGCGTACCGACAGGCAGTAACCGAACCAGCTGGGCTCACTGTTGGGCGTGGCCAGCGGAAGCACGAAGTACTCCTCGAGATCGGCTGTCGCGGTACGAAGTTGGCCCCAGTTGCGCCGGCGCGCCTCGACGAAGCCAGGCAGCTTGTCCATCTGGGCCACACCCACGGCCGCCTGCATGTCGGTGAGCTTCAGGTTGTAGCCGATGTGGCTGTAGATGTACTTGTGGTCGTAACCGTGCGGCAGATCGCCGAGTTGCCAGTCAAACCGGCGGCCACAGGTGTTTTCCTGGCCCGTTTCACACCAGCAGTCCCGCCCCCAGTCGCGAAAGGACTCCACGAGCTTGCGTATCGGCGCTTTCTGGGTGACGACGGCGCCACCCTCCCCCATGGTGAGTTGATGGGCAGGATAGAAGCTCACTGTCGCCAGATCACCGAACGTGCCGGTCATCTGCCCGCGGTAGGAGGCACCAAGTGAATCGCAGTTGTCCTCGATCAGCCACAGGTCGTGCTGCTCCGCCAGATCCGTCACCCGGTCGAGGTCGAACGGGTTGCCGAGTGTGTGCGCCATCATGATGGCCCGTGTCCGAGGCCCTATGGCCTCGGCCAAGCGGTCGCCGATCGCGTCGTAGGTCCCCAGCTCGATATCCACGAAGACCGGCTTCAAGCCGTTTTGGATGATCGGGTTCACCGTCGTTGGAAACCCTGTCGCCACCGTTACCACCTCATCACCCGGCTGCAGCCGTCGGTCTCCGAGACGTGGTGACGTGAGGGCGGCGACAGCGAGCAGGTTCGCCGATGAACCCGAGTTGCACAGTACGGCGTGGCGCGCCCCGAGGAACTGCGTGAACTTCGCTTCGAACTCTGCCGCAAAGCGTCCGGTGGTCAGCCAGAAGTCCAGCGAGCACTCCACCAGTGTGGCCACTTCCTCCGCATCGAACACCCGGCCGGAGATGGGGACAGAGGTAGTTCCGGGTACGAACGGCCGTTCCGGCCACTCCTCGGCATGGAACTCCCGCGCCAACTCGAGGATCTGGGTGCGCAGCTGCTTTGCTCTGTCAGTCACGGACAGCACCCACCTGCCTCACCGTAGCCGTCGCGTACCTGGCCCGACCATACGACCGTGATCAGCAGAGCGAGTATCACGATCGGGCTGAGAACGGTGCTCAGCGTCATGGGTACCGTGGAAGAGGACTCCCAAACCAGAAAGTTGAAGCCTTTTGGTACGAAGGCCAAGCCGAACAGGACGGCGATGAGCCGATCGTTTCGGATGAGCGCTCGCTCATTCAAGAAGAGCGCGCAGGGTGCCAGGAGAAGCAGCAGGCGATAGTCCGCGGAGACAGGCATGAACAGCAGTGAGACGCAAGTCAGAACCGTCAGGCCTCGCCAGAAGCCGGGCCGGCGACGCAAGACGTAGACGAGTGCGGAAGCGTGAGCAAAGATGGCGATGACCACGAAGATCGGGAACACTGCCGCGGAGAACGTTCGGCGCTGCTCGTCTCCCAGTATCAGTGTCACGAAACCCTTCGCTCCCCCGAACAGGCTGTGCCCGAAGGCGAATCCGGCGTCTCCAACGGCATACTTGTCGTTGTAGGCGCTCAGGTTGTCGAGCATCGAAGACAAGCTCGTGAGCATGGCCGGACGGAGGATGAGCAGACCCGCCAAAGTCTCCAACAGAACCAGCAGGAGACATATCGCCAGGTACTTCCAATGCCGGCGAGGTAGAAGAAACGCAAGAAATATCACTGGCGTCGCCTTCATGGCGATAGCGCCAGACAGCGCGACTGCGGCGAACCCTTGGCGCCCGCTGGACCAGCACAAGGCGAACGCGGCCACCAGGACGTAGGTGAGGATCTCAAGGTTCCCGCGATCGACGGCGAAGACCACCGGATAAGAAAGTACGAAGGTCAGTGAGACGACCAGTCGCTCGGCCAGCCCCCGAAGGCCGTGGGAGCAGATGAAGAACATGCATCCCGTGACACCGGCGGCCATGGAAAGAAGAAGGCCGGCTCCCAACTCTCGCGAGACGTCGACCAGCGGGCGGAGAAGGACATTGGTGAACGGGAAATAGATCATGATGACGCTGTCGCCGTACGGATTGCCCTGACGCTGTGCCATCAGGAGATTCGTCAGGTCCGCAAAGCGATCGGCTGGATCGAACAGGAAGGAGCTCAGGGGCCATGTCCTGCCGAGAATGGCGGAATTGGCCGCAGAGAACGACCACGCAACGGCCATGCCGACGAAAACGACACTCGCTGTCGTCCAGATCCTCCGGCCGCGGATGCCGAGGGTCACCGCCGCCGAGTCAGCGGTCCCACCCTCACCGCGTGGCTCTGCCTCGGCTGGTGGGCGATGTGACCGTTCTGGACGACGCCCGACGGTCCCAAGCTCGGGGTGACCGGCCGTAGGGATGGCCCAAACCTAGCGGACTCGGACATCACGGGGTGACCCGACGTAGCCTGCTACAGGTATAAGGCGGCTGATCAACTGGGCAGCAGCGACACTGCGAGGAGCAAGCGCTATGAAGGCAGTCATCCTGGCCGGAGGCCTCGGTACCCGGCTGAGGGAGGAGACGGAGTTCCGGCCGAAGCCCATGGTGGAGGTCGGGGGGAAGCCCATTCTGTGGCACATCATGAAAAACCTGGCCGAGCAAGGGATTTCCGACTTCATCATCTGCACTGGCTACCGTGGGAACATCATCAAGGAGTACTTCCTCAACTACGAAGCGCTCAACAACGATTTCACGCTCAGCCTCGGCAACAAGCGTGAGATCACCTTCCATGGCGCACACCTCGAGTCCGAGTGGAAGGTCACGGTCGTCGACACTGGCCTCGAGACGATGACGGGCGGACGGGTGAAGCGAATCGAGCCGTTCATAGCGGACCAGCCCTTCCTGGTCACGTACGGCGACGGTCTGGCGGATATCGACCTGGCCGCTCTGGTCGCGTTCCACGGCGAGCACGGTCGGTTGGCGACGCTCACGACGGTTCAGCCGCTCACCCGCTTCGGCATCGTCGACCTCGACGAGCGTGGCAAGGTGTGCACGTTCCGCGAAAAGCCGAAGAGCGAGGACTGGGTGAGCGCTGGCTTCTTCATCTTCGATCGGAAGGTGTTCGACTACATCGGCCCCGATTGTGTTCTCGAGCAGGAGCCACTGGAGGCGTTGGCCAAGGACGGGGAGCTGATGGCGTACCGTCATCGCGGCTTCTGGCAACCGATGGACACCTTCCGTGAGCTGACACTGCTCAGCGGCCTATGGGAAGCGGCGGTGGCGCCGTGGAAGACGTGGAAGGAATGACCCCGCAGTCCGGCTTCGGTTGGACCGGCAAGCGGGCACTGGTCACGGGGGCAACGGGCATGGTCGGTTCGTGGTTGTGTCGCCGCCTTCTCGATGAGGGGGCCCAGGTCGTGGCTCTGGTTCGTGACGCCGATCCCCAATCGGAGCTGGTGCGGAGCGGCACACTGGCACAGGTTGGAGTTGTGTCCGGAAGGATCGAGGACTACCGCACGGTGGAGCGGGCGATCAACGACCATGAGGTCGACACCGTCTTCCACCTCGCCGCTCAGACGATCGTCGGAGCGGCCGTGCGCTCGCCCCTGCCTACCCTCGAAGCCAACGTGATGGGTACGTGCAACGTCCTGGAGGCGGCGAGGGCCCACCAGGGCCTGGTACGTCGCGTAGTCGTCGCATCGAGCGACAAAGCCTACGGCCCGCAGAAAGAGCTCCCCTACACGGAGGATACCCCCCTCGTCGGCCGCAGCCCGTACGAAGTTTCCAAATCCGCGGCTGACCTCATCACGCAGGCCTACCACAGCACTTTTGCCGTACCGGCCGCCATTGCTCGCTGCGGGAACATCTTCGGTGGAGGTGACCTCAACTGGTCGCGCATCGTGCCCGGCAGCGTCAGGGCCTTGTACCACGGCGACCCGATGGTCATACGCAGTGACGGGCTCTTTCTTCGGGATTACATCTTCGTCGAGGACGTCGTCGACGCCTATTTGGTGCTTGCGGAACTCTTGGCCGATGAAGAGGTTGCGGGGCGCGCCTTCAACTTCAGCGGCGAGGCTCCGCTGACCGTCCTCGCCATGTACGACGCCGTATGCAGAGCTCTCGCTGTACCGCGGCCGGAACCGGTTGTCCTCGGTGGAGCCGCAGACGAGATACGTGACCAGTACCTGGATTCGTCCCTTTCCCGGAACGTTCTCGGCTGGCGACCGAGACATTCGCTCGAGAGCGGTCTCGATCTGACGGTGCGGTGGTATCTCGACCTCTTCGACACCAAGGGCGGGATGTGAGCGAGGGAACCCGCCGGCGGCTGGTGAGCGTGGTTGTACCTGTCCTCAATGAAGAAGACAACATTCCCAGGCTCGAAAAGGAGTTGCTGGCGGCACTCGAACCTATCGAGAGCACCTACGAGTTCGAGTTCATCGTCGTGGACAACGACAGCACGGATTCGACCAGCACCCTCGTGAAAGATCTTTGCCGACGAGATGATCGTTGGCGCTATGTCCGGTTCAGTCGCAACTTCAGCATCGAGGCCTCACTTACCGCCGGGTACCGTGTGGCACGGGGCGATGCCATCGTGGTGCTCTACTCCGACCTGCAGGATCCGCCGGAGGCCATCCGCGATCTACTGGCGAAGTGGGAGGAGGGGTGGGACGTCGTCTACGGCGTACGTACCGTGCGAGAGGGAGATCCCCGCTGGCGTAATGCCGGCGTGCATCTCGCCTATCGCGCCATCAGCCGGCTGTCCGACGTGAGGATCCCCCCCAATGTCGGTGATTTCCGCCTGATCACAAGGCAAGTCCGCGACGCCTTGGACCAGTGCACTGAGCGCAACCGTTACACCCGTGGCTTGATCGCGTGGTTGGGGTTCCGGCAGGTGGGTGTGCCCTACGAACGCCAGCCCCGGAGGAGCGGCGAGAGCAAGATGCCCTTGGTCGCGCTGGTCGTGTTCGTGTTCACGGCGATAACGAGCTTCTCCCTCAAACCGCTTCGCCTCTTCACCATTTTCGGCTTCGTGATGCTCGGAGTGTCCCTGCTCGCTCTCCCGATCTATGTCTGGCTGTTCCTCACGGGAAACCCGCCGCAAGGGATCACCACGGTGGTCGTTCTCCTGCTGCTGGTGCTCGCGGTAAACAGCTTGGGCGTAGGAGTGCTCGGGGAGTACCTGGGCCGTACCCATGCCGAGACCAAGGCTCGGCCCCTCTACATCGTCGCCGAGGTCTTGAACCTCGACCCCGTCGCGAGCCGTCTCGTTCCTCCCCGTGATCTCGGCGAAGCGGTCGGGGCACCAACGGCCTCGAGCGGACCAGCGACGAACAGGTCCGTCGGCGCTGAGGACGGGATCTTTCCTGCGTAATGACGAAGCGTGTTTTGATAACCGGCGGGACCGGATTCATAGGGAAGCATGTCGTATCCGAGTTCGAACGCGAGGGTTGGAACGTGACGGTCACCTCTCGTCGAGGTGACGGGCGCGCCCTCATGCCGGTGTTCGACCTCGCCTCCCCGGACACGTCCCATCTCCCTGCTGCTGACATCCTGATCCATCTCGCCGCCGTCGGCGTCAGCAGTACCAGTAGCTCCACCGACGAGGACGTGGCCAGTGCCAACGTGCTCGGGACCCATGCTCTCCTTCGTCACGCTCTGTCCTGCGGCGCTCGCCGGTTCGTGTACAGCGGCTCTTGCTTCGAGTACCCACCCGGCTCGCGCCGTCGAGAGGAGACAGAGCCGCGCCCCCGGTCGGCGTACGCCGCATCGAAGGCCGAGGGGTGGCGACTGGTCTGCGGGTATGCCGAGAAGGGTTTGCTGGAGACGGTGACGATTCGGCCATTCATGGTCTACGGCCCGGGAGAGCCGCCTCACCGACTCGTCGCCTCGGCGGTGCAGGCCGGGCTTCTCGGTAGGCCCATCACGATCAGCCACGGTACCCAGACACGTGACTGGGTCTACGTGAAGGACGTGGCCCGGGCGTTCTTCCTTGGCGCTACCAGCATCGCCGCGGCGAACCAGACCTTCAACGCCTGCACGGGAGTGGAGACCAGCGTCCGGGATGTGGCAGAGCACGTCGGTCACGTGCTGGGTGTCCCGGTCGAGGTCGGTGCTGTGGCCGAAACCGGTGTCAGGTTCGATCGCCTGTCCGGAGACCCCAGGAAGGCGGCATCCCTGTTGGGGTGGCGCGCGTCGTATGACCTCGAGAGGGGATTGGAGACGACGATCGCCGTCGCACAGGAGAGCCATGCCTCACGTTGAACGGCTTCGAGGGTCGAGGACGTCAGGACTCGACCGCGACGTCCGCACCATGCCTCTTCTCGGGCAGCACCCGCTCCAGTCGAGTACCCAGAGCAAGAGCCATGCCGGCCGCTGCTGCCGCGGAACCTGTCAGCAGCCCCAATTCGACTCTGAGAAGCACGTCCTCGCCAATGGCGAGAGCTGCTCCGAACACGATCACGCCCACCAGCCAGGAGACGGCGGATGCAGCCTGGCCTTGGAGCGCCACGACCGCTTGACCCAGGGACTGCGCGAGCATGATCACCGCGGTGGAGGCGGCGAGCAGGGCCAAGCCCCGATCGTCGAGCACGAAGGCAGCACCAAAAAGTGTCTCTACCGCCTGCTGTCCGAGAAAAAAGGCAGCGATGACGGAGGCCGAGCCGAGTATCGCGACTACGGCGAGAAGGCGGCTCAGAGCTCGGCAGAAGCCCCGACGATCGTGCTGTTCCGCGTAGCTGGCAAGCCTGGGCAAGAGCGCCGCCTGTACCGCGAGAAACAGGAACAGCGGTATTCGGGCGAGGAGCACACCCGCGAAGAACCTCGCCGTCAGCTCCCGCGAGTGCTCCCCCTCGAGGAGCTTCACAGCCAGCGGGCCTGCGTGGATGAGCACCTGGGTGAGCAGAGAGGCCAGCAGCAGGAAGCCAATGGCTCTGCACAGCTCTCCCCACGGGGCAGGCGGGCCGTTCGTCATCAGGCCGCGCTGGCGGTGCATGGTGAACGCCACCGCGGCGAGGGGCGTCAGACCCACGACCATCGCCAGCGGCCCTGCGGTCTCCACGCCCACAGCCAGGAGAATGGCCGCAGCAGCAAGGCGGAGAATGCCTTCGGCGGCAAGGAGGCACGCGTACGCACGGAACCGTCCAGCTCCGGATAGCGCACCCCGGGCCAGGTGGAGGGTGGCGTAGCCAAAGAGCGAGGCACCGAACCCGATCAGCACCAGCGCCTGGTCGTCGAAGACGTGATCGAGCAGCGGCTGACTCAGTGCAGCCGCCAGCAAGGCGAGAATCGTGGTGAGTCCCGTGATGCCGATTGCCGCTCGGCGGAGCAGCGGGCCCAGGCCTTGCCCCGAAGAAACCCGGCTCGCCACCGCCCTGCCCACCTCCTGCTCGACCGGGAAGAAGGCGCCGGGCCCAGCAAGGAAGACCAAGGCCCAGAAGGCAGAAAGTGTGCCATACCGCTCTGGCCCAAGGGCACGTGCGGAGAGCGTCAGGAAGGCGTAGACAGTGACACCGAGCACGCACAGTCCTGCACCGATGGCAAGTGTTCCCGTGGGTAGCAGATTGGTGTTCGGAAGACGATGAATGGGGTCAGGGGCACCCACGGGCCGGCTCTCGTCCAGAGGAGTCAATGTAGCCACACCGGACCGTCCTCCCACGGTCGCCACTCGCTCGATGAACTGGTCCGTTCGCCACCCAGCAGCTAGCGTCAGTCCCTTGTCGCGCCTTGGATCAGCCCAACATGGGGCCGTCGACAGCCACACCGGCGTGTTGGATGGCTCGTGATGGCCCCCGTCAAAGGATATGATGTGGGCGATCCAGCGCCAGCTTCCGCGGTCCCGCCACTGCCTTGGACGGGGGAGCGGTTCATTCCGAGCCAGGGCGGGCCGGAGATCTACTATGAGCATGCTCACCGCTATGTCATCGCCAGGAGCCTTCTGGATCGGGCAACAGTGGTGGACTTGGCCAGCGGCGAAGGGTACGGCGCCGCATGGGTCGCTGAGGTCGCGGAGTCGGTTACAGGTATAGATATCGACGAGGCGTCAGTGCAGCACGCTCGTGCCCGATATGCCGGTCAGAAGAACCTCGAGTTCGCACTCGGAGACATTCAGGCACTGCCCTTGGCCGACAATTGCGTGGACGCAGTCACCTGTTTCGAGGCGATAGAGCACGTCGAAAACCCGCGGGCCGTCGTCGAAGAGGTGGTACGGGTCCTCCGGCCGGGGGGGCTGTTGCTGGTCTCAACACCGAACAAGGCGGTGTACGCCGACGAGCGCGATTACAACAACGAGTTCCACGTCCACGAGTTCTACCTGCCGGACCTGGAGCTGCTGCTGGGCGACTACTTCCCCGAACGAGACCTGCTCGGGCAGCGGGTAGTGGCGGGGTCGCTCACCTGGCGCCTAGACGGTGACGCGCCGGTGGTTTCCGCCGATCAAGGGGGAGCCGGAATATCACTTGCTCCCGGCTTCGCCGGGAACCGCGGCGAGCCGGCGGCCATGGTTGAGCCGATGTATGTCCTTGCCGCGTGCCGCCTCGCTGGCGTGCCGAGAGTCACGGGAAACCTCCCAGCAGGCAACGTGTTCGTGGACCCGGAGGAACAGCTTCTCGAGGTGTATCGGCGGGCATCGAGTCCGGGTGTCCTCGAGGAGCTCACCGCCCATGTCCGCGATCAGGATGGCCAGCTCGAGCGGGCCAGGGCACAGTTGGCGGCCTACGAGGAGCAGGCGACGCAACTGCGTTGGCGTATCAGGGAGCTGGATGAGCAGTCGAGCGGCCACGCGCTGCACGAGCCCGGTGGATCCCCCGAAGCAAACGCGCTCGGGGCCGCCCTCCTCGATCAACAGGAGCTCGCCTCACGTCTGTCCCGCGATCTTGAAGCGGCGACGGAGCTCAACCTTCGACTTCTCGTCGACCTCCGAGCCCAACAACGTGCTCTCGAAACGATTCAGGCGTCACCCGCGGCACCTTCCCCCTCCGCTCCCGGAGAGGCCGAGGCGAATGGGCTTACGCCCGCATGTCGCCGGTGGGCGCTTTCATTGTCACGTCGGTTGCCCCTTCCTCCTCGTCTTGTACAGCCCGCTGTCCGTCGCCTGCGGCGCCTCGCCCGATGGCTGTGAGTCCTCCTCTGGCCCGCACGGGTGTTGGGATCTCTGGCTACTGGCTGGCTTCCGCTGACGGCGCTGTGCATTCGTTCGGGGAGGCGCTCCAACCTGTCGGGGTGGCGGGCCAACCGGGCTCGGACATCGTGTCTGTGACCGCCATGGGACATGGCGTTCCCGGTTACTGGCTGACGGGGTCCGATGGTGGCGTTTTCGCCTCAGGGGAGGCGCCGTTCCACGGATCCCTGCCTGCGCTCGGGGTCGAGGCTCGCGTGGTGGGTATGGCCGCCATGCCCGACGGTTCCGGTTACTGGCTGGCGGGCGCCGACGGGGGAGTGTTCGCCTTCGGTGAGGCACGGTTCTTCGGATCCCTCCCCTCCCATGGGACGAGCGCCCAGATCGTCGGGATGTCGGTGCTTCCGGACGGGGCCGGGTACTGGTTGGTCAGTGGGGACGGTGCGGTCTTCACCTTCGGGGAAGCTGAGCCCCATGGTTCCCTGGTGGATCTCGGTGTACCCGCCCGTGTCGTGGGGATGGCAGCCATGCCTGACAACTCCGGCTACTGGCTCGTGGGCGCCGATGGCGGGATCTTCGCCTTTGGTGAGGCTCCGTTCCATGGTTCGTTGCCGGGCATCGGTGTGGGCCAAGCGACGGTAAGCATGGCCGCTCCTACGGACGGTTCGGGATACCTGATCCTGACCCGGGACGGACGTGTGCACCCCTTCGGGGCAGTCGTGTTCTACGGTTCGTGCGCAACGATTGGTGTCAAGGTCGACGCCGTGGGTCTGGCTGTCCACGCCGGCGAGGGGATCCTCGGCGCCAAGGCCTCAAGACTCCTTCGTACCCTCCAGATCAGGATATCGAACGAGAGTGCTGCGTTCGAAGAGGCGGGCGAATCGAGCCTTGCCTTCCCCGTCGGCGGTATCAGCCTGCCGGCGGTTAACGAGCCACGGATCTCGATAGTCATACCGGTTCATGGAAAATCCCGTCTCACCACGATGTGCCTCTCGTCCATCGTGGCTGCGGGCAGTGCGGTGCCTTATGAGGTCATCGTGGTAGATGACGACTCGCCCGACGACACCGCGGCGATGCTTCACCGTGTGAAGAATGTGAAGGTCGTTCACACCAAGACGAACGTCGGTTTCACCCTCGCCTGCAACGCTGGCATAGCGGCAGCTTTAGGCGAATACGTCCTTCTTCTCAACAACGACACCGAAGTCACGCCCGGCTGGCTCGAGGCACTGGTGAAGACAGCAGATGGCGACCCGACGGTAGGAGTGGTAGGGGCCAAGCTCGTCTATCCGGGCGGCACTCTTCAGGAGGCCGGGGGGATCATCTGGAACGACGGCTCAGGCATGAACTATGGCCGGGACGACGATCCTGACAAGCCTGAATACAACTACGTACGCGAGGTCGACTACTGCTCAGGAGCGGCGATCCTGGTCCGCCGCGACCTTCTCGAACGCCTCGGCGGGATCGATGAGCGGTACGCACCTGCCTACTACGAAGATACGGATCTGGCCTTCGCAGCCCGGTCATTGGGCTACAAGGTGATCTATCAGCCCAAGGCTTGTGTGGTGCATCACGAGGGGGGTTCCCATGGCACGGATCTCGAGGCGGGGGTCAAGAGGTACCAGAACCGGAACCGGCTGATCTTTCTGAAGAAGTGGGAAAAGGAGCTGGCTGCTCAGTACCCGCCAGTGGGAACTCATCCCCTCAGGGCCCGCGAGGCGCGCCGTGGCCCGCGGGCGGTGATCGTCGATCACATGGTTCCGCTTTACGACCAGGATTCGGGTTCGGTCCGAATGCTGGGGCTGATCTCCATTCTAATCGAGCTTGGCTTCGTGGTCAGCTTGGTTCCAGGTAACCGGGCGAGGATGCAGCCTTACACGGACCAACTTCAGCAGATGGGGGTTGAGGTGCTTTACGGAGACATAGAGCTCGGGCCGCATCTGAGGGGCATAGGACGCGATCTGACGCTGTGCATCCTGTCCCGTCCCAACATCGCCTGTGAGTTCATCGGCACGATCAGGGCGCACGTGCCCTGGGCCACCGTCGTCTACGACACCGTCGACCTCCACTACGTCCGGGAACGACGCTACGGCGAGATCCTCGGGGACGAGGGTGCCTGCGAGGCGTCGAAAGCGACACGGGAGATCGAACTGGCCATGGTGCGTGCCGCTGATCTGACACTGACCGTTTCCCCCGAGGAACGCGACACTCTGCTGGCCGAGGTACCCGACGCCACTGTGTGCGTCGTCCCGAACATTCATGTGGACTGGCCGGTCTCATTGGAGCGCGATCTGCGCAGTGGGATTCTCTTCGTCGGGAGCTTCCTTCACGATCCGAATCGTGACGCCGCCCACCATCTTGTAGAAGACGTGATGCCGCTGCTCCGTAGATCCTTGCCCGACGTGACCCTCACCATCGCCGGCAGCAACCCCACTCCGGACATCGAGGCCCTGGCCACCCGCGACGTGGAGGTGCTGGGCTGGGTCCCGGAGTTGGAGCCTCTCTACGAGCAGGCTCGGGTTTTCGTGGCGCCGCTTCGCTACGGAGCCGGCATGAAGGGCAAGATCGGCGAGAGCCTGAGTCACGGAGTGCCCACCGTCACCTCCACCATCGGCGCCGAGGGAATGGGTCTGGCCCATGAGGAGCACGTCCTGATCGCCAACGACCCTCTGTCCTTTGCCGATAACGTCGTTCGGCTCTACACCGACGAGGAGCTCTGGAAGCGCCTCGCTGAGCGGGGACGTTCCCACATCGTCGAGCGATATTCCCCCGAAACCGTGCGTGAGCAGGTGCGGACGATCCTTGCCGGCGCCGGTGTCCTCCGTCCGGCTCCGGCAGCAGAGGGTGGTGAATCCGACGACTCCAGCGGGACCGGCGTTTGAGGACGGGCACTTCTACTCCCCAGTGGTCGACACCGCTGACGTTGAGTCCCGGTTCGAGGAGGTCTGGCCTCCGGAGCCGCAGCTGCCTGGAATCGATTTCGACGTGTCACGGCAACAGAGATTCCTGGAGGAGCTGAGGCCCTTCATGGCGGAGTACGACTTCCCGGAGCAGCCCGTGCCGGGCCGGCCTGAGCGGTTCTCCGACCTCAACGGTACGTTCGAGCGGACGGATGCTCGCGTGCTCTACGGTCTGCTTCGTTCCCGCCGGCCCCGCAGATTCATCGAGGTCGGTTCCGGCAGTTCCTCGCTGCTGATCGCCGAGGTCAACCGACGGTTTCTCGATAGGTCCATCGCCGTCACGTGCATCGAACCGGAGCCGAGCGATGCGCTCCGATCAGGTCTGGCGGGGATAGACCGGGTGCTGGCGCAGACGGTCCAGACGGTCCCCACGGACGAGTTTATTCGTCTGGAGGCGGGCGACATGCTCTTCATCGACTCCTCTCACGTATCCAAGACCGGCAGTGACGTCAACCACCTGGTGTTCCGTGTGCTTCCATTCCTGGCTGAAGGCGTACTCGTACATTTCCACGACATCTTTCTTCCGGCGGATTACCCGTACCAGTGGGTGGTCGAGGAGGGCCGCAGCTGGAACGAGCAGTATGTAGTGCAGGCGCTCCTGATGTTCTCATCCCGGTTCGAGGTGGAGTTCGCCGCTGCTTTTGCGAGCTGTCACATGCCTGACTTTGTCAGCTCCGCCCTCGCCGCCGAGTTCGGTGACGCGCCGCCGCCCTGGGGGGGGAGCCTCTGGGTCCGCGTGGCGGCCGGCTAGGCGCGGGCCACCGGCGCGCCCACCTGCCACGTTCCGCCGAGCGAGACGAACCCGTAGGTCTCCCGCGGTTCACCCGCCTCCACGTCGAAGCGCAGGGCGTGCTTCAGGAAGTCGTAGGTATGGAGGCAGGAATAGTCGACTATGGACGCGGAGAGGTCGTAGGTGCCGGGCAGGAGCAACAGCCGATCGACGTGGAAATCTATGTGGCCCTCCCCTTCGAGGCTGTCGGGCACGCAGTCCCCGGCGCGGGTGTTGGGGCCGGCCACGTTGGTACCGTCCAGGGTGTTGACGGGGACGAAGAACACCGGTTGCTCGATGCGCTCGGTGAACTTGTAATGGACCCGAACCGTCACGGGTTCGCCGGTGCGCACAACCGGAACGGGCGTACCCGAGGCGTTGAGCACCTCGACCCGCTCGACTCTTCCCTCGCCTGAACCCCACCTGGTGGTGCCGGTCTCCTCGTTCACCTCCCGGTCCGCCTGCAGCGCCCCCGTGTACTCGTCCACCACGGCCCGCGCCGGGCCGAGCATCTTGACCTTTCCGTGCTCGAGCCACGCCACCTGGTCGCACAGGTTGTGGACCGCCACCATGCTGTGGGACACGAGCACGATGGTCTTGCCCGCCTCGCGCAGGTCGGCGAACTTCTCGTTGCACTTGCGCTGGAAGGCCTCGTCCCCCACGGCGAGCACCTCGTCCACCAGGAGCACATCCGGATCGACGTTGATGGCCACCGAGAACCCGAGACGGACGTACATGCCGGAGGAGTAGTTCTTCACGGGCTGGTCGATGAACTGCTCCACCCCGGCGAAGTCGACGATCTCGTCGAACTTCTCGACCACCTCCTTCTGGCGCAAGCCGAGAATGGAGGCGTTGAGGAACACGTTCTCCCGCCCGGACAGCTCAGGGTGGAAGCCCGCACCGAGCTCCAGAAGCGCAGAGACCTTCCCGTCGACGGTGATGCTGCCCACGTCGGGCCGCAGGATCTTGGCCATGCACTTCATGAGCGTGCTCTTGCCTGACCCGTTCTCACCGATGAGACCGAAAGTCGAGCCCGGCGGAACTTCCAGCGACACGTCCCGCACCGCCCAGAACTCCTCGACGATGGCGCGCCGTCGGCGCATCAGGGCGGCTTTCAGGGACTGGTTGCGCTCGTGGTAGAGGCGGAAGCGCTTGGAGACGCCGTCGACGAGGACGGCTGGTTCGATCACAGCTCCTCGGCCAGCTTGCCCTCGAGACGCCCGAACAGCCACATCCCGCCGACAAGAGAGACAACTGAGACGACGAGGAGGTACGCGAGGATCCCCAACGAGGGAGCCTGGAGGTCGTAGAGAATGGCACGGAAGGCTTCCACGAAGTCCACCATGGGGTTCACGTGGAACAAGGCTCGCACCGGTAGGTCGTTGCCGAAGATGTCGGCCCGCTCAGGGACCCTTGGCAGGGGGTAGACGATGGGCGTGAGGTAGAACCAGACCTGGAACAGGATGCCCACGAAGTGCTGGATGTCGCGGAAGTAGACGTTGAGCACGCTGAACGCGAGGGCCAGTCCGGTGACGAACATGGCCAGGAGAGCCATGAGCAGGATGGCCACCGGCAGCCAGGGAAGCACCATGTTGCCGAACACGATCAGGCCAACGGCGAGCAGCGCCATCTCGATCAGCAGCGAGACGATCCAGGAGTTGACCTGTGCGATGACGAGCAGCTCGCGTGGGAAGTAGGTCTTCTTGATGAGGTTGGCGTTGCCGACCAGCGATCCCATCGACGCAGTGACGCCGTTGACGAAGAAGTTCCACGGCAGGAGGCCGCACAAGAGGTAGAGCGAGAAGCTGTGCAGGTCGGTGGATTTCGATACCGGCGCCTCGATCCGCAAGAAGAACCGGAACACCAGGGTGAAGATCAACATGGTGGCCAGCGGGTTCAGGAGCGACCACGTCCAGCCCAGCACCGAGCGCTTGTACTTGGACCGCAACTCGCGCAGAGTCAGGTTGTTGAGCAGCTCTCGCGAAGACCTGTACTCGGCCAGCGTGGTCACGGGTGCAGCCCTGTCATTCCACCCCAACGTAGTGGGCGCCCGTTCAGGGGTGGTTGTGCCGGCGGGCAGCGTCGATCCGCGCCCGAGCGGCTGACGCGGCCCTCCGCAGGCGGGTCTCGGCCCGAGGCCAGCACCGGCGGGCGAACTGGAGCGCCCGCACCCCGGTGACCCTGATGCCATCCTGCTCGATGCTCCGGGCGCCTTGGCCGGCCAGGGTCCTGGCCCGGCGGAACCGGCGCCTGGCTGCGCCGGCGGGATCAGTCGACGCCGGGGCCTCTACGGCAGCAGGTGGTTCGGCCTCCACCAGATGGTCTGCCCGCTCCTCGCCGTAGGCCTCCAGAGTGACTGGAGCGAACGGTTCGTCGTGGGACACCGGCTCCCACCCGCTCCCCGTAGGCGGTGGGACCGCCCGTTCGGGCCATTCCTCTTCGAGGATCTCCAGGTAGCGCCGCCCCTGGAGGTGGGGTGACCAGCTGAGCAGAGCGTCCCGGCGGGCCCTATGGCCCAGGCGGGCCCGCTGGGCGGGGTCGAAGCAAAGGGACCGCAACGCCGCCGCCCATTCGTCCGCGGTGCCCGCGAGGAACCCGTTCCGGCCCGTCTCGATCGCTTCACCAAAGGCCTCTGTCGGCGAGGCGATGGTGGGCGTGGCCGTCAGCGCCGCCTCCAGCCACTTGATGGCGCTCTTGGCCTCGTTGAACCGGCTGCCGGGGGCGAGCGGGGCGAGGTTGACGTCGACGTCGCGGAGCAGCTCGGGCAGCGCCGTCCACTCCACGAACGGGAGCCGCCGGAGCCGGTCGGCCACCGGGTCGAGGGCGGCGGTCGGGGCCACGAGGCCGCCGAGCCACAGCTCGACCTCCGGTCGCGCCTGCAGCACCCGCAGCACGGCCGGCTCGACGT
>DATLOM010000067.1:0-2767 GCA_035536185.1 Acidimicrobiales bacterium | reverse complement strand
GTCGTGCTGTCGGCCGTGCTGTCGGCCGGGGCGGTCGTGGGCGCTGCGTCGACGGCCCCCCGGCGGCGGTAGACGCAGGGTGCGAGAATGGCGATGCCCTTGGACCCGGCCTGCACCTGTCGGCCGAGGCGCTTCCACGTCTGGTACCCGGCCACTCTGCCGCCGGTGGTGGCCAGGTCCGGCCTCTGAGCCAGGATGAGCCAGAGGTTGTTCGCCGAGTAGCTGTGAAAGCGGGCGGCCACGCTGAGGTACCGGGCCCAATCCTCACCGGTCACCAGGGCCTCGACCTGGGCGACGAGGCGCTCGTGCAGCTCCCGGACCTTGTCGGCCTTGTCGGTGCTGGCCACGGTGGCGCTCACGGCCGGGCCTGGGGCTGGAGGCGGGCGACGACAGGGTGCAGGTAGGCCTCCTGCTCGGGGCCGAGGCGCTCGGCGTGGCCGTCGGCCCACAGCACCCGCACGGCGGCAACCTCGCCGGTGACCTCGGGGGCCGGGCCGTCGGGGTCGCACAGGCGGTAGAGGGTGTTTGTGCCGTCGCTGCCGAACTCATGCACGGCCAGGTCCCGGCACGGCGCACCGGGCTCGGGGTGGAGCTCGCACGGCCGGGCGAGACGTACCCACACCTGCACGCCGGCCAGGGGTCCCAGGTCGTCGACGCCGAGCCAGCCGGCCCGCAGTCCTTCGTAGATCGTCGGGTAGATGCCCACAGCGCGCCTCCTCGTGGCGTCGGGACCGGTACCAGCGGGGGGAAGGTGAAAAGGTGGCGGGGCGGGGCGCCCCCTCTTCCCCAAGGAAGGCGCCCCGTGGTCCCCGCGAACTAGCCGCCCGGGGTGATCTCGCCGGCCCGGAGCTGGGCCAGGAGCGTGGTGTGCACCCGCTGGAGGCGGGGGTTCAGGCGGTCAAGCTGGGAGCTGCGCAGCGGTGGTGCCGTGCGCCGTACGGCGAGGGTCCGGGGGCCGGTCACCGCGGCCAGGCCGAAGCGGACCAGGCGCAGCAGGGTGCGGGACACCGGGGCGTTGGGGCTGACACCGGCACCCAGGCCGAGCCAGTGGGCCAGCTCGGCCACGTCCTGGTCATAGGCGCCCTTGTTGGCGGCCAGCGCCGAGACGAGACGGCGGTAGGCCCAGGCCCCCGACGGCCCCACGATTGGCAGCCAGCACCACTCGACCATGGCGGAGTTGGCCGGGAAGCCGGAGGCGTCGGCCACCGGGTCGGGCCAGGCCACCACACGGATCGGCCCCTCGCCCTCGAACAGAGCACTGGCACGGCCACCAACGGAATCAGTCATGAAAGGTTCTCCTTCGACACGTAGCACTGTGGGTTTGGCTTGCGGCCTGCTGGGTTTCCCTTCCAGCGATTTCTGCCGCACTTGTATTAAACCATATAGGCAGAACGAATGCAACACCTATTTAGACAAATAGCTCTATCTCATTTACCCTTTACAGGATGCCATTCCTCACTGATACAAGGCAACGAACCGACTGGCCACCGATAGTGGGCATGAGAATGCCCCCGGCCCGAGTTGGGAAACAGGGCCGGGGGCACACAGTGCTGCGTGGAGGTGAACCTCCATGCGGGCGTGACGCTACTACCCGAGGTCGGCGTGTTGTCGGAGAGGGTGGACCACCTAGTCCAGGTCGGGCGTGCCCACTTCACCTTGGGCCCCGGCTCGGCCTCCGAAAACCTCATCTCTCAGGAACGGGTGTTCGAGAGTGCGGAGTGGGAGCGCCAACGCTCAGCCGGACTACAGTGTCCAGGCCTTTGGACGGTGCCGAATGCGGGGATAAATGCCCCTTATCCCCCGTTAACTGGTTACGAGCTAGTTGCGATAATGCACCGAATCGCGTGTAGCTCACGAAAAATCCGAGCTGCCGCACATCTCCACGACTGCCGCCGCAATCAGCCGTCGTGCCCGCTCGTCGATCCGGCGTCGGGGGAGGTGGAGGAGTGGCCTGCGACCGCTATTTCCGTTGAGGGCCCGACTCAGCAGCCAGGTCGGCACGATTTCCTCGGAGGCCCCGATAGGCGACCACGAAGGAGACTGCGATTACCCCGCCGGCGAGGAGGCCGATGCGGACGGCTCCGGTGTCCTGCACCCACGTCGAGACGTCGCCCGAGAGGCCGGTGACGAACGCCACCGGGCCGGCAGGCGCGTCGATGTCGCGGTTGAGGGCGATCTCGTACCACCCGTAGTAGGCGACGTAGGCGCCGGCCACCACCAGCAGCGCGCCGGAGGCCCGGGAGACGAAGGGCAGCGCCCGCCGCATGCCGGACAAGAGCGATCGCCGAGCCAGGGCGACGGCCAGGGTGAGGGCCATCAGGACGGCGCCCATCCCGAGGGCGTAGGCGACGAAGCCGACCATACCGGCGAGCAGGCTGGACTCGCCGAAGGTGGCGGCCACCGCGGTGAGGAACACCGGGAGCGTGCAGGAGAGCGACACCGTGGCGTAGGAGATGCCGAACAGGAACATCGAGCCCAGGCCCCGCCCGTCGGCGAGCCGCCCGAGCCGGGGCAGGGCGAGCTTGGGTTGGAACCCCATGAGCATGGCCAGGCCCAGGACGACGAGGACGGCCCCGAGGATGACGGTCAGCCACGGCGCAAAGCCCTGCACCGACAGGGAGAGCTGGGTGACCGCCGTGCCGGCGATGCCGAAGACCACCACAAAGCCGGCGGTGACCGCTGCGCCTACGGTGACGCCCCGCACCGCGGCCGCACCCGCGGCCGGCGGCTCATCGGTGTCGACGCCCAGGTAGAACGAGAGGTACGC
>DATLOM010000066.1:0-38477 GCA_035536185.1 Acidimicrobiales bacterium | reverse complement strand
CGCTTCCTACAGCGCCGCCACCGGGGTGTTGAGCCTGACCGGCACCGACACGGTGGCCAACTACCAGAAGGTGCTGCGCACCATCACCTACGCCAACACCTCCCAGAACCCCAACACCACCGCCCGCTCGGTGACCTTCGTTGTCAACGACGGCACCGCCCCGTCGGTGAGCCGCACCACCACCGTGACCGTCACCGCAGTCAACGACGCCCCGGCGGCCAGCGCTCAGTCGGTGAGCACCGACGAGGACGTGGCCAAGCTCATCACCCTCGCCGGCACCGACGTGGACGGCGACACCTTGAGCATCAAGGTGACCTCCCTGCCCGCCAGCGGCGCCCTGTTCGTTGGATCTGGGACCGCCGGCCACCGGATCGTGGCCGCTGACCTCACCGCCACCCCCACGGGCTACGCTCTGAGCGGCAACCAGGTCACCTACCTGGGCAACAACAACTTCAACGGTTCTGATGGGTTCAACTTCAGGACCAGGGACGCCGCCTTGGAGTCGGCGCCGGCCACGGTGTCCATCACCGTCAACCCGGTCAACGACGCCCCGACTTTCACTGTGACTGCGGATGGTACGGCGATCTCCAGTGTCACCGCTCAGTACTCGGATTCGATTCCGAGCGTCGTCGTCACCGCCACCGACATCGACTCGATCGTCGCTGACCTGACCCTCACCCATCCGGACCTCCCGCTGGACCTCGAGCAGACTGTTGTGGCAACTCCGCCGGCGAACACGAAGCGTTGGGAGATCACGGGACGGCTCAACCGAGCTGAAGGCAGCGTGCCTGTCAGCCTCGTCGTGAGCGACGGCGCTTTGACGAACCCGTCCACGAGTCAAAGCCTGACCGTTAACGTGATCAAGGAGGATGCCTCGATCATCGAGATCCAGCCGGGAGCGGTTGCGGTCGCCAGAGCTGGCAACACGTCGGCAAGTGTTACGGTGACGGTGACCATCGAGGAGCCCACTACCGACGGCGAGCTCAGCAGGACGCTTGCCTCTGGGACCGGGTTGGGGAACGCAACGCCGGTCGACATCGTCCTGACCCCGGTTGGCCAGGGCAGCGGCTTCAAGTGCCAGACGACGAGCACCACGTACAGGGCGAACAGTGACAACACGGCAACCGCCAGTTGCACCATTCCGAATGTGTCGATCAACGTGTACCAGGTCGACGCCACGATCGGCGGCAACTACTTCCGGGGCACCGGGCAGGGCGCGCTCACGGTGTACGACCCGGCACAGGGCCACAGCTCGGGCGGTGGCTGGTTCAGAATGGCCGACGGCACGAAGGTCAACTACGGCTTCACGGCCAAGGTGCTCAAGAGCGGCCAGACTCAGGGCTCGGTCCTCACCATCTTCCACGGAGCCAACGGCAACCGTGTCGTGAAGAGCAACTCCATGAACCCCGGCGTGGCCAACTCGAAGATCATGGACGGCACCACTGTCCTCGGCTACAGCACCACCTTCAGCGGCAAGGCGACCTACCAGGTCCCGACGCCGACTCTGGTCTGCCCCGGGTCGACGACCCCTTCCAACAAGTGCGGCAACTACGGGTTCACGGTCTACGCCGAGGACCGGAAGGAGCCAGGCGCAGGAGCCGACAAGTTCTGGATCGAGGTCAAGAACCTGAGCGAGAGCGGCAGCCCGGTCGTGGAGAGAGTGGGCGGCCTCGGCGGTACCGCTCCTGAGAAAGCAGCTGTGATCAGCGGCGGCAACGTGCAGGTCCCTCGCTAGCTTCCTCGACAGACCCACACGACACGAAGGGTCGCCGGCACGTGCCGCCGACCCTTCCAAGTTGGAAAGAACGGTCTCGGCCCCAGTGCCGGTGAGCGAGTATGAGGAAGCGGACTAGGTGGACCCGGATGAGCGGCACGCTGCCCTTTGCGGGCTTCAGCTTCTCCGTCAGGCTGTTTACGGTGCCCGGTTACGTCTTCGGTTGTGGAAGCCACAGGCCATGCGGCCGTTCTTGGTGGTGGTGGGACCGCCGGCACTCCATGGCTGGATGTGGTCGGCTTGGCAGCGTGATGCCGGCTCCTCGCAGAACTCGTGGAAGCACTGGCGGTCTCTGACCTCGATGGCTCGGCGAGTGGCACCGGTGAAGAGGCGTTGGGCCACACCCACGTCGATCACCCGGGAGGGGCCGTCGAAGACCACTCGCTCGATCCAGGAACGGTCCAGCCAGTCCACCAGGGTGCCGGGGGAGACCACGGTGCCGTTGGCCATCTCGCAGACGCGCCCAGCAAACGTTTCGTAGTCCACCAACACGGTGAACAGCGGCTCGGGCTTGCGCCCGTCGGCGGGAGCGGTGCGTGATCGCCTGGCCATCTCGGCCAGGGCGTCGGCCCGGCGCTGGGAGGCGGGGCGGAGCAGGTCGTCGACGCTGGCCCCCTCGCCGAGACGTTCACGGATTTCACGCCATTCCGCTTCGAACAGCTGCTTTTCGAGACGGGACAGCTCGTCGTAGACGATCTGGCCGGTGATGGGGTCGAGCAGCATGTCTCCGTGCCACATGCCACCGAGGCTCTGGACAGGTGCACCCGGCGAGCGTCACGGTCGTCCTTGGACTTGTCCTCGGTGCCGTCGGGATCGGCGTGCTGCGCCCAGTAGTCGATCACCCTGGTGAACTGGGAAAAGGTGAGCTTTCGGGCCTGGTCGACCAGCATCTTCTCGTCCCGATCGAACTGCTTCTCGGTCCTATCGGTCCTAACGCCCCTCGAGGGCCAGCACGTGAGAATCGCAGATGTCGCCCGCCAGCCACGCTTGTTCAGCGGCGGGCAGGTGGCGAAGGGCTCGGCCGAGGCGCACCCGCCGGCGGGCGGTGGAGTCCGGAATACCGCAGCGGGTGCGGATCCATGCCGCCGCGGTGCGGGCGCCGTCGATCTCCCACTCCCGGGACGTATCGAATGCCGCCGTGGCCCGAGTGTTGACTGCGTCCAGACGGGCCATCAGCCGGTTCAGCTCGACGATCGTGTCGCGGTCGCGAAGCGCGGCGGGATCGGTCCCGCACAACTTCTCGATCTCTGCAGTCAGCCCCTCCAACACACCCACATCGTACAAGGGGGGTGTGACACGATCGCCTGCGAAAGCACTGTAAATAAAGGACTTCTCCGTAGGTCAAGCCTGCTCTAGCAGCGCGTCGCCCGGTCGCAAAACGCCTCCTCGTGAGACCACATGCGACCGCCGCCCGAGCTGGTCGGGCCTACGCCGGCACAGCGGCCTTGGCCACGTACCCCAGCCCGCCGCGACCTCAGGCGACGCGCGGCTCGATGTCGAACTCGAAGTCGGAGGCGCGGAACGTCACCGTGAAGAAGTGGAAGAAGGACTGCTGCCCCAGTAGTCCCCAGCTGTACGGCCACGGGTCGCAGAAGCCGACCTCAGCCTCCCAGACGAGCTCGCCGGCGCGGAGCGAGGTTGTGGCGAAGCTTGCCGAAGTCGAGCCCGCGGCAACGGCAAGCTCTCGCCGCTCGGTGCCCTGCAGATCGATGCCCGCCGCCAAGCGAGCCACCGCGGGAGGAGGGTGTGCACCGATCCGCTGTCAACGAGGCACGGCACCCGCGCCTCGTCCATGTCGGCCACAGCGATGTCGAGCAGGGATCGCGGCCAGCCCGTGGACTGGTCCGGCAACGCTGTGTACGGAACGATCAAGGGACGGACAGGCTGGAGCCGGCTTCGACCGTGGAGGCTGGCACACGCCAGACCCGTGCCTTGCGGCCATGCCTACCAAGCCACTTGACGACCAGCTCGGGAGAGTCGGCATCGAAGAGCACGTTGAAACCGTCCTGTGCGATCCAACGCCCAGAGAAGGGCCGGAGCGCCGACGCCTCGGCCCCACCCTTTGGACCGACCCTCGGGTCTTCGCTGGCGGCGGGGGCCCGCCTGCTCAGCCGGTAGACGCCGAAGCCGGTTCTGCGGAGGACGGAGCGAGCCTGGTGGGTCGTGAAGTCGGCACGATCCAGCCCTGTGGCGATTGCGAGCACCTGCTTCGGCGGGTAACGGCGTCCCGCGACCACCGCGAAGTGCTCGTGGATCGGCTCCGGCTCCACGCCGGCTACGGCCTTCTCGATCTCATCAGCGATGAGATCGAAGTCTTGACCGGCCACCCGTGCGGTAGTCATTGCCAGCTCTTATCTGCATCGTACTTACTGGAACATACTCGCCCCGCCAGAATAATGAGCATCACGAGGGGCAGGCCCTGTCACCAGAGGGCTGGCCCCAGTCAGCGGCCGGTGCCGGCTCCTAAACGCACGCCAGCTACCTAGCGGCTCCGTCGACTGGCCATCGGCCCGGGCCCGAGGGCGCGCATCAAAATGCGTAAATCAGCGCACGTGCGTGATAACCTGCGTCCTGTGCGGACGACGATCGATTTCGACGACGACACCACCCGGGCCATCGAGGCCCTCCGACGGGAGCGCGGCCTCGGTGTGTCCGCGGCGGTGAACGAGCTCATCCGTCGTGGGCTCCTTCCGCACCGGGAAAATGGCCCGTTCAAGCAGCGCACGGCCCGTCTCGGCTTGCGCATCGACGTCTCGAACGTCGCTGATGCGCTCGAGTCCCTCGACGGACCGAGCTCGCGCTGAGTGATCGTCGACGCCAACATCCTGCTCTATGCCGCCGATGCGACGAGTCCGGTCCACGCCGCGGCCCGAGGTTGGCTCGAAGAGGCGCTCAATGGCTCAAGGCGAGTCGGCTTGCCGTGGGTCTCGCTCACCGCCTTCGTGCGCATCGCAACCCACCCCCGGGCTACCGACCGGCCTCTGCAGCCTGGAGTCGCCTGGCAGATCGTCGACGAGTGGCTCGACGCCCCGGCGGCATGGATACCCGAACCTGGGCCAGGTTTCCGGCAGATCCTCGGCGAGTTGGTGCGGAGAATGCATCTGAGGGGCAACCTGGTGAGCGACGCCGTCCTCGCTGCCTTGGCCATCGAGTTCGGCATGGCCATCGTGAGCGCCGACTCCGACTTCGCCCGGTTCCATGAGGTGGAGTGGATCAATCCACTTGGTGAGGCCTAACCTCATCGATTGCCGCTGTAGGAGCTTGCAGTCAGTTCAACCGCGCTCCGCGTCGAGACGACGATGGTTCGAGGATCCCGTTCGGGAAAGTCGACGTCGAAAAGCAAGTTGAGGCCGTCCCGAGCGATCCACCGCCAGAGAAGCCGGAGCCCGTCACCTCGGCCCCACCCTTCGGAGCGATCCCAGCGTCTTGTTCGCCGACCCCGGCCCACGACAAAAGGCCCCGGCGAAGAGCCGGGGCCTTTGTCTCTGCGTCTTGGACCGCTCAGGTCTTGCTCGTGTCCTCGTCGCAATGGCCGGGGCCGATCAGGCCGTTGTTGTACTTGTCGAGGGTGAGCGCCAGGTCGATGAACTTCTTTCGCTCGGCATTGTTGCCCTTGAAGGTGGCTACTTCAGTTGGTGTGTACTTTTGGAGCAGCGCCTTGGCGTCCGCCATCGTCTGAGTGATGGCCGAGGTGTCGGCGCCATTCAGCCCGTTCAGCTCGGCGGCGATGTAAGCGTGGGCGAGGATCCAGTAGGCGTTGCCGCCAGGGGAGGTGTTGAGCGCCTGGAGGTACGTCTTCCCGCTGTTGAAGAACGGCGTGTTCGGGCCCGCGGGCAGCTCCAGCCACGTGTCGTCGAACTGCTTCCTGGTCGGGTCGGCGTGGTTCTTCCAGTAGCCCGGGGTCAATGAGCAGCCCTCGGCGCAGTTCACAGTGACTACAACGGTGTGCGGGTCGGTCCGCTCCTGTTTGGTGTCCTGCTCCACCGCCTTGGCCGTGTTCACGTACGTGTGCTCACCGCAGGTCCCGGACACCGCCTTGCCGACGTCGATCTTGTAGGTGATCGTCTCGGGAAGGTCGTTGGCACAGACCGTCTCGTTGACAGCCGGGTTCTTGTCGTCGGTCACCTTTACGCACTCGTCTACCTTCGTGGCCGTGGCGTTGGCGAAGCTGACGGCCGCCGTGCCCGAGCCGCCCTTGACCTTGCTGGCCGGGTCGACGGTGGCCGTGGCGGTGTTGGTCCTGGTGGCGGCATCGGGCAGGGCGGCGCTGTAGGTGCACGTGAGGGTGGCGCCCGGCGCCAACGTGTGAGGGAAGGTGACGGGGCACTGCACGGTTGCCGCGATGGCAGGCGAAACGGTGTCGGTGACGCTGGTGATGATGGCCCCGTTGCCGGCACCTGCCGGCGCCGGGTTCTTGATGGTGATCGTGCCGGCCACCGCGTGGTTGCTGTCCTGGGAGGTCGCCCCCAGCTCCACGTCGTAGGACACCTCGTACGACTGGTCCTTGCTGAGGTTCAGGCTCGTGGTCTCCGACGACTTGTCGACCGTCCAGTCCCAGGTTCGGGTCAGCGAGGTCTGCGCCGTCTTGGTGACCTCGAGAGCAATGTCGTAGCAGAACGAGATGTGGCTGAGCCCTGCCGCGCTTCCGCTGGAGTTGTCCGGGGCTTGCAGGCCGGTGTCCCCCTTTGCCGCGGGGTTGTAGACGTATACGTTGCCCTTGTCCCCACCCTTGGCCACCACGGCCAGGACCGGGATGTTCGAAGTCCAGTCAAAGCTGTCCCCCGCGGCGTTCACGACGAGGTTCACGGTCAGGACCCCGTCTGATCTCGCATAGGTGCCGCTCGGGACCGGATCCACCTTCAGCTCGAACGTGCCGTACCCCAGCTGTGAGCACGTCGGGTTCCCGGCCACCACCGTCGGCGTGACATGGGTGGCGCCGGCGCCACCCGGCTGGAGGCCGAGGAAGGCCAAGGCGCCGAGAACGCCCAACAGCAACAACATCGGTGCTCGTCGGCGTCCCAGCAGCCCCCTTCCTGGCGCGCCGCGCGTCGAACAGGCAATTACGTTTCCGCTCTCTGTCATTCCCCAACTCCCTTTTCTCCAGCCGATGATCAGTTCACGGCTGGTCACTTCATACACCCTTGCGCTATGGCTCCGAAAGGTTACATAGGTCCCTTTTGCACGGCGCTATATCCCTTTTGTGTCGGGACTTCCGTCCTGCGAGCAAGACCGCCCTGGATCTGCCCGCCGTCCTGCTGCGCCGGGCTACGCCTCCTCGAACAGCGCCTCGCCCCGCCGCAGACGGGTGGCCGTACGCACCACCTGGGCCAGCTCCCGCCGGGTGGGCGTGTGGGCGGCGAGGAAGCGGGCGCAGCCCACGAGGATGAGCTGGCCCTCCTCCGATCCGGCCGGCCAGGCGTGGAACTGGCGCACCGCCGCCTCGTAGGTCTGGTACCAGTGGAACCCGGCGTCCTCGGCCAGCAGGGCCCGACCCAGGGCGGCGACGAGGAGGCGGGAGTCGCCGCCGTCGTGCAGCCAGGAGTAGGCGATGGCGCCGGCATCGTCCACCCGCCCCTGCTCGTCCCAGCAGGCCGACAGCTCGTCGAGAGTGACGCCGGGGCGGGCCTGGGGCGGACGGGCGGCAGGCACGTTGAGGAAGCGGTCCTGGTACACCCGCATGGCGCCGTGGAAGACCGCCCGCAGGAGCTCCGGCGTGGGCGACCGCACCAGCAGCTGGTGGACGGCGTTGGCCGCGGTGAAGCCGTGGTGGACGACATCCCAGTCGCCGTGGTCGTTCTGGGTGTGGAAGCGGGTGATGCGCAGCGCCCCGGCGTAGGCCACGGAACGCCCGAGCTGCTCGGGCGTGGCGCCGGCGGCGATGGCCGCACAGATGCCGCCGACGATGGCGGCCGGCTCCTCTTCCAGCATCGTCCACGCCAGCCCGGCCACGTCGTCCCATGTGCCGGCCGCAGCCAGGGGGTCGACCTCGGCCAGCAGCTCCGGCAGCCGCACGAAAGCGGAGTCCATCAGTGCCACCAGATCGACGGGATACCTCCAGCTCCCGCCCTCCTCGGCTCGAGAGGCACGGGCGGTACCACGCACGAGAGTGGGCAGCACCTGCGCGGCCACGTCTCCGCCCAGCAGCGCCACCGCCTCGAACGCCTTGTTGGTGAAGTCGAGGGTGTGGCCGCCGTCGAGGAAGACGTGGTCGGTGGCCGCCGCCGTCATCATGGCCTCGACCCCCGACAGGCTCTCCGGCGTTTCCAGCGCGCTCACCAGAGCCCGCTCGGCGGCGTCGCTGGAGCGGGTCTCGATGAAGCGGCGGTACCAGCCGGCCAGGCGCTCCGCCGGCACCGAGCCACCCAGCGGCGCCAAGGGGAAGCGGGGCGGGCGTCCACGGGTGTCCCGGGAGACGAAGGCCAGCGCGTGCACCAGGGCCAGAGGCCGGTCGGCTTCGTCCAGGTCGGGGAGGACGTTGGCCATCGCCACCAGCACCGTCAGGCCGGCGCCCCAGCCGTCGGCCCGGTAGGTGGTGCCGAAGTCGAGCCCCACCCGGAGCACGTCCTCCGGTCCCCTCGACGGATCCGACCCCTCCAGCAGCCCGAGAACAGCCTTGGCCATGACCAGCGCGAGGCCCTGTTCCAGCCCGTCGACCAGGCGCCGGCGGTGGTGCTCCGGACCGAAGGGGTCGCCGCCGACCAGGATCACGACCTGCCCGTCGGCGATGTCCACCGGGTAGGGGCGCACGTCGTCGGCGAAGGGATCGAGGGTGCCCCCGGAGCACAGGTCGAAGCGGGCGTTGTGCCAGTGGCAGGTGACCAGCCCCGCCTCCACCGTTCCCCGGTGGAGGGGGAAGCCCATGTGCGGGCAGCGATCGTCCAGCGCATAGGCAGCCCCGTCGTGCCAGAAGACACACACGGGTTGCGACCCCGCCTTGCCGGTCAGGAATCCGGCCTCTCGAAGCTGCTCCAGTGATCCCACGGTCACCCGGACCGGCTGCATGCTTCCCACGGTACGCCGCATGGGGCGCCGGCCCGCAGCCGTGCCAGCATGAGGCATGGCAACCCTGGTTACCTTCCACGCCCATCCCGACGACGAGGCCATAGCCACCGGCGGCACCATGGCCAAGGCGGCCGCCGAAGGCCACCGCGTGGTGCTGGTTCTGGCTACCCGCGGCGAGCTGGGGGAGGTGCCCGATGACCTGGCGGCGGTTCAGGACCTGGCCCAGCGCCGGACAGACGAGACAATGGAGGCGGCCCGGATCCTCGGCGTCCATCGGATCGAGTTCCTCGGCTATCGGGACTCCGGCATGATCGGCACACCCGAGAACGAGGCCCCCGACTGCTTCTGGAAGGCCGACGTGGAGGAGGCGGCGGCCAGGCTGGCGAGCATCCTCTCCGAGGAGAAGGCCGATGTCCTGACCATCTACGACGAGAACGGCGCATACGGCCATCCGGACCACATCCAGGTCCACCGGGTGGGGGTGCGGGCGGCGGAGCTGGCGGGGACGCCGGCGGTCTACGAGTCGACCATCGACCGCGACGGCTTCGTCGGGTTGCTGGAGCGGGCCGAGGAGCTGGGCTTGACCCCGCCCGACGATATCGGCGATCTCGCCGGGTTCGGGGTACCGGGAGCGCTGATAACGACCCGCGTCGACGTGACCCAGTACCTCGACGCCAAGCGGGCGGCCATGGCCGCCCACTCCAGCCAGATCGCCGAGACTTCCTTTTTCCTGAACATGGGCCCGGAGGCTTTCACCGCCGTCTGGGGCCAGGAGACCTACATATGCCGGGGGGCCCCGGCTGGCACGGCCGAGACCTCACTGCCGCTCCAGGCCGCAGGCTGAACCTGAAGTTCAGACTCGAGACTGCCAGGCCGAGGGCAGCCGGCCTCGGCGGCAGACAGCCACCGGCAGGTGCTCGTCGAGCAGGTCGATGACAATGCCCTGGTGCCGGACGTCGACGTCGTCCGAGGTGTGCCGAGTAGTCACATGGCCGACGCCGGAGTCTCCCGACCCGTCGGTCTCGGCCTTTGTGTCCGGCAGGGTGATCACCACGTCGGCGGAGACCTCTCCCGGGAACCCAGTGGTGACGATGGCGGCGTCGTAGCTTTCCCGGCGCTGCGACTCTGTGGCGTCGTGGAACTGCACCACTTCGTCCACGTCGATCATCTCGAGGATCACCGCGAAGGCTCCTTCGAGCACCACGGGCTCGACGGCTACCAGGACGCGGCGTGCCCCCTTTTGGCTCACATCACCAGTAGACATCGCCGGAGTAGGGAGAGGAAACCGGCAAAATTGCCTATATGACAACGGCCGGCAACGATTCCAAGACTCCGTCCGTTCTCCTGGTGGACGACCACGAGGTCATCGCCGTGCCCCTGACCATGGCCCTGGAGGCCAGTGGGTTCGGTCCCGTGGTGGCGGTGCCGGTCGACGACCTGAGCCCTGAGGCGGTGATGGCGAAGGCGGGCGCGCTCCGCCCTGACATCGTCCTGCTCGACCTCCACCTCGGTGGAGACCGGTTGGGCCTGCCCATGATCGATCCTCTCGTCGGGCTCGGGGCCAAGGTCGTCCTCTTCACCGCCAGCAACGACCCGCTCCTGCTGGCCAGGGGCCTGCGGGCCGGCGCCGAGGCGGTCATCGACAAGGCCATGCCCTTCCACCGCCTGGTGGGGGCCCTCACCGAGCTGGCCGCCGGCACCCCCCTGATGTCGACCGAGGAGCGAGAGGCCCTTCTCGACGTTCTCGAGGCGCACCTGGCCCAGGAAGAGGCCCTGCTGAAGCCTTTTACGACCCTGACCCCGAGGGAAGCCCAGGTGCTGCGCGACCTCATCGACGGCCAATCGCCCAAGCAGATCGCTCGGAGGGAGGGGATCAGCGTCTCCACCGTTCGTGGCCACATCGACCGTGTCCTGGGCAAACTGGGCGCCAGCAGCCAACGGGAGGCTCTGGCCATGGCCCGGGCCGCATCTTGGCCTAAACCACCCATAGTGCCTGCGTAACCACTACCAGTAAACTTTGCCCGTAGTCACGGCTGCCCCAGCTCCGTATCTTGCTCGATGTCGGCACCGATGCCGGCGGCGATGTGATGATCCGACGGGCTTTACCTGGTCGCCTGGCCCGGCGGGGAGCGAGTGGCGAAACCGACGCAAACGATCTCTACCTTCCAGGAGGAAGAAATGCGTCGGAACGGCATCATCAGGGGCGGTCATGTTGCCCTGGCCACTTTGGTGGCAACTGCCCTGACATTTGGCGGCGTGTCGAGCGCTCGGGCCGACACGGTGCAGGCCGACGGCGACACCGTCACGGTTGGTCTCCAGACGACGCACAACCTCGGAACCGTCGCGCCGGGTGCCGTCACGACCGCCAATGTCTCGTTCCAACTCGAGTGCGCAACAAAGAAGCACGTCGATGACCGCCAATCCGTCCTTCTCACGTTCAACTCGGCGGGCTCGACCGCCCCGGCCGGCGGATCACTGTCTGCGAGCCAAGCAAGCATCGGCGACGGTGATTCTGGTGTGCCGGCTTCGTGGCCAGAAGACGGCGTCGACTGCCCCAGTAGCCCGCTCATTCTCAGTGGCGGCGTCAGCACGGTGTCGGTGACCGCTCCTACCGCCACTGGGACTTACACGTACGTGGCCAGGTACATCGTCGGCCTCACGGTCCCTGGCTCAGATGACAGCAGCAGCATCACTGGATCGGCACCGGCCATCACATTCACCCTGACCGTTGCGGCCCCGTCCGACACAACCGCTCCTGAGACGGCCATCACCGGCGGCCCTGCTCTGCTGGCCAACTCCGCCACCGCAGCGTTCACTTTTACGTCCTCCGAGGCCGGCAGCACCTTCGCCTGCTCGCTCGATGGCGCAACCGAGGCGTCCTGCACGAGCCCCAAGACCTACGCCGGCCTGAGCGACGGCAGCCACACCTTCACCGTCAAGGCGACCGATGCAGCCGGCAACCCCGACGCCAGTGCGGCCAGCTCGACCTGGACGGTGGACACAACAGCCCCGGACACGTCCATCACCGGCGGCCCGGCTACGTTGGTCAACACCACCGGCGCCACCTTCTCGTTCACCTCCACCGAGGGGAGCAGCACCTTCGCCTGCTCGCTCGACGGCGGCCCAGAAGCCCTCTGCACGAGCCCGCAGAGTTACAGCGGCTTGAGTCAGGGGAGTCACACCTTCAACGTGAAGGCGACCGACGCGGCCGGAAATACGGACGCCACACCGGCGAACTCGAGCTGGACCGTCGACTCGCTCGCTCCCGACACCACTATCACGGCCAACCCAGCTGCTCTGGCCAACACCACCAGCGCAGCCTTCTCCTTCACCTCGTCCGAGACCGGCGGCACCTTTGCATGCTCGCTCGACAGCGCGGCGTACGCCCCCTGCTCGAGCCCGCAGAGCTACACCGATCTCGGCCAGGGCGGCCACACCTTCAACGTCAAGGCGGCGGACGTCGCCGGCAACTCCGACACCACCCCCGCCTCGTTCACCTGGACTATCGATTCGGTCGCACCAGCGGTCTCGACTCCTGACCTGGTGGCTGGATCCGACAGCGGCACGTCCAGCACCGACGACAAGACCAACGACGACACCCCGACCTTGGCTGGCCAGGCCGAGCCGGGCAGCACGGTTGCGCTCCTCAGAGGCGGAACGGTGGTTGACAGCACGACTGCGTCCGCCGCCGGGGACTGGCAGTTCACGAGTACTGCCCTGACCGACGGCAGCTACGTCTTCGTTGCCCGAGCGACCGACGCTGCAGGGAACCCCGCCAGCTCTGACTCCCTGACGGTGGTCGTCGACACGACCGCCCCCGGGATCGCTTACTTCTCCCGAACGGCGACCAACACGGCCGGTTGGAACAACACGGATGTCACCGTCGTCTGGAACTGCAGCGACTCGAGCTCCGGCCCGACATCTCTCACAGTCTCAGCCACGGTCTCATCGGAAGCGGCGGGCCAATCTGCGACCGGCACCTGCACCGACCTCGCCGGCAACACCGCCGATGACACCCAGACCGGCATCAAGATCGACAAGACGCCTCCGACAGTCGCCTACACCAGCGCTGCTCCGGCGGCCAACGGAGCGGGCTGGCACAACGTCGACGTGACCGCCACCTTCACCGCCACCGACTCCTTGTCCGGTTTCACGGGCGGCCTGACCTCGACTGGCACCTCGGTCACCACCGGCGAGGGCTCGGCCGTGACCGCCGGTAGCCCCGCCTTCACCGATCTCGCCGGCAACACAGTCGCTGCTGCCAACACGTCGAGCGATCCGTTCAAGATCGACAAGACTGCGCCCGCCGCGACTCCGGCCAACGTGACGAGTTCCACCTGGCGTAACACGGACCTGTCGCAGGTCTTCCAGTTCTCGGACGACACCTCCGGTCTGGCCGCCGGCCAAGACCTCGGGACCGGCGACACCTTCACCGTCACAGCTTCCGCCGAGTCCGCGAGCGCCGATGCCCCAACCGTCGCATCGAAGACGGTCACCGACGTTGCCGGCAACTCGGTGACTCGAACAGTCTCCGCCCTCATCGACAAGACGGCGCCGGCGGCGAGCCCAACCGACGTCATCGACACCACCTGGCGGAACACGCCCCTCTCTGAGACGTTCACCTTCTCGGACGCTCAGTCGGGAGTTGCCGCCGGCCAGGACCTCGTTACCGGTGACACCTTCACCGTCACGGCTTCCGCGGAGTCGGCGAGCGCCTCGTCGCCGACCGTTGCCTCGAAAACCGTCACGGATACCGCCGGCAACTCGGTGACCCGAAGAGTCTCGGCTCTGATCGACACCACGGCGCCCCTGGTGACGCCTGACGATGTCGCCGATACGACCTGGCGGAACACGAGCCTGTCCCAGGCATTCGCAGCGTCTGATGGGCTCTCCGGGCTTGCGGTGCCGGGTGACTCCTCCTTCACGCTCACGGCCGCCAGTGAGTCGTCAGCCTCAGCGCCCACGAGTGAGTCGAAGACGGTGAGGGATGTCGCCGGCAACTCGACGACCCGGAGCATCTCGGCTCTGATCGACACATCGGCTCCTACCGCCACGCCTGACAACGTCGTCAACACCACGTGGCGGAACACCCCCCTCAGTCAGCAGTTCACCTTCGCTGACGCAGTATCGGGCCTCGCCCCGGACCAGGGCCTTGGCGCCGGCGGAACCGCAACCCTGACGGCCACGGCTGACTCTGCCGATGCCTCCTCGCCGACCGTGGTATCGAAGACGGTGACCGATCTCGCCGGTAACACAGTGACCCGCAGCGTTTCCGCTCTGATCGACACGGCGAAGCCCAGCGGAGTTGCTTTCGTGGGTGGAAGCGTGGCAGACGGCGGCTCCTACTACTTCGGAGCAGTCCCAGCTCTGCCGGCGAGTTGCACCGCAGACGACACACTGTCCGGGCTGCAGTCCTGCGTCGTGAGCGGGGGCGGCACCTCGGTCGGCCTGAAGACGATCACCGCCACCGCGACCGACGAGGCCGGCAACGTGGAGACGGCACGTCTCACCTACAACGTCATGGCATGGGCTCAGGACGGATTCCGGCAGCCAGTCGACATGGCGGTCACGAACCTGGTCAAGGCAGGCTCGACGGTGCCCCTGAAGTTCGAGGTGTTCGCTGGAAGTACCGAGCTCAGCTCCCTCAGCACCGTGTCGTCTTTCAAGGTCGCACAGGCCCCGTGCGGAACGGCTTACTCGGCCACGGACGACATCGAGGTGTACTCCACCGGAGGAACCACACTTCGCTACGACAGCACCGGCGGACAGTTCATCCAGAACTGGCAGGTTCCGAAGGTTCCAGCCAACACGTGCTTCCGGGTCGTCTTGAGCCTCGCGGACGGCGTATCCAGCACGACGGCCTTCTTCAAGACCAAGTAGCTCCCAGGGGTACAACGAGTCAGAAGGGGCGCCGCCGGGGGCCGCCCCTTCTGGCTGTGCCGATTCAAGAGTGTCGAGGGACAGGTGGCAACAGCAGTTCCAACTCGACCGCCGTTCCATCACCAGGGGCGGATTCAACTCTGAGCTCGGTGCCGAGTGCCTCAGCTCTCTCACGCATGCCACGTAGTCCATGGCCTCGCCGAACAGTGCCTGGATCGAAGCCCGTCCCGTTGTCCGACACCAGTAGCCGAAGGAGGCCGTTCTCGACGGACACGGTGAGGGCGACGGTGCTGGCGCCACCGTGGCGGACCGCGTTGGTAGCCGCTTCGCGGGTCACCCGGACGAGGGCCTCGTGCACCTCCATAGACACGGCGGCAGGCTCCCCGTTGACTTCGACCTTCACGACGGCGCCGGCACGCCGAGCCACCTCTTCGGCAGCCCGAGTCAAAGCCTCGACCAGGGGCTCGCGACTGCGGGCATGGACGTCGCCGCCGGAGAGGACGTCCACGGCTCGGCGAGACTCGGCCAGGGCCCGGTCCGCGGCGTCGGAGAGGTGCTGCATCATGCCGGGCACCACGGTGCCGGCGGCCATGGCCGAAGTCTGTGAGCGGATGAAGGCGAGCTCCTGGGCCAGGCCGTCGTGGAGGTCACGGGCGACCCGGCGGCGCTCCTCGACCGCGGCCAGGCGGGTCTGGTTGCGCCAGTAGGCATCGATCTCGCGGATGGCGCCGACCAGGAAGAACAGGTAGGAGCCAAGCCGGAGGAGGTCGCCGGAGTACACGAAGTTGGAGTACAGCGACGGGAAGAGGAGGTAGTTGACCCTGGCAAATGCACCGAGGGCGGAGCCGGCCCCGAGCCAACGCAGGAGCTCGTCGCCCTGGGCCTGGGCCTGGCGGGTGAAGCCGGCCGCAGCCCCGCCGTAGAGGCCGACGGTGAGCAGCTGGACGCATAGAACCAGCGGATGCCCGACCAGGGTGGGGCTGCTTCCGGCGCCGGGGGAGAGCAGCGGGTTCAGGGGCGCTCCCAACCAGGTGTCGGCCGCCGATGCGCCCAGAGCGGCTGTCACCGACGTGACCAGGGTGAGTGCGAGAAGGTTCCTGACCAGCACCTTTCGTGGAGGAGCAGCCCGCGCACCGGCGTAGGCGCCGGCGAAGAGGGCAGCAATGGCGACGAGCCGCACCGCCAGCGTGGCCCAGGTCAGCCACCCGCCGGGACGGCCCCGTTCGGCGATCAGGGGACCGGCCGACATGAACAGGTTGGCGAAGCCGAGAACACAGAAGACCCAGGCCAGAAGGGCGTGCTGGAGGCGTTCCGTGACCCGGTAGCGCTCCACCGCCAGGTAGGCGAGCAGGCAGGCGATCAGCCCCTCACCGGTTTCGAGAGCCAGATGCAGCGCGGGGTTGTCGTAGGCGAAGCGGACGAAGGGGAGGGTGCTGACGAGAAGGGTCATGCCGCCGCCGATCGCCACCGCCGCAGTCAGCGGACGGTTCTCTCTCAGCAGCTCCATCACTTGCCGATCCGTCTGGGGTCCACCAACCTGGTCCGGCCGACGGTAGCAGCCACCAATTCTCAGCCCTGCTGCTTCGCGGAGACCCCTCATCGGCAGGAAGGGCCGGCGCCTCGCGGCACCGGCCCCAACTGCTCAGCTGCCCGTCTGTGCCAGGCCCTGGATCAGACGAGTACAGCCTCGATCTCGAGGGTGACCTTGACCTTGTCTCCCACCATGAGGCCGCCGGCCTCCAGGGCCACGTTCCACTCGAGGCCGAAGTCCTTGCGGCTCAGCTCGGTGGTGGCGGTGAAGCCGGCCCGGAGGCCGCCCCAGGGGTCGGGGCTGATTCCGTTGAAATCGAGGTCCAGCTCCACGCTCCTGTTGACGCCCCTGAGGCTGAGGTCACCGACCACGGTGTAGCCGTCGCCGTTGGCCCGCACCTTCGTGGAGCGGAAGGTCATGGAGGGGTTGTTCTCGACGTCGAAGAACTCCGGCGAGCGGAGGTGGGCGTCACGCTTCTCGTCACCCGTGTCGACCGAGGCGAGGTCGATGCTGGCCTCGACCCTCGACGCCAGGGAGTCCCCGCCGACCTCGATGGTTCCCGAGAACGACTTGAACTGGCCGCGGACCTTGCCGACCAGGTGGCGCACGCTGAACTCGACGGCCGAGTGCGACGGGTCGATGTTCCAGGTGCCTGAGGGAAGATCGACGTTGGTGGTACTTCTGTGGATGACGCTCATATGAACTCCTCTGGGTAGGTGATTGCAAATGCAACAACATTGTTGCAACTGCAATCATTCCCCGGTACGATGAGAACCGTGGAGAAGGTCCGCTGGCTCGACAACCTCGAGGAGGAGGCATGGGTGGGGTTCCTGCGCACGCAGGCCCGCCTGATGACGCAGCTCGACCGCGAGCTGCGGGAGGAACACGGACTGTCGCTGGCAGATTACGACGTGATGGCCACCCTCTCGGCCCACCCGGAGCGCCAGCTCAGGCCCACGGAGCTGGCCGACCGGGTGGTGATCTCACCGAGCACCCTCACCCGGCGTCTCGACTCCATGGAGCGGCGGGGACTGGTGGCGAGGCGACGTTGCCGGGAGGACGCCAGAGGTGTCTACGTGGCCCTGACCGACGACGGCTTCAGAGCGCTGCAGAAGGCGGCGCCGAGCCATGTCGACGGAGTCCGTCGCCACTTCATCGACAGGCTCAGCCGCGCTCAACTCGAGAGCCTGGCCCGCATCGGTCGCGAACCTGCATCCCACTAGCGTCCCGCTGCGATGCCCCACCCGCACGTCGTGCCCGCGTGGCTCCGCTACTGATCGCGTCGCTGCGCGAGCTCCACGAGGGGTGGGCGTGGTTCGTCATCATCGGCAACGGGCTGGCGGGGCTCTGGTCGCTCGGCGCCCACTGGCTCGAGCCGCTCCGGTCACGGGCGCTGTGGTGGTTCACCGTGGTGGCCCAGCTGTCGCTGTTCGTCCAGGTCGGACTGGGCGTCGGGATGGTGGCCGGCCAGGACATCGTGGCGCCCCAGTTCCACATGTTCTACGGCTTCGTCGGCATCATCGCCATCGGCATCCTGTACTCGTACCGTGACCAGCTGCGCCACCGCCTCTACCTGCTCTACGGCTTCGGCAGCCTCTTCGTGATGGGCCTTTCGATCCGCGCCCTGCTGGTCGGAGCCACCCGCTGAGAGTTCAGGGCCTGCTGAAGATCAGAGGTTGACGATGGGGCACGTGAGCGTGCGGGTGATGCCGTCGATCAGTTGCACCCGGCTCACCACCAGGCGCCCCAGGTCGTCCATGGAGCCGGCCTCGGCCCTCACGATGACGTCGTAGGGACCGGTGACGTCCTCGGCCGACACCACGCCGTCGAGGGCGCCCACCGCCTCGGCCACGCTGGCCGCCTTGCCGACCTCCGTCTGGATGAGCACGTACGCGCTGACGGCCATGTGATGCCTCCTCGGTGACGGCTCCGATGCCTGCGACACCATACCGTGACGCCATGGCCAGCGCTCCTCCTCTCATCCCCCGCGAGATCCTCTTCGGCAACCCCGAACGGGTACTGCCCGGCGTCTCTCCCGACGGCAGGAGCCTGTCCTACGTGGCCCCCGTCGACGGTGTCCTCAACGTCTGGGTGGGCCCGGTGGACGGCGAGGCGCAACCGCTGACCGATGACCGCGAACGGGGCGTCCGCCAGTACTTCTGGGCTCACGACGGCCGCCACCTCCTCTACCTCCAGGACAAGGGCGGCGACGAGAACTGGCGGCTGTACGCGGTGGAGCTGACCACCCGGTCGGTGCGGGACCTCACACCGTTCGACGGTGTGCAGGCCCAGGTGGTCGAGGTGTCCAAGCACCACCCGGACCTGATTCTCGTCGGGCTGAACCGCGATCGGCCCGAGCTGCACGACGTGTACCAGCTAGAGCTGTCCACCGGACGGCTGGAGAAGGTGGTCGACAACCCCGGCTTCGTCGGCTGGCTGGCCGACGACCAGCTAAGGGTCCGAGCGGGCTTGGCGCCGACCGCGGACGGGGGCTCGATGATCATGGTCCGCGACTTGGAGGCGGAGGCCGAGTGGAGGGTCCTGCTCACGGCCGGCCAGGAGGACGCCCTGAGCACCGCGCCCCTCGGGTTCAGCGCCGACGGCGAGGGCCTCTATGCCATGAGCTCGGTGGGAGCCAACGCCGGCCGGCTGGTGATCCTGCCCCTAGACGGCGGCGAGGCCGAGGTGCTGGCCGAGGACCCCCGCTACGACGTCAGCCGGGTGGTCGACCACCCCGACACGCACCACCCCCAGCTGGTCGGCTTCATGAGGGACCGCCTCGACTGGGAGGTCCTCGACCCCGAGGTGGGCGACGACCTCGCCCTTCTCCAGAAGCTGCATCCGGGGGACCTCGACGTGGTGGATCGCGACGACGCCGATGCCGTGTGGCTCGTGGCCTTCACCGCTGACGACGGCCCGGTGTCCTACTTCGCCTACGACCGCGAGAACCGCCAAGCCCGGTTCCTGTTCCACCACCAGCCCGCGCTGGCCGACTACGAGCTGGCGCCGATGGAGCCGTTCAGCTTCACCGCTCGCGACGGGCTCGAGATCCACGGGTACCTGAGCTTCCCCCCCGGCGGCGAGCGGTCGCAGCTCCCCACGGTGCTCGATGTCCACGGTGGTCCGTGGGTGCGCGACACCTGGGGCCTGGACCCCGAAGCGCAGTGGCTGGCCAGCCGGGGGTACCTGTGCGTGCAGGTCAACTACCGGGGCTCCACCGGCTACGGGAAGGATTTCGTCAACGCCGGCGACCGGGAGTGGGCCGGGCGGATGCACGACGACCTGGTCGACGCCGTCGAGTGGGTGGTCGACCAGGGTTACGCCGACCCTGCCCGAGTCGGCATCTTCGGCGGCTCCTACGGCGGGTACGCCGCTCTCGTGGGCGCCACCTTCACGCCGGACGTCTTCGCCTGCGCCGTCGACATCGTGGGCCCATCGAGCCTCCAGACCCTCATCGAGAGCATCCCGCCCTACTGGGCGCCCCTCGTGGCCCAGTTCCACACCCGGGTCGGCAACCCAGAGACAGAGCCGGAGCTCCTCTGGTCCCGCTCACCGCTGTCGCGGGTCGACGACATCCGCATCCCGCTGTTGATCGCCCAGGGCGCCAACGACCCCCGGGTGAAGCAGGCCGAGTCGGAGCAGATCGTGGCCGCCCTGCGGGAGAAGGGGATCGACCACGAGTACCTGCTGTTCGAGGACGAGGGCCACGGCTTCGCCAAGCCGGAGAACCGCCTGCGCTTCTTCGCCGCCGCCGAATCCTTCCTCGCCCGCCACCTCGGCGGCCGCTGCGAGACCCCCACCTCTGCGAGTACATAGGGGGCGCTTCGGCCCACTATGTACCCGCAGCGATCAGGTGGTCAGAAGTCGGTGAGAGGGGGGACGCCGGCCATGCCGGCCACCGGCGAGTTCAGCTTGATGGCGCCGGTGGAGCCGGCGAACTTGGCGTCACCGAAGGAGAAGATGCCACCGTCGGAGGCGACGAGGTTGTAGCCGCGGCCCGAAGGCGTCGGCGTCATGCCCACCATCGGCTGGTTGAGCCTGATGGCACCGGTGGAGCCGAAGAACCTGGCGTCGCCGAAGGCGAAGATCCCGCCGTCTGAGGCCACCAGCCAGTAACCCTTGCCGGTCGGCGTGGAGGCCATGCCCACGATGGGCTGGTTGAGCTTCAACGCACCGGTGGAACCGAAGAACCTGGCGTCGCCGAAGGCGAAGATCCCGCCGTCCGAAGCGACCAACCAGTACCCCTCGAAGTTGGGAGTGGAGGCCATGCCCACCACCGGCTGGTTGAGCTTGGTGGCACCCATGGATCCGGCGAACTTGGCGTCGCCGAAGGAGAAGAGGCCGCCGTCCCTGGCTACGAGGTGGTAGCCGGACGGGCCCTTGGACAAGAAGATGAACAGCTCACCCTGATCGGTGTTGGCACCTACGTCGTGGAAGGGCGCGCCGGCCAGGTAATCGGGTTGGCCATCACCGTTGAGGTCGCCTGGTGCCGCCAGGCCCCAGCCGAGATTGGAGCCGAGGTTGCCGCCGGGGGCCCCGTGCTGGGCATCTGCCGCGGGCAGCTCGAGCGTCTTGAGCAGGGCCCCGTTGAGGCCGTTGAAGACGTACGTACCGCCGGCCTGGCTGATGCCCACGCCCGAGGTGTGGTGCGGTGAGGAGCCGACGTAGAGATCCGGGTTGCCGTCACGGTTGTAGTCGGTGCGGGCCATCGACCACCCGAACTGGCCGCCGGGGCTGGGAGTGGGGTCGTTGAGCGTGTAGAGCAGGGCGCCGGTCTTGCCGTTGAACACCCAGCCTCGACCCTCCTGGGGGCCGCTGGGGCCGTTCTGGGCGAAACCGTTGGCATAGAGGTCGGCGAACCCGTCGCCGTTCACGTCGCCGGGGGAGAGGGGAGCGACGTCCTGGAAGCCGAAGGTGGCGCCCTCCTGGGGCTCCGGATCGTCGATGCGCAGCAGCACCTCGCCGGTACGCCCGCTGAACACGTACATGCGCCCGACGCCCTCGGTGCAGGTGGCGACGTTCGTCGCCGTCCCGGTGCAGCCCGTGCCGGTGCTGTAGTTGCTGGCATCCACCAGCTGGTCGGTGACGCCGTCGCCGTCGGTGTCACCGGGGCCCTGAACGGCGAGACCGAGCGAGCCGCAGTTCGTGGCGCACGTGCCCGCGGGGTTGTGGTCGGCCGCCGGAATGTCGAGCGTGCGTAGCAGCGCACCGTTGGCCCCGTTGAAGATGAAGGCCTGGCCCTGGTTGATCCGGCACCCGGCCGGAGCGGTACCGGCCGGGGCGCCCACGCCACAGCCGGCGGGGCTGTCGTTGCCGGAGGCGCCGACGATGACGTCGGGAACGTTGTCGTTGTTGATGTCGCCGGCCCGCCCGATGCGGGAGCCGAAGCGGGCGCTGCCCTGAGGAGCGGGGTTGTCGAGGGCGTAGAGCAGAGCACCGTTGGCGCCGCTGAAGGCCCAGGCCTTGCCCTGGTCCACGTTGGCACCCACGTCCTGGGCGTCGGTGCCGATGACCACGTCGGACTTGCCGTCGCCGTTCACGTCGCCGGGTGACGAGACGTAGAAGGCGAACTGCGCCCCAGCTTGTGGTTCAGGAGAGTCGATGTTGTAGAGGACGGTGAAGGTGCGCCCGTTCACCGCGTAAGCCCGACCCTGGTTGTTGTTGGCCCCGATGGTCTGGCTGAGGGCGCCTACGAAGAAATCGTTCACACCGTCGTCGTTCAGGTCGCCGGCAGCCACCAGACGCTCGGCCCATCGGCCGGTGGCCTGTGGGTCCGGAGCGCTCATCCGCGTCATCTCGTACGGCGTGGCCGGCGTGGACGACTGGCTAGGTGGTGCACCTGCCACCACGAGGCCGGCGGCGGCGCCGGCGGCCAGGAGTGGACGGAGGAACCGACTACGCGACGGCCAAAAAGACACGCTCTCCCCTTTGTCCGGGCACGCCCGGCCGAGCCCGGGTCGCGCGCTATGCCGGGAACACTATCCCTCGAGGCGCTCTTTCAACCCTTCGAGCTGTTGGCGTAGCGCCGGCGGCAGGTGATGTCCGAATTGGGCGAAGTGCTCCTCTATGGACGGCACCTCGCGGCGCCACTCCTCCACGTCGACCCGCACGAGCTCGGCCAGGTCGCCGGCCGAGACGTCGAGGCCGTCGATGGGGATGGCCCCGGGTGCCGGCACTCGGCCGATTGGGGTTTCCGTGGCCTCGCCGCCGGCGGCGATCCGCTGGAACACCCACTCGAGGACCCGGCTGTTCTCGCCGAAGCCGGGCCACAGCCAGTGCCCGCCGGCGTCCTTGCGGAACCAGTTGACGTAGAAGACCTTGGGCAGGTTCTCCGCGTCGGTGGTCTTGCCCATCTCCAGCCAGTGGGCCAGGTAGTCGCCCATGTTGTAGCCGCAGAAGGGCAGCATGGCGAAGGGGTCCCGGCGCAGCTGGCCGACGGTGCCGGCGGCGGCGGCGGTGGTCTCCGAAGCCATGATCGAGCCCATGAACACGCCGTGCTCCCAGTCGAAGGCCTGGGTGACCAGCGGGATCACAGATGACCGCCGGCCACCCACGAGGATGGCCGAGATCGGCACGCCCGCCGGGTCCTCCCACTCGGGGGCGATGGCGGGGCCCTGCGAGGTCGGGGCGGTGAAGCGGGCGTTGGGATGGGCGGCCGGTGTTCCCTTCGCCGGCGTCCAGTCCTCGCCCTTCCAGTCGATGAGGTGGCCGGGCGGCTCGTCCGTCATGCCCTCCCACCACACGTCGCCGTCGTCGGTGAGGGCGGTGTTGGTGAAGATGGAGTTGGCGGCCATCGTGAGGATGGCGTTGGGGTTGGTGCGTTCGCCCGTTCCGGGGGCCACGCCGAAGAACCCGGACTCCGGGTTGATGGCGTAGAGGCGCCCGTCGGTACCAGGCCGCATCCAGCAGATGTCGTCGCCCACGGTCTCGACCTTCCAGCCGGGAAGGGTGGGCACGAGCATGGCCAGGTTGGTCTTGCCGCAGGCCGACGGGAAGGCGCCGGTGATGTAGCGGGTGACGCCCTCCGGGCTGGTGAGCTTGAGGATGAGCATGTGCTCGGCCAGCCAGCCCTCGTCACGGGCCATGACCGAGGCGATGCGCAGGGCGAAGCACTTCTTGCCGAGCAGGGCGTTGCCGCCGTAGCCCGACCCGAACGACCAGATCTCGCGGGTCTCGGGGAAGTGCACGATGTACTTGTTGTCGGGGTTGCAGGGCCACGCCGAGTCGGCCTGTCCGGCCTCGAGGGGAGCACCCACCGAGTGCAGGCAGGGCACGAACTCGCCCTCGTCGCCCAGCACCTCGAGGGCGCCGGCGCCCATTCGGGTCATGGTCCGCATGTTGACCACCACGTAGGGGGAATCGGTCAGCTCGACGCCGATGTGGGCCAGGGGCGAGCCCAGGGGGCCCATGGAGAATGGCACCACGTACATGGTGCGACCCTTCATGGACCCACGGAAAAGGCCGGTGAGCGTGGCGCGCATCTCAGAGGGGTCGCGCCAGTTGTTGGTGTGGCCGGCGTCGGCCTCCTTCTCCGAGCAGACGAAGGTGCGGTCCTCGACACGGGCGACGTCGGCGGGATCGGAGCGGGCCCAGAACGAGTTGGGGCGCTTCGCCTCGGAAAGCCGGGTGAACGTCCCTCCGTCGACGAGCAGCTGACAGAGCCGGTCGTACTCTTCGGTCGAGCCGTCGCACCACTCGACGGCGTCGGGCCGGGTGAGGTCGGCGATCTGGTCGACCCAGGCGAGCAGCTCCCTGTTGCTGGTCGGGGGGTTCACGCCCAGATAGTAAGAGGCGTTACGGGGGCGGCGGCTCTGGTGGCGTGCCCATGTCCACCTCGGAGCCGAGACGGCACCGGGTGGCGAGGCCCTTCGGGTCCAGATCGAAGACGACTCGCTGGCCCTGGCGAAGCATGCGGAATATCGACCCTTTCAGGGCATCCGGCGCCAGCTCGTATTCGCTGCGGTCGGTGTCGCGCACGACGACACCTTCCTTGCTCCCCGGGTCGTAGGACTTGATCACTCCCTGCATGAGGGGGACGCTACCGGTGTGGGTGAATTCGACGCCATCGAACGGTTCCGCCGAATGCTGCCCCAGTCACCCCCGGAGGAGACCTGGATCGGTGACGACGCCGCGGTGGTGGCCGCGCCGGCGGGGGCTCTGCTGCTCACCGTCGACGCCGTGGTGGCGGGGGTCCACGCCGACCTCGGCCTGGTCGGTCTCGACGACTTCGGATGGAAGGCGGTGGCGGCCGCGGTGAGCGACGTGGCCGCCATGGGGGGACGGCCCACCCACCTCGTGGTCTGCGTCTGTGCTCCGGAGGGCACCGACGTCGACCTTCTCTACGTGGGCATCGCCGAGGCCTGTGCCGAGTACGGCTGCCCCGTGGTGGGCGGCGACCTCAGCGGCGGCTCGCAGCTGGTGGTGTCGGTGACGGTGGTGGGCGATGCAGGCGAAGGTCCCCCCGTGCTCCGTTCGGGCGCGCGGGCCGGCGACATCATCTTCGTGACGGGTCCGCTCGGTTCTTCGGCCGCCGGGCTCCGCCGCCTGCGGGAGACCGCCGCCCATCCCGCGGGTGGCCGGGGGGACCGGCTGGTAGCGGCTCATCGCCGGCCGAGGGCGTTGCTGGGCGAGGGTGTCGCGGCGCGCTCCGCCGGCGCCACGGCCATGATCGACGTGTCCGACGGCCTGGCTGGCGATGTTCGCCACCTGGCCGCGGCATCGGGTGTAGGGATCGTGCTCGATTCCATTCCTGTGGCCGAGGGCGCCACGCCGGCCGAAGCCCTGGGCGGGGGAGAGGACTACGAGCTCGTGTTCACTGCTCCCGATCCGCCACGCGTGGCGGCTTTCTTCGTCGAGAGGGGGTTGCCGGCGCCCATCGCCTTCGGGCGCTGCACGGCTGACCCCGATGAGCGCCTGCTGGCGGGCGAGCCGCTCCCGGAGGGCGGCTGGGAGCACTGGATCTGAGCCTGGTCCTTCGTCCGCCCGGCGCGCCGTGATGTGATAAGCGCCGTGCCCCGCCGCCCCGTCGCCCTCACCATCGCCGGCACGGACTCCGGTGGGGGAGCAGGAATCGCCGCCGATCTCAAGTGCTTCGAGGCCCATGGCGTGTGGGGTACCTGCGCCGTGGTCGCCGTCACCGCCCAGAACACGATCGGCGTCCAGGGCTTCGCCACCCTGCCGCCGGCGCTGGTGCGGGCCCAGATCATGAGCGTGGCCGGGGATATCGGGGTGGACGCGGCCAAGACGGGGATGCTGGCCTCGGCCGAGCTGGTGGAGGCGGTGGCCTCCGCCATCGAGGAGGCCGGCATCGGGCGGCTCGTCGTCGACCCGGTCTTCGTGTCGAAGCACGGCGACACCCTCCTGGCCGACGATGCCGTGACGGCATTGGCCACGTCGCTCCTTCCTCTGGCCACCGTGGTCACTCCGAACCTGCCGGAGGTGAGCCGCATCGTCGGGTTCGAGGTCGACGGCCGCTCGAAGATGGAGGAGGCGGCGCGGGCCCTGGTGGAGCTGGGCGCCGGCGTGGCCATGGTCAAGGGCGGCCACCTGGCCGCCGCCGATTCACCCGACTGCGTCATGGGGGCAGGTGGCGAGCCAGTGTGGCTGGAGGGGCCCCGCATCAGCGGCCGCCACACCCACGGCACCGGCTGCGTGCTCTCCGCGGCGATCTGCGCCGAGCTGGCGCGGGGGATGGATCCCGTGGACGCATGTGTGGCGGCCAAGCATTTCTGCCAACGGGCCATCGCCGCCGGCGTCGACCTGGGCGCCGGCGTGGGGCCGGTGAACCCCGGCTGGGCCCGAGAGGTCTAGTTCAGTGGGAGGCTTTGGTGATCTTGCCGGCGCGGATGCAGGAGGTGCACACGTGCATGCGCTTGGCCGTTCCGTTCACCATGGCCCGGACGCGCTGGATGTTGGGGTTCCAGCGCCGCTTGGTACGACGGTGCGAGTGACTGATGCTCATTCCGAAGGAGGGGCGCTTGCCGCACACCTCACAGACCGCTGCCATGGGTGCCAACGTAGCATCGTCCCGCGATGACGCCCCTCGAGCACCTCGAACCCGGAGACCTGAAAGCGGCCGTGACCGCCTACCGGGACGGGTTGCGGGCCCACCAGGACAGGGTGAACCGCCTGAACGTGTTCCCCGTCCCGGACGGCGACACGGGGACGAACATGGCGCTCACCCTCGAGGCGGTGGTGACCGCCATGGACGGGGCCGATGACATGGCCGGCCTGTGCAAGGCCATCTGCCATGGGTCGCTCATGGGCGCCCGGGGCAACTCGGGCGTCATCCTCTCCCAGATCCTCAGGGGGATCGCCCAGCGCTGCCAGGGCGCCGACACGATCGGCGCCCCAGACATGGCCGAGGCGCTGGCGGCGGCGAGCGAGGCGGCCTACAAGGCGGTGATGGACCCGGTGGAGGGGACCATCCTCACCGTCGTCAAGGGAGCGGCCGAGGGAGCCGCTTCCGCCGCTTCTTCCGGCGCTGAGGGGTCGAGCCTCCTGGGCGTGCTGGAGGCGGCGCACGCCGCCGCCGGCGAAGCGCTGGCCCGCACCCCGGAGCTCCTGGCCGTGCTCAAGCAGGCGGGGGTGGTGGATGCCGGCGGCGCCGGCTTCGTGCTGTTCCTCGACGCCTTCCTGCACGTCGTCGACGGGCGGCCCCTTCCCGAGGCATCGCCCCCGTCGTCCGAGACGGCTACGGCCCCCGCACCACGGGAGCCGCAGGCCACGAGACACGATCTCGGCCCCCGCTACGAGGTCATGCACCTTCTCGACGCCACCGACGAGGCCGTCGAGCGGCTCAAGCAGGAGTGGTCGGGCCTCGGCGACTCCATCGCCGTGGTCGGGGGCGACGGGACCTGGAACTGCCACGTCCACACCGACGACATCGGCGCGGCCATCGAGGTGGCCATCGGCTGTGGCCGCCCCCACGCCATCCGCGTCACCGACCTCCACGAGCAGGTGGAGGCGGAGCACTGTGCCTCGGACCACGGCCGGTCGGCGCGGCCCGCTACCGAGGCCGGCCCGACGGAGGCACCGCCGGTCACCACCGCGGTCATCGCCGTGGCCGCCGGCGCCGGCCTGGCCGACATGTTCGCCTCCCTCGGTGCCCAGGGCGTCGTCTCCGGCGGGCAGTCGATGAACCCGTCCACCGCGCAGCTCCTCGAGGCGGTGGAGGCGGCGCCATCGGGGGACGTGGTGATCCTGCCCAACAACCCCAACATCGTCGCCGTTGCCGGCCAGGTCGACGCCCTCTCCACCAAGTCCGTGCGGGTGGTTCCCACCAGGAGCGTCCCCGAAGGCCTGGTCGCCATGCTCGAGTTCGACCCGTCCACGCCGGCGGAGGCCAACGAGACGGCCATGGCCAAGGCCGCGGCCCAGGTCGTCTCCGGAGAGGTGACCCGGGCGGTGCGGGCGTCCACCTGTGACGCCGGCCCGATAGCCGAAGGCGACTGGCTCGGCCTCTCCGGCAAGGGGATCCAGGTCGTGGCCAAGAGCCTCAGCGAAGCGGCAGTAGCCCTGCTCGACCGCCTGGTGGAAGCCGAGGAAGGCGATGCCGACGGGCACGAGGTGGTCACCGTCATCGAGGGTGACGGTTCCACGCCGGCCGACACGACGGCCATCACCGACTGGCTGGCCGAGCACCGGCCGGCCGTCGAGGTGGAGGTCCACAAGGGCGGGCAGCCGCTCTACCCGTACCTGTTCTCCATCGAATGAGCCCGCGCCGGCTGAGCACGCTGGCCAAGATCCCCGTCAAGGAGCTCAAGGGGGTGGGGCAGAAGAAGGTGGAGGGGCTGGCCCAGATGCAGATCGACACCGTCCTCGATCTGCTCATGCACTACCCGCGCCGCTACATCGACCGCACCCAGCAGGCGGAGATCGGCAAGCTGCGGATCGGGGACGAGGCCATGATCCTGGCCACGGTCAAGCGGGTGGTCGCCCGGCGCACCCGCAACCGCCGCTCCCTGGTGGAGGTGGACGTGTTCGACGGCAGCGGGTACCTGCACTGCACCTTCTTCAACCAGCCGTGGCGGGCCCGGCAGCTGGCCGCGGGAAGGGAGGCCGTGTTCTTCGGGAAGCTGGAGATGTACCGCGGTCGCCGGCAGATGACGAGCCCGGTGGTCGACCTGATCGGCGACCGCACCGGCAAGATCGTCCCCATCTACCCGCAGTCGGAGAAGTCCGGTCTCTCCACCTGGGACCTGGCCCAGTTGGTGGAGGAGGCGCTCCAGCGAGCGGGGGAGATGGCCGAGCCGCTGCCGAGGCCGTGGCGGGACGAGCTCGGTGTGACCGGCCGCACCTGGGCCTTCACCCACATCCACAACCCGGAGTCCATGGGAGCGGCGGAGACCGCCCGCAAGCGCCTGGCCCTCGACGAGCTTCTCCGCCTCCAGTTGGCCCTGGTGATGAGAAAGCGTGCGCTGGAACGGGCGTCCAAGGGGATCCGGCACACCACCGACGGCGAGCTGGTGCGCCGCTTCCACGCCGCCGTCCCGTTCGCTCTCACCCATGCCCAGCGCCGAGCGTGCGAGGAGATCGCCGCCGATCTCGCCGGCCCCTACCCGATGCACCGCCTCCTGCAGGGCGACGTGGGCAGCGGCAAGACCGTCGTGGCCGTCACCGCCCTGCTCATGGCGGTCCAGGGCGGCTATCAGGGCGCCTTCATGGCTCCCACCGAGGTCTTGGCCGAACAGCACTTCCTCGGCGTGCGCCAGCTCCTCGCCGACCTCACCGTGCCCGACGAGGCCACGCTGACCGGCGACCGACCCGTACGGGTGGAGCTGCTGACTCACCGCACCACGGCCAAGGAGCGGGAACGGCTGGCTGCCGGCCTGCGGGCCGGCGACGTGGAGATGCTCATCGGGACCCACGCCCTGCTCACCGAGGGGGTCGAGTTCGCCCGCCTCGGCGTGGTGGTGATCGACGAGCAGCACCGCTTCGGCGTGGAGCAGCGGGCCGTGCTGCGGGCCAAGGGGGACGATCCCGATGTTCTGGTCATGACGGCCACGCCGATCCCGCGGACGGCCGCCATGCTGGTCTACGGAGACCTCGACCTCACCGTCCTCGACGAGCTACCAAAGGGCCGCTGCCCCATCGAGACCGTCTGGGCCCAGGGAGAGCTTGAGGAGGCGGCGGCGTGGAGCCGGGTCCACGAGCAGGTGGCGGCCGGCCACCAGGCCTACGTCGTGTGCCCCCTGGTGGAGGAGTCCGAGCGCATCCAGGCCCGCTCCGCCTCGGAGGAGTACGAGCGCCTGGGTAGGGAGGAGTTGGCCGCCCTCGAGCTCGGCCTGCTGCACGGGCAGATGGGGTCGAAGGACAAGGAAGCGGTCATGGCCAGGTTCCGCGACGGCACGATCGACGTGCTCGTGGCGACCACGGTGGTGGAAGTGGGAGTCGACGTCCCCAACGCCACCGTGATGGTCGTCGAGGATGCCCACCGGTTCGGCGTGGCCCAGCTCCACCAGCTCAGGGGCCGGGTGGGCCGGGCGTCGGCACCGTCGTGGTGCTACCTGCTCGGCGAGGCTTCCACCCCAGAGGCGGAGGAGCGATTGAAGGCCCTGGTGCGCACCCGCGACGGCTTCGAGCTGGCCGAGGTCGACCTGGAGCTGCGCGGGGAGGGCACCATTCTCGGCACCCGCCAGAAGGGCCGCAGCGACCTGAAGCTGGCTTCCCTCCGCAGGGACAAGGTCCTGGTGAGCGAGGCCCGGCGCGTAGCCTTCGGCATCGTCGACGCCGATCCCCATCTCGCCGACCACGAGCTCCTGGCCGACGAGCTGAGCCTCCTGGTCGACGACGAAGAGGCCGAGTTCCTCTTCAAGAGCTGAGACGTAGCCGAACCCGCAGGCCAGAGACTTACGCCCCGGGCGCTGTCCGTACAGTGTCCGCAGGACGTGCGAGCGCCGCGTCGAAGAAAGCCCCTGGCCACGTCCCCTGCTCGAGCAGCGGTGGCGCAAAGGGCCTTCCGGTGCTGTGCCCTCCATCTGGTCCTCTTGCAGTGCGAACACCTGTTCGATAACATTGAGCATGTGATGGTTATGCGACACTGGAGGAGAGGCCGGCGGCCTGAGTCGGAGGGGAGCCCGATGAACATCGCGTACGACGAGGACAAATTCGCCGAGGCGCTGCTGTACGTGGCGAAGCGGCTCGAACAGGACCCGGCCGGCGGTGCCGTCAAGATCAACAAGGCCCTGTTCAACGCTGACTTTGGACACATGCGGGCCTATGGCCGGCCAATCACAGGCGCCGACTACCAGAAGCTCCCTCATGGCCCTGCTCCAAGGAGGCTGCTCCCTGTCCGCGAGCAACTGGTCGCAGCGGGCGATGCGGAGCTACGCCAGGAGGCTTACCTAGGGAACACACTCGTCCGCCTCGTGGCCAATCGGGAGCCGGATGTCGCCGGGTTGGAGCCCAGCGAGAAGGCGCTCCTCGACCAGGCTCTTACTGAAATGCAGGGCCGTTCAGGCAACGATGTCAGCCAAGCCTCGCACCTGGAGCCGGGTTGGCAGATGGTGGAGGAGGGAGAGTCGATCCCTTACGAGACTGCGTTCCTGAGCCCACCAGTGATGACAGAGGGCATTCGGAAGCGCATCCTGGCGCTGGCCTCGGAACACGGGCTGTAGTTGGCGGCTAGCCGCCTGAAGGTCATCCGGTCTCAGGAGTTCGAGAGAAAAGCTCGGCACTTCTTCCCCCCAGGGGGCTCCGCTGATGGCAAGCCGTCGTACGAGTTGTTCGGTGACACCGTGCTCAAGGGAATCGAGTTCTCCTTTGCCCGGACTTTCGATGATCTGCCAGTTGCTCAGCCAGGGCTCGACGCGATCCGGGCTGTTACAACGCAGTCGAGCCCGCTTTTTCCGCCCTTGGTCGCGTTCGGGCTGAGGGTCGCTGAGGACACCGTTGAGCTCATAGACATGGAAGTAGACGAGACTTTCTGGGACCGAATGTGAAGCGGGCTGCCGTGAGATAGAGAAGTAGGCCGCTGACCCGACCATCCTCGAATGCCGCGGCCACAGGAGGCGACTTGTATGTGCCCATTTCGGGTCCTCGCGAGTTATCCTTACTCCGACGGATGAGTAAGGATTCATGGTGGACGCTGCGGCGAAGGTGACATCGAAGGGGCAGGTGACCCTCCGGAAGGCAGTGCGTGACGCGCTCGGCATCAAGGAGGGCGACGAGGTCGTCTTCCGGGTGGAGGACAACCGTGCCGTGCTTGCTCGGACGTCGGATTTCCTCGCTCTGGCTGGCACGATCCGGGTACCCGCAGCGAAGCGCAACGTCGCGTGGGATGAGGTCATCCGGCGCACGAAGTCGGACCGAGCCGCGGCACGCCATTGACTGCGTTCGTTGACACGAACGTCCTGGTGCGTCATCTGACTGGTGACCCGCCGGACTTGGCGAGGCGCGACCGCTTACCTCAGGACGGAACGAGAACTGCTGCTGACCGACCTCGTTGCGGCCGAGACGGTGTACGTGTTGGAGTCGTTCTACGAGACACCCCGCGACAAAGTCGGCGAAGCGGTGCGTTCTCTTGTTGCGTTCGATCCGATCGTCTGCGTGGACCCCGCGCTGCTCCTCCGGGCGGTCGAGGTGTACGAGATCGACCGAATCGACTTCGCGGAGGCATACCTCATCGCCTGCGCCGAGACCGGGGTCGGCATGGTGCCTCCTTCGACCGATCGATCGACCGAGTCAATACGATCGAGCGGATCGAACCGCCGCCGATCTGATTCGGGTGGATCAGCCTCCGGCGGTTCCCGGTCGCTCGCTTGCTGCCCTTCCAAGGATGCGGAGTGTCCGGTGGCTTCGTTCGAGGCCGAGGTCCTCGATGTTGGTGGTGCAGGCTTTGCCGACCCGCAGCCCGTTCAGACCGAGCAGCACCGCAAGCGCGGCGTGATCGCGGTCGGACTGCTCGGCGGTGAACAGGAACACGCCGAGCTCAGAGCGGTCGAGACCCCGGGCGTTCGACGGGTGCACCTGCGGTCGGAATACTGCGCCGGGTTCGAGACGACGCGCCCGTCAATGTGAGAGAAGCGGTAGAAGCCGCAGATCGTCGACAGCCGCCGGTCGATCGTCGATGCCGCCAGTCCCCGCTCCTCCATCCAGCTTCGGGCATCTTGATGTGTGGACGCGTGGCCGCCAACATGTGAGCTGCATGTCGGCCGCCCACTGGAAGAACCCGCGCAGGTCGTGCCGGTACGCGTCTAGCGTGCGCCCGCTGTAGCGAGCCAGGAACGCAACAGCGGCAAGCTGCGCGTCATCGATGCCGAGTCTGCGCGTATCGCGGGCAGCTCGACCCGGGCACGTGTTCTTGCCGCTCGACAGGCCGCGGGGTAGGCGCAGCGTCAACGGTGGCCCGATACGCTCATCGCGCGGAGGCGCACGGCGAGATAGCCGATGAACACGAGAGCACCGATCGGCGAGGCGAGGATCACGAGGCCACCCCCGATGTTGGCACCGACGGATTTCGCTGTAACGATCCGGTAGCCGAGTCCAGCGAGAACGCCGACGCCGATGGACACGGCGATCACCTCGGTCGTCACGCGCGGAGTGCCGCTGTTCGGACTGCTACTCCGAAGCGCCCTGAGGATGATGCCCGCGACTGCTGCGCTGATCATCAACAGGAGCACACGTCCGGCAACACCGAGATCCGGCGCGTCGAGGATCACGTCGGTGCCGCCGCCCTCACGGAACTCCGGAGTCACCGCGACGGTGGCCGCCATGGCCCCGATGAGCGCAGCCAGAGCTGCTGCCATTGTGCGGGAAACGGGACCAAGCACCCATCCATCATGTCGCCATCAGGCCTCGAGTTGGTTCACACTCGCGCCGAGCGACCTGAGCTGCGCCATATCGACGGCACTTGACCGCCCTCGGACGCCGACCGTAAGAGATCACGCTCGCAGTGTCCGCGTAGCCTGGCGAGGCGTGTGGCGAATAGTGCTGTCGGGTCACGACTTCGACTTGGAGACGCTGGCGGAGCAGTTCGCGGCCGGCGACCCACGTGTGGTCAAGGATCATGATCGCTACCTGCTGGAGTCGGCCGTGTTCACGGACCTCGCTTCGAACCATGTCGAGATGCTCAGCCGAGCGAAAACGATGCTCGCGCAGATCAATGGTGCCGCACTCCTGGCCTCCTCCAGCCACAGGCCCGTCACCGCGAGCGGCCAGATCGTGGGCCCCGACAAGCGAGAGCATGCTGTGGTCGTTGTCGACTCGATAGAGGTCCGATCCAAGGTGAGCGCCGTGGTGGTCACGGTCGGCGATCAACAGCCGCTTCCCCCTCCTGCGCCGCCGGGCCAGGTCGCACTCGCAACCGCCGCCGGCAACGCGGACGCGGAGGCGGCTCTGCGGCTCCTCGCCACTGGGCCGTTCGATTGGGTGAATCTGTATCGCATCCTTGACTTCGTCCGACACGCCAAGGGGGGCATCGAGGGGATCGTGACGTCGGGCTATGCCACGAAGCGCGAGCTCAACCGCTTCACGCACACCGCGAACTCGCACGACGCGACCGGCGACGACTCACGACACGGCGCGTTGAATCACCAGCCTCCCAAGGATCCCATGACGCTCGAAGAAGCTCGAACGCTCATCCGGTCCGTCGTGAAGCAGTGGCTTGCGCCTTGAAGCTCTGAGGCAGACGCGACAGATCGACGGGTCTGGCGTGGGCACGACGGGCGACGGGTGTCCCCGAACGTGCATGCCTAACAACGTGGGGCATCGCCCCGAGGTGCCGGTCGAGGGCGGCACCGGCACGGCTGTCGTGTCCCCCGCCGGGAGCACCCTCCGTGACGAGATGGTCGTCAGTGGGCAGCGTCTGCTGGCTGCCAGGGGCAGATTCCCATGGCGCCCACAGTCATAGGTGGCTCCACACGTTGGTACCCCGGCCGGACCGTGGGGGAGGTCGCCGAACAGGCGCGAGAGACGTGGGCGAGGAATTGCCGGGGGCCATCCCTCAACTGTCTGACGCGGACGTGTGCCTCGGGGACCGGCTCAGCACGCCTTCGGCGCCAACCAGCACGTCACCGAACTCGGCGTCTGAATGCCTCTTCAAGAGCTGAGACGTAGCCTCGCCTGGTGAGGGTGGTATCCGGGACAGCGAAGGGGCGGCGTCTCCAGGCACCCGGCGGGCTCGGCGTTCGTCCTACCGGCGACCGCGTGCGGGAGGCCATCTTCGACGTGCTGGGCTCTCTCGGCGGTGTCAACGACATGAAGGTGGCGGACCTCTTCGCCGGCACCGGCGCCCTGGGCATCGAAGCTCTCTCCAGGGGCGCGGCCCACGCCACCCTCGTCGACCACGACAAGGCGGCCGCCGACACGATGCACATCAACCTGGTCACCACCGGGCTCTATGCCCGGGCCACGGTCGTCCAGGCCGACGTCCTCAGCTGGCGCCGGCTCAATCCGGACAGGGAGTTCGACATCGTTTTTGCCGACCCCCCCTACGAGTTCGACGGCTGGCCTGAACTGCTGGCAGGTCTCAGGACCGGTCTCGCCATCCTCGAGAGCGACCGCGAGATAGACCTCGAAGGCGCCTTCGAGGTGGTCAAGATCAAGCGGTACGGCGGTACGGTGGTCACTGTCGCCCAGTCCCTCAGCGAACCCGACGAGAAAGGCCCTGAGTGAGAATCGCCCTTTTCCCGGGCTCGTTCGACCCCCTCCACAACGGACATCTCGAGGTCATCGAGAGTGCCGCTCGCCTGTTCGACCGGGTGGTGGTGGCGGCGATGCGCAATCCCCAGAAGGGGGCACCCCTCTTCACCTACGAGGAGCGACGGGACATGGTGGAGGAGTCGGTGGCCCACCTGACCAACGTGGAGGTGGCCTTCTTCGACACCTTGGTCGTGGACCTGGCCAAGAAGGTCGGCGCCGAGGTGATCGTGAAGGGCCTGCGGGTGGCGTCGGACTTCGAGCACGAGCTGCAGATGGCCCAGATGAACGAGGCCATCTCCGGGGTGCCCACCATCTTCCTGCCCTGCGCGTCCAGCTCCTCGTTCATAGCCTCGTCGCTGCTGCGGGAGATCGCCCGCTTCGGCGGCGCCAGCCGGGTCAGCTCCATGGTGCCGGCTCCGGTGGCCAAGAGGGTGGAGGAGAAGTTCGCGTGATGGCCAACAACAACAACAACGAGGTCGACGCCGAGCTGCTGCTGCGCCGGGTCATCGAGATCGTCACCAACGCCAAGCCGATGCCCCTCTCCACCACGGTGCGGGTGGAGAAGGACGAGGTGCTCGAGCTGCTGGAGGACGCCCTCGAGCGTCTCCCCGACGAGCTGCGCCAGGCCCGGTGGATGCTGAAGGAGCGGGCCGAGTTCCTGGCGAAGGTCCAGCGCGAGGCCGACGAGATTCTGGACGCGGCCCGGATCCGGTCCGAGCGCATGGTCCAGCGGACGGAGATCGTTCGCTCGGCCCAGCACCTGTCGCAGAAGACGGTGGAGCAGGCCCGGGAGGACTCGAGCCGGCTGCGCCACGAAGCGGAGGACTACTGCGACCAGAAGCTGGCCGCTTTCGAGATCGTGCTCGAGCGGACCCTCAAGACGGTCCAGGCCGGGCGGGACAAGCTGCGGGTCACGCCCCTTCCGACCCAGGACCGCGGCGACCTCGGGTTCGGCCAGGACACCGGCGACCTCGGGGCCACCGAAGGCGCCGACGAGGCATTCTTCGACCAGGACCAGTCCTGATCCCCTGATTCTCGATGTGCTGAACGGCCCCCTGGTCGCCCGTAGGATCACCACGTGGCTTCCTCGCCGTTCATGGTCGGGCTCGGCGGCCTGCAGAAGGTCCCCAACAAGCGGAGGCAGGAGCGGCGGGCCGGGCCGGTACCGGGCCTGAAGGTCTCGGGCAGCGCCGTTCCCGACGGCGCCGAGGTGGTCGTGGACGTGGTGCTGGAGCTGGTGCCCGGCGGCGCCATCGCCCGGGGAAAGGTCGAGGTGCCGTGGGCCGGCGAGTGCCGGCGCTGCCTCGGAGAGGCGACCGGGCGGCTCAGCGCCGACGTCTGGGAGGTCTTCGAGGAGCAGAACGACCCCGAGCAGACCTATCCTCTCCATGGCGACCAGCTCGACCTGGAGCCGATGGCCAGAGACGCGGTGCTCCTGGAGCTGCCTCTGGCGCCCCTCTGTAAGGTGGGGTGCCGGGGGCTTTGCCCCATGTGCGGCGCCGATCAGAACGTCGGTGACTGCGACTGCGAGCAGGCTGTGGGCGACCCGCGTTGGGCGGCGCTCGACGTGTTGCGAGAGAACTGAGAGAGAGCGAACGAGATGGCTGTTCCCAAGAAGAAGACGTCAAAGGCCAAGAGCCGGAGCCGCCGCGCCAGCAACTGGACGCTGGCCGCCCCGGCCCGCAGCGTGTGCCCGCAGTGCCGCCAGGCCAAGCTCCCCCACGTGGTGTGCCCCGCCTGCGGTTGGTACGGCGGCCGCCAGGCCATCGACGTCGGCTAGCGCCGGCGCCACTACGGAAAGCGGCCGACCAAGCGTGCAACCCATCGCCGTCGACGTCATGGGAACCGACAACGGTCCCGCCGAGATCGTCGCCGGGGCCCGCGAGGCGGCGGAGAAACTGGGCCACCCGGTCATGCTGGTGGGCCAGCCTGACGCCCTCGGCGACACCGGCTCGCTGGAGGTCTTCGCGGCCAGCGAGGTGATCAACATGGGCGAGGACGCCGCCAGCTCGGTGCGGCGCAAGAAGGATGCTTCGGTGGTCCGGGCAGCCGAGCTGGTGCGCGACGGAAAGGCCAGCGCCATGGTCTGCCCCGGCAACACCGGAGCGGCCATGGGAAGCGCCCTGCTCCGCCTGGGTCGCCTCCCGGGGGTCAGCCGGCCGGCCATCGCCACCCCCCTGCCCGTCCCGGGCTCGACCCCCACGGTGCTGCTCGACGCCGGCGCCAACTCCGAGTGCCAGCCGGCGTGGCTGGTCCAGTTCGCCCAGATGGGCGCGGCCTACGCCGCTGGTCGCTACGGCATCGCCTCGCCCCGTGTGGGGTTGCTGTCGATCGGCGAGGAGGACACCAAGGGCAGCGACCTGGTCAAGGAGACCAACGCCCTTCTCCGCAACCCGGAGGTGTGGCAGGGCTCGGGTGGAACCTTCATCGGCAACGTCGAGGGCCGGGACCTGCTCACCGACCGCCTCGACGTTGTGGTCACCGACGGCTTCACCGGGAACGTGGTCCTGAAGACGCTGGAGGGCGCCATGCGGTTCATGCGCAGAGCTGTGTTCGGTGCCCTCACCGCCACGGAGGAGGCGGCGCAGGCGTCGCAGAACGTGCTGCCCCTCCTCATCCCTCTGGCCACCGAGATGGATCCCGATTCGTACGGCGGGGCGCTGCTCCTCGGGGTGGACGGCGTGTGCATCATCAGCCACGGGTCCTCGTCGTCAGCGGCCATCGTCAACGCCATCAAGGCTGCCTCTGAGCTGGTGGAACAGGGTCTTCTCGACCGTTTGCGGCGCTCCGTCAAAGGCTGATCGAGCCCTTCGACGGCGGGCGCGGCTACGATGCCCCGCTTCCCCTCTCCCTCACGCCTTTCAGGAGCGTTCGTGCCCGCTGAGACCCACGTGGAACGGGGCCCGATGGACCGCCAGCAGGTCTTCGAGCTGATCCGTGACCGCTTGGCCGACATCCTCGAGATCGATCCCTCGGCCATCGCCGAGGGGGCTTCGTTCAACGAGGATCTTTCCGCCGACTCCCTTGCCCTCATCGAGCTCGTGGAGGCCCTCGAGGAGGAGCTCGGAGAGCGAACGGTCGGCTTCCGTATCGACGACGAAGACCTCGAGGACCTGAAAACGGTGCGAGACGCGGTCGACTACGTGGTCGCCAAGCTAGAGGCCAGCTGACGACAACCCCGCCGAGCAGGGCCGTCCCCAGCACCGTCTCCGACGCGTTGGCCGAACGGCTGGGCCGACGGTTCCAGAACAGCGAGCTCTTCTGCCGGTCCCTGGCCCACCGCTCGTGGTGCGCCGAGGTGTCGGGCGAGGAGTCGAACGAACGCCTCGAGTTCCTCGGTGACTCCGTACTCGGATTGATCGTCACCAGGCACGTCTACCGGGAATACCCGGCACTGCCCGAGGGGGAACTGGCCAAGGTGAGGGCATCGGTCGTGAACTCGGAGGCCCTGGCCGAAGTGGCCATGGAGCTCGACATCGGCCCGAGCCTGCTGCTCGGCAAGGGCGAGGACGCATCGGGAGGTCGGGAGAAGCCCTCGATCCTGGCCGACGCCATGGAGGCGATCATCGGCGCCGTCTATCTCGACGGCGGCTGGGAATCGGCCTCACAACTGGTGCTCGGCCTGCTCGGCGACCGCATCGTGGAGGC
>DATLOM010000065.1:0-2633 GCA_035536185.1 Acidimicrobiales bacterium | reverse complement strand
CGGCCTGCAGCCGGACGATGGCCGCCGTCTCGAGGGCGAGGGCCAGGGTGAGCTTCTCCACGACCGTCTCGCCCACCTGGACGGTGCCCAGGCGCTGGAGGTTGGGCACCCCGTCGAGGTAGAGGATGCGCTCGATGAGCTCGTCGGCATCCTTCATCTCGTCGATGGAGTCGGCTTTGATGTGCTCGGCGAGATGGTGGTAGCCCCAATTGGCGCACATCTTGGCGTCGATGAAGTACTGGTTGATCGCCGTCAGCTCGGCGGTGAGGACGTCGTTGAGCACTTCGAGAACTGCGGGCTTGCCCTGCACTGCTACCTCCGTGAGCTCGACGGTACGGCGGATTCTAGAGAGCGGCGGGGACCGCTCCGACGGGGTCGCCGCCGCACCCGCCATACCCGGCGTCTTCCCGCCCGGTCAGGCGGGCCGGCTCCCCTGCCGGTTCGCGGCCGGTGTCGTCCAACCCGGCCACGCACATCGGCGCGCCCGTCGTCCCCCCGGTCTGGGCGCAGTTGGCCGAGCAGGTGGACGCGAGGAGCCCAGTGCCGCCGAGGGTGACGGCCGCGGTGCACTCGGGGTCGGTGCCGAGGCACTCACGCAGCAGCCGTCGGAGCGACGGGAGGCAGCCGCCACACCCGGTGCCCGCGCCACACGTCGCCCGTACCTCGGACACGGTGGCGGCGCCGGCCGCCACCACCTCCCGCACGGCCCGCTCGGTGACGGCCCGGCACAGGCAGGCGTACACCGCTTTCAGCCCCCGCCCGCGACCGGGCGTTCGTGGCGGACGACGTAGGGGCAGCCGGACCGGATCAGGGTCCGGGCCCACTGCAGCGGCACCCGGCGCACGATCGGGAAGCGGTGGGCGATCCCCGCCACCTCGGCCTTGACCCCGGTGTCGGACACCGAGAGCCGGACCCACCGCACCCGCCTCATGCCCAGCTCGGGGACCATCTCGGCGGGGACGAGCTCCTCGGCCTGCACGTCGGAGGGAGCGGGCTGAGCGGCCACGAGGCGAACCCTAACGCCATCTCTTGGATGGCGCAACACTCACTCTTAGGAAGTCCTAACAACTGCTTCAGGGCGGTGATCGTCATGCGTCGGCGACGGAGTACACCCGCCGGGCCGGGCCCGAGACCGGCTCGTCCCACCGCGACGCCACCAGACCATCCCGCTCCAGGGCTCGCAGGGCCCGGTAGACGGCCACCGTGTCGGACCCGCCGGCGGCGATGCAGCCGAGGCGGTCACAAAGGTCGTAGCCGTGCCCGGGCTGCTCTCCCACCATCGCCAGCAACCGGTCCCGCAGGCATTGGCCGGATGTCGTCCCACAGCCGCGCACCACCAAGGCTCCCCCTCTCGTCCGCCAGCCGACCTTTGAGTTAGGCTAACCTAAGAGAGAGGCTTAGTCAATCCTTAGAACGCGTGGAGAGCGGCGTCAAGGGGGTTGGGTTCGGCCGGGGGCTGGCTACTGCTCTTCGCGCTTGAAGCGCTTCCGCAGGCGCTTGCCCACGTCGCCCACCGAGCCCTTGAGGTTGCCGGCCCGGAGATTGCCGGTGACCTGGGCCCAACCGGCCCTGCCCATCTTGCGCAGGTTGCGCTCGAAGATGAAGGCGCACGAGAGCATCACCAGGAACCCGAGGAAGCCCAGCACCAGCGAAGATGCGAACGCCGTCACCAGGAGCACGAAGCCGAGGAAGAAACCGAGGCCGGCCCACTTGAGGTTGCGGCCGGCATGACGGTAGAGAGTTGTCTGCCCGACGCCCCGCGCGAAAGCCGGATCGCTCTCGTAGAACTGCTGCTCGATCTCCGAGAGGATTCGCTGCTCGTCCTCGTTCAGCGGCACTCAAAAACCCCTTCAAAAACACCCGGATCTGGCCCTGCCATCTTCGCACAGCGACGCTCCGTCAACAACGCGCCGATTACGACAACGTCACTCCTTGTGGTCACTCGTCCTGGGCCACCCCGTGTGGTCACTCCTTGTGGTCACTCTGCTGGACGGCGGAGGGTCCCCACTGCTGGTCGCCCTGGCGCTTCAGCTCGAGCCGGCCGGACCGGATGAGCGACGCCGGGCCTACTGCCCCGTCGCCGAACCGGCGGCGGACGTCGTCGACCGCCTGGGCCACCGGCGCCGGACCCTGCCCCGACCCGGACGGATGATCGTCGAAGCTGAGCTGCTCGGCCTGGCGCTCCACCAGGTTCGACACGCTCACGCCCAGCAGGCGGACGCCTTCCGAGCAATCGACCGCCTCCAGCAGCTCAGCGGCCAGCCGGGCCAGCTCGAGGCCAGTCTCCATCGGCGCGACGGCGGTGCGCGACCGGGTGATGGTGCGGAAGTCGTGGAAGCGGACCTTGAGGGTGACCGTGCGCCCCGCCATCCCCGCTCTGCGCATCCGGGTGGCCACCGCGTCGGCCTGCCGCACCACCTCGGTGTCGAGAGCCACGGGATCGCGCAGGTCGGTGGCGAAGGTCTCCTCGTGGCCGATCGACTTGGCCACGCGCTCGGGCACGACGGCCCGGGCGTCACGGCCCCACGCCAGCTCGTGCAGGTGCCGGCCCAGGGCGGGCCCCAGCGCCCCGACCAGCGTCCCCACCGGGAGGGCGGCCAGGTCGCCGACGGTGCGGACGCCGAACCGCTCCA
>DATLOM010000064.1:0-78469 GCA_035536185.1 Acidimicrobiales bacterium | reverse complement strand
CCCCCCCCCCCCCCCCTCCCCCCCCCGCGTGTTTCGCTGTCCTTGGGGCTCTCACACCCCCCCCACCCCCCCCCCCACGGGGGGTGGGTGGTGGCGCCGCTCCGGTTGCGAGGACATGGGGGGCGGGAAGGGCCCGTATGTACTCGCAACGGCGGGTGGTGGTGGCGCCCACCCCGCTTGCGAGGACATGGGGGGCGGAAAAGGCCCGCTGTGTTCTCGCAACGGCGAAGGGTGGCTTTTAGGGCTGGGTCTCGCGGCGGCGGCGCTTGGGCTTCGCCTCGGCCAGCTTGGCCTGGGCGTCCCGGAGCTGGGCCCGCAGGTCGGCCTCGTCGTCGCTGAGGTCGAAGATCCAGCGGTCGATGGCGTCGATGGCCAGCTTCTCGGGGGCGTCACCGTCGGCCACGGCGGCCGAGCCAGCCGGCGGCGACGGCATCTGGGAGGCGGCGGCGGCCATGGCCGGCGCCGACGGATCCCCGGCGGAGATGCCCCCGGACTTGCGCTTGGAGAAGGCGATGGCCAGGCCCAGCACGATCAGGGCGGCGCCGGCGATGGAGTAGCGGGCCACGTCCTTGTCCTGCAGGTTGATGACCGCCGGCAGGATCAGCAGCGAGATGAGGTTCATCACCTTGATGAGCGGGTTCAGGGCGGGGCCGGCGGTGTCCTTGAAGGGGTCGCCGACGGTGTCGCCGATGACGGCGGCCTTGTGGGCCTCCGATCCCTTGCCTCCCTCGTGGCCGTCCTCGATGTACTTCTTGGCGTTGTCCCAGGCGCCGCCGGCGTTGGACAGGAAGTTGGCCATGAGCTGGCCGGTGAGGATGACGCCGGCCAGGAAGGCGCCGAGGGCGAAGTAGTTGATGCCGAACCCGATGATCACGGGGGTGAGAACCGCCAGCAGGGCCGGCGTGGCCAGCTCCCGCAGTGAAGCAGCGGTGCAGATGTCGATCACCGCCCCGTGGTCGGGCTTCTCGGTGTAGTCCATGATCCCCGGGTGCTCCCGGAACTGCCGGCGCACCTCCTCGACCACCACCCCGGCCGTTCGCCCCACGGCCCGGATGGCGAGAGCCGAGAACATGAAGGAGACCGAGCCCCCGATGAGCAGGCCGATGAAGGTCTTCGGGTCGGCCACGTTGATCTGGGTGAGCGGGTGCTCGAACAGAGCCGACCCGACGGCCTCGATGCCCAACTCCGAGCCGATGGTCTCGATGTAGGAGGCGAACAGGGCTACGGCGGCGATGACCGCCGAGCCGATGGCGAACCCCTTGGTGACGGCCTTGGTGGTGTTGCCCACGGCGTCGAGGCTGACCATGATGCGCTCGGGCTCGCCGCTGAACTCCCCGGACATCTCGGCGATGCCCGCGGCGTTGTCGGCCACGGGGCCGAAGGTGTCCTCCGACACCACCACACCGGTGGTGGCCAGCATTCCCATGCCCGTCAAAGCAACCAGGTAGAGCGAGTACTGCAGGTTGCCCTCGCCCAGGGCGATGGCCACACCCAGGGCGGCGGCGATGGCCATGATGGCGTACACCGAGCTCTCCAGGCCGGAGCTGATGCCCGACAGCACGGTGGTGGCCGGGCCGGTCCGGGCCGCCTCGGCGATCTCACGCACCGGGGCCGTCTCGGTGGAGGTGAAGTACTCGGTGAGGCGGCTGACGACCTGGGCCAGGACCAGGCCGATCACCACGGCCCATGCCACCTTCAGGTTGTGCACGTAGAACTGGGCCACGGCGAAGGTGCCGATCACGGTGAGGACGCCGGCGGTGAGGAACCCCCGGTTGATGGGAGCCATGGCCGACTTGTCCTTGGGCGTGGCCTTCACCGCGTAGATGCCGACGATGGAAGCCAGCACGCCGATGGCCCGGGCCACCACAGGGAACACCAGGCCGAGGGCGGGGTTCTGGTCGATGGAGTTGAAGGCGGCCACACCGAGGATGATCGAGGCCACCAGGGTGACCTCGTAGGACTCGAAGAGGTCGGCGGCCATGCCGGCGCAGTCGCCCACGTTGTCGCCCACGTTGTCGGCGATGGTGGCCGGATTGCGGGGGTCGTCCTCGGGGATGCCCGCCTCCACCTTGCCCACCAGGTCGGCGCCCACGTCGGCCGCCTTGGTGAAGATGCCGCCGCCCACCCGCAGGAACAGGGCCAGCAGCGACCCGCCGAAGCCGAAGCCGACGAGGATGGCCGAGGCCGTGTTCTGGAACAGCAGGATGATGATGGTGGCCCCGAGGAGGCCGAGGCCCACGGTGAACATGCCGGCCACACCGCCGGTGCGGAAGGCCACCTTCAGAGCCGCCGGCAGGGAACCGGACTTGGCCGCCGCCGCCGTACGGACGTTGCCCCGCACGGCCAGGCTCATTCCGATGAAGCCGGTGAGGCCGGACATGATGCAGCCGGCAACGAAGGCAAGGGTGCGGAAGGTGCCGGACGCGATGAAGCTCAGCGCTTCGCTGTCGTCGGGTCGAGCCACCGCCGTGGAGGTGAGGAACACGATGATGACCAGCGGGATGAGGATGATCCCCACCGTCTTGAACTGCCGGCGCAGGTAGGCGAGGGCGCCCTCCTGGATCGCCATGGCGATCTCCTGCATCTTGGCGGTGCCCTTGTCGGCGGCCAGCACGCCCTTCATCAGGGAGAAGCCGACGAGGATGGCCAGCAGGGCCGTGCCCACGGAGAAGAACAGCCAGGCGAACTCACCGCCCTTCAGATCGAAGACCTGGTAGCCCCCCTCAGCGGCTAGGAGCGTTGTCATGCAAACCTCTTCTTCCTCTTGGTGTCCACTTACAGATGAACGGCCGGCGACTGGGCCGGCCCCGCCCGCCGAAGCTACCCGTTCGCCGGCCCCTTCACCTGGTACGGCACCGACGTGACGACCGTTCCCGGCCGGTCCAGCAGGGCCAGCTTCACGGCCAGGGCGCTCTGGTTGTGGAGGAGGTTGGCGTACCAACGGTCCACCACGAACTCGGGGATGACCACGGTGACGGTGTCGTTCCTCCACCGCTGGTCGAGGTCGTCCAGGAAGGTCTCCAGGGGCTTGACCAGCTCCCGATAGGGGGAGCTGACGATCTCCAGCGGCACGTCGATCCTGAAGGCCTGCCACTGGGCCAGGATCGCCTCGCGCTCCTCGTCGTCGGAAGCCACGAAGACGGCGGCGAGATGGTTCGGGCGCATGGCCTTGGCGTACTCCAGGGCCTGCAGGACACCCTTGTGGACCCGGCCGACGAGCACGATGACGGTGTGGTTGACCGCCTCCTTGCGCACCTCCTCGGGGGTGACGGAGAGGGCGGCAGCCACCCGGTCGTAGTGACGGCGGATGACGGTGAACAGGGCGATGATCGAGGGCACCACGACAAGCGGCACCCAGGCCCCGCTGGTGAACTTGGTGCCCGCCACCACCAGCAGGACGAAGAAGGTCACCGCCGCGCCCACGCCGCTGACGGCAGCACCGAAGCGCCAGCCCGGTTTCTTCTCCCGCTGCTGGTAGCGCACCATCCCCACCTGGCTCAGGGTGAACGAGGTGAAGACACCCACCGCATACAGCGGGATCAGGGCGTTGGTGAGCCCTCCGAAGGCGATGATGAGCAGCCCGGCGGCGATGGCCAGGAAGACGATCCCGTTGGAGAAGACGAGGCGGTCACCGCGGTTGCCGAACTGGCGGGGCAGGAACCCGTCCCTGGCGATGATCGAGGACAGCCGGGGGAAGTCGGCATAGGCAGTGTTGGCGGCCAGGACGAGGATGGCGGCAGTGGCGAACTGCAGCAGCAGGTAGACCGGCCCTTCGCCATAGACCGTGCGGGCGAGCTGGCTGAGCACTGTCTCCTCGTGACTCGGGAACGGGTGCAGGCGGTGGGCCAGTACGGCCAGACCGAAGAACAGCGAGCCCAGGATGGCGGCCATCCACATCAAGGTGATCGACGCGTTCCGCGAGGACGGCTTCCGGAAAGCAGGGACACCGTCGGCGATGGCCTCGATGCCGGTCAGGGCGACGGCACCCGAGGAGAAGCCCTTCAGGAGCAGGAACAGGCCCAAGGAACCTCCGGCCTCCCGAGCTCCCTCGAACTTCTCGGCATCGAAGGGCACAGGCTCTATGTCGCCGAAGAACGACCGGGCCAGCCCGTACAGCACCAGGCCGGAGATGGTCACGATGTAGAGGTATGTGGGGAAGGCGAAGATCGTCCCCGACTCCTTGATCCCCCTCAGGTTGGCCAGGGTGATCAGGGCGATGAGCCCGAGTGCCAGGAGCACCCGGTGGTCCTCCACCCCCCGGAAGGCCGGGATGGAGATGATGGCGGCCACCCCGGCGGAGATGGACACGGCCACCGTGAGGATGTAGTCGACCAGGATCGAGGCCCCGGCCACGAGGGAGGGGTACTTGCCCAGGTTCTCCCGGCTGACCACGTAGGACCCGCCGCCGTGGGGATACGCGTAGATCGTCCGGCGGTACGACGTGACCACGATGAACAGCAGGATGGCCACTGCCGCGGCGATGGGGATGAGGCGGTCGAGGCCGACCTGGAGGCTGCTGACCGAGGCCACGGCAGTTACGAAGAGGATCTCCTCGGTGGCGTAGGCGGTGGAGGAGATGGCGTCCGAGGAGAAGACGGCAAGAGCGATGACCTTGGGGATGCGCTGGTGCTCCTGCTCGGCGGTGTCCAGGGGACGGCCCACCAATAGGCGCTTCAGAGCGGTCAGCACGGCGGCTGACGCTATCCCGGAGTTGTGCGCGCCCCCGAGGTGGGGTTTTGATGGTGACCATGCACGTGATCGTCGTCGGCTGCGGACGGGTGGGGTCGGAGCTGGCGGCCAAGATGGACGGTCTCGGCCACTCCGTCGCCGTCATCGACAAGGACCGGCGGGCCTTCCAGCGCTACCTGCCCGAACGCTGGGGCGGGCGGGCCGTCCTGGGGTTCGGTTTCGACCAGGACCACCTCGAGCAGGCCGGCATCCGCGAGGCCAAGGCACTGGCCGCGACCACCGGCGGCGACAACTCGAACATCCTGACGGCCCGTATCGCCCGGGAGAAGTACCAGATCCGCAACGTGGTGGCCCGCATCCAGGACCCCCGCCGGGCGGTGATCTACGAGCGCCTCGGGATCCCCACCGTGGCCCAGGTGGCGTGGACCACCGATCAGGTCGCCCGGCGGCTCTTCCCGGAGGAGTCGGTGACCGAGTGGAACGACGTCTCGGGCGACCTGCTGCTCGTCGAGCGGTCACTGCCCGACATGTGGGCGGGAAGGAAGCTGTCCAGGCTCGGCAGTCGCGGCAGGTACCGGGTGGCGGCCGTCACCCGGGGCGGGAGCCCCCGCCTGGTCGGCCCCGACCTGGTGGGCCAGGAAGGAGACATCCTCCACATCATGGTGATGAACAGTGATCTGAAGGATCTTCAGGAGCGCCTGGCCGAGGGTGACGACCGGTGAGAGTGGCCATCGCCGGAGCAGGCAACGTCGGCACCTACATCGCCGCCGACCTCAAGGCCGCCGGCCACGAGGTGCTGTTGATCGAGCAGGACCCCGACGTGGTCGCCCGCACGGCCCCCACGGTCGACGTGCAGTGGTACGAGGGCGATGCCTGTGAGGTGACCAGCCTGCACGAGGCGGGGCTGGCCGAGGCCGACGTGGTGGTGGCCGCCACCGGCGACGACGAGGACAACCTCGTCGTGTCCCTGCTGGCCAAGCAGGAGTTCGCCGTGCCCCGGGTGGTGGCGAGGGTCAACCACCCGAAGAACCAGTGGCTGTTCACCGAGGCGTGGGGGGTCGACGTGTCGGTCTCGACACCCCACCTGCTCACCGCGCTGGTGGAGGAGGCCGTCTCGGTCGGGTCGCTCGTACGCCTCCTGCAGTTCCAGGACGCCCAGCTGGTGGAGGTCACCCTCGACGACGCCTCGCCGGCTGCCGGCCTGCCCATCGCCGATCTCCAGTTCCCACGTGACGCCACTGTCGTGGCCGTGGTCCGGGAGCGCCACGTCATCGTCCCCCGGGGCGACACCGTCCTCCAGGCGGCCGACGAGGTGCTCGTCCTGGTGACCCCCGAGTCAGAGGACCTGGTGAAGTCGGTGCTGATCGGTCAGCCGAGCAGCTCGTAGCGCGGGTTGTAGATCACCAGGCGGCTCCCGTTGCTGCCGGCCGCGCCCCGCCCGCTCACCGTCAAGCGGCGGCCGGAGCTGACGCCGGCGATGCGGGTACGGCCGGTCCACATGGCCACCAGGCAGCCGGTGCCGTCGCTGATGCTGGCCTCCAACCAGGGGGAGCCGTCGGGGCGGGGGACGATCCGTATGGACGTGATCTCGCCGACCACCGTGACCTCCTGGCGGGGCCGCACCTCGGCGATGGGAACGGCGCACTCGACACTGGCGCAGAACTCCCGGAGCCGCTCACGATCGAGTTGGCCCACCGGGGTGGTCAGGCGCTTGAGGCGGCTCTTGAGGGCCATGGCCGGTTGCTCAGCCCGCCGTGTTGAACCCGGGCGGCGGAACCTCGCCGTCGGCTTCGAAATCGTTCTCGAAGGGCCCACAGAACATCACGATGCGCACCGACGTGCCGTCGTCCGAGGGGTCGAACTCGACGCGGTCGACCAGGGAGCGGATGAGCGGGATTCCCAGGCCCCTCTCGAAGTTCAGGCGCTCGGGGTCGGTGACCGGTGGGTGGGTGGGCAGTAGACGGGGGTCGAAGCCCTGGCCCCGGTCCTCCACCTGCACCTGGAGGTGATCGTCGGCCTCGGACCAGCGGAGCAGCACCCGCTCGGAGACGTCGAGGTCGACGTGGGCCTCGATGGCGTTGGTGCAGGCCTCGGACACGGCCAGCTTCAGGTCGTCGATGCGGTCGTCGGCCAGCGTCCGCCGGCTGGAGGCCAGGGAGGAGACCACCAGGCGGGCCAGCCCCACGTACTCGGGGCGAGCCGGGATCTCCAGCTCGATGGCCGAGGGGGTGCCGTTCGACGAGGACACGTGCGGCGCCTACGCCCCCACGGCGTCGTCCACCGATGCGTGGATGGTGAACACCTTGGTGAGGCCGGTGATCTCGAAGACCTTGAGGATGCGGTGCTGGGTGCACACCAGGCTCAGGTCGCCCTCGTGGCTACGGAGCCGCTTCAGGCCCCCCACCAGCACGCCGAGACCGGTCGAGTCGAGGAAGTCGACGGCTTCCAGGTCGACGGTGATGTTGTGCTTCCCCTGGCTCACCAGCTCGACGAGCTTCTCGCGCAGTCGAGGCGCGGTGTACACGTCGACCTCGCCCCGCACAGCCAAGACGGTGACGTCGCCGTGCTCGGTGACGTCGAGACCGAGATCCATGTTGTGTTCGCTCCCTTTGGCTTGGTGGCCGCCGCTGGCGCCGTTTCGCCGACAACCTACCCGCCCGGCGACCTATTCAGGCGCGAGCTCCGGGGGAACGGCCTCAAGTGGCTCGCGCGCCACCTCTCCCTTGATCCAGAGCAGGTGCATGAGCAGCACCGTGGCCAGCAGCCCCGCAGCCAGGAAGGCCGCCGACTGCTGGCGGTCGTTGCTGGCGTCCTCGGCACCCAGCTCCCGGACCTCGCCCTCCTCCTCGGGACCACTCGGCGGGGCGGCCTGCTCGTCTTCGCCGACCAGGCGTGTCGTGTTGGTGGAGCCGAACGGGAGGGTCTCGGTGAACCCGGTATCGGGCGCCTGGGATCCCGGAGCCGACCGGCGGGCCTGGTTCTTCATGGAAGAGAACCCGGACAGGTCGAGAGTGCCCGACCTCTTCAGGGCGCCGGGACTGTTCGGGGAGAGGGTGGTGCCGGTGGCGTTGGAGGGCGTGGAGCCGGCGGTCGTGCCGCCGCCCGGAGTCGTGCCGCCCGTGGTACCGCCCGGGACCGTCGTCGCCGGTGCCGGCGGGCCGGGGACGCTGGCCGTGGCCACGGGCGAAGGGTCGGAGTTGACGCCCTCTCCGGACGTGGCTCCCTTCCGGACCGCCACCACCTGGTAGCGGTACTCGCCCGCCGCCTCGGCCGTCGAGGGGTCGATGATGGAGGTGTCGCCCGGCCCGTCGGTCTTGCCCAACGGCGAGAAGGGGCCGTCCCCCTTGGCCCGCTGCACCACGTAGAACAGCAGGTCCTTCTCGGTGTTGGCGTTCCAGCTCAACGTGACGGCGCGGGACTCCTTGTCGATCACCGGGCGGACGTTGCTCGGCGGGGCCGGCGGGGCGACCACGAAGAAGTCACGGGTCGCGGTGCGGTTCTCCAGCTCCCTGTCCTCGAGCAGCGGGGGCCGGTTGTCGCGACCGGTCGCCGTCACCAGGGCCTTGTAGTGGCCGTTGTAGTCGACGGTGACCGGGAACGTCACCCGCTGCTCGGCGCGCTCGTTGGCCGTGAACTCGCCGTTCGCGGGCGCCTGGGGAGAGTTGGCGTCGAGGGGCACTACAGAAACCTTGATCTTGCCCACCAGCACGCCGTCGCTCATCGAGGCCAGGGCCTCCACGGCGAAGGACTCCGTGGGCAGCTGCTGGTCGTCACCCGGCCGGATGATCGTGATCGAGGGGCCGGCGGCCAGGGCGGGCGGGGCCAGCGCGCCGGCGCCGGCCACCGTCAGGATGGTGGCCGCGGCGGCGAGCCCCCGGAGGCGGGCGAAGGTCTTCATGTGCGGGTGGAGGCTCCCTGGGTGAGAGTGGCGCTGATGATGAGACGCTCCTTGGCCGAGCCCTTGGGGTGGCAGGTGGTGAGCGTGAGGATGTGCTCGCCAGGGGTGTTGGCCACCACCGAGCGGTTGGTCGGGTTGACGATGAAAGGCACCTTGTTCACCTCGTAGGTGCAGGACCCGATGGGGGTCTCCAGGATGATGGTGTCGCCGACCTTGAGCCGGTCGACGTTGGCGAACGGCTTGCCGTAGGTGGTGCGGTGCCCGGCGATGGCCACGTTGCCGTCCTCGCAGGGCAGGGGGGTGTCGGGGTAGTGGCCGGCGCCGGCCCGCAGAGCACTGGCCCCGGTTCCCTCTACCACCACCACGTCGACGTCGAGCTTGGGGATCTTGAGCCGGGTGAGGGCGTCGCCCTCCTTCAGCTGGGCCTTGCGGTAGAGCTCCTTGTGCTCGGGGCTGGCGATCTCCCGGTCGAGGCGACTCTGGACCCGGCCCTGGTAGAGGTTCGTGTAGAAGGGATAGCCCAGCAACCCGACGGCGGACAGCAACAGGACCACCGACAGGCCCGAGAGGCCCGTACGGGCCCATCGGTTGCTGCGGAGGTAACGGATGACGGCGTCCACGGAAATCTCCTAAGCCAGGGGTACAGAAAGTCTTTATCGGGGCGTTCGTTACATCGGCAAGTGTCGCCGAAAATGAAGAACCCCGGGGCATCATGCCCCGGGGTTCTTCAAGTTCGTACTGCGGGTTGGCTCAGTAAGCCCGAACCAGCACCCGGCGGACCAGGACGGCCAGGCCGAGGATGCTCACGCCGGCCAGGGGGATCCAGGGGGTCCCACCGGTGCGGGGCAGCTCGACGTTGGGGGCCTGGATGGGGGCGGCGGCGGCGGGGGTTCCGCCAACGCCGGCCTCAGCGTGGGCCAGCTCGATCAGGATGCCGTTGCTGACGCCCTTGAGCAGGTGGAGCTTGACGCCATCGGCGATGGCGCCGACGGTGCCGTCAGGGTTGGTGACGGTGCGGCCAGCGGCCACGATGATGTCGCTCTCCAGCGGAGTGCCGGCCAGGATGGTCTGGCTGGCGCCCACGGGGACCTTGATCTCGGTGCCGGAAGGCAGCAGGGCGGTCGGGCCGAGCTTGACCGTCACCAGCGAGGGATCGAAGGTGGGGGTGCTGGTGCCGGTGGCCCGGTTGTAGACAGCCTTGGCCTGGGCCGAGCTGACGGTGATGGTGGCCAGGGGGCCGACATCCACGCCGGCCACGGGGAGGCGCACCGGGAGGATCTTGATCTCTCCACCCGAAGCGGTCGCCGTCGAGGTGACGTTGCCGCCGTCGGCGACCACCGAGGAGGTGGACTTGCCGGCGGTGAGCTCGAGGGTACGGGTGTTCAGCAGGTCGGTGACGGTGGTGTTGACCGTCTGCACCACCGGTCCGAGAACCGGTCCGACGACGGGAAGGGTGCCGACGGTGGTCTGGACGGTGCCCAGCGTGGAGCTGGTGAGGCCGGTCACGGCGTCGTTGAGCCCGGCGAGGCCGAGGACGTTCTCGACGTCGAGGGTGATGCCGGCGAAACGGCCCTCGCTGTTGGCGACGGGGTTGTTGCCGGCGATGGAGCCGCTGGCCGAGCCGCAGGCGAGGCCCACGTTCAGGATGTCGGCCACCGGAAGGGCCACGGCGCACGCGTCGGGCTTGCTGTCACTGGTGCCGTTGCCGGTGAGGTCGATCTTGGCGGTGGTGCCGGCGTTGAGCAGCTGACCTGACCCCTCGGCCACGGACGTGAGCTGGGAGGTGACCTTGGAGCTGGAGACACCAAGCGTGGTGCCGACGCCGAGGACCTGGACGTTGAGGGCCCGCCCGGAGGCGCTCCCGAGGTATACCTCAGCGGTGCTCTGGGCCGAAACCGGCCCGGCGGTGAACACGCTCGCGAGTGTGACGGCGCCTGCTGCAGCAGCGAGCCTTCGGTTCTTTGCCATTTTTGTGGTTGTCCCTTTCTATTGCCGTGGAGCTGCGAAGTGCAGTCCTGGCGGTGGTTGGTCATCACCTGAACGCCCCAGCCGCCGCAGGATGACGCTCTTTGTTCGGAAACTTCCGCCCGCCGGTTGAGCGCAGCGTAGCTCACGCCTTCTCCCGGCGCATCGACGCCTGGGCGTGCAGGACGATATCCGGAAGGAGCGCCCCGACGACAGGTGCACGGGTGGGTGATCGGTACGCGAGAACCACGGCTACCTGTCCGGAATCTTTCTCCCGCCCACTAAGCTCGAGGCTCAACCGGTCGCCCGCCAGAGGGGCGCCGGCCAGGGCCGCCTTCCTGGCGACCCCCGCACTGGGATCGACGGCGGCGGCCCGGGCGGCCTCCCTGGCCGCATGGACGACCAGGACCTGGTCTCGCACGACCAGGACCACCTGGACGACGGCCAGGAGCAGGAGGGCGACGAGGGGCAGGACGAGAGCCAGTTCGACCGCGGCCTGGCCCTCGTCGCCCTTGCCGGCCCGGCGGGACCGGGCGATCACCGCACCCGGGCGAGGAGCTGGTCCAGCACGCGGTCCAGCAGGCGGCCCACCCGGTTGGTACCCGTGGCCCATCCGACGACGAGAAGGGCGACCGCCGCCGCCCCCAAGAGGACCAGGGCGTACTCCGCCGAGGCCTGGCCCTGCTGGTCCCGTCGTGAGAGCCGGCGTTGAACGGCGCTGATGATCGAGAGCAACAGGCACTGCAGATGCACGAATGCGACAACCATGGAGACTCCTTCGTTCGTTGTTCGTGGGGTTCTTGTGCTGCTAGAGGCGCAGCGCCCGGAGGGCGCCGGCGACGAGAGGCGCCACGGTGAGCAGCGCGAAGGCGGGCAGGATGCACAGCACCAGGGGGAAGAGCAGGAGGACCGGCACCTTGCGAGCCGCCTCCTCGGCCCGGCGTTGGCGCTGGCGGCGGACCTCGTCGCCCAGTCGCTCCAGAGCGGGTACGAGGGGTGCCCCGTAGCGCTCGCAGGCGCTGAGGGCGACGACCAGGGGGCGGGTGGCCTCGCCGGCCCGTTCCGGGAGCTCGTCCAGGGCGTCGGCGACGCGCCGGCCCCGGGCGGCCTCGTTGGTGATGCGGGCCAGCTCGCCGGCGAGGGGGCCGGCGCCCCGCCGGCCGGCGGCGGCCACGGCGTGGGTCACGTTGGCGCCGGCACCCACGGCCAGGGTGAGCAGGTCGACGATCTCGGGCAGGCCCGCCTCCAGGGCGGCGAGCCGGCGGCGCCCCTCCCGGCGGACGCGCATCTTCGGTGCTGCCCACGCGGCGAACACGACGGCCGGAGCGAGCGCGGGCGCGACCGCGGCGGTGGCGGCTGCGACCAGCGCCACCGCACCCGCCCGGCGGGCGGGGGCCCGCGCGGGCGCCGGCCGCCGGCGGTGGCGGTGCCTTGGGTCGAGGCGGAGGATCGTGCGGCCGAGTGCCTCCACGGCGAGCCACGGCCGGCGTTCGGGCTCTAGGGGTGGGCGCGGCCTCAGGGGCCGGGCCGGGAGGGGGCGGTGGCGCACGGCGGCGGGTGAGCACGACGATGGCCCAGGCCAGGCCGAGGAGGGTGGCGGCTGGCATCAGGCGACTTCGATCCGGGTGAGGCGGGCCATCCAGAGCGGTGCCAGCGTCGAGCCCCGGCCCTCTCGGGTGAGTCGCCGTCGCTGGGCGGCGGCTGGCATCAGGCGGCGTCGATCCGGGTGAGGCGGGCCATCCTGAGGGCGCCGGCGGCGTCGAGGGCGAGGCCGCCGGCCAGGCACAGCAGGCCGGTGGGGGTACGGAAGAGGAAGGTGGCGGTGCGGGCGTCGGCCAGGGAGGTCACCGCGGTGAAGGCCAGGGGGGCGGCGGCGAGCACGGCCGCCGAGGCGCGGGCCTGGGTAGCCAGTGCTCTGGCCTCGGCGCGGGCGGCCAGTCGCTGGCGCAGGGTGGCGGCCACACCGTCGACGGCGCGAGCCAGGGCGCCGCCGGTCTCGGCACCGAGACAGAGAGCGCTCACCACCAGGCGCACCCCTGGAGTGGGCTGGCGCTCGCCCCAGGCTTCGAGGGCGGCGACGACACTGGATCCCCGTTGGATGGACCGGGCGACGGAGCCCAGCTCGGCAGCAAGAGGTCCGGGCGTGACCGCCGCCGCCTCGGCGATGGCCAGGCGGAGTGACACCCCCGACCGGAGGGAGCGGGCTACTGCGTCCACTGCCGCGGGCAGGGCAGCCTCGAGACGGTCGCCAGCCCGCCGGCGGAGCAGGCGCCAGGCCACCAGCGGAGTGGCGACCACGGCCCCGACGGCCACGGCAGCAGCGCCGGCCCCGCCGGCGGCGGCGCCGGCCACGGCAGCCACGGCCAGGGAGACCAGCCACATGGACCAGGCTCGGGGCGGGTCGACGGCGAGGCCGGTGTCAGTGAGGGCGGAGCCGACCCACGATGGCGGCGTGACGCTCCGGGCCCTGGCCGGCGGTGCCGGTCGACCGGTGCCAGTCCGGGCCCGGTCGTGGCGGGGCCCGGCTGGCGGTACCAGGACGGAGCCGGTGGCCGCGACGGATGGTTCGCCAACCAGGCAGGCCGTCCGGCGGAACGCCCGGCGCCGGCCGGGTGTGGCCTGGCGCACGGCGGCGGCGGCGATCACCACGGCGAGAGCGGATGAGAGGCCGCTGCCGCTCATGGAGCGTCCTGGGGCGCCGCCGGGGGCGGCGGGGGCGGCGGCGGCACCAGCGGCGACGCTGTGAGCGGGAGGCGCTGACGGCGCGGCCTGGGTGAGGACGGCGGCGGGGCCGGCGTGCGAGGGAGCCGTTGGCGGCGGGGCCCTGGTCCAGACGGTGGCGCCGGCGCCGGCGCCGGCAGGGGCGGGGGCGGGCTGTCGATCCCCGATCGGGGTGGGCGGGAGAGGCCGGCAGTGACGGTACGGCTGTCGGCCACGCTCCTGACCTCGCCGGGGCCGACGATCTCCGCCACCTCGACGACAGCCCGGGCACCGCCCGACCGGCGGGCCACCTGCACCACCAGGTCGAGGGCGCTGGCGATCTGCTCCCGCACCGCGGCGAGGGGCAGGTTCACCCTCCCCATGAGCACCATGGTCTCCAGCCGGCGCAGGGCGTCGAGGGGGCCGTTGGCGTGGCAGGTGGACAGCGAGCCGTCGTGGCCGGTGTTCATGGCCTGGAGCATGTCGAGGGCGGCGGAGTCGCGAACCTCACCGACGACGATGCGGTCGGGCCGCATGCGCAGGGCGTTGCGGACCAGGTCACGGACCCGCACCTCTCCCGCCCCTTCGGCGTTGGCGGGGCGCGCCTCCAGCCGCACGACATGGTCCTGGGGGAGGCGCAGCTCGGCGGCGTCCTCGACGGTGATGATGCGCTCACCCGCCGGGATCCTGGCGGCCAGGGCATTGAGCAGCGTGGTCTTTCCCGACGACGTGGCCCCGGACACGACGATGTTCATGCGGGTCTCGACGGCCCAGGCGAGCAGGTCGGCCACGGCTGGCGGGCAGAAGGACTCGAGCGGAATGGCCCGGGCGGCGAACCGGCGGATGGTGAGGCACGGGCCGTCCACCGCCAGCGGTGGCACCACGGCGTTCACGCGGGAACCGTCGGGCAGCCTGGCGTCGACCATGGGCGAGGCGCGGTCGACCCGCAACCCGAGAGGGCCCACGATCTTCTCGATGAGGTGCTCGACGGTGGTGGCCTCGAGTGCAGGTGGGACCTCCTGCAGGGCACCTCGCCGCTCGATCCACACCCGACCGCTCCCGCTGATCATGACCTCGGTGACCTGAGGGTCGGCGAGCAGCGGCTCCAGGGGCCCAAGGCCCGTCGCGTGGGCCAGCACGTCGGCGACGACGTCGGCCAGGTGCTGGCCGGCGATCAAGGGGGCCTCCTCGCGCGCCAGGCGGGAGACGGTGTGGGCGTCGAGCAGGTCGGATTCGTGCAGCACCCGGGCCTTCACCCTCGCCGCCAGGTCCCCTGATGTCGGGATGGACATTGCCTACGCCGCCCGCCGCAGCGCCCGCTCGAGGGCCCGAGGGACCCTGGAAGCAAGCAGACCGGCGTCGACGGCACGGGCGACGGCCGGGTCCCATGCCACCTCGGCACGGACGGGAACCCCCAGGACGTCCTCCACGTCACGTCGCCCGAGGGACCGGCCGGGCTCGGTGACGAGGATGACTCCGGAGGGACGGATGGGGGCGGCGAGGGCCCGCCGCAAGGCCAGGTAGCACGGGCGCAGCACGAGCAGCGAGAGAGCGGCCGACGCCGCCACGGTGAGGCCGCCCTCGTGAGCCGCCGACCCGCAGTCGGCCACGACGTTGCGGTCGCAGGCCAGCGCGGCACAGAGCCGGTCGGCGCCGGCGGCGTCGATCGGTCTCGGGCCGCCGGCCGCTATGAGCTGAAGCCCCGGCCCCACCTCCACCTCGAGCCGGCACAACGACTCGCTGCCGACGTCGGGGGTTGAGACCCAGTCCCGGAGGCCCGGCCCCGCTGGATCGGCGACGCCGAAGGTGGCGGGAAGGTCCCCGGCGAGGTCGACGGCTAGCGTGCCGCCGGGCATGGACCGGGCCAGGACCAGAGATAGCCCGGCGGCCACGACAGTGGTGCCGCTGCCCCCCTTGACGGACCAACAGGCGATGAGCAACTTCCCCTCCCTCTGCTCCCGAGCCGGGCGCGACGAGGCGGACTCCGAGGGGAAGGGGTGCCCGAAACCCTAGAGGGGCAGGCCGGCCGGCGCAAGAGGAAAAACGGAAGTTTCTGCGCCTGCTGCCGTGGTTACGAAGGCATCATGTCGAGCGCCTGGCTGGTCGTCGCCATCCCCGGCACCGTGCTGCTGCTGGCCGCCATCCTGGCCCTCTCGGCCCTGGTGGAGCAGCGCTTCCTGTCACCGCGGTCGATGATCCTCGGGGTCGTGCGAGCCCGGCGCAACACGCCGGAGTACGCAGAACAGTTCGTGGCCCGCCAGTTCGACCGCCTGCTCCTCGAGCAGCCGGGGCGGTCGGCCGGCCGATAGAGAGGCGGCTACTCGACCCGCAGCTTCTTGGCTGCGACGGCACCGAGGGCGATCAGGATGACAAGCATGAGAAGCTTCTTCATACCTGGCAGCGTAGTAGCCTGACCTTTCCGGTGTAACAGCCGGCAGGGAGGTGTCCGGGCACCTGGTGGGCTCCCCCGCCTTCAAAGCGGGTGGGACGGGCGATCCCCGTCCGGCGGGTTCGATTCCCGTCCACCTCCGCTGCGCCCTCGCTAGCGCTCGGGCTTTCGCCTCGCAACCGGAGGTTGCTCGGCGAGCTTCGGTTTCGCGCTCGCAACCGGAGGTTGCTCGGCGAGCTTCCACAGTCGGGCCTGCGGCCGACCGGCAAGCCGGATCGGCCTTCGGCTGTCTTCTCTTGGCCGGCATCCATGGGGGCGGCTTCGCCGCTTGTGTGGCCGCCGGCTGTTTCGCTCTCGCAACCGGAGGTTGCTCGGCGATCTCAGTCGGGCCTGCGGCCGACCGGCGGAGCCGGATCGGCCTTCGGCTGACTTCTCTTGGCCGGCATCCATGGGGGCGGCTTCGCCGCTTGTGTGGCCGCCGGCGTGCTGGCGCCAGCTCTAGCGCCGTGCGCCAGCGGCTCTGACGGCCGCCGGCGCCGCCGAAGGCGGCCCCCTCGGATGTCAGCAACAAGAAGCAGTGGCGGAGGGGCGGCCGACTCTGCCGGTCGCCCGGAGCGACGACTGTGGAGATCGCCGAGCAACCTACGGTTGCGAGGCGAAACCGCTGACGGCCGCTCCCGCCGCCGGAGGCGGCCTCTCCGGCTGTCAGCAAAAGAAGCAGTGGCGGAGGGCGGCCGGCTCTGCCGGTCGCCCGGAGCCCCGCTTGTGGAGATCGCCGAGGAACCTCTGGTTCCGAGGCGAAACTCACACGGTGAGTAGGTCTCGTGCTCCGGTGTCACTGCTGGGGTGGCGGAGCTTGGACATTGCTCTTGCTTCGATCTGGCGGATGCGCTCGCGGGTGAGGTTGAAGTGCTCGCCTACCTCTTCGAGGGTGCGGGGCTCGCCGCGGTCGAGGCCGAAGCGGAGGCGGAGGATCTCGCGCTCGCGCTCGTCGAGGGGGCCTAGGAGGCGGGAGATCTCCTCGGGCAACAGCGCGGTGGCGGCCACCTCGAAGGGGGACTCGGCGGAGCGGTCCTCGACGACGTCGCCCAGCTCGGCGTCACCGTCTTCGCGCAGGGGCTCGGACAGGGACAAGGGCTCGGCGGCGAAGCGGAGGGCCTCGCTCACCTTGTCCTCGGGCATCTCGACCTCGGCCGACAGCTCCGACAGGGTGGCCGGGCGCCCGTACTTGAGCTCGAGGCGGGAGCGGGCCTTCTGCAGGCGGGCCAGGGTGTCGCCGGCGTGGACGGGTAAACGGATCGTGCGGCCGGTGTTGGCGATGCCCCGGGTGATGGCCTGGCGGATCCACCAGGTGGCGTAGGTGGAGAACTTGAAGCCCTTGCGCCAGTCGAACTTCTCGACGGCGTGCATGAGCCCGAGGTTGCCCTCCTGGATCAGGTCGAGCAGGGGGAGGCCGGAGGCCTGGTACTTCTTGGCGATGGAGACGACCAGCCGGAGGTTCGACTGGACGAAGGCCCGCTGGGCGTCGTCGCCGGCCGCCAGCTGGCGCTTGAGCTCGCGCCGGCGGGCCGCGGAGATCCCCTTCGGGTGCTTCTCGAGCTCCTCCCGCGCCGCAGACCCGACCTCGATGGCCTGGGCCAGGCGGACCTCGTCGTCCTTGGTGAGAAGGGCGTACTGGCCGATCTCGCTCAGGTAGATCCTGACCAGGTCTTCTTCGTCCCGCTCCGAACCTCGGTCCTTGGCCAAAATCTCAAACCCTTCGTTGCGCTGCGTTACTCAGGCCCTGGAAGCTGCCTCGGGCAAGGATTCCCGCCTCGACGGGAACGGGTCGGCAACCGTCTCTTTCACCATACCGGGATAGTCAAGCCTCCCCGACAAGATTCGTCGTCGACGGGCCTGGCACCTTCCTCGACGTCAGCCGGAATAGTGGTTGGTGATCGGGAGGCGGCGGTCCTTGCCGAAGGCCTTGGCGCTCACCCGCACGCCTGGAGGGGTCTGGCGGCGCTTGTACTCGGCCAGGTCGACGAGGCGCACGACATGGCGGACCAGCTCCTCGTCGAACCCTGCGGCCACGAGCTCGGCCGAGGTGAGGTCGTCCCCGACATAGGCCTCGAGGACGGGATCGAGCACCTCGTACGGGGGCAGGAGCTCGTCGTCGCGCTGGTCCGGCCGGAGCTCGGCCGACGGTGCCTTGGTGAGGACGGCCTCGGGGATGACCTCGGTGCCGGCTCTCTCGTTGACCCGACGACTGAGCTGGAACACCAGCGTCTTGGGCACGTCCTTGATCACCGCGAACCCACCGGCGGTATCGCCGTAGAGGGTCGAGTAGCCGACGGCGCTCTCGCTCTTGTTGCCCGTCGTGAGCACCATCCATCCGAGCTTGTTGGACAGGGCCATGAGGATCACGCCGCGGATCCGGGACTGGAGGTTCTCCTCGGTGATGTCCTCGGCCCTCGATCCGAACGACGGCGCCAGCATGTCCAGGAGCGCGCTGTGGGCGGCCTCGATCACGATCGTGCGAATGTCGACACCCAGCGCGGCGGCCAGCGCGGCGGCGTCGGTGCGGGAGCTGTCGCTCGAGTAACGGGACGGCATCGACACGCCGTGCACGTGGCCGGGACCGAGGGCGTCGGCGGCGATGCACGCGACGAGAGAGGAGTCGATACCTCCCGACAGACCGATCACCACGTCGGTGAAGCCGTTCTTGGCGACGTAGTCACGGGTGCCGGTGACGAGGGCGGCGTAGACCTCGTCCAGCGGGTCGAGGGAGGGGACGACCACCGGCGGACGATGGTCCCGGTTGGCGATCGGCGCCTCGCTCACCATCACCGTCGGCAGCAGCGGGCTGGTGACCCGGCCCCGGGGGTCGAGCAGACGCTTGCGGAACAACGGCCCCACCTGGAGATCGACGACCATCACCGCCTCCTCGAACTGCGGGGCCGACGCCACCACGTGGCCGTGGTCGTCGACCACCAGAGAGGCGCCGTCGAACACCAACTCGTCCTGGCCGCCGACCTGGTTGACGTACACCAGCGCGCACGACGCATCGGCCGCCCGCGTCGAGAGCATCCGCTCCCGCTCCGGCAGGCGGCCGGCGTGGTAAGGCGAGGCGTTGAGGTTGAGCACGACCTGGGCCCCTCCGGCGGCCTGTTCGCTGATGGGCCCGGCCGGTCCCCATGAGTCCTCGCATATCGACACTCCGCAGCGCACCCCGCCGATGACGAACAGCGACAATGGCGCTACACCAGGAGTGAAGTAGCGCTGCTCGTCGAACACCGCGTAGTTCGGGAGCAGGCGCTTGTGGTACCGACCGACGATCCGGCCGTTGGCGCACACGGCGGCCGCGTTGCGCAGGTCGCGGTCGTCGTCGACGAACCCGACCACCGCGGCGCACGCCCCGGTGCGAACGGCCAGCTTCTCCAGGGCCTGCAGGTTGTCCTCGATGAACCCCGGCTTGAGCAGGAGGTCCTCGGGCGGGTAACCGGTGATGGCCAGCTCGGGAAAGACGGCGACGTCGGCGCCGGCCGCCTCCGCCTCCTCGAGGGCGGCGAGGATCCGGCCGACGTTTCCCGCGAGGTCCCCCACCACCGTGTTCAGCTGGCACGCGGCGATCCGGATACGAGCCACGGGTCGAGTGTAAATCGCGCTTGACTGAGCCGATGCAGCCCGCCCGTGACGTCGCCGTGGACGCCGCCGTGAAGGGTGGCGAGGTCATCCGCACCGCGGCCCTGACCAAGAGGTACGCCGACGGGCTGCTGGCCGTCGACCGTCTCGACCTGTCGGTCGAAGCCGGCGAGATCTTCGGGCTGCTGGGCCCAAACGGTGCGGGCAAGACCACGACGGTGGGCATGCTCACCACCCGAGTGGCGCCCACCTCCGGGCAGGCCGTGGTCGGGGGCGTGGACGTCGTGGCCAAACCCTCGCTGGCCAAGCAGGTGATCGGCGTCGTGCCCCAGGCCAACACCCTCGACCGGGCCCTGACGGTGGAGGAGAACCTCTACTTCCACGGCCGGTACTTCGGGATGAGCGCGGGTGAGTCACGCCAGGCCACCAGCCATGCACTCCAGCAGTTCCGCCTGGCTGACCGCGCCGGCGCCGACACCGATGCCCTGTCCGGGGGAATGGCGCAGCGACTCATGGTGGCGCGGGCCATCCTTCACCGGCCTCGAATCCTGTTCCTCGACGAACCCACCGCCGGCCTCGACCCGCAGAGCAGGCTGGCGTTGTGGGAGGTGCTCGGTGAGCTGCACGATCAGGGGCAGACGATCCTCCTCACGACCCACTACATGGAGGAGGCCGACCAGCTGTGCAGCCGGTTGGCGATCATGGACCACGGGCGGATCCTGGCTCTGGACACACCGGCGGCGCTGAAGCAGACGCTCGGTGCCGACACCGTGGTGCGGGTATCCGCCGAGGGTGATCTCCATCGTCTCGCCTCCCACCTTCAGGCCAACGTCGAGGGGGCGGTTCGGGTCCACGTCCTGGACGGCCAGGTGCGCCTCGAGCTGCGGGGTTCCCGTGGCGCCCTCCCCCGGGTCATGGCCGCGGCCGAATCCGGGGCGTTCACCGTGACCGACCTTTCCACCACCGAGCCCACCCTCGAAGCGGTGTTCATCGGCCTGACCGGGAAGGAACTCCGGGAATGACCCTGGCCGGCGAGCGCCCCACCGCCCTGGCCGAGCTACGCCCCGCACGTGCCGCGGCGGTGACCGCCTTCAACGCCTTGTTGTGGCGCGACCTGCACGTCGTGGGCAAGACGTTCAAGGCCTTCCTCGTGCGCACGGTCATGCAGCCCCTGCTCACCGTCTTCGTGTTCGCCTACGTGTTCCCCAAGATCGGCCAGGGCGTAGGTGGTGGTCGGGGGGCCGAGGAGTTCTCCACGCTGCTGGTTCCCGGTGTCATCGCCACCGCCTGCATCATCCAGGGCATCCAGGCCGTCGCCCTTCCCTTGGTCCAGGAGTTCGGCTACACCCGCGAGATCGAGGACCGGGTGCTGGCTCCGCTACCCGTGTGGGCCGTGGCCGCGGAGAAGCTGGTGAGCGGGGCGCTGCAGGGCCTGCTGGCAGGGATCGTCGTATTCCCTCTGGCGAAGTTCATGCCGGCCACGCCGGTGCACCTGAGCTTCGACTGGCCCCTGCTCCTGGCCGTGGCGCCGGTGGCCGCTCTGCTCGGCGCCTCCCTCGGCCTGGCCATCGGTACCCGGGTCGCTCCACCCCAGGTCCCTCTGGTCTTCAGCGTGATCGTCATGCCCGTCATGTTCCTCGGGGCCACGTACTACCCATGGGCCCGGCTCGACGCCGTCCCGTGGCTCAAGTGGGGCGTGCTGGTGAACCCGCTCGTCTACATGAGCGAGGGGTTCCGCGCCGCTCTCACCGACGGAATCCCCCACATGCCCCTTCCCGGCGTGTTCGCCGGGCTCATCGCCTGCACCGCCGGTCTGGTCGTGCTGGGCACGAGCGGCTTCCGGCGGCGGGTGATCGGCTGAATCCGCCACCCGCGGCCACACGGCACCATGTGAAGACAGCGTGAACTGAGGGTGGAAACGGCCGAAAAGCCCCGAGCATGAGCAACAATGGGCTCATGGAGCGTCCCCAGGACTATGTGTTGCGCACTGTCGAGGAGCGGGGGGTCCGTTTCATCCAGCTGTGGTTCACCGATGTTCTCGGCATCCCCAAGGCGTTCAACATCACCCCCGCCGAGCTGGAGAACGCTCTGGAGGAGGGGATGACCTTCGACGGATCGGCGGTCGACGGCTTCAGCCGCGTTCAGGAGAGCGACGTGCTGGCCCGGCCGGACGCGGCCACGTTCCAGATCCTGCCCAACCGCGACAAGGGCCCATCCGTGGCCCGCGTCTTCTGCGACGTCACCCATCTGGACGGAACGCCGTTCGAGGGCTGCTCCCGCCACGTGCTCCGCCGCCAGCTCGAGAAGGCCAGGGACAAGGGCTTTTCGTTCTTCGCCGCGCCGGAGATCGAGTACTTCTACTTCGCCAGCGACGAGGGACGGCCCGAGCCGCTCGATCAAGGTTCGTACTTCGAGCTGACGGTGGCGGACCTGGCCGGCGAGCTGCGCCGGCGCACCGTCCTCACCCTCGAGGACATGGGCATCCCCGTGGAGTACAGCCAGCACGAGGACGCGCCCAGCCAGCACGAGATCGACCTCCGGCACACCGACGCCATGTCCATGGCCGACACGCTGATGACCGTGCGGCTGGTCGTCAAGGAGATCGCGAGGGAGGCCGGGGTCCACGCCACCTTCATGCCCAAGCCGCTGGCCGGAGTGCAGGGATCGGGCATGCACACCCACTTCTCGCTCTTCGAGGGGGAGGCCAACGCCTTCCACGACGAGGCCGACGAGCACCAGCTCTCGGCCATCGGCAAGGCTTTCATCGCCGGGGTGCTGACCCACGCCCGGGAGATCACCGCCGTCACCAACCAGTGGGTGAACTCCTACAAGCGCCTGGTGATCGGGTACGAAGCGCCTGTGTACGTCTCGTGGGCCCGCAACAACCGGTCGGCCCTCGTGCGGGTGCCGGCCCCCAAGCGGGGCAAGAAGGAGTCCACCCGCATCGAGTACCGCTCTCCGGACCCTGCGTGCAACCCGTACCTGACCTTCGCCCTGGTGCTGGCCGCCGGCATGCGCGGGATGGAGAAGGGCTACGAGCTGCCGCCTGAAGCGGCGACCAACCTCTACGAGCTGACGGCCGAGGGCCGGGCGGCGGCGGGCATCACGTCCCTGCCGGGTTCGCTGTCCGAGGCCCTGGAGGAGATGGAGCGCTCCGAGCTGGTGGCCGAGACCCTGGGGGACCACGTGTTCACGTGGTTCCTCCGCAACAAGCGGGCGGAATGGGCGGACTACAAGTCCCAGGTCACGCAGTTCGAGCTGGACCGCTACCTGTCCACGCTGTAGGCAGAGAGGCCGGACGTGGAACCACTTCTCCTGTACCCCGATCCCCCGCCACCGGTCCTGGTCCAGGCCCTGGACCTGGCGGGGTACCCGTGGAAGGCCGCCGGCACCGCCGAGGCGGCTTCGCGCCTGGAGCCCGACGAGGGTTGGGCGGGCGCCGTGGTCAGTGCCGACGTCGACCCGGAGGGGGCGTTCGCCCTGTGCCGCACCTTGCGCAAGCGGGACCTGCCCCTGGAGCCGTTGCTGGTCCTGGTGGCCGGCCACCAGCTGCCGGACCTCGAGCTGCGCGAGGACATGTTCGACGACTTCTGCGTCTCGCCCTTCCAGGACCGCGAGCTGGAGGCTCGGCTCAAGCACCTGTTCTGGCGCACCGGCCAGGGCACCCGCCCCGAGCTGGTGGAGTACGGGCCGCTGATGCTCAACCTCGAGACCTACCAGGCCGCCATCGCCGGGCGGCCCCTCGACCTCACCTACATGGAGTACGAGCTGCTCAAGTTCCTGGCCACCCACCCCGGCAAGGTCTTCACCCGTGAGATCCTGCTGTCACGGGTGTGGGGCTACGAGTACTACGGCGGCGCCCGCACCGTCGACGTCCACATCCGCCGCCTCAGGGCCAAGCTGAGCACCGAGCACGAGCATCTCATCTCCACCGTGCGCTCGGTGGGCTACCGCTTCGGTCAGTCCCGCTGGGGCCTGTAGCCGGAGCCCGCCCCATTCCCCCCGTTGCGAGTACATAGGGGGCGTTTTCCGCCCCCTATGTACTCGAAACGTCGGGGGGAGGCGACGTTTCCCGTTGGGGGCTGTAGACCCAGGCTTCGATCTCCACGGCGCCGCCGAAGGGCAGGGCGACGACGGCGATGGTGGAACGGGCGGGGTAGCGGCCGCTGGTGAAGGCGGCGGCGTAGACCTCGTTCATGGCGGCGTAGTCACCCATGTCGGTGAGGAAGACGGTGGCCTTCACCACGTCGTCGAGCGACGCTCCCTCGCCGGCGAGGAGCTCGGTGAGGTTGGCCAGGGCCTGCTCGGTCTGCGCCGGTACGCCTCCGGTGACGAGGGTGCCGTCGAGCACACCGAGCTGGCCCGAGCAGGTCAGCCAGGGGCCGGCCCGGACGATGGGCGAGTAGGGACCAATGGGTGCTGTCATCGTGCTCCTCGGTGGGTGGGCCAGTCGGTGGGATAGCCGTCGGCGCGCCAGGCGGCGGCGGCCACGGCGGCGAACACCGCGTCGGAGCCGTTCACCGGTGGGCCGGCGGCGTCGTCGATCTCCACGGTCACCGCCGGCATGTCCTGGGCCCGCAGCACCCCGAACGAGCGGATGGTGAGGTCGTGGGGAACGCCTTCGCCGTCGACGGCGATGCCCTCGGTGCGGGCCCAGCCGAGGGCCATGTGGGCGGCACCGACGCAGAAGGAGCGCAGCACCACGTCGTCGAGAGGGTCGCCGCAGGCGACCCGGACCTGCACCGAGCCGTCGTCGGCCAGCCCGGCCTCGGCTCGGGCGCCCGACGGTGCCGTAACCGTCGAGTTGGCTTCGTTCCGCGCCGCGGCCAGGAGCACGGCCGCCTCGGCCCAGCCGGCGGCTCTCAGTGCGATGGAGGTGGAGAGGCCGGCGAAGTCGACCTCCTCGACCACCAGGCCAGGAGCCACGGCGCGCACCGCCTCGGCCACGCCGGGGGTGCGGACGACCCGCAGCACGCCGGTGCCGTCTCGCCGGGCGCCGCCGGCGACGGGGGGTCGCTTGGGGCCCAGGCGCACCACGTCCTCCCGGGAGAGGAGGACCCGCACGGCCCGGCCGTGCTCGTCGGCCAGGCGGCGGGCGGCGGCGGGCGCCACGGAGCTCGTCTTTCCTCCGAAGGCGCCCCCGTTGGCCACCGGGGACGCCGGCTCGCCGCCCGGCTGGCACCACGACGCGTCCGGCTCGAGGTAGGCGGGCTCCGTCCAGGTGGTGCGCAGGGTGACGTCCCAGGGGCCGGGGGGGATCTCGAGGGGATGCACCAGGGCGATCGTGCTGCGCCGGCCCTGCACCTTCCCGGCCAGGGCCCGGGCCTCGGTGAGGGTCTCGCCGACGGCCCAACCGCCGGCGCCGTCGGGTACCGCCACCAGGGCGTCGGGGGGGGCGGTGTCGTCGGCGAAGCCGGCGGCGCCGAGGGCGACATGGGTGCCGACCTGCTGGGGCACGCCCCCTTCGATGGTGGCCCGGCGGGCGGCGGCGCCCAGGTCACGCATGGCTGACGGGGGCGGCGAGGCCGTGGCCGGCGTGGCGGCGGCGGGCATGGCCGGCGGTTGCCCGGTGCCGAGCGGGGCGGGCAGCGGCCCGGCGGTCGCCGCCCGAACGAAGGCCTCCTTGATGGTGTTCCAGCCGGTGCAGCGGCAGAGGTGGGCCAGGAGGGCGTTGTCGACCTCCTTCTCGCTGCCCCGGCCCGCGGCGTGGAGGGCGGCGAGGCGCACGATGATCCCCGGGGTGCAGAACCCGCACTGGCTGGCCCCGCAGGCGAGGAAGGCCTCGGCCCACCGCGTGCGCACGGCCTCGGGAAGCCCATCGAGGGTGGTGACGGTGCGGCCGGCGATCCTGCGGGCGGGGGTGACGCAGGCCACCCGGGGCTGGCCGTCGACCAGCACGGTGCAGCAGCCGCACTGTCCCTGGGGGCTGCAGCCGTCCTTGGGGCTGCGGAGGCCGAGGCGGTCGCGCAGGACCTCCAGGAGGGAGGCTCCGTCGTCGGCCACCTCCACGGCACGGCCGTCCACCTGAAAGGTCAAGGGCACAGCGCCAAGATAGGTTGGCGCCGTGACGGCGCTGAATCGACGAGAGTTCCTGCTGGCGGGTGCCGGCGTGGTCCTGCTGGCCGCCTGCGGCAAGTCCGGCGACGACGAGCCGGCCACGGTCAAGGGGACGGAGCCCGACGAGGAGCCGGGCGCCCAGGCCGGCGCCGGCACCGTCAACCTGGTCGTGGCCAGCTACGTGCACGTGGCCGGCGCCGAGCAGCGCCTGGCCCTGGCCTTCCTCAACGATGAGGGCACCGGACCGGTCAAGCCCGACGGCCCGGTCGAGGTCAGCATCGACGGCACCCCCGTCGAGCCGGAGCTACATGCCGACGGAAGCCTGGAGCTGCCGTACCTGCTCGTGCGCCACCGGTTCGAGAAGCCGGGCTTCTCCACGGTGAACACCACCTACAAGGGCATCAAGTCCAAGGCGGCCATCGAGGTGCTCGAGCCCGGCGCGGCCAAGGCGCCGCTGGTGGGCCAGCCCCTGCCGATCGTCGCCACGCCGACCACGACCGACGCCAGAGGCGTCGATCCGATCTGCACCCGTGACCCGGTGTGCCCGTTGCACGACGTCAGCGTCGACGCCGCCCTGGCCGAGAAGCGGCCCATGGCCGTGCTGATCGCCACGCCGGCGCGCTGCCAGTCCCGCCTCTGCGGCCCGGTCCTGGACAACCTCCTGGTCCACCACGAGGCATTCTCGGACCGGGTGCGCTTCGTCCACGTGGAGGTCTACGCGTCACGCACGGGCGACGCGGTGGCGCCGGCCATGAAGGCCTTCAAGCTGGCCCAGGAGCCGTTCCTGTTCCTGGCCGGCGCCGACGGCGTGATTCGCGAGCGCATCGACAATGCCTACGACCGCACCGAGGCCAAGCAGGCGCTGGAGCGGTTGGTCAGCTCCTGAGCAGTTTCGGCGGCGGCCGCTCCCGCCGCCGGAGGCGGCCTTTCCCGGATGCTGCAAAGAGGAACGGCGCAGGGCGAGCCGGCTTCGCCGGTCGCCCGAAGCACCTTGCTGATTCGGGGAGCAAGCTTTGCTTGCGACCCGAGACGAGCTAGGAGAAGGACTGCCCGCAGCCGCAGGAGCGCTGGGCATTGGGGTTGTTGACGCTGAAGCCGGCACCCTGGAGGCCGTCCTTGTAGTCCAGCGTGGCGCCCGAGAGGAGCTGGGCGCTGGCCGGATCGACCACGACGCGTACCTGGCCGCGGGTGGTGACGAGGTCGTCGTGGGCCAGCTCGCTGTCGAAGAACATCTCGTAGGAGTAGCCGGAGCACCCGCCGGGGCGCACGGCGATGCGCAGTGCCAGGTCGGGGTTACCCTCCATGGTCAACAGCTCGGCCACCTTGTCGGTAGCGGTGTCGGTGAGCGAGATGACCTCGGTCCCGGTGATGATGTCGGTGTTGGTGCTGGTCTCGGTTGTGGTCACCCGGACGCCTCCTGAGTAGAAGAAGATAAGATCTGCTGGAACCCAGCTTACCCCCTCGCCGCCACTATCTGGCAAGGGTCGGGGCAGGCGGCTGTCGCTCCTCGGTAATTCGGTCCCGCCGCCCGCTCGTAAACTGGACATCTGATGCCGGCGCCGACCACCCCTGCCATCGCCTCCGAAGAGGGGGTCAATGCCGTGCTGGCGGGCGTCATCGATCCCGAGCTCGGCGACAACATCGTCGACCTGGGGATGGTGCGCAGGATCGAGATCTCCGAGGGCGCGGTGGACGTCACCGTGGCCCTCACCACCGCCGGCTGCCCCTTGCGGGGCCAGCTCATGCGGGACGTCAAGGCCCGGGTCGGGAGCCTTCCCGGAGTCGACGAGGTGCGGGTCCACTTCGGTGAGATGACGGCCGAGCAGAAGAGCCAGGTCATGGCCCGGGCCCGCTGGAAGGCCCGGGAACATGCCCCCGACACCGACATCCCCGCCCGCACCCGGGTGGCGGCCATCGCGTCCGGAAAGGGGGGCGTCGGCAAGTCGTCGGTGACGGCCAACCTGGCGGCCACGCTGGCGCAGCGGGGCCTCACCGTCGGAGTCCTCGATGCCGACATCGGCGGTTTCTCCATCCCCCGCATGCTCGGCCTCAGCATGCAGCTGGGCGCCGAGGGCAAGAAGATCGTGCCTCTGGAACGCAGGATCGGCTCGGGCCGGCTCAAGGTCGTTTCCATGGGGTCGATCGAGGGGACGGCCGAGGACCAGGCCGTGATGCTGCGTGGCTTCATGCTCAACCGGGCCGTCCAGCACTTCCTGGAGGACGTGCGCTGGGGCGACATGGACTACCTGCTGATCGACATGCCGCCGGGTACCAGCGACATCCAGATGGGCCTGGGCCGCATGCTGCCCCGGGCCGAGGTGCTGATCGTGACCACGCCGGCCCTGGCCGCCCAGCAGGTGGCGGCCCGTGCCGCTGACATGGCCCGCAAGGGTTACCTGCGGGTCGCCGGCGTCATCGAGAACATGAGCGAGTTCATGTGCGACCACGGCACCTCCTACGCCCTGTTCGGCTCGGGCGGCGGCCAGCGCCTGGCCGACCAGATCGGGGCACCCCTCCTCGGCACCATCCCCCTCGACCCGGCCATGGCCGCCGGCGCCGACGTGGGGGAGCCGGCGGCGCTGCGCCCCGACGGCGGCGGCGCCGCGGGGGCGGCCTTCGCCGAGCTCGCCGCCCGCATCGTCGAGGATGCGCTCCCCCCGCTGGAGATGTCGTCCTGCACCGCCCGCCTCCTCGAGCAGGTGGAGCAGGCGATGCCGGCGCCGGCGCCGGCCCCCTGACCTCCTGCGACCTGGAGTCAGTCGGAGAGGCGGAGGGCCACGGCGGGGCGGATGCGGGAGGCCTGGTGAGCCGGCGCCAGGGTGGCGAGCAGGGAGGCGCCGAAGGTGAGGACGACGAGGAGGGTGAGCTGGCCCCAGGGGATGGTGAACTCGAGGCCCTCGCCGAAGCTGCCGCTGGTGAGCAGGCGCCAGGTGGACAGCACGGCCAGGATGACCCCCACGAGGATGCCCTCGAGGGCGACGAAGCCGGACTCGATCAGGAAGGCCTGGCGGACCGCTGAGGTGCCGAAGCCGAGCGCCCGCAGAACGCCGATCTGGCGCCGGCGCTCCCGGACGGCCCGCACCATCACCACGCCCAGGCCGGCGATCCCGACCACGAGGCCGAGGGCGAGGTAGCCCTGCATGAGGCGGAAGAACTGGTTCTGCATCTGGAGACCGTCGCCCACGGCTTTGGCGAAGGAGACGGCGTCGGCGCCGTTGGCTAGGAAGCGGCCGTTGAGGGAGTCGGCGAGCTCCTGGGGGTCCACCCCCGGATCGGTGGCCACCCGGAGCTGGTTGGGAACGGCCTGATCCCCGGCAACGGCGCGCAGGGACTCGAGGGAGACGAGGGCGAAGGGCTCGTCGAAGCCCGACTCGGCCAGCGCACCGACCTTCAGGCGCTGCGTCCGCCCCGACCGGGGGTCCCGCAGCACCATCTCGGTCCCCAGCTCGAGGGCGGACTCGGGCGGTCCGCCACCGTTCTGCAGGAAGAACTCGTCGACGATGATCAGGGTCGGGTCGGCCAGAACGGCGCGGTAGGCCTCCTCGTCGGTCTTGAAGCGGGAGGGGTACTCGTCGAGGGCAGGTGGACCGAGGGCGACGTAGTCCTCGTCGAAGCCGGCCAGCGGCCACGGCTCGAACCCCTCGTCGGCCGCGCCACTCGGAGCCGACGGCCCGAGAACGTCGAACTCACCCTCGATGGTGGCCAGGGCGGCCAGGTCACGGACGCCGGGAAGCGCTCGGACCTCCTCGGGCGGCACCGGGTTGGCCGGGTTGGAGATCATCCGCAGATCGGCGCCGCCGGCCACGTCGGCGGTGAAGTCGTCGACCTGGCCGGCGAAGACGTCGCTGAAGAGGGTGATGGACGCCAAGGTGAACACGACCAGGGCGTACATGGTGAGGATCATCCCGGTGCGGAAGCGCCGGGCCAGGGGGTAGGCCAGGCCGAGGCGGAGGGAGAGGTTCTCCTCGCCCTTGGCCCCCCGTCCGCCGTTCCGGCTCGCCCGCCGGCCGACACTGCGCAGGCCCCGGCCGATCAGGTCCTGGTTCTGGGTGAGCAGGGCCACGGCGGCAGCCACGAGGACCACCCCGTCCACCACGAAGACGGTGATCTCGGGGTTGCGGAAAGCGCCGGCGGCCAGGTCGAAGCACAGCACGCCCCACGCCAGCACGGTCGCCGAGACGGTGGTGACGAGAGGCCGGCGTGGCACCAGCCGGCGGAGGAGCGGGACCAGGCCCAGGCCGGCCAGCGCCGGCCCGGCCAGCGCGGCATGAGGCTCGTTGCCGCTGAGGCCGGACACGGCAAGGACGGTGCCGGCGAGCACGGCGAAGGAACCCAGCACCAGCGTGACCACCCGCTGGCGCGGCACCGCCGGCTCCGGCAGGTCGCGGATGGCGCGGATCACGTTCAGCCTGGCCACGCGGATCGACGTGAGCACGATGGTGGCCAGCGAGATGACGAACCCGATGACGAAGCCGGTCTGCACGCTCGCCATCGACGCCGAGTACCGCAGCTCCAGCGAGATGCCGTCGCCGGCGAAGATGCCGGCGGCGACCTCCACAACCACCCGCCCCACGCCGAGCCCGGCGATGGTGCCGATGGCCGACGACACCAGCGCGTAGAGCCAGCCCTCCAGGGAGAAGGCGCCCACGGCGCCGGCCCGGCGCAGGCCCACGGCCCGCAGCATCCCCAGCTCGGTCTTCCGCTCCTCGGCCAGCATCACGAAGATGTTGACGAGAAGGAGGATCCCGGCGAGGACGCTGAAGAACCCGATGGAGCCGAAGAGCTGGGTGAAGTTCTTGCCGGCCTCGTCGGCGTTGCGCAGCAGGTCCTTCTTGGCCGGGCGCACGGCGGCGGGTATGCCGGCCAGCGCCTTCTCGATCCGACCCGTGACGGCCGCCGTTCCCTCGGCGCCGGCGATGACACCGCCGGCGTTGGAGACGAGCACCACCGAGGTAGGAGGCGCGACGCCGGCGGGGGCGCCGGCGGCCAGGGCGGCGAGGGTGCCGGGCGCCACGAAGACGTTGGGCGACTCGCTGCCCAGGCCGAGGTGGAAGCCGGCCACGCCGAGGCGGGGCAGGACGCGGTCGACGGTGAAGGATCGCTTGTCGCCGTAGGCGAACATCTCGATCTTGTCGCCCTTGTCGACATCGAGGGTGCGGGCCAGGTCCCTGCCGATGGCCGCGTTGTTGCCGGCCGGCGTGGGGCCGGCGATGCCGGTGGCCTGAGCGTCGCCGCCGAATTCGAGGGCCCGCTCGAAGTCGACCTCCAGCACCTGGGCCTGGGGCTCGGCTCGGGGCGGGGTGGCGGCGGTGGCCACGGCGGCGTCGACCCGCACCATGGGGAGGATGCCGTCGATGCCGGCACCGGCAGCCAGTCCCGACAAGGCCGCCTCTGCCTTGGCCGAGCTGTCGCCCGCGCCGGTCTGGACGACCTCGTCGACGGGCCCCAGCTGGGTGAAGGCGGAGCGCCGGATGGACGCTTCGAGGGTGTCGCCCACGATGAACGAGCCGGTGATGATCGCCGTGCCCAGCAGCGAACCGAGCAGCACCAGTGCCGCCTCGCGAGGCCGCCGGCGGGCGTTGCGCACCGCCAGGCGCCGCAGCACCGGCCGGCGGGCCAGGATCACCAGGAAGGGGAGCGAGAGGACGAGGACTACGGGCACGTCAGCCGGGGACGGGGGCGCGGCGTTCGTCGGCCACGACCTTGCCGTCGCGCACCACGACGCGGCGGGGGGCGGCGGCCCCGATGGCGTCGTCGTGGGTGACGAGGATCAGCGTGAGGCCCTCGGCGTGCAGCTCGCGGAGCAGGCCCATGACGGCGCCGGCCGTCTCGGAGTCGAGGTTGCCGGTGGGCTCGTCGGCCCACACCAGCAGGGGGCGGCCGGCCAGGGCGCGGGCGACGGCCACACGTTGCTGCTCGCCGCCGGACAGCTCCGTGGGACGGTGGTCCAGGCGGTGGCCCAGCCCGACGCGCTCGAGGGTCTCACGCGCGGCGGCCCGGGCCTCTTTGGCCGGGCGGCCGGCCAACAGGAGGGGCAGCTCGGTGTTCTCGGTGGCGGTGAACACGGGGATGAGGTTGAAGGCCTGGAAGATGAAGCCCATGGTCTCGGCCCGGTGGCGGGTCCGGCGGGCGTCGGTCATCTCGTGGATGCTCTCGCCGCCGAGCACGACGGTGCCGGCGTCGATGTCGTCCAGGCCGGCCAGGCAGTTCAACAGCGTCGTCTTGCCCGAACCCGAGGGCCCCATCACGGCCACCATCTCGCCGGCATCGACGGACAGGTCGACCCCGTTGAGAGCCACCACGGCGTCGGCACCGGTGCGGTAGGTCTTCTCCACCCCGGTGGCCACCAGGAGGGGCTGGTCCGGCGACGGCTGAGGTCGAACTGGATCGGGGGCCGTCTTCACGTGCCGGCGATAGTAGGTCTCCGTATGCAGGGCTCCCGCGGTTGGGAGTACATAGCGGGCGGAAACGGCCCGCTATGTACTCGGAACGAACAGGTAGGGACGCGGGTCACGCCACCGGTGGCTATGGTTGGCGAATAGTGGGTGACATCCGGCGAGGAGTTGCCATCCTGGCCTGCCTCGCCATCCTGGGCGGCAGTGCCGGCGGGGCCGAGGCGGCGCGGCGGCGAGCGCCGGCGCGCCCGGCCGTGCTGCTCAGGGAGAAGGACGTCAACCTCGACGAGTCGTTGCGCCTGGCCGCAGGCCTCCGGGCTGCCGGCATGGAGGTGGTGCTCACGCGGGACCGGGACGTGTTCGTGCCCCTGGACGAGCGGTCGGAGGTCGCCCACCGCGCCGGCGCCGACGTGTTCCTGTCGGTTCACAACAACGCCAGCACCAACCCCAACGTCCGGGGCACGGAGATCTACCACCAGCAGGAGAGCCCGGCCGGCCGCGCCCTGGCCCGCTCATTGCTCGCCGGCGTGACGAGCCGCGCCGGCACGGGGCCGAGGGGAACCTTCACCCGGGCCGGTCGCAAGGGTGACGACTACTACGCGGTCCTGCGCAACACGCGCACGACGGCGCTGATCATCGAGGGCGCCTACCTCTCCAACCGGGAGGAGGCCCGGGCGCTGGCCGACCCCGCCGTCCGCCAGCGCCTGGCCGACGGCATCACCGCCGGGATGATCGACCGGCTGCGATCCCTTCCGGAGCGGGGTGCCGGTCCCGGTCCCGCCCGCCAGGGCCCAGCTGGTCTGGGACTGGCCGCCCCGGCCGGGCTGAACGCCGGCCGCATCGACGGTACCGACGCTCTGGTGGCCTGGCAGCCGGTGGCCGGCGCCTCCGGCTACGCCGTCTGGCGCAACGGGATCCTGGTTGGGCGCGTACCCGCCGCCAGCCCCGCCGTCAGCGCCACAGGCGCGCAGGCGCTGTCGTTCCGGGACCCGCGCGTGGGCCCCGGCATCCATCGCTACGAGGTACGGGCGCTGTCCCAGGTGGCCGACCAGGTCCTGTTGGAGTCCCAGTCGGCGGTGGCCGAGCTGCTGGTGCCCTGGAAGGTGGTCGTGGACCCCGGCCATGGAGGCAAGGACCCAGGGGCCATCGGGCGGCTCTGAGGCAGGGCGTAGGACGCGCGCCCTCTCAGGCAGGGGGGGTCAGTCGCCGTGGCGCCGGCGGGGCACGGGCAGAGTGAGGTGGAAGCGGGCTCCTCCCTCGGCCCCGGCCTGGTACCAGACCTGGCCGCCCATGGCCTCGATGATGCCCCGGGCCAGCGAGAGCCCCAGGCCGGTGCCGCGGGAAGGGTCGCGGTCGGCGCGGCTGAGCGTGCGCAGCCGGCTGAACAGGGTGGGGACGAGATGGGGCGGCACGCCGCCGCCCTGGTCCGTCACCACCAGCTCGAGCATCCCCTTGTCGACGTCGAGCATCTCGACCACCACCGGCGGCTCGCCGTGCTGGAAGGCGTTGTCGACGATGTTGGCCAGCACCTGCTCCAGCCGTACCGGGTCGGCGACCACCGGCACCCCGCCAGGCACCCGCACCTCGACGCCACCGGCCTCGCCGACGGGATGTCCGGTACGGGCCACGGCCTTGGCGACCACGGTGGACAGGTCGGTGGGGCGGGGGCTCAACAGCAGCGTGGTGGCCTCGAGGCGGCTCACGTCGGAGAGGTCGTCGGCGAGGCGGGAGATGCGCTCGGCCTCGGACCGGATGGAGGCTGCCGCCCGCCGGACCCGCTCGGGTGACAGTTCGCCGGCCTCGGCTTCCAGGGTGGCCCCGAGCCCGACGATGGTCGACAGCGGGCTGCGCAGGTCGTTGGTGACCAGGGCTAAGAACTCGTTCTTGCCCGCCTCGAGGTCGTGGGCACTGGTTACGTCGCGGACCACGCCCTGGTGGCCGACCAGCTCGCCGTGGCGGCGCCGGGCGATGGAGCGAACTTCGACCACCCGGCGCACGCCGTCGGCCCGGCTGAGGGTGAGGCGCACGGGGCCCCAATCCTCCACCTCGCCGACATCGGTGCCGACCCCACCCGCCCCCCCGCCAGGGAGGACCCCACTGAGCGGCCCCCCACCGTCCAGGGCCGTCATCACCTCGGACAGCTCGGTGCCCGTGAGGTCGTCCTCGGGCAGGCCGAGGATCATGGCCAACGACGGGTTGGCGTAGCGGAGGCGTCCCTCCAGATCGACCTCGAAGATCCCGTCGGAGGAGTGCTCGATCACGTGCTCGTAGCGGTCGCGCGCCTCCTGCTGGCGGTCCACCATGGCCGCCCAGTAGCCCTCGGCCAGAGCGTCGGTGAGCCGGTCGATGGCGGGCAGGACGCGGGTGAGGAGAAGGGAGAGGGCGAGCCCCCAGTGGCGGCCCCTCTCCTCGGCCAGACCGACGGCGGTCTGGACCACCAGGTCACGGGAGATGCGCAGCACGACCAGGAGCTGGGGCAGCGGCGAGCCGTCCCATGCCGCGGCCGCACCGACTTCCTGGAGATCCCCCACCAGGGCCTCGTCGACCTCCGCCCCCTGGCTGGTGACGGCGAGGATGGCCTCGAAGCGGCCCTTGGCCTGCTCGATGAACCGGGCCTGGCGCCGGAGCGACCATCCCTGGGCTTCTGTGAAGACGGTGGAGAAGATGTCGAAGGCCCGGCGAGCCATCTCTTCGGCGCGGCCGTCGAGGGCGTCGAGGAGGGCCTGGGGGTCGGCGGCCTCCGCATCGGCCAGGACCAGGTTGCCGGCGCCGTAATCGGCGTTGCGGGCCAGGAAGGCCTTCAGGTCGACGAGGGGGAACAGCGTGTCGGCCGGATCACCGACGCCGCCGACGGGCTCCAGGAAGCGGGCGCCGACCAGCGCCTGGACCGCCTCCACCGGCAGATGGAGGTACTCCGCAGCTTCGGGGAGTGTGACGAGGGGCCGGTGGCCGGTGTCGTGGTCGGACAAAGAGCGGGCCGCCTTCCCTGGGCTTGGCGTCTCGAGGATGTGGACGTGCAACTACTTCGACGCAATAGCCGTTCTACCCTCCCACCGCCTCAACTACCGAAAACGGCCGGTGCCGATCCTTCCCCGGCCGGCCCGGCGGGCGAGGGCGTTGGTGGTGCTGGCCCGCAGCCCCGCCCTCACGGGAGGCAGCAGGAGCAGCACGGCCACGACGTCGGTGAGGAATCCCGGAGTCAGGAGAAGAGCCCCGGCGAAGAGGATGAGCACCCCGTCGACCAGCTCCTTGGCCGGGATACCGCCGGACTGGACCCGGGCCTGGGCCCGGCGCAGCACGGAAAGCCCCTCCCGCTTCACCAGCCATGCCCCGACCACGCTGACGACGATGAGCAGGCCGATGGTGTTCAGGGCGCCGATGGCGCCGCCCACCTTCAGGATGACGAACAGCTCGAGGAACGGGACCACCAGGAACGCCAGGAACAGCAGGCCAACCACGGTTTCCAGGGTACCGGCCGGTAGCGTTCGGCCCGTGCCGGAGGGGAACGGGCGGGCCGTCCCTCTCCGACGGTGGTTGGCGAGGCGTGACAGGGCCCGCTGGGCCCTCGGCCTGATGCTGGTGGTCTGGTCGACCACCTTCATCGTGCTCGGTTGGATGCGCCACGACCGGTTCTCGACCTACGGGTTCGACCTGGGCATCTACGACCAGGCCACGTGGCTGCTCTCGCAGTTCGAGGGCCAACTGATCACGGTGCGGGGGCTGAACGTGTTCGGCCACCATGTCTCACCGGTTCTGTACCTCTTCGCTCCCTTCTACTGGTTGGGGGCCGGCCCGCAGTTCCTGTTGATCGCCCAGGTTCTCGCCCAGGGAAGTGGGGCCGTGGCGATCTACCTGCTGGCCCGCGACCGCCTGGAGAGCCGCTGGCTCGGAGTCGGCCTCGCTGCCGTCCTTCTGCTCAACCCGACCTACCAGTTCCTGGCCTGGGAGTTCTTCCATCCGGAGACACTGGCCATCGGCCCGCTGCTGTTCGCCTACTGGGCCGCCCGGGCCCGCCGTTGGGGCTGGTTCTGGGCGGCAGCGGCGCTGGCCATCTCGTGCAAGGAGGACATCGCGCTGGCGTTGGTGGTGATAGGGGTGCTCATCGCCCTGCGCGGCGACCGGAGGATAGGAGCCATGGCGGCGTTCCTCGCATCGGCCTGGTACCTACTGGCGACCCGCGTCGTGATCCCCGGCTTCAACTACGGGATTCCGCCCTTCTACGAGGGCTACTTCGGAGAGTTCGGCGACAGTGCCGGTGCCGTGGCCCGCTCGGTGACCGGCCGGCCGGGCAGGACCTTTCGGGCGCTGACCCGCAACGACCGTCTCGACTACTTCCTGGCCATGGTCGGCCCTTTTGGCCTTCTCCCCCTGTTTGCCCTCCCGTCCTTCGCCGTGGCCCTGCCCATGTTGGCCATCAATGCCCTGTCGACCTTCCCCTACACCCGCGACATCAAGTACCACTACTCGGCGCTGGTCGTGGCCGGGGCGGCAGTGGCCACGGTCGAGGCCATCTCGTGGATGGGGCAAGGCGACCGCGCGAGGAGGACGCTGGTCGGGCTGGTCATGGTCACCGCGCTGGCCAGCAGCGTGGCGTGGGGCCCGTCACCCATCGGCAGGGAGTTCCGCGGCCCAATCTGGCCACTGAAGGAACCGCCGGGCCAGGAAGCCAGGGAGCGGGCGGTGGCGATGATCCCGCCCGGCGCGGCCACCAGCGCGTTCTACAACCTCGTGCCCCATCTCGCGCACCGCCGGCTGATCTACGAGTTCCCCACCCCGTTCGTCGCCGGCCTGTGGGGGGTGCGGGGCGAACGTTTACCCGATCCAGGCATCGTGAGATGGCTGGTCGTGGACCGGGGTCAGATGGGGGCCCAGGATCAGTCAGTTCTCGACGGCTTGCTGGTACAGGAGTTCGCCACCCGGTTCAGCCGGGACGGAATCCTTGTGGCCGAGCGTGTAGCTCGCTAGGGGCGGGGTTCCGCGGCGGCCATGCCCACCATGGGCTGGTTGAGCCGGATGGCTCCGGTGGAGCCGTGGAAGGTGGCCCGGAAGGCGAAGACGCCGCCGTCCCTGGCCACGAGCCAGTAGCCGTCCCGGTCGGGATCGGTGGCGATGCCGACCATCGGCTGGTTGAGCCGGATCGCACCGGTGGAGCCGGCGAAGTTGGCGTTGAAGGCGAACACCCCGCCATCGGAGGCGACCATGAAGTAACCCGTACCGTCACGGTCGGCGGCGCCTCCCACCATGGGCTGGTTGAGCCGGATGGCCCCGGTGGAGCCGGCGAAGCGGGCGTCGAAGGCGAACACGCCACCATCGGAGGCGAAGAGCCAGTAGCCGTTGCCGTCGGGATCGGCAGCCATGCCCACCATCGGCCTGTTGAGCCGGATGTTGCCGGTGGAGCCCCGGAACACCGCTCCGCCGAAGGCGAAGACGCCCCCGTCGGCCGCCACCAGGTAGTAACCCCGCCCGTTGGGCGTGGCGGCCATCCCGACAATCGGCTGGTTGAGCCGGATGTTGCCCGTGGAGCCGAAGAACGGGGCGTCGAAGGCGAACACGCCGCCGTCGGAGGCCACCAGCCAGTAGCCGGTGCCGTCGGGATCGGCGGCCATGCCGACGACCGGCCTGTTGAGGCGCAGGTTGCCGGTCGAGCCGACGAAGCGGGCCTGGGGCCCGAAGGCGAAGATGCCCCCGTCAGCGGCATCGAGGTAGTAGCCGCCGGTGGTCGTCGTCGTGCCAGTGGTGCCGGACCGGGTTGTCGTTGTGGCGCCGGCGGCAGTTGTCGTGGTGGCGCCGGCGGCAGTTGTCGTGGTGGTGCCGTAGCCGTACCCCGAGCCGGACGTAGTGGACGTCGTGCACGGATGTGTGGTGGTCGTGGTTGTTGCTGCTGTCGTGGTGGTCAGGATGGTGGGAAGAAGCGTCGTCGTTGTAGTCGTCGAGGACGTAGTTGTCGGAGCCGCCGTGGTGGTCGCTGAGCAGGCCTGGTGACCAGCACTGTCGAAGGACCCGCTCGTGACGACTGACACCAACAGGCCAGTGGCCAGCAGCGCCCCGACCGCCGACTGGATTGCGTTCCGCCGTAGCACGTCGATCATCTGTACAGACCCCGCTGTCAATCACTCCAGCAGCGGCACCGTGCCGTCGCCACCGCCCGCAAACCTAACAGACCATGGACTGCCTCGTGGAGCGGGCTTCCGCTCACCTTTCCCTGCGATCGCACGGACGCTCCCGCTGAAGACCAGGCAGTTTCGCTGCCACCGTCTCGTGCCGGCAGCCACCCGCGCTTTCGGCCCCTGGCTGACATGGCTTGCTCGGTCACACCGGATTGCTACTGTCGGTGCAGCTCGGAAGCGGGCGTCATCGCTTTCTCCCCTTTTCAACCGGTTGATTTGGAGAGACAATGACCATCAGTGAACAGTCGAGGCACCACCTGCACCAGAAGCTCGAGGAGTTCCTCGGTCCTGACGAGGCAGCGACCTTGATGGAACATCTGCCTCCCCGAGGCTGGGCAGACGTGGCTACGAAGGCGGACCTCGATCATCAGTCAGCGATCACCAAGCGAGACCTCGAGGCTCTGGCGGCCGTCACGAAAAACGACCTCGATGCCCATGCTGCGGCGATGAAGAGCGACCTCGATGCCCATGCTGCGACAATGAAGAGCGACCTCGATGTCCTCGCTGCGGCGACGAAGAGCGACCTCCATGCCCATGCTGCGACGATGAAGAGCGACCTCCTCGCCCTCGACGTGAAGATCGAGGCGGTGAGGAATGACCTCGGCGCCCGGATCGAGATCTCAGGTCACCAGGCCGCGGAGAACCTCTACAGAGAACTCGCGGCAACCACTCGAACGCTGGTGTTCGCTTGCGTCGGTGCCGTGATGACGTCATCGGGGCTTGCGTTTGCCGCGGCTCGCTTCTGAATCGGCCACGTAACGCCCACCGGCGGAGCAGGTGGCTACGCCGCCCAAAACGATGTAGCCGATTGGTCCAGATCGAACTCACCAGGGTCATCGACACCTTCGTGGCCGCCCAGATCCGACCCGAGCTCGATCTCAGTCCCTCCAGGCCACGGCTCTATCACCTGCGGGAGAGGATGGGCGGCGGGAGATCGATCTGATCGCTGAGATGACAACGACCCAGGTTGTCGGCGCCAAGATCAAAGCCTCCGCCACTCCGGGTACCGAGGACGGCCGTCACCTCACCTGGTTGTGTGACACCCTCGGCGACCGCTTCCTGGCCGGCGTCGTGCTCCACACAGGACCGCGTGTGTTCGAGCTAGGCGAACGGATCCTCGCCGTTCCCATCTGCGCCCTCTGGGGCTGACCGTAGTGCCGGCACCTCTGGCGGAGCCGGTAGACGAACAACACCGCGCTGACAACCTGACGATCCACGAAGCGTAGACCGACGGGTCCACGTTCCCTACCGGGCCGTCCGAACTACAGGCCGTGACTCGGCCGGGACCGTCCTTCGGTCGCCTCACCTGAGGCTGACCGGTGGATCCAGGCTAAAGGGGCTTGAGTCCAGGTGCCACTAATGTCGCCGACGACGTGCAGGGTCTGGATCCGCAGCCCAACTCGAAGGGGAGCATTGGCCGCGGAGCGGACCGTGTGTGGCTCTTGTCAGTCCTGTTCTTCTGTGGGTTCGTCATGCACAGAGGGTGGTTCCGACCCGGCCTCATCGAGTTCGGAGACTGGCGCTACGTCCCAATGGACTCCCTGCGCGAGTTCTTCGGAGTTCCACATGCTTGGGATGCAACTCGCGGCCTGGGTCAGATCAACACCAGCCTGTACGGAGCGCCTTACCAGATCGTCCTGGGTGCGCTGGCACGATTGGGGGCTGACTTCTCAACCGGCGAAAGGATCGTTTTCTTCATCCCTTTCGCCTTCCTGCCCTTTCTCGCCATGTACGTGATGATGAGCCGCTTCACCCAATCACCAGCAGGCAAGAGTGTCGCCGCCGCGTTGTACGGGCTGAACACCTACATCCTCGTCGCTGGCAACAATCAGTTGACCATTGCCATGGCCTACGCCTTCGCCCCGTTGGTGCTGGCGAAGTTCATCGACTCCTGCGAGGCATCCCATGATCCAACCGAGGATCAACGGGCCCGATGGCGCGCCAGCATCAGCGCCGGTGTCTGGCTGGCGATGTCGGGCTTCTTCGAGCCCAGGATCGCGTTCCTGACCTCAGTGGTCTGCCTCGGCTACTTCCTTTTCGAAATTGTGCGTCAACGGCACCTCCGCGGGAGGCTCGTCGTACCAGTTGTCGGGCTGCTGTGTACTTTCGGAGCCCTTCACGCTTACTGGATCCTGCCGCTGCTGGCGACGGGAGACTCTTCGTCATTGGACGACCTGCTCCCGAACCAACCCTTCATCAGCTTTGCAACGCTCACCCATGCCGTCACCCTCAACCACCCTTTTTGGACCGGAAGGGATTCCGCCATCTTTGTGGTTCAGCCGCCCGTCATCTTCCTCTTCCTCCTGCCAGTCGTCTGCTGCTCGTACTTTCTGGGCAGCCACAGAAAGGATTCCAGGCTCGCCTTCTTCGCCGGGCTCGCTCTCGTGGGCGTATTTCTTGTCAAAGGCGAAAACGCCCCTGTCGGCCAGATCTATACGTGGATGTTCTCTCACGTACCGGGCATGAGGATGTTTCGCGACATGTCCAAGTTCAACCTCTTCGTTGCAGTCGCCTACGCAGTGCTGGCCGGCGCCGCCACCGCCGTGGCCGCAAGTGCGTTAACCCGGCCGGCGTGGAGTCGGAGGATCACCTTCCGAGAGACGGCCCCCATGGCCATCCTTGTGGCTGTCGCCCTCGCCGTCGGGACCCCTTCCCTGGCAGCCCTCAACCAACGTCTGGGAGGAACCTTCCGTCCATCGAAGGTGCCGCCGGAGCATCTGGCGCTGGAGAGGATGCTCATGGCGGACGAGCAGTTTGGACGTGTTCTTCATGTACCGTCGGAGTCTCGCTACTCGTACAAGACGGCTCTTCACCCCTCCCTGGAGCTGGCAGATCTAGCCGCCGCCGTGTCGTCATCGGAATCTCCGGCCCTGACCGATGCTCTCGAAGTTCTTCGAAAGGATGAACTTGTCGACCACCTGCAGGCGCTGTCGGTTCGGTACGTAGTCGTTGACGGCAGTGGCGAATTCGGCCTCTGGCCGGGGTCGGATCAAGAGCAGCGACGGACCCAATTTGTCGTCGCCCGATCCAAATTGGCATCCCGTGCCGGCCTGCAACCGCTATCGTCCTGGCCGCGGCGAACGGTATTCGGCGTCGCCGGTGCACGTCACCTTGCGGGTGCCACGACAGTCAAACCAAGAGTCGCCACCACCCGAGACGATTCGAAGCAGGACGGGGAGCCATCGTACCGCCCCATGAACGTGCGTCGGAGCCCGACCGGGAGCTACGAAGTGGAGCTACTAGAACCCGAAGCCGGGAGGACTGTCGTCAGCCTGAGCCAGGCTTTCGATCATGAATGGGCCGCTTCATTTGACAGCGTCCGTGACGGACGCCGCCGGCCGCTAGCTGCAACGCACAGGAAGTCTCCCGAGGGGCTCAATCAGTGGGTGCTGGAGACCCCATCCGGTGCCGAGGCTCTGCGTGGTGTGCTTGTGTTTCGCTCACAGGGGGTCGTGACAAGCAGCTTCGTGCTGAGCTGCCTCTCGGCCCTTATGCTGGGGGCAATCGGGCTATGGCTCGCCGCACGTGGACCGCGAGCACGGGGCACGAGTAGACGACTTAAAACCGGGCTGAGCAGAGTGCTAACCGGTTGGAGGGAGGCGGCCGACAGCGACGACGTTGTACGCCAACAGTCCACGCAGCAGCCGGCCGATAACCGGTGAGCCATTGAGCAGGCCACCGAAGCGATCGGATCCGGAGAACAGGCCCTCGACCTGCAAGCCGCAGTCTTCGAGGAGGCGCTGAGCCGTCGCGAACGTGTAGAGGTGCAGGTGGGTGCGGTCGAGTATTCCAACGTCCTGATACTCGAACTGACCCAGTAGGAGCCGTCCACGAACCACTACGTTGGCGACGTTCGGAACTGAGACGATGACCTTACCGCCATGATCGAGGCGCCTGATCAATGCTTCCAGGGCAGGCACGGGACTGACCAGATGCTCGAGCACATCAGCGGCCACGACGACGTCGAACGACAGATGGGGCCAAGGAGGCTGATCGTGGTCAAGGTCGAGACGTGTCACGTCCTCATACACGTTCGCCGGCACGGCCGCTAGTGATCTTGCGTCGCCGTCGACACCCCATACCCGGCAACCCTTGGCGCGGAGGGCCTCCCCGAGGTAACCACTGGCGCACCCCACATCGAGGACCCGGGATCCTGAAGGAACAAGGTCCGCCACGACCGAGTGGGCACCGCCAGCCGATGGATTACCCTTGTATTTCATTCTCATACCTGCCCGGGCCCGGCGCAGCAGGAGCGAACGAGAGGAGGGGCATGGACATCGGCCGTTTTCGCCAAGAGCTCTCCGGACTGTGGGACGAAGACCCTGTGACGGCACCTCACCCCCGAGACCGCCGGTTTGGCTCCGTTGTGACCGACACGCGTGGGATGGCAACCGAGAACAAGTTGGCTCTCTTGAATTTCGCCTGCAGCTTCTTGGCCGAGGACGAAGCGTACGTCGAAATCGGAACGTACCGGGGCACGTCCGTCATAGGCGCTGCGCTCGGGAACGAACATCGGTCCTTCGTGGCGATCGACAACTTCTCCCAGTTCGGTGGCCCGGAGGCCGAGTGCCGGGAGAATCTAGCCAAATTCAAATGCGACCACGTCCGGCTGATAAACGGTGACGCCTGGACCGTTCTGGCTCAGGAGAGTTTCCCGCTCATCGGTGTTTTCTTCTACGACGGCGGTCACACCTATCGAGAGCAGATCAGGGCCTTCGCGGCCGCCGCTCCGCATCTGGCCCCGGAGGCCCTTGTCATCATCGATGACTCGTCGCACCCGCCCGTGCGGGCCGCCAACGCCATCACCGTGCGTTCTCGGCCGGATCTGGAGTTGCTGTTCTCGTTCCCCAGCCCTCGCAACACCGACCCTCGGTGGTGGAATGGAATAGACGTCTTCGCCTTCCGGCGGACAGCGAGCATCCCCGTACCACCTCCGAAAGGTGTTCTGCACAGGTGGTATTCGCTGAGGTACGGTCCAGCTTACGAGTTTTTACGCGCGGCGACAGGGCAAGTGGGGCGATTGTTCCATCCGCTCGTCGGCGGACGACACGACCAGCAGTGATGTTTCAAGAACCCACCATACCGAAGATCCTGCTCGGGTACGGGTGGTCCCAGGAGACGACGGCGACTCATCTCCACTCGGCTCTACAAGAGGGGACGGACGTCACGCCTATTGGAACCGGGCACGCCAGCATGAAGATCGGCGAAGACGTGCCCATGCTGTGGGTCGAGTCGTTCGGCCCTCAGAGATGGCTTCCGTGCGGTCAGCTGGTCCTGTCCCGCCTATGTGCTGCCTGGATGATAGACACCCACCTGAGCCTGGCGTGGCGTCTCCGGCTCGGCCAGACTTTCGACCATATATTCGTCGCGCAGAAGCCAGCGGTGGAGGCATTCGCGTCAACGGGAGCGTCGGTGTCATGGCTTCCGTTGGCCGCGCCATCCAACCTGCTGGCTCCGGGCGAGGAGCTCGAGGACCGGCTCTACGACGTCGCCTTCGTGGGGAGGGTGGAGCAGGGCAGCCATCGGGAAGCGGTCCTCCGGGCCCTCGGGGCACGGTTCTCGATCGCGCCGAGGAAGGAGTTCCTAGCGCCAGCGGAGATGATGGACCTGTACCGGAGCGCTCGAACTGTCGTGACCATGCCGATTCGCGATGACCTCAACATGAGGGTCTTCGAAGCGGCAGCCGCCCGCTCGATCGTCTTAACAACTCCGGTTGAAGGCCTCGAAGATGTCCTGCCAGACGGGTCGTATGTCCTGGTACCTCATGACGATCCGACCGCATGGGCAGACGGGGTCGCCGCAGCGCTGGCTTCACCTGACCGCCAGCAACGGGCGGATGCGGCCTATTCCGCCGTCCGTGATGGCCATACCTACGAGCACCGTGCACGTGCCGTACTGGAGCGGCTCGCCAACCTCTCCCCCTCGCCGGTGCCACCAGCACAGCGGATGCGGGCACTTGCCTACGCCCAGGCTCGGTACGGGAAGCCCATTCTCGCCGCTGCAGTGCCCACGCTTTCCTGTCTTACGCGCATCCGAATGTTCGAGTTGGGCATCCGCTGGGCGACGCTACGAGCAGGAATGAACCTGACCGCGCAGTGCGCCCCCAGTCTGGTCCAGCGCATTGATCCCCTCACCTGGGCGTGGACGAAGAAGCTCACGGGGATATCTACCAGCCTCAAGCGCCGGATCGGGACTGCCCGCGGGCATGGAGCCCCGTCGACACCCGAAGGCGGCCCGAATGCGCATACTCGTCTGTAACTGGAAAGACCTCACGCACCCGGCCGCTGGCGGAGCGGAGGTTTACGTGGATGCCGTGACTCGTCAATGGGCAGCGAACAACCACGATGTCACGATCTTCTCCGCAGCCGTTGCCGGTCAGCCCAGCGAGGAGATCGTGGCGGGTGTGAGGGTGGTGCGGGCTGGGAGCCGATTGACTGTCTACCGCGAGGCGCGGCGCTTTTACCGATCACGGCCACGGCAGCGGTACGACGTGGTGTTGGATGTAGTGAATACCAGACCGTTCTTGACTCCTCGCTGGGTCGAGGGGCCTGTAGTGGTTGCTTTGATCTTTCAGGTTGCTCGCGAAGTATGGGATCACGAGTTGACGAAGCCGTTGGCGCTACTGGGCCGTCATGTTCTGGAACCTTCGTGGCTGCGTAGCTACGGCAGGGTCCCCACCGTCACCATCTCCGCCTCCAGCCGGGAGTCTCTTGCGGAGTACGGGCTCCGGTCGGTGGTCGTGATACCTGTCGGGCTCGAACTTCCGACGCTCACGGCTTCGCCTCCCCGTGAACCTCAGCCCACCGTCATGTTCCTCGGTCGGCTGGCCTCCAACAAGCGCCCCGATCACGCTCTCGCGGCATTCCGTGCCGCTCGGGACGCAATGCCGAACGCCCGGATGTGGGTGATGGGAGGTGGCCCGTTGGAGAAGAGGCTCCGTCACGATTTCAGTGAGGATGAAGTCCAGTTCCTGGGTCGGGTCCCGACAGAACAGAAGCTTGACCGCCTTGCCCGCGCCCACGCCTTGCTGGTTACCTCGGTACGGGAGGGTTGGGGACTGGTGGTGACCGAGGCTGCCGCCTTGGGTACGCCAAGCATCGGTTACGACATCCCGGGCCTCCGTGATTCGCTGCTTGCATCTGGCGGCGTGATCGTGCCACCAAGCGTCGGTGATTTGGCCGCCGCTGTCCGGGCGAAGGTGCCGGGGTGGGCTGCGGGAGAACTGCCCCCGGTTCATCCTGGAGGAGTCCTACCCTGGGCAGACGTGGCGGCGCGGTTGCTCGTGTACCTCGAGGAACAACGCTGTGCCCACCGCTGAGCAACCACCTGGGAGCAGCAGCTTCCGCACGTGGCTGGCCTTCGCCCTCGGCGCAGTCGGTACAGCTTCAGCACTTCTCGCTCAGGACCACCGTTCGCTGGTATGGCTTTCCGTGCTCGTATGGCCGGTTGCCATTGCAGTTTTCATGTCAACGGTGGACGTGCGACGACGTCCGAGGACAGCTATTGAAGCTCCAGCTCCCGCAGCCGAGCCGCGCCCAAAGACGGAGAGGCCCCCAAAGCTCCCGAAAAAGCCACGAGTACCTCGCCAGAGACCCGGGCGATCGGCGACGGCAGCTGCAGCCGCGGTAAGAGCAGCAGCTGGCGCGGTCGCCTCACTCGTCTCGTGGCGTACGGCGGCGCTGTTGGTCGCAATGAGTCTGTCCGTGGTCGCTACCGCTGCTTGGCCATTAACGCCGTTAGCGCTAGCCGCTTGGGCTGTTGCCGCTAGTGCCCTCGGGGTCCCGTGGGCCCGGATACTTGGCGTCTCCTGCAGTCTGCTGGTCTCTGCCGCCGTACTCTCAGCGGTCGGAGCACGTTCAGAGGCAGAGGCGATTGTCACGTGCGCGTTCTCGCTCGCTGTCTTAGCGGTGGGTGTGGCGGCGATAGGGAACCAACACTTCGGCTAGTACGCGCGAGAGGTTTTACGGTTCCCCGGTGAGACGCGGCAGGCCGTGGTCGCGAAGCGTTCGCAACATGAACCAGCCATGGCTCATGCGCGCGTGCGCCTCGCGCTCACCAGCCGGTGTACGGACGAGGCAACTCCTCCGCCTCAGCGACCGCCGGATGTTTCGCGCGTTCCACGCCAGACCAACCAGGAGTCCACGGGCTAGCTCCGGGCGGCGCAGGACCATGGCGGCGCCCGCAAGAAAGATGGACCGACAGACACAGCCCGCTACGACCAGCGGCAACCTCATGGTGCTCGAGCAGCTGATCATGGCCGCCAGGGTGTTCCTCTCGCGCAAGGCCACCCTCGTCCCCGATGTCGACCATCCGCCGGCCCGTGCGTAACCACCTGGGATGGAGCCGCCGCCCCGATGCCAGCCTCGAGCACCTGGCACTACCTGCACTTCCCCGCCCGCCAGCAGCACGCGCCAGCAGTATTCGAGGTCCTCCGCGAACAGGAAGAAGCGAGCATCGAAGCCGCCTACGCGGGCCAGCATCCGCTTAGTTGTGGCCAGCGCGCAACCGGGTACGAAGAACGGCGGCCGTGGCTCCGCGAGCCCACGGGGCATACCAAGACTGTTGATCGTGCAGCCGTACTCCACGGCGCCGAGTGCCTCCAGGTCGAGCACCGGCGCGGCCACACCGTCATTGGCTACCAGGGCGTCTCGCATCGCGGCAACGCAATTGGGATAAAGCCGCACATCAGGGTTCAGCACGAGAATCGTTTCGTTGGATGCCGCCTTGGCACCTGACTCCACTGCGGCCGCGAAGCCATCGTTGGTCACCGAGTGAACCACTCTTGTGGCGGGAAAACGGCTCAGCGCCACCTCAATAGAGCCATCGGTAGAACAGTTGTCTACAACCACCACCTCCGTCAGGGCGTTTTGGATAGCGAGAGACGCAAGGCATTCAACTAGGTCGCTGCCGCCGTTGAAGTTCACAACTATCGCAGTCACGCCCACCGGTTCCGAGTCAACCGGCATAACAGACCCGGCCTTCCAAGTCCGAGCGCAACAGGCAGTCTGGAATTGTGCAGGGGGAACGATGCGCCACCTTCAGACCTCGGTAGAGACGCCACCGACGGAGCTACAATGACGAACGCTATCACTGATAACCCCGCCGCCGACCTGTCGATCATCGTCCCAACGCTCAACGAGGAGAGAAACCTTCAGCGCCTCCTGCAGTCCATTCGCTCTCAAGGTCGAACACCCAGGGAGGTGATCGTGGTGGACCAGGCGAGCACGGATCGAACGAGGGATGTAGCAGAGACCTACGGATGCATCGTGGTGCAAGTGCCGCCGTCCCGGTTCTATTCTCCGCCGGCCCGGAGCCGAAATGTGGGAGCGGGTGCGGCGAACGGCCGGTATCTGGTCCACTTGGATGCGGACATGGAGCTACCGGATCCGCACTTTCTCGAGCGCCTCGAAGCGTTGTTCGACGATCAACACAGGGCCGTTGTCGTCCACGAACGCGACGTTCCACTGGGCTTCTGGGGAAGGTTGAAAGCCCTCGAGCGTGAGAGCTACTGGAACTCGCCTGTAGAGGCGGCGCGAGCCTCCACTCGTGAGCTCTTCGAGGAGGTCGGAGGGTACGACGAGCGTATTTCGTCAGGCGAGGACTTCTGGATCGCCGACTGTTATGCGCAACGCACGACCATCGCGAGCGCCGACAACCTCTGGGTCCTGCACCACACAGGGCGGCCGACATTGCGCCGGCTCCTGAGAAAGAAGTTCAGTTACGGAAGGACGGTCAGCGAGTATCTTCAGCGGAAGGGGACCACCGCACGAGGAAGACCTTCGTCCTACGTCTGGACGTGCATCCGGGCTTATGCCCGCCGGCCGGGTCAAACACTGCGGCACCCTGTCCGATTTTTCGCGATGGTGCTCCTCCGTCTCCTGGAACTCAGTGCCGTCGCGGCTGGGATGACGGTTCAGAAGATGATTGACGTCTCATCGACGGCGCGCGGACGCCGGCGTCAACCATGAACACGTTCAAGCGGGTGTGGCTGACGGCGACGACGGTTCGGAACCTGCCGCTCGTGGTACTGGACCGGGCGGGACTGGTCACGAGGGCCCGCTACCGCCTCTATAACGGGCTGACGTTTGAGTGCCGGTCGAAGACTTCGGATCTGGCCGAGGTAGTCGTCGTCTGTTCGGGCTACGAGTACCCGTCGGCGCTGGTCGAGAGGCTTCCGCCCGATGCCGTGGTCATGGACGTCGGCGCCAATATCGGAGCCTTTTGCGGGTTCGTGCATGTTCACACCCGTGGTAAAGCGTACCGGGGCTTCGCCTTCGAGCCGTTCCAGAAGAACGTGGCGGTGCTGAGGGTGAACCTGGCGGTCAACGGGATCAACCAGTTTGAAGTGGTCGAAACTGCGATCAGCAGCGTGGACGGAACGGTGCACCTCCAAGCCGACGGGCCACCCGACGCGGTTGCGGTGTCGGCCGTGCCGACGGGCGTGCAGTCGGAGTCGGTGCGCCTGAGCACCTTCTGCCAAGCCCACAAGATCAGCTGGATTCACCTCCTCAAGATGGACGTGGAGGGGCAGGAATACGAGATCCTGGAGGACGATCTTCCGTTCCTGACCAGCCACGTCTCGACACTCGTTGTGGAATTCCACCCAGTGCAGGGCCGGGATGGCCAGCAGTGGGTAAGAGACCGCCTGAGTGGAGCGTTTGACGTCGAGGTGTGGCGTTCCGGTGGCGGTAGCGGGATCCTCATCGGCCGCCGAAAAAGCCGTACTCCGACCATTCACCCGGCGACGACCGAGTGCTGATCTGCAGGCCGTCGGCGTACGGCAGGGCCGTAGAAGCCGAGGATCCGTAGTCGGTAGAAGATGGCCAGCGTGTCGACGAGCATCGGCCAGACCGTTCTGATCGAGATGGTGCTCGAGAATCGCTCCTTGATGGCCACCGGAGCTTCCACGAATTGTGTCCATCCGAGACGCCGAGCAACGACGAACAGCTCCAAGTCGAAGGCGAAGCGCTTCTCCACCATGCGGGGAAGAGCCTCGGCCAGAACTTCGCGCCGTACCAGCTTCAGGCCAGTTTGGGTATCCTTGACGTCCAGGTGGAACAGCACCCGGATGATCAGCTGGTACCCCCAGGAGTAGAGACGTCGTAGTCCCGGATAATCAACCGCGGACTCGGGATGACGCTTGCTTCCGAGCACCACGTCGGGCACCTGGATCTGCACGAGCTCGAGCAGAGGTAGGAGGAGTGTCGGGTCCAAATCTCCATCGGCGTCGATGAACCCCAGGTAGCGCCCTCGGCCCATGGCCAGACCCACCCGGAGCGCCTGACCCTTACCACGGTTTCGGGCGAGCCCCACACAACGGACGAGTTCCTCATCGACGCCTTCCAGAGAATGCTCGCTCCCATCAGTGCAACCGTCGGAGACGGCGACTATCTCAAAGCTCGATCCAGAGGAGGAGAGAACCTCAACCAAGCGGTCGATGTTCGGCCGGAACCTTGGGCCCGGATTGTAGAACGGAACGACGATGGTGACATCACGGTCGGCTTCGGGTAGGTCCCACAGGTCTCGGCCGACGTATGAGGCGGACGGGTCCAACTCGCCATCAGAACTAAATGCCGCCCACAGCATCAGGCCGGCCACAGAGGCGGAACAAGCCAACATTACCACTGCGACGGCGAGGGTCGTGGAGTGGAACACCATGCCGAGGCCCGCGGCCAGAAGGATGCCCAACCAGGACATCGATGCCGCCCCCCTCGCCTGCCGAGCCAAATGAAACTGCATGAGGAGCCCGGCCACGGCCAGGAATGCGCCAGCCACTGAAAGGATCCCTACGACTGCGGTGGAGGCGGCATAGTCGTCACCGAACAAGATTCGGATGATCAAAGACGAGCCAAGCACCGCAGCAGCAGCCGCACCGAACGCCAGCAATCCCACAACCGCCAGCGCCTGCAACAGCACAGCTTTAGCTCGGGCTGCTGGTCCAGCGGCCACGAAGCGAGGAAAGGCGATGAATGACACCGCGCCAGGGAGGAACATCGCCGCCGTCGCCGCTGTCCAAGCCGCAGCGTAGAAACCGGACCCCGCGCGCGACAGGTAGTGACGCGCCAGCAGGGTACCGATGCCCGAGAACAACCAGAACCCCACCATTGCCATCAGTGCCGAACTGGTATCGCTCCAACGGGCCCGGAGGGGCGGAACATCCTCTGCCTCGGTGAGCATGGAACGCATCGCAGGAAGCAACACGATCGCCTCCGCAATCGCTCCCAGGACAGACGCGCCAATGGCTCCGTTCAGCCCCGCACCCGCCCTGACCAGGAAGATCCCGAGAAACAGACGCATGACCCCGCCGACGACGGTGCTGAGCGCAACCAGCCCAAACCGCATCTCTCCCAAGAGCACGGCCTTGGGAACGAGCCCGATGGCAACTGGCACGACATAGGCGGCCAGCAGGAGAGCCGTCGAAGCTGACGGGAGGTGAAGAAACGATGTCAGCAGCGGCGCCAAGGCCGCCAGGACCAAGGCCGCGCCCGTCCCCCACAGAACCGCCTCCGCCAACAAGGTGCCGGCAGCGAGAGGAATGACCGGCCCGGTCTCCGTGCCCCGGCGCGACGCGACCTCCCTTGTGACAACGATCTGCAACGCCGCGGCCGGCACTGTGAGCACCAGGATGATGCCGAGCAGAGCGCCCAACGCTCCGTAGGAGCCGGGATCCAGATCGCGGCTGATGACAAAATGGAAGACGAAGTTCGTGGCGTTCAGGACCGCCAAGGCTCCAATTAGCAGGATTCCACCGCCGGTTACGACCTCGGACCCCCGTACAACTCTTACTCTGGTGGTGAACCGACCAGCCATGGATACGCGCCTGCCACCTTCCTCGACCCTGAGCGAGGCTGATAATTTGCCGGACCCGGCATACAATAGTGCGGGCGCCCTTCGTGGGCTAAGGGCCGCTAGGCGCTTCCCGGGGTCGGTCACCGTAGCAATGTCACTGCTGTTGGCGTCTTTGGTGGTGTTGCCGTGGACCAGAGGGTGGCTCCTGCTTCTCGACTGGATCACCGGTCCTAGGCCAACACTTCCGCGGTCGTTCTGGGGTCTGGACGGTGGACTGCAGGCAGCGATGCCCTTCGGCCTCGCGATCGCCGGGGCCTCGCGCATCGTCGGCGGGGCCATTGTGAGCTGGCTAGTGATCGCCACGGTGCTGGCAATCTCTGCTGCCGGCGCGGCATGCCTCGTCGGTGGCCGCCCGATCACCCGCATCGGCGCCGGAACGCTCTACGCCGTCAACCCGCTCGTATTCGACCGGATCTTTGCCGGCCACGTTGGTTATCTGCTCGGCTACGCCCTCTTGCCGCTGTTGCTGGCGAGTTTGCTTCGCTGGCGAAACGATTTCTCCCGGCGAGGAATGCGACCGGCGCTGTGGATGGCGCTCGTCATCGGTCTCACGCCACACTTCTTCTGGATAGGCGGCGTAGTTCTCCTGTTCAGCGCCGCTGCGGGCCCTGATCGAAGGCGGGCACTTGGCTGGACTGGCGCCGTGGTCAGCCTGACCTTGGTGATGAGCGCCTACTTCATCGCTCCTTCGGTCGGACACTCGACTCAGGCCGTGGGCGAAGCGGATGTGAGCTCGTACCGCACCCGGGCCGACCCGGCGCTCGGCCTCGCCGTCAACGTAGCGGGCCTCTATGGCTTCTGGCGGCCCGAGCCCAGGCTGCCCAAGCAGGACGTCGCGGGCTGGCCCCTGTTCCTCGGCGCCATCGGCCTTCTTGCCGCCTACGGCCTCTCGAGGGCCAGGCGCGACGAGGCTACGCGGCACCTGGCGTCAGCGGTCGCGCTGTCGGGTGTGACAGGATTCTTTCTGGCGCTGGGGGACCAGGGGCCCACTGGGCCGTTGTTCCGATTCTTGTTCGACCACGTGCCGGGGTTCGCCATCATGCGGGAGCCCCACAAGTTCGTCGCGCTGCTCGCACTGGCCTATGCCGCCGGCTTCGGCTTCGCGCTGGAAGACCTGGGCCGGCGAATGGAAGGCCGGCGGGCACGGATCGCCCTGGGGGTGCTGGCCCTGGGCCTGCCCATCCTCTACACACCGACTCTCTTCTTCGGATTGGCGGGCCGCGTAAAGACCAGTGAGTACCCGCCGTCGTGGGCGGCAGCTGACCGCATCATGGGAGAAGGCGACGGCAAGGTGCTGTTCCTGCCGTGGCACCAGTACCTCGGCTTTCCGTTCACCGGCCGCGTGATCGCCAACCCGGCCGACGTCACCTTCCGCCGTGACGCCATAGAGGGCGACAACGTCGAGTTGACCAACCTGGCCACCTCTTCGACGCTCAAGCGGTCGGGGTACCTCGAGTTCCTCTTCGCCCACGGCGGCGAGCTCTGCGCCTTCGGCCGCCTCGTCGCCCCCCTCGGCGTGGAGTACGTCGCGCTCGCCTCGGCAGCCGACAGTGACCGTTACGGGTGGCTGAACGAACAGGTCGACCTCGAGCGGGTCCTCGATCGGCCCGGGATGGTCCTCTACCGCAACGCCGCGTACTCGGGTGGGGCCACCAGAGGACGGCAGCTGGAAAGGGCAGCGGACTGGGGGGAGTTGGCCAGTCTCGCCAACGAAGGAAAGCTTCTGAGCCGGCCTTACCTTCTGACGACACAGGGCCCCGGCGACGTAGCCGACCAACCCTGCCACGCACCTCCCTCTCCCCGGGCGGCCTTCACCGGCCAAGGCCGGGTCACGCCGCAGTCGCCCGTCTCCTATCGGGTACCCGCCGGGCCCACAGGGTTTGTAGGGCTTCCCGAGCCGTTCGACCCGAGTTGGCAGCTGAAGGGTCGGCCGGCGATAGAGCTTGCCGGGGGACTCGTGGGCCTGCCGACGGATGGCACGGCCTCTACGGCGCGCTTTGGCCACTGGAGACGGGTGCAGCTAGGGTACGCGACCTCGCTTCTTGCTACCGCTACGGTACTGGTTGCGGGTTTGCAATTCCGGCGCTCACGCAATAACCAGAACACAGCGGGTTGACAGGGCCTGTCCCAACGATCAAGATGCCCCAAAGTGCCCATTGGGCCCGAACACGAAAAAGTCGGCGTGGTTGACACGCGCTGTCCGAAGCACCAGACGCACCCCATCTGCCCAGACAGGGCCGAAACTTAGGAGATTGTATGTTTGAAGTCGTTCGACGAAGCCCACTTCAGTACGCGGTAGCCGTCCTGCTCGCCGTGGGACTGCTGGTCAGTGTGCTGACGGGTTCCTCACTCCTGAGTGTCTCGAGGGCAGCGCACCTCGGGTGCGGTGAGTTCGGATATCACGCGGACACCGGCTTTGGCTACGGCACCTGCCCCACCACCACGACCACCACCACGATTCCGGGAGGCGGCACCCAGCCCCGCGGCTACTGGCTGACCGCCTCTGACGGTGGTGTCTTCGCCTTCAATGCGACGTTCTCCGGTTCTACCGGCAACCTGAAGCTGAACAAGCCCATCGTGGGCATGGCCGCCGATCCGGACGGCAAGGGGTACTGGCTGGTCGCATCGGACGGTGGCATCTTCGCCTTCGACGCTCCCTTCTTCGGCTCCACCGGCGCCATCACCCTCAACAAGCCGATCGTCGGCATGGCGGCGGCACCTGGCGGGCTCGGCTACTACCTGGTCGCCTCCGATGGCGGAGTGTTCGCTTTCGGTAGCGGGGCGGTCTTCAAGGGTTCGACCGGCGCCATCACCCTCAACAAGCCGGTCGTCGGCATGGCCGCCGACCGTGACGGTTCCGGCTACTGGCTGTTCGCCAGCGACGGTGGCGTGTTCGCCTTCGATGCTGCGTTCGCCGGCTCCACCGGCGCCATCACCCTCAACAAGCCCATCGTCGGCGGTGCCGCCGATCGTGACGGGAAGGGCTACTTCATGGTGGCTACCGACGGTGGCGTCTTCGCCTTCGATGCCAACTTCGCCGGGTCCACCGGTGCCATCACGCTGAACCAGCCGATGGTCGGCATGGCCACCGATCCCGACGGTGACGGCTACTGGCTGGTTGCCAGGGACGGCGGCGTGTTCGCCTTCCGGTCGCAGTTCCACGGCTCCACGGGTGCCATCAGGCTCAACCAGCCGATGGTCGGCATGGCGGCTGCCTGACCCACCCCTGATCCACCAGCAAACCGCCCGTCCCCCTTCGTGGGGGGCGGGCGGTTTGTCGTTGGCGGGCTACCTTCTTCCGAGATGGCAAAGCGAGTCGACTCCAGCCGCTCGGGCTTGCGGCACCTGACCCTCCCCAGGACCGTGCTGGGCTTGTCCGTTCTGATCCTGGCCTTCGCCGTCGGTGCTGCCGCGAGCGGCGTCGCCTTCTACTCCTACTACGAGTTCAAGAAGGACAAGACCGAGCAGCGGGTGGTCACGTTCCTGGAGGGCTTCGACAAGCGGTTCAATGTCGCCACCAAGACCATCGAGGCAGAACGCCAGAACGCCAAGGCCGAGATACAAAAAGAGCTCGAGCCGTTGCGGCGGATCCGGGCCGAGGGTGAGACCCTCGATGCCCTGGTCAAGAAGGTGCGCCCGTCGTTGTTCTTCGTGAGCACCCTGGATGAGGCCGGCCAGCCATCGGTGGGAACCGCTTTCGCCGTCGCATCGGATTCGGAGCAGACCTTGCTCGTGACGTCCTACAACACCGTCAGGGCTGCTACCCGCAGGCCTGGCCCGCCGCTTCAGGTGCGCCAGGGCAATGACGACTTCAAGGCCGAACTGTGGACATGGCAGGAGGACAAGGACCTCGCTCTCCTGGTGCTGGCAAAAGGCAGTGTCCCCCGCCTCTCCTTCTCCACGGAGCCCAGAAAGACGGGTGAGCGGATCTTCGTCGTGTCAGGCTTGGGTGGGGCCGGAGGATCCATCACCCAAGGGTTCGTGGCTGACGTCTCCGGCGCCGGCCTGCAACACGACGCGGCGGTGGGCCAGGCCTTTCAGGGAGGCCCGATGATCACCTCCGAGGGCGAGGTCCTGGCCGTGGCCTCTCGGGCCTACGCCCCACTGGGCTTCGCCAGCGACGGTGTCTTCTTCGCCCCCCTCGTCAGAGCAGCCTGTGAAAAGGTCCTGAAGTGCCCGGGGGGCGGCGACGTCGGCCGGGGCGACAAGAGGTAAGGCTCGAGCCGAGAACCGCGGTTGCTCGGGCTACGCGTCGAACAGTGGCTTCCGGGCCGCTTCAAGATCGCGGGGGGAACAGGAGCGGCCTGGTCGTGGTGGTCGTGGTGGACGTCGGGGGCCCACCGGGCGCGCCCGGTGGCGGTGGGGCCGGGCCTGGCGCCGGCGCGAACGGGACCCCTGGCGTGGGCGGCTCGACCGGCGGCGGCGGCGGCTCTACCAGGTACTTCCCACCGGGATCGGGGTCTGACTGCTTGCGGCGGTCGCCGGGATCGAAGCCGCCGCGGGCGTCGCGCCGCAGGGCGGCGGCTAGGTCCTTGATGGGGGCGGCGTCGGTGAACTCGGTGACCGGAACGCCGGCCAGGGCCTGGCTCATGAAGCGCTTCCACGTCTGGGCCGGGATCGTGCCTCCGTAGACCTTGTCGATCCCCCTGATGCCCCTCAGCGGTGTCTTCTGGTCCTTGGAGTACCCGAGCCACACCGAGGTGCTGAGGGTCGGTGTGTAGCCCACGAACCATGCGTTGGAGAAGTTCTGGCTGGTGCCGGTCTTGCCGGCGGAGGGCCGGCCGATGGCGGCGGCGCGGCCCGTGCCGGAGGTCACCACCTGTTTGAGGATCTCGGTGGTGGCATCGGCCACGATCTCCTCCATGACGCGGGTCCGCTGGGGCCGGGTGTTGTCCTCCAGCACCCGGCGCTTGCCGTCCACCGTCTCGGCGACCTCGAGCACGGGAGTGGGCTCGGCCCGCTCCCCCCTGGCCGCGAAGACGCCGAAGGACGAGGCCATGTCGAGGGGGGAGACGTCGATGACGCCCAGGGCGTAGGTGCCGCTGCAGGTGTGGAAGCTGGGGCTGTACCAGGCCGAGGTGATGCCCAGGTCCCGCGCCATCTCCGCCGTCTCCTTGCAGCCCACGTCACGCACCAGCTGGGCGTAGACGGTGTTGATGGAGCTGGCCGTCGCCCGTTCCAGAGTTGCGCTACCCCCGCCACCACCCTCGTTGTTGCCGATCGTGCACTTGTTCGTCGGGCTCTCGCGGCAGTCGGAGCCCGGGATCTTGAAGACCCTCGGAGCCGGGTACACCTTGGAGGGCGGGAAACCCTTGGACAGGGCGGCGGCCAGCACGAACGGCTTGAAGGCCGAGCCCGGCTGGCGGCCGGTGCCGCCGCCTTCGACGAACTTGCCCTCGAGGCAGGGCGGCGCCACCTCGACCTTCAGCTCGGGGTCCCGGGCCCGACCGGGGCATCCACCGAGGGCCAGGTTGACCTGCGAGGCGGCGAAGTCCCTCCCCCCCACGAGCGCCTTGACGTAGCCGGTGGGCGGCTCGACCGCCACCAGCGACATCTCGAGGGGTGCCTCGGTCCCCTTCAAGGCCTCCCGCACAGATGCCTCGGCCTGCTCCTGCAGGGCTGGATCGAGGGTGACGGTGACCTCGAGGCCGCCGCGGAAGACCTTGTCCTGGCCGTAGCGCTCCTCGAGGTAACGGCGCACGTAGTCCACGAAGAAGGGGAACTGGGCGTTCTGCTGCTGGGAGGGGTGGACCACGGTGGCCGGGCCCGGAGGCTGCTCGGCTCCCCTGCGGGAGAGCCATACCGGGCGGGCCACCGCCTCGTCGTGCTCGGCCCTCGTGATGTAGCGCTCCTCGAGCATCTTGGTCAGCACCAGGCGGCGCTTGGTCTCGGCCAGGGCGGGATTGCCCCTCGGCTCGTAGCGGCTCGGCGCCGGGATGAGGCCGGCGAGCATGGCCGCCTCGGAGACGTCGAGCTGGGCCACGGGCTTTCGGAAGTAGCTCTCGGCCGCCGCCCCGACGCCGTAGATCCCCTCCCCCAGGTAGATGTTCGACAGGTACTTGAAGAGGATCTCCTCTTTCTCGACCTGGCGGTCGAGCTGGCTCGCCAGGACGGCCTCGCGGATCTTGCGCACGAAGGTGCGCTCCTGGCCGACGTAGGCGTTCTTCACGTACTGCTGGGTGATGGTGGAGCCGCCCTGGGCCAGGTTCTGGTTGCGTACGTCGGCCCACACGGCCCGGAGGCTGCCGCGGGGGTCGATACCGCCGTGCTCGTAGAAGCTCTTGTCCTCGGCGGCGACGACGGCCTTCTTCAGGATCTCGGGGATGTCGGCCTTCTTGACGGGTACGTTCTGCTCGTACTCCCTGAAGGCGCCGATCTCCATGGGCTTGCCCTTGGCGTCGATGGCGTAGACGCGGCTGATGCGGGACTCGACGGTGGGACGGGCTTCGGGCAGCACCGCCGGCAGGGGGGCGAAGAAGAACATGGCCATGACCGTGACGGCCACCGTGATGGGCACGGCGAAGGAGCAGACGAGGAACAGGGCGATGGAGCGCAGGACGCTGCGCACCAGGGGCGGCATCATTTCGGCAATCTTCGCACGGGGCCGGGGGTGGCGGCGCGGCGCCTGGGTGGCGGGGGGCGGGGCGAGGCGCCGGGTAGCGGGGTCAGCCGGCGGCGAGCATGAACCCGCCGACGCTGACCACAGTGGCGACGAGGGCGAGCAGCATGGATCGGGTCTGGGCGGTGACGGCGGTCATGAGCTCGCCGCGGAAGGCAGCCAGCAGGCGCTCCTCGGAGCGCTCCTGGCGGAGGCTCATGCGTTCCTCCAGCTGCTCGATGTCCTTCCTGGTGCTCGCGGCCAGCTGATCCAGGTCTTTCTTCGTCGAGACCGCCAGCTGGGCGATGTCCTGCTTGGTGGCCAGCTCGTTCCACGGCACCGGCGGCAGGTGCTCCATCATCGTCCCGGCCGCCTCGGGCCCGAGCGCCTCGTCGAGCTTCTGGAACATGTGCTGACGGGCTCGCTCATCGTTTGCCATTCTCTCATCCCCTCCTGTTGTACCGGTTTCCATGGAGGGGAGCGCTGCGGCGGCTCCCGAAGCCAGCCGCCATCTTAGCGTCTACTCGTCGAGCGAGGCGAGGATGGTGCCGTTGTCGACCCATGCCTCGTACGTGCGCAGGTTGCCGGCGGTGCGGTGCCCGACCACGGTCTGGCCGGTCGTGAGGTCGTAGACCCAACCGTGGAGGGGGCAGATGACGCAGCCGTCGACAACGGGCCCGTCGGCCAGCGCGCCGCCGGTGTGGAGACAGGTGTTGTCGACCACCCGCACTTCGCCGCCGACCAGGAAGACGGCGAGGTCGTGGCCGCGTTGGCGGACGAGGTGGCCGCGGCCGGGCTCCAGGTCGCTGAGCGCACACAGCTTCACGGGGGGCACGGTCGTAGTCTGGCGGCTGTGGCCGCGCATCCTCCTTCGGTCGACGCCCTGGCCCGGGAGCTGGCCGATGTGGGGCTGCCCCAGCCGCTGCTGGTGGATGCCGCCCGGGCGGCGGTGGCTGCCGGCGACCCGTCGTCCGCCCGGGGGCGGGCCGAGGCGGTGGCCCGGTCGTTGTTGCGCCCGGTGGTCAACGCCACCGGAGTCCTGCTGCACACCAACTTGGGGCGCGCTCCCCTGGCCGTCCACCAGGACGCCCGCTACGTGAACCTGGAATTCGACCTCGGCACCGGCCGGCGAGGGTCCCGTAGCCGCCATGCCGGCGCCCTGCTGGCCCGAACCTGTGGGGCCGAGGCGGCGCTGGTGGTGAACAACGGCGCGGCCGCCTTGCTGCTCGTGCTGTCGGCTCTGGCCCGTGACCGCTCGGTGGTCGTGAGCCGGGGGGAGCTGGTGGAGATCGGCGGCGGGTTCCGGGTGCCGGAGGTGATGGCCGCTTCGGGGGCACATCTGGTGGAGGTGGGCACGACGAACCGGACGCGCCTCCGGGACTTCTCGGCGGCTCTGAGCACGGAGCCGGCGCTGTTGCTGAAGGTGCACCAGTCCAACTACCGGATCGTGGGTTTCACCGAGGACGTGGCCGTGCGGGAGCTGTCCGGGCTCGGTCTGCCGGTGGTCGCCGATATCGGGTCGGGCTTGCTCGACGCGGCGACGCCGTGGCTGGAGGGTGGGCCGCCGGCGTGGCTGGCCTCGGAGCCGGCTGCCCGCCAGACATTGGCCGCCGGCGCCGCCCTGGTCACCTTCTCCGGCGACAAGTTGCTGGGCGGGCCCCAGGCCGGGGTGATCGCCGGCTCGGAGGAGCTGGTGGCGCGGTGCGCCGGCCATCCCCTGGCCCGGGCCCTGCGCCCTGGTGGGCTCGTGCTGGGTGCGCTGCAGGAGGTGGCGCTGGCGTACCTGCGCCGTGACGGCGACGCCATTCCCTTCTGGCGCATGGCGGCCGTGCCTGTCGACCTGTTGGCGACGCGGGCGGCCTCCGTGGTGGCCGGCGGGGGGGGAGTGGGGGTAGCGGCCGAGGTGGTCGACTGTGACTCGGTGCCCGGTGGCGGATCGGTGCCCGGCCTCACCATCCCGTCCGCCGGCGTGGCCTTGGACGGTGACCACACGGGCACGTTGCGGGCTCACGACCCGCCGGTCATCGCCCGGGTCCACGAAGGCCGCACCATCCTCGATCTCCGCAGCGTCGACCCCGCCGACGATCCGGTGGTGGCCAAGGCCCTTGCCGCCCTCTAGCGGCCGGAGGTCGGGAAGGCTGGGGTCGTGCACGTCGTAGCCACCGCCGGCCATGTCGACCACGGCAAGTCCACCCTCGTGCTGGCGCTGACGGGAATGGACCCGGACCGCTTCGCCGAGGAGAAGGCGAGGGGGCTGACCATCGATCTGGGGTTCGCCTGGACCAGCCTGCCGAGCGGGCGGGAGCTGGCCTTCGTGGACGTGCCCGGCCACGTGCGCTTCATCAAGAACATGCTGGCCGGGGTGGGAGCGGTGGACGCCTCCCTGTTCGTGGTGGCAGCCACCGAGGGGTGGAAGCCGCAGTCCGAGGAGCACCTGCGCATCCTGGAGGTGCTCGGGGTGGAGCACGGGCTGGTGGCGCTGACCAAGGTGGGCCTGGTCGACGACGAGTGGCTGGAGCTGGCCCACCTGGAGCTGGCCGACCACCTGAAGGGGACGTTCCTCGAGAACGCCGACGTCGTGGACGTGGACGCGCCGGCGGGCACGGGGCTGGTGGAGCTGCAGGAGGCGCTGGACCGGATGCTGGCGGTCACGCCCACCGCTCCCGACCGGGGACGGCCCCGGCTGTGGGTAGACCGTTCGTTCGCGGCCAAGGGGTCGGGCACGGTGGTCACCGGGACGCTGGCGGGCGGCTCGCTGGCGGTGGACGACGAGCTGGTGGTCGTGGGTGGGTCGTCGCCGTCGGTGGCGGTGTCGGGGCGGCGGGCGCGGGTGCGCAGCCTGCAGAGCCACAAGTCCTCGTTGAGCGTGGCGTCTCCCGGCCGGCGCCTGGCCGTGAACCTGGCAGGGGTCCACCACGACGAGGTGGAGCGGGGCCACGCCCTGGTGCGCCCGGACCAGTGGGCACCGACCCGGCGGCTGGACTGCTCCTTGACCGTACTGTCGGCGCTGGACCACGAGGTGTCCCGCCGGGGCGCCTACCAGGCGTACCTCGGCTCGGGCGAGTACCCGGTGCGCATGCGGGTGCTGGGGGCCGAGGCACTGGCGCCGGGATCGGTAGGGCTGGTGCGCCTGCACCTGCCGGTGGCGCTGCCGCTGCTGCCGGGTGATCGCTACGTGTTGCGGGAGAGTGGCCGTTCAGAGACGGTGGGCGGCGGAGAGGTGCTCGACGTGGACCCCCGGCTGCCGGCGTACCGGGCGCGGCCTGACCGGTCGGTGGACCGGGTGGTGGCCGAGCGGGGGTGGGTCGAGGTCGACGTGCTGGAGCGGCTGACCGGGGATCGCCGGCCGGCGACTGTCGGTGGGCGTTGGGTGGTCGACCCGGGGGTGCGGGCAGCCGTCGAGGCCCGTCTGGCGGAGGCGGTGGCCGCCGCTGGGCCGTTGGGCTTGGACGTGGCCGGGCTCGACGAGCGGGAGCGGGCCCTGCTGGCCGGGCTGGAGGGCGTGGTGGTGGACGCCGGGCGGGCCAAGCCGGCGGGGGCTTCGGGCGGTGCCGGTGCCCCGGGCGATGGGCTCGCCGACCATCCTTACCTGGCGGCGCTGGCCGCCTCGCCGTTCTCACCGCCGCCTCCCGAGGGTGTGGACCGGGCCGAGCTGCGGGAGCTGGCCCGGCGAGGGCTGGCCGTGGAGCGGGAAGGCGTGTGGTTCTCGCCGGCGGCCTTGGAGGAGGCGGGGCGGGTGGTCGCCCGCCTGCTCGTCACGTCACCGGAGGGGCTGACCGTGGCTCAGGTGCGAGACGCCCTGGGCACCAGCCGAAAGTACATCCTGCCCGTGCTGGCCCACCTCGACGCCACGGGCGTCACCCGCCGGCGGGGCGACCTGCGCATCGGCGGCCCCCGCCTGCCGGCAGTGCCCTGAGCCCTGACCCCTGAGCCGGCGGGGGCTCAGGCCTCGCGGGCGAGGAGGTCCCGGCGCTCGGCTTCGTTGAGGCCGCCCCAGATGCCGTGGGGCTCACGGATGCGGAGGGCGTAGTCGAGGCAGGGCTGGCGCACCGGGCACTGGGCGCACATGGCTTTGGCCCTGCCCTCCCGGTTCTCTTTCTCCTCTTTGCGTTCGAAGTGCGACGGCGGGAAGAACACCGCGGCCAGCGGACCTCGGCAAGAAGCTCTGACCTGCCAGATCTGTTCTGCTTCGAGTTGGACGCTCACGAAAGTTTCCCCTTTCGGACGACCGACCCTACCCCCGTTTTCTGGAAGTAACAAGGGCCAATTTTCTTGTCCCTCATTCGGCTTACGGGGCCTGACCTGCGGATTTTCTCAGTGGCGGTAGTCCTTGGCCCCGCCGGCCTCCGGTTCGACCTCCAGAAGGAGGCCGTCGATACCCACGACACGCACGTTCTCGCCGGCGCCAATAGGGGTCGAACGGTTGGTGCGGGCCCGCCACGGAGCACCCCGGATCTCCACCGTTCCCTCCGGGTCGACGGCAGCCAGGGCCGTCCCCAATTCCCCCACCATCGACTCCCTTCCGACCGTCGGAGTCGAGAATCGAGACCTCACCATGGCAGGAAGGCCGCTCACCATCAGGAACCCGATGCCGACCACCACGATCACCAGGACCAGAGGCGAGGGGGCGAGGCCATCCTCGTAGAGCCACAGGCTCCCGCCGGCGAGAGCGGCGGTGCCGATCACCGTCCAGGCCCGCGGTGAGCCGGCCTGGATGTCGATGGCGTACCCGAGCATGCCCAGGAGGATGAGCACCACGGCCGCCGGCCGGGTCGGCAGGGTGCCCAGCCCGTAGGAGGCGAGGACGAGACAGGCGGCGCCGGTGAGGGCGGCGGCGCCGATGCCGGCGGTGTACAGCTCGAGGATGACGAGGGCCAGGCCCACCACCAGGAACAGGTAGGCGACCGAGGGGCTGGCCGCGCTGTGCAGGAGGCGAGGCAGAAGCCCGAGCTTGGCGAAACGCACCTCCACGGTGGGGCGCCGCCGGGGGTCCTCGCCCGGGTCCCGCACCACCTCGGCCGTCACCAGGGTCGTGCCTCCGACCCGCCGGCCGTCCAGCTCGACGATGAAGTCGCCGAGGGTGGGGGCGCTGATGTCGACCACCTTCTCCTTCAGGGCCTCAGCCGACTCGAGCTTGCGGCCGTCGTCGCCGACGCGGCCCTTGGTGGTCATCCCGCTGATCGGCGCCGCTTTCACCAGCTCGAAGGCCTGTCCAAAGGCACGGCTGCCACTGGGCCCGACCCACACGGCGACAGGGACCGATGAGTGGGCGATGCGGAAGGCGAGAACGTCGACGTCCTCCTCGGAGGCCACGCCGCCGCCGCTGTCGACCTGGATCACCAGGGCTTTCGCACCACCCTTCTCGGCGTCGCCGAGGGCGTCGGCGACGAAGTCGAGCTGGATGGGGTCGACCAGGCCCACGACCTCGATGACGTCGACATGAGGTGGGAGCTGGGCGGCCGCCGCCCCTGCCGGCGGGGCGCCGGGGCCGGCGCTCAGGGCGAGGAGGACGGCGAGCGCGACGACAGCGCCGACGGCCATGAGCACGGGGGTGGCCTCGAGGGCGGTGGGTAGTCTGCGCATTGAATGGATCCTGTCGGGTTCTGCCGCCAGGCCCGCGTCCTCATCGTCGCCGGGAAAGGCGGTGTGGGCAAAACCACGGTGAGCGCGGCGGTGGCCAGGATGGCGGTCGAGGCGGGCCTGACGTGCCTCATCGTAGAGGTGGAGGGCAAGAGCGGGTTGCCGGCCGCCTTCGGCCGCGACGAGGACCTCACCTATGAGGAGGTGGAGCTGGCACCGGGGATCCGGGCCCGCACGCTGACGCCCGACGAGGCGCTGCACGAGTACCTGGAGGACAGGGGTATGCGCCGGCTGTCCCGGCGGCTGGTGTCGTCGGGGGCGATGGACGTTGTCGCCACCGCCGCGCCAGGGATAAAGGACATCCTCGTGCTCGGCAAGGTCAAGCAGCTCGAGCGGGCGGCGGTGGCCGACCTGGTGATCGTGGACGCGCCGGCCGCCGGCCACGCCGTCACCTTCCTCACCAGCGCCGCCGGGCTGCTCGACGCCGTGCGGGTGGGGCCGATACGGGCCCAAGCCACTGACGTGTTGGAGCTGTTGAGCGACCCGGCGCGGTGCCAGGTGCTGCTGGTGACGCTGCCCGAGGAGACGCCGGTGAACGAGGTGGTGGAGACGGCCTACAAGCTGGAGGACCGGGTGGGCGTGCGGCTGGCACCGGTGGTGGTAAACGGGATGTACCCGCCGGCCGAGGGGCTCGACGTCGACCCGACCGAGGCGGCCGAGCGGTCGGATTCGTACCTGCGCCCTGGTGAGGCGGAGGCTCTGGCCGAGGCCGCCCGCTTCCGCTGTGGCCGGGTGGCGCTGCAGGCCGCTCAGGTGGGGAGGCTGGCGCAGTCGCTGGCACTGCCCCAGCTGCACCTTCCCTTCCTGTTCACGACCGAGGTGGGCGCGGCCGAGGTGGACGTGCTGGCGGCGGCGCTGGGCGAGGCCGTTCGGGGGCTGCCGGAGTGACCTCGTTGGGCACTCTGGTCGCCGAGCGCAGGATCCTCGTGTGCTGCGGTCCCGGTGGGGTGGGAAAGACCTCGGTGGCCGCGGCCATGGCCGTGGAGGGCGCCGTTCAGGCCCGGCGGGCGTGCGTGGTGACGATCGACCCGGCCCGCCGGCTGGCCGATGCGCTCGGACTGGGCGAGCTGACCAACGAGCCCGGCGCCGTCGCCGGCGACTGGCGGGGCGAGCTGTGGGCGGTGATGCTCGACACCGCCTCCACCTTCGACACCCTGGTGCGCCGCTACGCCCGCACGCCGGAGCAGGCAGAGGCGATCCTCGGCAACCGCCTCTACCGGAACATCGCCGGAGCGCTTTCGGGGACCCAGGAGTACATGGCCACCGAGAAGTTGTACGAGCTCCACGAAGAAGGTCGCTTCGACCTCATCGTGGTGGACACCCCTCCCACCCGAAACGCCCTCGATTTCCTCGACGCCCCCCGGCGCCTGGCCCGCTTTCTCGACAACCGCGTCTTCCGCATGGTGGTCATGCCCACCCGGGCCTACCTGAAGGCGGTCAGCGTGGCCACTCAGGCCTTCCTGCGGACTGTGAGCAGGGTCGTCGGCTCCGAGGTGATCGCCGACGCGGTGGCCTTCTTCCAGGCCTTCGAGGGCATGGAGGAGGGCTTCCGGGAGCGGGCCCGGGAGGTGGACCGGCTGCTGCACAGCCCGTCGACCGCCTTCGTGGTGGTCACCACGGCCCGGCGCGACGCCGTGCACGAGGGCCTGTTCTTCACCGGCCGCCTGCGGGACTACGGGTTCGACGTCGAGGCGCTGGTGATGAACCGGCTTCACCCCCGGTTCGGTGGGGGCGGGGTCGGCGGCGCCGGCGGGCGCCTAAGTCAGGCCGGGGCCGACCGGGAGCGGGCCCGCACCCTCGCCGCCACGCCCCTCGGGCCGCTGTTCGCCAACCTGGCCGACTTCCGGCAGGTCTCCGAGCGTGAGGAGGCCCACTTCGCCGTCCTGGCCGAGCAGGTGGCGCCGGCGCCGGTGGTGCGGGTGCCGTTCCTGGCCGGCGACGTCCATGACCTCGACGGCCTGCGCGAGCTCAACCGGTCCCTGTTCCCGCCGGCGGTGGCGGCGCCGGCGGCGGGGGCGGCGGCGGCGGAGCCGGGCGAGCCAGACGTTTCGAGTACATAGCGGGCGGAAAACGCCCGCTATGTACTCCTAACGCGATGCGGTGGGGCCTATGAGGTGGGTTCTGAGGGGGCGAGGAGGGCGGCGGCGGCCTCCTCGACGGTCTCGGCCACGGTGACGATGCGGTCGAAGCCGGTAGTGCGGAGCAGGCGGGTAAGTGTCGGGCGGTTGCAAGCCACGGCCACGTCGCCGCCGAGCTCTCGGGCCCGGCGGATCCCCCCGATGAGGGCGCCGAGGCCGGCGGAGTCGACGAAGGGGACACCGGACATGTCGATCAGCAACCGGGGACTGGACGCCAGCTCGGCCAGTGACTGGCGGAACTGGCTGACCGTGAACGCGTCCAACTCACCGACCGGGCGGCAGATGGTGTACCCATCGGCCACCTCAGTCTGGATGTCGAGCAATTCTTTCCTCCTGGCAGACGGCCCCAGGATGGTACCCCTGGCGGCGGCCGGTTACCCTCGGGCCATGCCGGACATCGTGGTGGCCAGCGACGAGGAGTGGGTCCTGGACGAGGTCCGCTCCGCCGTGTCGGGTGTGCCGGACGCCAGGACACGGGAGGTGGACAGCGGTTTTTCCGTTCTGACTGCCGTGAAGCAGACCCTGCCGGACCTGGTCGTGGTCGACATGCAGATCGGCAACATGGGAGGCATGGCCGTCTGCCTCGACCTGCGCCTGGAGGAGAGCGGCGGCCGGATCGGGCACGTGCCCGTGCTGATGCTGCTCGATCGGCGGGCCGACGTCTTCCTCGCCCGCCGGTCCGGAGCCGAGGGCTGGCTGGTCAAGCCCCTCGACCCGATGCGGCTGCGCAAGGCGATTCGCGCCCTCCTCGCCGGCGAGACCTACCACGACGAGTCCTACAAGCCGGCTCCCGTCCCCTGAAATCGGCGGGCGGCCGGGGCGGCGGCGGCGTCAGGTAGCATCCGAAGGCCACGGGAAGTAGCGCAGCTTGGTTAGCGCGCAGCGTTCGGGACGCTGAGGCCGCGGGTTCGAATCCCGCCTTCCCGACTCCTCGAAGTTGCTGGTGAGAGGCAGGGCCGGCGGCCATCGCCCGACGTCGGGCCAGTCGAAATCCAACATTTATCCAACATCCGTCGCTTCGGCGTCCGGCCCGCCCTTCGTCGGGCGGGGCATGAACCGCCTTCCGAGGACGTCCGCCGCCTTCCGGTTCCCCTCCGTCGTGGCCTTGGTGTAGATGTCCAAGGTCGTCCGCACGTCGGCGTGACCAAGGCGTGCCTGGGCCGTCTTGATGTCGACACCTTCTTCAATCATGGCCGTGCTGTTGGCGTCGCGGAGGTTGTGGAACTTCAAGCGGTACAGGCCCACTGCTTGGCGGGCGGGCACCCACACCCGCTGGTACCAGTGGCTGTAGTCGAGAGGACCGCCCTCGGGGCTGGTGAACACATAGGCGTCGAGGTTGGCGCCGGTGAGGCCACGTCCAGCCAGGTGGGCGGTCAGCATGTCCATCAAGTCCGTGGGCACAGCCTCGGTGCGGTTGCCCTTCTTCGACTTCGGCGGGCCCTCGACCATCACGCCACCGGGGCCGCGGGTGCGCTGCCAGCGCACCTTGATCTCGGACCGCAGGAAGTCGATGCGGCCGACCTTCAAACCGGCGCACTCGCCCCACCGCAAGCCCAACACGGCGCCGAGGTACACCATCGGACGGTTGTGTTCGTCCATTGCGTCGGCCAGGGCTGCGAGCTCATCAGCGTCGACGATGTAGGCGTCCTTCTCGACGCCCTCGGGCAGCTTGATCCCCCGGCACGGCGTCTTGACGATCAGCTCGCAGTCGATGGCGTAGTTGACGATGGCACGCAACACGCCGAACTGCCGTTCAACCGTGCTGGGCTCCGCCCGGCGCGACCAGTCGTTGACCACTCCCTGCACGTCACGCTTCGTGATCGACCCTATGGGCCGGTTCTCCAACACCGGCCGCAGATGAAGACGCACGATGGTCTCGTCCCGAGCCCACCCACTCGGCCGCTTGCCCGGGTTCGAGGTCAGCCAGTCGGCCGCCACTGCGCCGAAGGGCGTAGCTGCGCCGCGCGGGTCAACCCAGGCGCCACGCGCCCGGTCGGCCTGCTCCTTGGCCTCGAACGCCCCGGCTTCCTTCTTCGTGCGGAACACCCGCTGGTACTGGCGGCCGTTCTCGTCGCGGAGATGCACGTCGTAGCGCACTCCCTTGGCGGTCTCTCGGCGGTGAATGCTCATCGGTCCTGCTCCTCTGCCGTCGTCGGTTGGGGATCACCGACTGGCCGCAAGGGCGTCACCGGGTGCTTGACGCGCTGAGGCCGGCCCGCCTCGCGAGCCGCCCGTCGCGCGTGCGCGTGGGTCCATCGGCCCTGCATCGCCCTCAGACCCGCCACGTAATCGGCGAGGGCGGCGACCGGCACGCGCCTCGACTTGCCGATCAGCACCGACTCGACGGCTCCGGCGGCGAGCAGCTCGTACAGCGTGGACCGGCCCACGCTCAGGACCGCGGCTGCCTCTTCGGGCCGGAGGAGGAGCGGTGCCGTCGTCCCACCGCTGGATTCGACAAGTCGCGGTGGCGCTGGTGGCTCCGTGCTGTCAGTGCGCTGCGCTTCGTCGTGCGCGGCCACCAAGGCGTCGAAGTCGAACTCGATCTGCGTCGTCACGGTCAGGCCTCCTGTCAGCGGGGTTGGTGCACTTGTGCGGACACGCCCGGACCCGAAACGGAAGCCGGCGCGACAGCCCGTCGGCTTTCGACTCGAGGACTTTTGGCGCAGCGACGGATCAGGGGCGCTGCCCGAATGCATGGCGCCCGCCCGTCCAAATGATGAAGGCAGCGGCAGGCCCTGATCGTCGAGAACCGATCCGGTGGCTGCGCGTCCCCATCCCAGCGGCTTCTCGGCCGCCACTCCCGGTCGTCCACCGAAGTCCGGTGACGTTGCGGCTGGACCTAGCAGATCCCGCTACGCGTGATCTGCCAATGTGCTCTGCGCGTCTACGGCCGCTAAGCCGACCGCTCTCGTCCGATCGGCCTGACGTCCCGCCACCAGTCGGATCCACCCGCACACCGCGCGTCACCCGCCCAGAGCCGAACCTCGCCACCACGCTCGGAGGTCATCTCGCCGCGTCTGACTGACACCGTGCTCCGAAGCGCCACCTAATCACCGCCGACCGCCACGAGTTCGAGGTCCGCGTCAGTCCGACCGAGACACGGGCCGGCTCTCGGCTTGTCGGGGCCGACTTCTAATGGTTCTTCTAATGGCTGCTGTACGCGTGCGGTCGACTAGTCCGGCGAGATCCACCACACCACTTCGGCGGGGACGTACTCGGCGCCCATCGTTGGCTCTGGGAGGTACGCCTGAAGCGCCTCAACCACCGCATCGGGTGGCTCGCGTCCGGTGGTCAACGGGATGACGGCGTTCGGTGGGAATCGGTTCAGCGCTCCGTAGTCGAGGAAGCTCTGTCGCTCATCGACCGGCGCCTGGTTCGCCGCTCCGAGTCGGAGTTGGTGCTGTTGCCGCATCAGGACCACGGCATCCACGGCGGGGTAGGTCCGCGGCGTCCCATCCTCCTCGCGGTCGAAGGTGTTGGGCGTGAGCAGGCCTGACGCCGGCGAAAGGAGCGCCGAGAGAGGTTCGTTGATGAAATCGTCCCAGACGATGAACAGCGCGCTGCAGAAGTCTGCGTCCTCGCGGAAGCCAGCGAACTTGCCATTAGCGGACTGAAGGAAGTCCTTGACGGGGTTGTCCCGAGGGAAGACCACGCTGCCCGTAGGTGCTGGCGCGGAAGCCTGAGCCGCAACTCTGGCGAGGTACTGCGTCTCGCAGTGTTGCCGCGAGGCCGCGAAGGTCTCGAGATCCGGTGTCTTCACCTCGATTCCGAATCGCCAATCGGTCGCGGCAATGAGGATCTCGGGGTTCATGCCTCCGGGCTGCACGGCGGGCTCGTGCTCGAACGTGACCGGCACTGGCCACTGCCACGTGACGAAGTGGTGGATGACCACGAGCTCACCCAGCCACCGAACTATCTGGCCGTAGTCGGACATGTTCTTCTCGGTCCCGGCGAACGAGGCGACGCGGTCGAGCATCACTTTCGCGAAGCCAGGCATCGCGTCGTCGCATCGCACTAGCGCATTCAGTGTGTCTTGCGCGAAGTAGGTCTCGGGCGCGCCGCGGATCTTGTCGAAGTTCCACTGAAGCCAATGCCAGCCAGCGAACATCGGGCCGTCCCAGAGCCGCTCATACAGCGGGATCCGCCGTTCGAGGTCGATCTGCGTGAGGACGTTCACTCCGTCAGTCTCCGCTCTCGGCGAGGGTGCTGTCGCCCGTGTTGGCTCTCGGCAACGTCTCGCTGGTGGCCCACCGGCTCCGTCACGGAACTCGGGCGGAAGCGAGATCAGCAGTGTCGTGCAGTCGACCCCGCGCGATCGGTGAGCGGTTGCACCTGGGCCGTCCTCTACGGCTCCCGCGCTATCCGGTCGTAGGCGGTGGTGAGTTGTTCGTCGTCGAATCCGAGCCGCTCGAGGAGTTGTCCACGCAGGAGAGCCTCCAGGACCCGGTTGGCAGGTTCGATGGCTTGCGGCGTGAGAGCGGCACCGTGCGACAGCGCGTTGCGCGCTGACGCGAGGCGCTCGTGGAGCGGTGTGCTGGTGCGGCCCAGAGCGTCCAGCTCCTCGCCGAGATCCTCCGTCTTCCGTGTCCACTCGGCAGTGCGAGTCTCGTGTGACGGCACGCTCTTGATGAGCCGGCTGAGTCTTCCCCCGAGTGACCGATACGGGCGCCGCGTCAGATGCTCGCGGATGAACCTCTTTGCGGCGACGTCAAGTAGGTCGTCCCCGACGGCGCCAAGCACTTCAAGCACGGCCGCCCGGCGGTCTGCATGGTCTGCGTCCTCGGCGAGCTCCGTCGCTGCTAAAGCTCCGGCGTCTAGCGACTCGAGAGCCTGGGCGTTGAGGAGATATCGCACCTGGGCTGGAAGCGTGCGATCGATCGCGAGTCGATAGAGAGACGCGGCCGTTTCATCGGCGACGCTCGCGCGCCAGCGCTGAATCAGTTCCGCGAGAGGCGGCGCGTCTGAGAGGGTGAAGAGGGGCAGCAGCGGCGTGCCGTCAGGTCGAGTCCGACGCTCGGCAGCCTGATCTTGTTGATGGATGCCGCCGCCCCAGAGATGTGCCTTGATCTCCGGAGCCATGTCGACGACGCGTTGGTGCGGAGTCGGATCAGGCGCCGAGAGCGTGACGGTGTTGATGCGCTCGCGCTCGCCGGTCGCGAGTGAGATGAGCGCGACCAGAGGGTCGATCCAACCGCGCACCCACTCGTCAACGCCAAGCGGATCGTCAGCTGTCAGTGTCGTTGTTGCGTAGTTGCTGAGACTGAACGCGAACGGATCTGCGGCCGAGAATGTCTGGTCATAGTTGACCTTGACCAACACCCCTTCTGCCTTGCTCTCATAGCCAGCGTCCCTGTTGAGATCCACCGAGAAGCGCTGGGGATCGACCTCCGCCGACCGGGGCCACGACGTTGCAGCAATCGCGTCTCCGAGAACAGTTTCGAGCCCGGTCAGCCGCACTCGGAGTGTGACCCAGCCGGGGATTGCAACCGTCGTGATCGAGAGGCCGATCAACGCCCACCGACCGGACGCGATGAACTGGTCGGGGAACCACTCGGACAGGTGAGCATCGCCGATGATCACTTCTTCGTTTGAGTGCAGGTCACCGATGAGCTGCTCGACCTCGCTCTCCTGAGGAAATCCGCGGCCCTCAGGACCGATCGGGGTCGCCTCTTCGGGGTGGAGGCTGACGCGGGGTGGCTTGTCCCTTGCCAGCGTCAAGGTGCCGTGCGCCGGTCGCCCATCCGGAAGGGTGAAGCGACCCGTGTGGTCGCCCTCTCGGTCCCGACTCACCGGACCTCCGGGTTTCCATCGTGGCGGTCGAATGACGTCAACTCCAGAGCCGAGAGCGCCCGCCCGGGTATTGCCCAGTGCATCGCATCGCTTTCGCATGTTGCCTTCCACGCGAGTACATCGACCCGGACGCCCGTCGCCGGATTGAGCCGCTCGACGGTCCACACGGTCCAGGCTCCCGGGCCTTGGCACACCACGCAAGATGGTGGGTCATCCGGCGGGCCGCTAGCGGCTCCCGGTGTGTGGCGGCGCGGCAGGTCGGCGCCGGGTGTCGGGTCGATTTCGACCAGTCCTGTCCGGTCGGCACGGAGAAGGGCCGAGCATGTCAACTCGTCGGGCCCCTCTCTGACGGCAGCCCAGATCACGTCGACTTCGTCTGGAAGCAAGGGTGCCGGGGGCGTGGTGATCGGATCGCGCAGCAGGCTCGAGATGTACCAATCAGAGTCGTGCAGCCACACGAAGAGATGTCGTGTCGCACCCGCAGGTGCGTCGGCGAGCTTCCGACGGTTGTCATCCTTGGCGGCTTCGGCCTCGAGTGCACGGGTCAGGTTCGCTGGGCCAAGGCTGCCGCTGCCGAAGCCGCCTGCATGAATGCGGAAGGGTGGCCTTGTTGACGCACGGCCCTTGGGAACGTGCAGCACTGCCAACTCTTCGACCGCGGCGGCGACCATCGGCTCAGCTGGAGGGCTGAGGTCGTCGAACTCAGCCACACCCTTCGCGTACAGGAGGTTGAGGAGGCGAGGCGCGTGCCTCTCGATGGGTCGGGTAGGTGCCTCCTCATGGAGGTACACGTCCCACGTCGCCGTTAGACCAACGTCCTTGTCGCGAAGTCGCTCGATGCCCGCTCGGGTTGCTCGCGCAGCGGGCAACTGGACCGACGTCACCTCCACCGCGTGGACAACGATGCTCTCGACCAGAAGATCGAAGTCGCGAGTGCTTTGTGCTCCGTCAACGTCTCGATCGACGACGTCGCCCCCGAGCAACCGCTGGAGCACGCGTTTCGACTCGGCCTCGAAGGCATCTTCCGTCGATCCCACACCTACATCCTGCCCGCGACGTGTGTAGCGGAAGTTCGAAATCACATGCTGACGCGGCTGATGCGCGATCCCTCTCTTGAGCGCTTCGCGAACGGCATCTTCGCGGGTGCGTCGCCTAGTGGCGCGCGCCATCCGGCAGCGAGCACGAACTCGCTGACGATTGCGCCGGTTCTCGGTCACAATGGAGGTCGTGCGTCGATACCGCATGATCAACGGAACGTTCGACACGCGGTCGCATCTGATCACGGATGAGATCTCAGCGAACTGGGAGCCGAGGATCCGCGCACAGCACTGGTCGAACCGACTCCGTGCGCTCGAGTGGCTCAAGTACGAGTTCGGTGAGGACGACCTCGGCGAGAAGGTGGCAGAGTTCGGAGCACTGGGCCCTGAGCCCTTCTCGGTCCTTGCCTACCACAACTTGTTCTTCCGCCAGGTGCGTCGGTCCTTCGTGATCGGGAGTCACTATCCAGCTCTCGTTGGGTGCTGCGCGCTTGGCGAGCGCATCCTCAACCACCTGATCCACGAGTTCCGGGACGACTTCAAGGGCACGCCCGAGTACAAGCACGTCTACGACAAGGAGTCGTACGACGACTGGAGCAGGGCGATCGACGTCCTCGGGTCGTGGCACATCCTCCTGCCTGAGGTCGTCACCGACTACCGGGAGCTGCGGACGAAGCGCAACGAGTCGATCCACTTCCGTCCCGAGACCTCAACACGCGCGCGTGAGATGGCACTCGACGCGATCCAACTTCTTGGGCGGATCATTGAAGGGCAGTTCGGATCGTTCGGCACCAAGCCGTGGTACTTCCAGATGCCCGGGGAGACGTATGTCAAGAAGGACGCGGAGGGCTTGCCCTTCGTACAGAAGATCCTCATCCCGGCGGGACTTCACGTGGGGCCCAAGTACACCCTGGCCTACGACCAGGAGTCGGGGGCTTGGTCGATCGAAGATGTCGGCGACGCGGGCTCAGACGATGGGACCGATGAGGACTTCGTGGCCCTTCGCAATGGACAGCCGCCGCCGGAATCCGGCTGAGAGCGGCCGTCGACCGCGGCACAATCGATCGTGATAGCGGTGCTATCATCGGGCACAAGGAGGTGGCCCGGTTGCCCAACGTCCTTATCCGTGACTTGCCTGACCACGTCGTCGCCGCCATCGACGCCAACGCTGCTCGCCTCGGGCTCTCCCGCAACGAGTACCTCCGGCGCGAGCTCGCCGCGCAGTCCCGGCCCCATACGAGGGTCACCGTTGATGACCTCAAACGCTCGGCGGAGGTCTTCGCCGACATCGCCAATCCTGACGTGATGTCGGGCGCATGGAGCTGAGCGTCTGAGCGCGGTGGTGTCGAGGACGCCACCCGGCTGGCTGATCGACAAGTCGGCCTACGTCCGGCCCGGCACCGGTCCCGACGGCCACACCTGGGCCGAGCGCATCGACCGTGGCCTGGTGCGGATGGCCACGATCACCCGACTCGAGCTCGGCTACTCGGCCCGCACGGCCACCGCCTGGCGGGCCGAGCTGGAGGTCCCTCCCCTCGCCGCCATGCCAATCCAGTACCTCACCCCAGCGATCGAGGACCGCGCGGCGGAGGTCCAGTTGCTCCTGGCCGACCGGGGCCAGCACCGAGCTCCGAGCATTCCCGATCTGGTGGTCGCCGCCGCCGCCGAGCTTGCCAGCCTGGTCGTCCTACACCACGACAAGGACTTCGACTTAATCGCCCAGGCGACTGGGCAACCCGTCGAATGGTTGACGGTCAGCGACACCGGCTGACGCTTGGGACGGTGCTGGCGCCGCGACCACGACCCGCACGGAACCGCCAAATATCGGATGGGGCGACGCGCTGAGGAACGCAAGGCGGCTGTCGTTACGGAGCGCCCGGTAGGTGCCGATACCAGCGCTCGGCTCGTGCCGTTACCGGACGGTCGCGCTCAGCGAGTCCGATCACGGGGCTCATCTCGTCCGCTCGGCGTCGGAGTCGGCCACACCCCTCGAGCCTGGAGTGGGTGATCCTTTGCGCGGGGTGGTGCGGCGCCCAGCAGGAGGTAGCCATCCGAGCAGCCCGTAGAGTTCCCGCCATGCGCCGACCGGGATCGACACGACAGCACACACGGTTGGCGGGGGTGCTAACGTGAAGGCCGAAACCGTCGAGATTCTCGCGCTGTTCGACAGGGACGTGCGCTACTTGATCCCGATCTTCCAGCGGAACTACAAGTGGAATCTTAACGAGCACTGGGGACCGCTGTGGAGCGACGTCCGCAACGTCGCCGAAGACATCCTCGACATCGGGGAGGGTCCAGACCTCGGCGAACACTTCCTCGGGGCCGTGGTGTGCGAACAGAAGCTGTCTTTCGGTAGAGATGCTCAGGCTGTGAGCGTCATTGATGGCCAGCAGCGACTCATGACGCTTCAACTGCTTCTGGCCGGCGCGCACCGCGTCTGTGCGGCACGGGGACTCGCTGACGCCGAGTTCTTGCGGGGCTTGATAGAGAACAAGCCGGTCGTCGTGAAGGACCGGCCGCCGCACCGTTTCAAGGTGTGGCCAAACGTGGCCGACCGGGCGGGATTCCAGGCGGCACTCGATGAGGGCCCCGGGACGTCCCGCCCGGAACAGGCGGTCCGCTTCTTCGCTGAGCTAGTCGACAAGTGGCTCGAACAAGGCGATCTCGATGATCCGCTGGATGACGCCGACAACACGCCTGGGGAGCGGATGGACGCTCTGGTGACTGCCCTCACCCGCCATCTGAAGCTCGTCAAGATCGATCTTGAAGCCAACGACAACGCTCAAGTCATCTTCGAAACCCTGAACGCACGAGGTGAACGGCTCACCGACGCTGACCTGATCCGCAATGATCTCTTTCGTCAAGCAGACGACGAGGGCCTAGATGTTGAGAAGCTTCACGATCAATACTGGCGGCCCTTCGACGACGATCGGTGGTCAGTGACGATCGCCCACGGCCGCCACCAGCGCGAACGGATCCACATGTTCGTCAACCACTGGCTGTCAATGCGCCTGCTGACTGAAATCCCCGCCGCAGCAATCTTCCGATACTTCAAGGACTTCGTACGTCACACCGGCTCGAAGGCGAACGAGGTGGCGGCCGACCTCCACGGCTACGGTCTCGTCTTCGACAGCTTCGACCGGTTCCCAGAGAACAGCTTGGAGTGGTGGTTTTTTCGACGAATAAACGAGATGGACCTCATCACCGTGTATCCGGTCCTGCTCTGGCTGTTCGGCAAGGTCGAGCAGTTGCCAGCAGACAACCGGCGTCGAGCCCTCACCGCGATTGAATCCTGGCTCGTGCGCCGCCTCGTAGGCCGCGACACGACCCGCGGCTACGGCTCACTCTTTGTCGACCTCCTGAAGGCGGCTGGCTCGGGGCCTCCTGCCGATGCGGACGCCCGAATCGTTCAACTACTTGCGTCGAAGTCCGCCGACGTCGACCGGTGGCCCTCGGATGAGGCCTTCCGGCACACGGTGCTCAACACCAACGTCTACAAGCTCAAGCAGACCCGCCTCAAGATGGTCTTGGAGGCTATAGAGCAGAAACTTTGCGAAGGGGGGCGTGCGGAGAAAATTGCCCTCGGCCACAACCTCTGGATCGAGCACCTCTTGCCGCAGACCTGGTCGACGGTTCCAGAATGGGCGCTCCCCCCCGATGTAGCCGACCCAACTGCTGCGGCCCAACATCGCGATCATCTGCTTCACACGCTCGGCAATCTCACGCTGACGACGTCGAAGCTGGACATTGAGCTCTCAAATCGTCCCTGGAGCGAGAAGGTTGCGCAACTTCGCCAGAGCGTCCTGCAGCTGAATGCAACTTTCGGGGACAATGGAGCGGAGACCTGGAACGAAGACACCATCCGTATGCGAGGTAACTCGCTCACAGACCTCATGATCAACATTTGGCCGGGGCCCGACCAGATGCTCACGCAGGTCACCAACCGGCTCTGACACTCTCGCGGGTATGTGGCCGAGAGTCGGTGATCGTGGAAGCACCGCTCGTGCCGAACTCGGGCGATCGTACGACCTCGTCCCTTCTCCGCTCCGAGGAGTCGTGGGGCTGAGCGGCTATCGCGCTCCAGCGAGCAACAGGACCAGCAGGATGACTAGCAGTAGCGCTGTCCGAGATGCCGCTCGTACGGTACCTACCACCGCCGTATCCAACGCCTCCGTGAGCACGATCACGAGCACGACGAGGATGCGCGGGTCCTTCGAGAGTTTCGCGACACGAGCCCATCGTCTCAGGGTCGCCGTAGAGTCGTACCGTCCGGTGCATGCGGAGCGCTAGATCGACGGAGACCGCTAGGCAGTCGTCCGCTGCCGGAACACAGAGAGGAAGAGTGTGGAGACCAAGTCATCCGGCGCCGCAGTCGTCCCAGTGACCGGAGCGTTGACGCCCGGAGGCACATCCACTGAACTCGAACCCTGGCGCATGCTCGCCGACGGCACCGGCATGCTGGTCGCCTGGGAACCCGCGCCCAGCGGCGTGGCTCGCTGGGGTGGCACCCTGGCGGCCTCCAGCGGCCTCGCCCGTCAACTTCTGACCGTCGTTGAGCGGGCCGGGTCGAAGCTGCCGACCGCCGGCGAAACCCTTTTCCGCCTCGAGCTTCCCGCCGGCCAGACAGTTTCGAACCTCATGCCGGCGGTGGGCGGAGGGTTTCGTGCCGCGACCCGGCTCGCCGGGAGCACGAAGATCGCCGGCCAGGCGAGGCTATTGCCGGTTGGCGGCGCGGCGGCCGGGGCGGCCGTCGCGCTTGGCCCGCTCCTTGGCTTGGTGGCTCTCTCGGTGGGGGCCGACATGCTCGCCAGCCGGCAGCAGGAAGCCAAGCTAGAAGCGATCAAGCAGGTGGTCGAACGGCTCGAGGACCACCAACTGAACGAGCTCATCGCCAGGCTCGACTCGGCTGAGCACGTCCTCGAGGACTCGATGGCCGCGCTCCTCGACGAGCTGGGCGTCCCCGAGGCGGTCGGGCTGGGTCCGACGGCCGCAAGTGTCAAGGAGATCAAGGCCCTCACCCTCAACTGGCTCAAGAAGTGGGAGGAGGTCGTCGGGAAGTTCGCCGACAGGCCCGCAGGCGTTCCCTTCCACGAAGTTGAGGAGTCCCTGGGCCGGATCGCCATCGGTGGGTTCCACGCTTTCGGTCTGCAGGTGCAGCTCGCTTACCGAGCGCTGGCCCTCGACTCCCGAACCCACGTTGTGGCGATGACAGAGGCCACCATGGGCCGGCCCGAGGAAACCGTCGAGCACTTTCACGCCAGGGTTCAAAGGCGCCTGGCCGACAACGCAGACCACCTCGAGCGTCTTGCGAATCTGCTGTGGCAACTCGCCGACACCCGCCTGACTGTGGGGATGGCCCGAGTCGACAAGCGCAACCGTCCCGCCGAACTGCAGTGGCGACTGATGCGATTGGCTCGTGCTGTCACCGAGGCACCCAGCCCGCCCCCCATGCTCACTGCCGACCACCGCCTCGTGGTCGAAACCGTTCGACGCCCAGACGGCACTGTCATTATTCTGGCGCCGCGCGCTGAACTCGCCAGCTGACATGGCCGCAGGGGGCCCCTGCACAGAGCCCGAGCTCGCGGATCAGTCCAGTTCGACCGCGGGTACTACGAGGCGGTGTAGGTCGCAGCGTGATCGATCCTGACCTTGAGGTGGGTGTGATGTGACTCCATATACCGGGCACGGTACGCCCGATATCCGGCGGGTGCGGGCGTTACTTCCACTCGGTAACGCCCGCATGCCGTGATGCGTCAGCGGGAGGCGCCGGCCAGGAACGTGGCAACGACGTAGGTGGCGTGGCGATCGAGGGACCCGCGGGCCGGGTCGTAGCGCATCGTGGTGCGAGGGTCCGCGTGGCTGGCCGCCTCCTGCACGTCCCGCAGCGGGACGCCAGCGTCAAGGGCGGCGGTGATGAAGCTGTGGCGCAGGCTGTGGGGGCTGATCCGCTTGGTGATCCCCGCTTGGTGATCCCCGCTCGGCGACCCAGGCGCTTCACGGTGCGGTCGGCGGCGTAGCGGTCCATCCGACCGCCGTGGGCGCCGACGAAGATCGGCCCCATCATCCGTTCGCCGATGTACAGGTCCAGCGCCCTCGACGTCCGAGGCGCCAGCGGAATGGTGGCGTGCTTGCCGCCCTTGCGCAGGATCCTGAGGGTTCGGTGGCCCCACTCGTACTCGAGGTCATCGATGTCAGCTCCGAGCGCCTCGGAGATGCGCAGGCCGTTGAGGGCGAGCAGGGAGGCCAGAGCGTGGTCCCGAGCCAAGCCGAGCCCGGCCTGGACCAGGAAGGCACCCAGTTCGTTGCGATCGAGGCCGAGCGTCCGGGACTCGTAGTCAACCTTCGGCCGGCGGACATTCGCGGCTGGGTTCCGGGCAACCAGGCCCTCCTGCTCGCAGTAGCGGTAGAAGCTGGCCAGGGTCGACAGCCGCCGGGCCACCGTGGAGCGCATCCTGCCGTTTTCCTCCATCCAGCGGCCGAACAGCTCCAGGTGGGCGCGCCGGACGCCGAAAAGCTCCAGCTTCGCCTCCTCG
>DATLOM010000063.1:0-10053 GCA_035536185.1 Acidimicrobiales bacterium | reverse complement strand
GGGCGGGTGTCCTGGCTCCCGGGCCCGAGGGACCGGTCACAGTTGCGGGTCAGCGTCGGTCTTGCACCGACTTCCCCCGTCCCGTCCCCGGAGGGGCGGGACCGCCTGCAGCATCCGGGCTGGCAGGCAACCTCTACCGAGGCGGCAGCATAGACAGTCTGTGACCTCTTGACCAGGACATGAGCTCGACGACCGCACAACCCCTTCATTCCGTGGCCTGGCTCGTGTGGGCCTTGGCCGCGGCGGCGAGCCTCGAGTTCGCTCCGAGCCCCCTCTACGTCGCGCTGGTCATCGCCGTGGCCGTGGTCGTCGTCTCGGTGCACGGGAGGGACACACCCGTCGCCCGCGCCTCGTTCTCGGTGATCCTCGTCTTCGGCGTGGTGTTCGCCGCCCTGAGGGTGGTGCTCACCACCCTCACCACCCACGCCGGCACCGACGTCCTGTTCACTCTTCCCCACGTCGACCTTCCCCGGCTCCTCGGCGGGTTCCGGTTGGGAGGCACGGTCGAGCTTCCCGTGGTGCTGCAGGCGGCGACGGAGGCCTTCGTGGTGATCGGGATCATGGCTGTCTTCGGTGCCTTCAATGCGGTCGTCTCCCACCACGAGCTGGTGCAGGCCGCCCCCCGGGCGTTCTACGAGGCGGGCCTGGTGGTGACGGTGGCGGTCGCCTTCGTGCCGTCGACGCTGGCCACCGTCCACCGGGTCGGCGAGGCCGACCTCGCTCGGACAGGAGGGCGGGTGGTCCGGCGCGGTCGCCTGGTGCGCCGGGCCGTTCCCGTCCTGGAGACAGGCCTGGAGCGATCGCTGGCTCTGGCCGAGTCGATGGACGCCAGGGGGTTCGGCCACGCCGGCTCCACCGCCGCCGACCGAATCTCCGGATCGTTCCTGCTGGTTGCCCTGCTCGGCCTGGCCGGCGCCTTCGTCGCCCTCGTCGGGCGGGCGGACGAGGTGGCCATCGCCATGGGGCTTGCCGGTGCCGCCGCGCTGGGTGTCGCCGTGGCCGTGGCGTCCCGCCGTTCGCAGCGGGTGCGTTACCGGCCCCGTCGCATGAAGGCTGACGACTGGGTAGTCGCCGGAGTGTGCCTGCTCGCCCCCGCCGGCCTCGCCCTTCTCGCCATGGCTGGCGACGACACCCTCACCTGGGTGGCCAGCCCGCTCCGCCTCCCGACGATGAACCTTCTGGCCGTCCTCGCTCTGGCCGCGCTGGTGGCGCCGGCGCTTCGCCAGCCGGAACGACCCACGCCGGATGCCGACGAGCCGGCAGTGGCGGCGAACGCGACCGCCGCGGCCCCAACGACCGCGTCGGCCGGGTCGAGATGAGCGCCATTGCCCACGGCGGTGTCGACGGCCTGTCGCATCGGCAGCCACCGCGGCCCACGTGCCCGGCGCGGACGAGGACGGCGATGACATGAGCGCCGTCACCTACCGCGCCGTCGGTTTCGCCTACCCCGACAGCGAGCCGGTGCTGAACGGGGTCGATCTCGAGGTCCGCGCCGGCGAGATCCTGCTCCTGGCCGGCCCCTCCGGTGCCGGCAAGAGCACCCTCCTGCGCTGCGCCAACGGCCTCGTTCCCCACGCCAGCGGCGGTCGGTTCCGGGGAGACGTGGTCGCCTTCGGCCGCTCCACCCGCACCCACCCGCCCCGCCGCCTGGCCGACGTGGTCGGCTTCGTCCACCAGCACCCGGAGTCGCAGTTCGTCGTGGACCAGGTGGAAGCCGACATCGCCTTCGTCCTGGAGAACCTGGGCATGGCGCCGGTGGCCATGCGCCGGCGGGTGGAGGAGGTGCTGGACGCCCTCGGCATCGCCCACCTGCGGGACCGCTCGCCGGCCACCCTGTCGGGAGGAGAGCAGCAGCGGTGCGCCATTGCCGGTGCCCTGGCTGCGGCCCCCTCCGCCCTCGTCCTCGACGAGCCCACCTCCCAGCTCGATCCCCAAGGAGCCGAGGACGTACTCGGTGCGGTGGCCCGGTTGAACGCCGATCTCGGCACCACCGTGTTCGTGGCCGAGCACCGCCTGGAGCGGATGGCGCCGCTGGCCCACCGCGCCCTGCTGCTCGGCCGCGACGACCGGGCCGTACCCGCGCCGGGACCGGTCGGGGAGGTGCTGGCCGGTTATGCCGGCGCCCCGGCCGTCACCCGGCTCGGGCGCGTTCTCGGCTGGCGTCCTCCGCCGCTCACCGTCCGCGAGGCCCGGGACGTGGCGAGGGCGGCGCCACCGGACCTGGCGCCGCCCGAGCAACGGCCGGGAACCGTTGCCGGAAGAGCACTTCTCTCGGCCAGGGTGCTGGAAGCCGGCCGCGGCGGGCGCACCGTTCTGCGCGGCATCGACCTCGTGGTGAGCGAGGGCGAGGTGGTGGCTCTGCTCGGGAGGAACGGCTCGGGGAAGACGACCCTCCTGCGTACCCTGGCCGGCCTGGCCGCTCCGTCCAGCGGCGAGCTCCGGCGAGAGGGCACCGTCGCCTATGTCCCCCAGGACCCGGACTCCCTGCTCCTGGGCCCCACGGCCCGCGCCGACGTGGAGACCACCTGCCGCCTTCTCGGCATCCGCGACCCAGGCCGGGTCGAGCGCGTACTGGAGGCCCTCGACCTCCTGCACCTGGCCGACCGCCATCCCCGTGACCTGTCCGCGGGCGAACGGCAGCGCGTGGCCATCGCCGCCGTGGCCGTGGGGGAGCCCGACGTCCTCCTCCTCGACGAACCGACCCGCGGGATGGACGCGACGTCCAGGGCGGCGCTGGAGAAGCTGCTCCGGGACCGGATCTCCGCCGGCACCACCAAGGGATCGGCAGCGGTGCTGGCCACCCACGACGTCGAGCTGGCGGCCCGCTGCGCCAGCCGGGTCGTCGTCCTCGGTGACGGCGAGGTCGTCGCCGACGGACCGGCGCGATCGGTGCTGTCCGGGTCGCTGTTCGCCCCCCAGGTCCTGCGGGTGCTCCCTCCGTACCTTACGGTCGAGGAGGTGGCCGCGGCACGGGGCCCCTCTCACTTGCTGAGCACATGAGCACGACGACCGCCCCGGCGCTCCTCGCCCGGTCCAGGCCGGTGGCCGTCTACGCCCTGGTGGTTGCCGTGGGCGCGGCCGCCTTCCTCTACCCGTTCTGGCTGCCGGCGGGCACACTGGCCGACTCGGACCACACCGGCGACGCGCCATTGGTCGCCGCCACCGTTGGCGCCCTGGTGGTTGCCGCCGTCACCCTCGAGTTGCGACGGGCGACCATGAACGGGGCCACCGTGGCCCTGCTCGGCGTGCTGTCGGCGCTGGGCGGCCTGCTCCGCCTCGTCGACCTGCCCGGGGGAGGCAGCGGCATCTTCTTCCTAGTGATCCTGGCCGGCGCCGCCTTCGGCCCGCGATTCGGGATGCTGCTCGGTTTGTGCGCCATGGCCACCTCGGCCGTCATAACCGGGGGAATCGGCCCCTGGCTCCCGTTCCAGATGCTCGTGCTCGGCTGGTTGGGAGGGGCCAGCGGGTTCGCCGGGCACCTCACCAGAAGGCTCCCGCCGCGGGCCGAGATCGTGCTGCTGGCCGCCGGCGGATGGGTCGGTGGCCTCCTGTACGGCGCCGTCATGAACCTGTGGTTCTGGCCCTTCACCGTGGGCTCCGGTGCCCTGGCCTGGCAACCCGGCCTGTCACTGTCCGGCACCCTCGAGCGCTACTGGTCGTTCTACGTGGCGACATCCCTGCCTTGGGACGCCGCCGGTGCCCTGGCCAACGCCGTGCTGATCCTTGTGACCGGCCGGCACATCCTCCCGGGGCTCCGGCGGGTGGCTCACCGCCTGGACCCGGTGGTCGAGCTGGTCGGGCCGGAGGTCGATGTACACGAGGGGAGCAACCAAGAAGATAAAGGAAAACGCGACGAAGGCGGCCCCTGGGCAGAGGCCGCCTCCGTGCGTTGATGGTGCTGGGCGCGGGGGCTATGCGGCCCGGTTCACCATCCGGGCGGGCTGGTGGCGCACCTCGGGCTCTTCGCCTTCGGACGAGCCGAGCCAGTGGAACCCGGAGCGCCACACGGTGGTGGTGCCGGCGATGACTGCGCCGGTCAGCAAGGTGCCCATCCAGTCCTCGCGCAGCGCCACGGCGAAGCCATCGAACAACGAGAAGTCGATGACGAATGCGGTGGCGATGGCGAGACCGAGCGTCACCACGCTGTGAAGCTTGGTGAGATCGGGAACGAGCTCTTCGAGCACGTCCACCATCTTGAACAACGCCAGACCCAGAAGCAGGGTTACGGCGAGGGTGTACATGGTTGCTTTCCTCCTGACGGGAGGTCGTGGATTCCCGTCATTACTTCGACCACTGCTGCCCTGAGGAGGTAACCGCGCGACCTATGGTGCGCGGGTGCGCGCCCGAGCCCCGGCCTCGTCGGCCAACCTGGGGCCCGGCTTCGACACGCTGGCCATCGCGCTGGCGCTCCACGTCGAGGTGGAGGTCGAGGATGCCGACCGGCTGAGCGTCCGGGCCGAAGGCGAGGGAGCGGAGCTGCCGGCCGACAGCTCCCATCTGGCGGCGCGCGTGGCCGCGTCCGTGCGCGGGCACGACAGGCTCGCCATCACCGTGCGCTCCGAGATCCCGGTCGGTAGAGGGCTGGGGTCGTCGGCCGCTCTGGCCGCCGCCGCCGCCGCCGCCGCCGGCGCCGGCGACCCGCTCGCGGTGTCGGCCGCGCACGACGGTCATCCCGACAACGCCGCCGCCTCCGTCATGGGAGGGCTCGTGACGGCGACCACCATCGGCAGGATCGCGGTGGCCCACCGCCTCCCGCTCGACACCGCCATCTGCTTCGTGCTGCTCGTGCCGTCCCGCCGGCTGCCGACGAGTGAGGCCCGGGCCGCCCTGGCCGCCGAGGTGCCCCACCCCGACGCCGCATTCAACCTGGGGCGCATGGGTCTTCTCGTGGCCGGGCTGGCCGACCGGAAGCTGCTGCGGCGAGAGGCGACGGAGGACCGGCTGCACCAGCCGGCCCGGGCGTCGCTGTTCCCGGAGGCGGCGGCGCTGCTCGCCGGCCTGACCGGTGCCGGTGCCCTCGCCGCCTGCTGGTCGGGCGCCGGCCCCAGTCTCTTGGCCTTCTGCAACGAGGAGGAGGCGCCCGCCGTGAGGGCCGCCGGCGAGGAGCTGCTGGTCCACGCAGGCGTCGCCGGCCATGCCCTTCTGCTCCAGGGGGACCGTGAAGGGCTGACACTGCTGCACTAGGGTCGCGGCATGGCAACCTACGAGGGTTACTGCGTGAAATGTCGTGAGAAGAGAGAGTTCGAGGGCGAGGCCGTCGAGATGGCCAACGGCCGTCGGGCGGCTCAGGGCGCATGCCCGACCTGCGGCACCAAGATGAACCGGATGCTCGGCAAGAACGGCTGAGTGCCGAGCGGCCCCTCGCGCCAGCTCGTAGCTCTTCCCAATCCACATCCCGGCCGCGACTACGAGGTGCGCTGCAGCACCCCTGAGCTCACCTGCGTCTGCCCCCGCACCGGGCAGCCGGATTTCGCGACGGTCACCATCGCCTACGTCCCAGATGAGAGCATCGTCGAGCTGAAGTCCCTCAAGCTGTACCTGTGGAGCTTTCGCGACGAGGGGGCCTTCCACGAGGACGTCACCAACCGGATCCTCGACGATCTGGTCGCCGCCGTGTCCCCGCGGCGGATGCGGGTGACGACCGAGTGGCAGGTCCGCGGTGGCATCTCGACGACGGTCGAGGCGGCCCATCCGCCCGGCTGACGCGGGGTCTACAGGTGCTGTTGGGCGGCAGCCTGAACCGCGGCGATGATTGGGTCCCAGTCGGCGCCGGCGGTACGGGTGACGGTCACGAAGTCGTTCACGCCGAAGATGGATGCCACGCCGGCGGCGGCGAACACCTCCTTGGCGAAGGGATCGGCCTCTGCCGCGGCGGCGTTGGCGAAGCTCATGGTGCTCCCCAAGGTGGTGTCGAGCTGGAACCGCAGCGCGTTCGGGTTCGGGGACGGCTGGGGGGTCGCAGTGGCCATGGGCGATGGTAACCACAGCCGCCGGATCGCGGGCTGCGGCAACCGCAGGCCTGCCCAGTAGATTCGGGGGCGTGACGGGGCGCTACTGGGTCGAGACCCTGGGCTGCCCGAAGAACCAGGTGGACTCGGACAAGCTGACCGGCACCCTCGAGGTGGACGGCATGTCCGCCGCCAGGTCGCCGGCCGAGGCCGACGTGGTGGTGGTCAACACCTGTGCGTTCATCGAGGCCGCCCGTCAGGAGTCGGTGGACACGGTGCTGGCCCTGGCCGGCGCCAAGGTGCCCGGTGCCCGGCTCGTCGTCACCGGCTGCATGGCCGAGCGTTACGGCGACGAGCTGGCGGCGGCGCTTCCCGAGGTGGACCTCGTCGCCGGCTTCGGCGTTCCCGTCACCCTGGGGCGGCAGACCACGGTGCCCCGCCTCGACCTGCTGAACCTGCCCCGCCCGCCGGCCACCGCCCCGTGGGCCTACGTCAAGATCGCCGAGGGCTGTGATCGCAAGTGCGGCTTCTGCGCAATTCCGTCGTTCCGCGGCCCGCAGCGCTCCCGCCCGGTGGAGGCGATCCTCGAGGAGGTCGATTCGCTCGGCGCCCAGGAGATCGTGCTGGTGGCCCAGGACCTGGCCTCCTACGGCAAGGACGTCGAGGGTATGGGTGCCGGCGCCATAGTCGGGCTCGTGAGAGCGGTGGCGGAGAAGGCCCGCACGCGCTTGCTGTACCTGTACCCGTCCGATCTCACCGACGAGCTGGTGGACGCCATCGGCGAAACCGGCATCCCCTACTTCGACCTGTCCCTCCAGCACGTGTCGCGGCCGCTGCTGAAGCGCATGCGCCGGTGGGGCGACGGTGCCCGGTTCCTGGCCCGCATGGAGACGATCCGGGAGCGCTGGCCCGATGCCGCCTTCCGCTCCAACTTCATCGTCGGCTATCCCGGTGAGACGGAGGCCGACCACGACCTGTTGCTGGCGTTTCTCCACGACGCCGAGCTCGACTGGTGCGGGTTCTTCTCGTACTCCGCCGAAGAGGGCACATACGCCGCCGGGCTCGACGGACAGGTCGAGCCGGAGCTGATGGGCGAACGGCTCCGGGAGCTGGGTGAGGTGCAGGACGCCGTCACCGCCCGCCGGCGCCAGATGCTCATCGGCACCGTCATGGAGGTCCTGGTGGACCGGCCCGGCGACGGGCGGGGCCACCGCGAGGCACCCGAGATCGACGGCGTGGTGCGGGTCCCGGAGACGATCCCGGTGGGTCGACTGGCCAAGGTGTTGATCACGGGCGCCGAGGGCCCCGACCTCGAGGCCGAGGCGCTCTGAAGATGACCACGGAGTCGCCACCCGCCGGCGTCAGGTCCGGGTTCGGCCCGGGCGCACTGGCCACGCCGGCCAACGCCGTCACCATCGCCCGCCTCGTCATCACGCCCGTCCTCATCGCCATGATCCTGGGCGGCGGCGCGTCGTGGCCGGCGTTCGCCTTCTGGATCGTGCTGTCCGGCACCGACTGGGTCGACGGTTACATCGCCCGCCGCCAGGGCATCACCCGCTCCGGTGCCTTTCTCGACCCTCTCGCCGACAAGTGCCTCGTCCTCGGAGCCATGTTCGCTCTCGTCGTCGAAGGTCTCTTCTGGTGGCTGCCCGTGGTCCTCATCGCCTTCCGGGAGGTGGCGGTCAGCCTCTACCGGACCTGGATGGGAAAGCGCGGCATCTCGATCCCGGCCCGCTGGTGGGCCAAGGTGAAGACCGTGGTCCAGCAGGCGGCGGTCGCCTTCGTCCTCCTGCCACCCACCACCGACCATCCGTCCATCGCCGCCGTCGGGCTGTGGGCCGGTGTCGGCCTCACCTTGTTCACCGGGGCGCAGTACTTCCTCGACGCCCAGCGGGTGGTCGCCGCCGCCGAGGGAGCGGGTCGCGCCAACCGTGCGCTGTGAGGTCGTAGCGGTAGGAACCGAGCTGCTGCTGGGCGACATCGTCGACACCAACTCGGCGTGGCTCGGCCAGCGGCTCGCCGCCGCAGGGATCGACTCGCACTTCCGTACGATCGTCGGTGACAACGTCGAGAGGATCGTGACCGCGGTGAGGGTGGCGCTGGACCGCAGCGAGGCGGTCATCGTGTGCGGTGGGCTCGGGCCTACCCACGACGACGTCTCGCGGGAGGCCATTGCCGAGGTCATGGGTGTGGCGTTGCGACGCGACGAGGAGCTGGTCGAACGGCTGCGGGAGCGCTTTGCCGAACGCGGCCGCGAGATGTCCGTGAGCAACGAGCGCCAGGCCGACGTTCCCGAGGGGGCCACGAGCATCACCCAGGGACAGGGCACCGCACCAGGGCTCATCTGCCCGGTCGGTGACGACAAGGTCGTGTATGCCGTGCCGGGGGTGCCCCACGAGCTGAAGGAGATGGTCGATCGGGCCGTGCTGCCCGACCTGCAGCGCCGGGCCGGCCCTCCGTCCACCATCGTCTCCCGGGTGCTGCACACGTGGGGGCTGGCCGAGTCCGTGCTGGCCGAGCGGCTGGCCCCGCGGGTGGAGGCCCTCGACGCCGCCGGCAACCCGACGCTGGCGTTCCTGGCCGGCGGGATGAAGGGGATCGCCGTACGGATCACCGCGCAAGCCTCGACCCGCGAGGAGGCGGAGGAGCTGTTGGACGCCGAGGACGCCGAGATCCGCAGCATCCTCGGGCCGCTGGTGTTCGGCGTCGACGACCAGACGATGGAGGACAGGGTGGGCGCGCTGCTGGAGGAGGGCGGCCTGACGCTGGGGCTGGCCGAGTCCATGACCGGCGGACTGGTGGCGTCCCGGGTGGTCGAGGTGGAGGGCTCGAGCAAGTGGTTCCGCGGGGGAGTGGTGTCCTACGACTCGCAGGTGAAGTTCGGGCTTCTCGACGTCCCCGAAGGCCCCGTCGTGTCCGAGGAGGCCGCCGCGGCCATGGCCCAGGGGGCGTGCCGGGTGCTGGAGGCCGACGTCTCCCTGTCCGTCACCGGCGTGGCCGGGCCGGCCACCCAGGACGGCATGCCGGTGGGGACCGCCTTCTTCGGACTGTGCCTCGACGGGAAGACCGACGTGGTGCACCGGCTTCTGCCCGGCGACCGCCAGCACATCCGCCAGCTCGCCGTGATCACCATGTTGGACCTGCTTCGCCGGCGCCTCCTGGAGCGCCAGTCCTCGCCATGAGAGTGGCGCCGGCTCCGGTCGGGTGGGCGGGATTGCAACCTCCTCCGCCTCCATGGGGCGCACCCTCTCGCCCTGCCGACGAGGCCGAGCAGGCGGTCGCCACCGCGTGGCCGCTGCCGCCACCACCCCACAGCGCCGACACGATGGCTGTGAGGGAGTCGGCTCCGGCTCTGGCTGTCGCTCCCGCCGGCTGACGGGAGGTGCGGGCCTTCGTCGCCGTCTGGTCCCCGCCAGAGGTGGTGGCGAGCCTGTCCGAGCTGGCCCGGCCTGAAGTGGAGGGCCTGCGCTGGACCGGGCCGGACCAGTGGCACGTGACCCTGCGCTTCCTGGGCGAGGTCGACGAGGACGAGGCGGCGTCGGCATTCGGCACCATCAGCGCCGGCAGCCCGGTGGTGGCTGAGATGGGCCCGGCCACCGGCCGGTTCGGCCGGCGCGTTCTCCATGTCCCCGTCTCTGGACTCGACGATCTGGCCGCGGCTACCGTTGCCGCCACCGCCGGGATCGGGCAGCCGCCCGAGCACCGGCGCTTCGTCGGCCACATCACGCTGGCCCGGGCCCGCCACCCCCGTGGCGTCGACCTTCGCCCCCTCGCCGGGGCCTCCATCGCCGGCCGCTGGGTGGTCCCCGAGATCACCCTGGTGGCCAGCCGCCTCGGCGCCGGCCCTGATGGCCGCGCCCGCTACGACATCGTGCGCCGCCTGCCACTGGCACTCCAGGGTCCTTGAACGAACAGACGTTTGGGATTACACTCGTGAAAGTACGCCGGTGTCACTTGTCACACCCTCTTCGTAGGGTGGGCCTCGAACCAGAAAACAGAGGAACAACCGTGAAGAGAGGGGTACTACCGATGGAACGAGACAAGGCACTCGAGATGGCCCTCGGCCAGATCGACAAGCAGTTCGGCAAGGGGTCCATCATGCGCA
>DATLOM010000062.1:0-5036 GCA_035536185.1 Acidimicrobiales bacterium | reverse complement strand
GCAGACCGCGGTGCGAGTCGTCGCCTTGGGCTCGGTGGTAGCCGTAACTCGTCACCTTCAACCCGACCAGTTCGGCCGGTACTCGACGGCTGCCGCCTGCGTCCTGTTCGCCAACTTTCTGGCCGACTTCGGCACCAGCCCGGCCATAACCCGCCTGAGCAGCCGCTCCCCGGGCGAGGCCGACAGGCTCCTGTCCGGAACGCTTCTGAGCTCACTGCTCCTCGGCCTGATCGTCTACGCCGGAGTGGTGGCGGCCGCAATTGCCCTTTACCCGCCGCTGGTCACCATGGATGTCGCGCTCGCCGCCCTGGCTGTCCCCGCGGCGGCGGTGGTTTCCTCACTGCTCGGCGCGCTGGACGGCGAAGGCCTCATCGCCCGGCGGGCCGTCGTGACCGCCGTGCAAGGTTTGATCGTCGCCGGGGGGATGGTGCCCGTGTTCCTCGGGGCCGGCGTCCGAGCGCCGATCGTCGCAATCGCAATCGCTCCCTGGGTGGGCCTCGTGCTGGCCTGGCGGATGGCGCGGCGGGCTGGTTTCTGGAAATCTCCGCTGCGCTTCGATTGGACCAGGACGAAGGCGTTGCTGCGAACAGCTGTGCCGTTCGGGTTGAGCGGCGGCCTGACAGCCATCACTCTTCGCTTCGACGTCATCCTGCTGTCAGTCCTGCGCCCGGGCGGCGAGACTGCTTCGTACGACCTCGCGGTGCGAGTCATCGAGGCCGGCACCTATCTGAGCAGCGCCATCTGCGGACCGTTGTTGTTCATCCTCAGCGGGCGCATCGGGCGTGAGGACCGAGAGGGAGCCTCGCGGGCCTTTTCGGAGGCGATCCGGGTCATGTACCTCCTCGGTCTACCGGTCTCGGTCACCCTGGCCGTACTGGCCCGTCCGCTGGTGACGCTTGCCTTCGGACCCGGGTTCGAGGACGCGGCCACCCCCCTTGCCGTGATGGGCGCAGCGCAATGGCTTGCGTTCGTCATCATGGCCCAGGGCGCACTCGTGATGGCCGGCAACGCGGTGGGTCGGGGCATAGTGGTCGGCGCCATGATCGCCTTGGTCACCGTCGTGTTCGATCTCCTCCTCGTTCCCCCTTTCGGGGCGGTCGGGGCCGCCCTCGCAACCGCCGTGGCCTGGACCTTCGGCGCTATAGCCCTCCACCACTTCCACCGCCGGACCCACGGCATCCGGACCTCCCTGCCGAGGCCCGCGCCGCTGGCGGCGGCGGCGGGCATGGGCCTCGTGATGTTCCTGTCCCGAGACGCTCCGCTCGTCGTCCCGGTCGTCCTGGGTTTGCTGACCTACGTTGTCTGTCTCCGGGCCACCGGCGCGGTCAGCGGAGCCGACGTTCGACGGATTCGCTCCGTGCTCGCCCGCCGGGCCGCCTGATCGTGGCCGTTGAAGCCGACTTCACGTACCTTCGGTCGCTCATCGAGGGCGGCGTGGTGAGCGGCCCGGTGCTGGAGATCGGCAGCCGGGCCTGGCAGGGCGTGGACGAGGGCAACGCCCGGGCGGTCTGCAAGGCCGCCGAAGTGGACTGGGAAGGCACCGATATCGTTGAGGGCGAAGGGGTCGACTTCGTGCTCGACATTCTCGACGTCGACGCCGTTGCCGCCGTCGACCGACAGTGGTCGACGGTGCTGCTCTTCAACCTGCTCGAACACGTCTACAACCCCATCCTCGCCCTCGAGCACGCCTGCCGGCTGGTCGCGCCCGGCGGGGTCATCGTCGTGGTCGGTCCGGCCGTGTGGCAGCTGCACGACTACCCCAAGGACTACTGGCGGCCAATGCCCGACTTCTTCCTGGAGTTCGGGCACCGGAACGCCTTCGAGGTCCCCTTCGACCTCATGATGTGGATCGTCGAGGAACAGGTCATCCCCGTGTCCCGGTTCTCGCTCCAGGAGCAGAAGCAGCTTCCGTGCATCTCCCGCCCCGGCGTGTTCGAGGTGTGGGGAAAGCGCCGGGCGTACTGGTCGAGGGGGGTGCACCTGCTGCTGAGGACCTTCGGCGGGGCGACCCAGTTCCCCCATGCCGGCCTCGGCGTGGTGATCCGGAAGCCCGTGTAGCTCTCGGTCTACTGCCCCTGTCGGCCCAGGACGTTGCGCAGGGTACGGCCGGTAATGCGCAGGTCGAGAGCGAGGCTCTGGTGGCGCAGGTAGTAAAACTCGTACTGCAGCTTCTCGAGCGCGTCTCCCTCGGTGGAGCCGTAGGGGTACTTCACCTGGGCCCACCCGGTGAGGCCGGGGCGCACCAGGTGGCGTAGGCGGTAGAAGGGGATCTTGCCCTCCAGCTCCTCGACGTACCGGGGCTGCTCGGGGCGAGGACCCACCACCGACAGGTCACCGCGGAGGATATTGACGACCTGGGGCAGTTCGTCGAGGTGCGTGCGACGCAGCCAGGCGCCGAAGGGCGTGATGCGGGGGTCGTGCTCGGTGGTCCACTCGGTGCTAGCGCCCAGCGCCGCGGGGGTCATGGTCCGGAACTTCAGAATCTCGAACTCCCGGCCGCCCTTGCCCACCCGCGTCTGCCGGTACAGCAGCGGCCCGTGGTTGCCGAGCCGGTTGCCGCACCAGACCGCAGGTGTGGCGATGGCAAGTAGGACAATGCCAGCGGCGGCGGCGAGGCCGTCGAGGATGCGCTTGATCCGGCCGTATCGGGTGCGGTGGAGTTCGCCGATGTCGAACAGGAGGGAGATCCGCTCCAGCTCGGACAGCGGCAGCTTGCCCAGCCACTGGTCGTAGAACAGCGACAGCGTCCGGATGCGCACGCCTGACTCGTGCAGAACCGCGGCCTGGGCCACGATCGACTCATCGGCCAGCGCGACACGGTCGAGCACGACGGCGGTGGCGCCGATCTCACGGACAGCGGCGACCAGGGGCTGGCGATCAGCGGTCCCCATGGCCTCCTCGGGCCGGAGGACCCGGGCCAACACCGCCGGCCGCTCGGGTTCGGCGTCGAGCTCCTGCCGCAGGTGAAAGCTCTCGTCCAGACCGGCCACTGCGACCACCCGATCGCGCTGGCCATCGCGGGTGCGGCCGTTCCGGGCCAGCGAGGAGCAGAGCACGGCGAAGGGCAACAGGACCGCGGGCGTGCCGAGAACGACGAATCGGGGCAGGAGGGCGGAACCCACGAGCAGTTGAACCACGGATATAGCGAGGGCGGCGGCACCGGTGGAGGCGATGGCGGCGAGAAGGGCCGAGCGCCGCGTGCGAGTCAGATCCGGGAGCCCGATCGCGTAGGCGGCCACCACCAACATTCCGATGTAGGCCCACGACCAGGCGAAACGCGAGGACGCACTGAAGTCGTACCCGTGGGACATGGCGTGGGCCTTGCTCAGTCCGAGGACGCAGAGCACCGTTCCCGTCATCCAGAACGGACGGGCCAGGCGTCGCATGGGGTACTTATCGACCGATCAGGACGACCCCTTGAGCGGGGACATACCGGTCACGCCTGGCAGCGGGTCACCTCCGGAGGACGGTTCGCCAGCTCCGCCGCCGGCGCCACCCCGTAGGTGATCCTGGGCGCACCGTCCGTGCACCGCAGGATTCCGAAGAGCACGACATCGGCGGGGCGGTCGGCGGCCAGTGCGGCCAGCCCGTCCACCGGTACCTTGACGGCCGGGCGGTGGGCGGCGAGGGCCCACCAGGTGGCGGGAGCGCCGACTGCTCCCGCGTACCAGGCCGTCCGCTGGCCCGGCGCCAGGCGGGCGGCCTCGGCGACCCGCCCGCCCCGGATGCCCTCTCGGATGGTCCATGCTGCCGCCGGAGGACGGACGACCACGCCGACGGTGGCCACCACCGCGAGCAGGGTCCCGGCCACGGCGAGAACCGCATCCGGCCGGCGGACACGGATGACGGTCGACACCAACCAATGGCCACCCGCAGCCAGACCCACCGCCAAGGGGAGGACGAGCCAGAAGTTCCAGTAGTCGTGATTCGCGGCACCGGCCGGAAAGAGCAGGGGGTACGGCACCGTGACGCACAGGGCGACGACCGCCAGGCTGCGGGTACGACGGCCCATGAGCGCGACCCCCAAGCCCCCGAACGCCAGGACGCCTACCACGCCCAACATCGCCTGCACGTCGCGGCGCTGGCTCCGCAGCAGTTCGATCAGGGGCACCGATTGGTCGCCCTGGCCGGTCCGGAAGAGGATCTGGTCCCAGAGGTGGGCCAACGACCCGTCGAACGCCCAAAAGAGCCAGGCCAGGAGCAGTGCGACCCCGGCCAGCGCCCCGGCCGCGAAGGCGGCGTCGGCCACCCGTCCATCCCGACGCCTGACCAGGCGGACGACGGCCCACATCGCCAGCACCGCCGCGACCGCGAGCGATTGCCATCCCGCCAAGACGGCCAGGGCGGCGAAGGTGAAGGCGACCGGCGGACGGACGGGCCGCCCGTCACGGGCGCGCCCCCAGAGCAGCAGCAGGGCCAGACCGAAGGGCAACGATGTGACCGGCGTGTCGAGCATGGTGCCGTAGACGAGAAACATCGGGGTGGTGACCACCAGGGCCACCCCAACAGCTACCGGGCCGGAGCGAAGGCCGCGGTCCTTGAGGAGGACGGCCAACAAAGCGATGACGGCGAGGCTTCCCAGCCAGGCCGGGGCGCGGGTGGCTAGCGCCGAGCCTCGGCCGAGCGTCTCGGCCAGGGCCGTTTCCAGGTAGATCAGGGGAGGATGGTTGGCGTAGACGCCGTTCTCCGGGCTCCGGGTCCCGAGCCGGGATGCCGTGACACCGTCCTGGCGCAGGCTGTGGCTTCCCGAGGCCCAGACACCAGCGTTCCTGCCATCGTGCGAGTCCCCGAACGGCGCTGTCACCGTTCGAGAGGCGACTCCCAGGAACAACGCCGCAGCCAGGACGAGCAGGAGCATGGCAGCCGTAGGCCGGCTCCGATGCGGCCGTCCGGCGTCGGACTCAGGGCGCGTCGTCACGATCGTGGCCGTCGCCTCCATCAGTGATGTATCGCCCATTTGCGCCCCGTGCTTGAGAGGTGCCGAGGATTCGCGGGCGCGGGCCCCCGTTAGGATCGGCTCGTGCCGGGGAGCAGTC
>DATLOM010000061.1:0-95703 GCA_035536185.1 Acidimicrobiales bacterium | reverse complement strand
ACGCGTCGATCGTGACGAGGTGTGGAGGCTAAAGCTGCAGGCCCTCGAGTCGCTCTGGGCGTCGTTCCGCGCGCGGAACGACGCCCAGAGCGACTCGAGGGCCTGCAGCTTTAGCCTCCACACCTCGTCACGATCGACGCGTCGATCGTTGTTCAACGCCCTCCCCTTGTCGGCCAGGGCGGCCACGTCGGGCAGTTGCTCGCCCGCGCCCGGCACGTCCTCGATCCGGAGGTAGAGCGGGCTCCGGAAGCAGCGGCTGGAGGGGAAGTACGGGCTGGCCTGCTGCCGGGCTATCGGCAGCGGCGCGTGCAGCGGGCTGGACAGGCACATGCCGGCGCCCAACGACGAGGACCAGGACCCCAGCCGGCGCAGGTCGCCAAGATCGCCGATGCCCCAGCTGGAACGGGAACGGGTGGCCGGTAGCTGGACGGCCCAGCCCCAGGTGCGCAAGCCGTCGGGGAGGAAGCAGGTGCGAGGGCTGACGATCAAGCGGACGGCGTGGCCGTCGGTCTCCCGCCGGAGCAGGTGGTAGCCGGCAGGAAGATCGGGGGGCAGCTCGTGGTCAACCTCGCAGTCGGCGCCGTCCTCGGTCCTCAGCTGCCACCGCCCGGTGAGCGGAGCGGATTCGCCGGCCCTGACCACCCGTACCCGGCTGTCCTCCCCTGTCGCCGGTGGCTTCCCGGCCCCCGCGCCGTCGCCCCTCCCGGCGCCCATGGCCGCCAGAAGGGCGTCCACCGTGGCCTGCGGGGCCTCCCGCCACTCCTTCCGGTGGTCCTGGTAACGGGACGAGATGCCCCACGAGGCCGGGTCGTTCATCGCTGTAGTTGTACTCGCCCTACGCTCCAGGCCGTGCCGGACGCCGTGGTCATCGGATCCGGCCCGAACGGGCTGGTGGCGGCCAACCTGCTGGCCGACCAGGGTTGGGACGTGGTCGTGCTCGAGGCCCAGCCGGCGCCGGGTGGGGCCGTGAGATCCTCGGAGCTGATCGAGAGCGGTTACGTCAACGATATGTTCAGCGCCTTCTACCCCCTCGCCGTGGCTTCCCCTGTCTTCGAGGCCCTGGACCTGCCCAGCCACGGCCTGCGCTGGCGCCGCGCCCCGCTGGCGCTGGCCCATCCGTCGGCCGACGGTACCTGTCCCGTCATCTCCACCGATCTGGACGAGACGGCGTCGTCGCTCGACGAGCTGGCTGCCGGAGACGGCGCGGCCTGGCGTCGCCTCTTCGATCAGTGGCAGCGGGTGGGGCCGTCGCTGATCGAGGCCCTCTGCAACCCCTTCCCGCCGGTCCGGGCCGGGATGCGCCTGGTGGCGGCGCAGCGCCCGTCGGAGCTCCTCCGCTTCGCCCGGTTCCTCACCCTGCCCGTGCGCCGGCTGGGCGAGGAGGAGTTCACCAGCGACGGGGCGCGCCGGCTGCTGGCGGGCACCACCCTCCACACCGACCTGTCACCGGAGTCCACCCTCGGCGCCACCTTTGGCTGGCTCCTCGCCTCGCTGGCCCAGGATCTCGGGTGGCCGGTCCCCGAGGGTGGCGCGGGTGAGCTGACGGCCGCGCTGGTGCGCCGGCTGGAGGCGGCCGGCGGCGAGGTCCGGTGCGAGATGCCGGTGACCGAGGTCGTGGTCAGAGGCGGGCGGGCGGTGGCGGTGCGAACGGCCGCGGCCGTAGAGGTGGAGGCTTCTCGCGCCGTCGTCGCCGACGTGTCGGCGCCGGCGCTGTTCCTGGACCTCGTGGCCGCCGAGCACCTCCCGGCGAGGATGCTCGACGACGTGCGCCGGTTCCACTGGGACAGCGCCACGGCCAAGGTCGACTGGACCCTCGACGGCCCGATCCCGTGGACGGCGGAACCCGCCCGCCGGGCCGGGACGGTCCACATCGGCGACACCCTCGATGCCCTGTCGATGCAGTCGGCCCAGCTGGCGGTGGGCATGGTCCCCGACCCGTTGTTCATCCTGCTCGGCCAGCAGAACCTGGCCGACCCCACGCGGCAGCCGGACGGCAAGGCGACGGCCTGGGCCTACACCCACGTGCCCCGCCACGTACGTGGCGACGCCGGCGACGACGCGATCACCGGCTGCTGGGACGAGCGAGAGACCGTGGCCATCGCCGACCGCATGGAGAAAGAGGTCGAGCGGCTGGCCCCCGGTTTCAAGTCGCTCATCCGGGGCCGCCACATCTTCAGCCCGCTGGGTCTCGAAGCGGCGAACGCCAACCTGGCGCGAGGAGCCACGAACGGCGGCACGGCCCAGCTCCACCAGCAGCTCGTGTTCCGGCCTTCGCCCGGGCTGGGCCGCCCCGAGACACCGGTGGCGGGGCTGTTCCTCGGGTCTTCGTCGGCCCACCCCGGAGGCGGCGTGCACGGCGCCTGCGGGGCCAATGCCGCCAAGGCGGCCATCTGGGCCGACCGCCTCAACCGGGGCCGCCGGCAGTGGAAGCGTTGGCTCTACTGAGCTCGGGCGGTGGCCCGCGACATCGCCTCGAAAGGCGGCTTCTCCGGCCGCGGGTCCCGGAGCACCCGCTCCATGCACAGCCGTGTGCCTCCGCTCTCGGTGGGCGACTGCAACCGCACCGACGTCATCAGCGCCCGGATGATCTGGAGGCCCCGGCCCGAGACGTCGTGGAGACGAGACTCGCGCAGGTCCACCTCGGCCGGGCTGAAACCCCGGCCACTGTCCTCCACCTCGAGGATCACGGTGGCGCCGTCCAACTCGACGCGTACCCGGAACGATCCCTCGGAGCCCGGCGGGAAGGCATGCCGGATCACGTTCACGCAGGCCTCGTCGAGGGCCAGTACCACGTCGGCCTGCTCGTCGGCATCGGCACCCATGTCCGCGAGGTACCCGGCCAGGCTCCGCCTGGTCGTCGCGAGGAGCCGAGCATCCGCGGGCAAGGCCAGCTCGAGACACAGATACATAGGGAAGATGAGTGCTCCTGGAATGGGGTCCTCAGGTGGGGTACCCGATGCCACAGGCGACGAAACGGTCCGGGGTGATATGGGAGACGTGCTGGTAGGGGCCTCCTCGTGGTCCGAACGCACTCTGGTGCACGAGAGCTCGTGGTACCCGAGGCGCACGATGAAAGCCGCCGAGCGGATGGCTTTCTACGCCGGGCGCCTCCCACTGGTGGAAATAGACGCCACCGCTCGCTTCCCCCCCACCCACGACCTGGCGCGCCAATGGGTGGAGCGGACGCCACCCAGCTTCACCATCGACCTCGAGGGGTGGACGCTCTTCACCGGTGCGGCAACCCTCCCGAACTCGCTCTGGGAAGACCTGCGGACCGAGGTCCGTCCCGAGATGCGCGACCGGCGGCGGCTGTACGCCGGCCACCTCAGCCGTGCCGGTCTGAACGAAGCGTGGGCCCGGTTCCGCCACGCCATCGGGCCACTGCACGAGTCGGGGCGGCTCGGATCGGTGATCCTCCGCTACCCCCACTGGCTGAAGCCGGGCGACACGGGAAGGGGCCTGATGCTGGAGGCGCGGCAGAAGCTCCAGGGCCTGCCCGTGGCGGTCGAGCTGCGCCATCCCGGCTGGCTCGAGGGGCCGAACTGCGAGTCGACCCTCAGCTTCCTGGAGCTCCATGACCTGGGCTTGGTCTGCCTGGATGGCCCTGGCCGGCCGCCGGTGGTCGCGGCCACATCCGATGTCGCCGTCGTCCGCTTCCCCGGTCGTGGAGGCGACGACGTCGAATGGACGGGCTGCTACCGCTACTCGACGGCCGAGCTGGCCGAGTGGGTCCCGAGGCTCAGGGACCTCGCCGGGGGCGAGGGATGCGTGCACGTTCTGTTCTCCAACACCTACCGGGACTTCGCCGTGGCCAACGCCACCGAGCTGTCGGCCCTCCTGGCCCGGTGCACGGCATGAGACGGGTGGCGCTGCGGAGGGGCTCGGACGGGGAGCTCGCCGTGCACGAGCTCGCCGATGGCGATGGCGACCGCATCCCGGAAGGGGGCACGGACCTGTTGCTGGTTCACGCCACCGGGCTGCACGGGCGGGTCTGGGCACCTCTGGTACCCCACCTGGCGGCATCGCTCGGTGCCCGCGCCCTCGCCCTGGATCTCCGCGGCCACGGTGAGTCGGCAGGGTCGGCGTCGTGGCCGGCCGGCGGGATGGCCTGGAGCGACCTGGCGACCGACATCCTCGATGTCGTCGACGGCCTCCAGATGCGCCACCCGATCGCCGTCGGCCATTCGAGCGGGGCGAGCCTGCTACTGCTGGCCGAGGAGCTTCGGCCCGGCACGTTCGCCGGCCTCTACTGCATCGAGCCCATCGGCACGGCCGAGGAAGAACCGCCGCCGCCTGATCCCGCCCACCCGCTGGCCGACGGGGCGCGCCGGCGCCGCCAGGTGTTCCCTTCCCACCAGGCCGCCTTCGACGCCTACCGGGGCAAGCCGCCCTTCTCCCTCGTCGCTCCCGAAGCCCTCTGGGCCTACGTCGAGCACGGCTTCGAGGAGGTCGGCGGTGGCGGTGGTGAGGTGCGCCTGCGGTGCCGGCCCGAGACCGAGGCCGACATGTACACCCACGGTCTCTCGCACACCGCTTACCGGGACCTCTCGAAGGTCGGCTGCCCCGTCACCCTCGCCCGCGGGGGCGAATCTCAGGCGGTGAGGGCAGGTGCGCTCGATCTCTGGTCCACCCGCCTCCTCGATGCCCGCCTGGAGGTCCTTCCGGGGCTCGGCCACTTCGCACCCCTAGAGGACCCTGCCGCGGTAGCCAGATCCGTGGCGGCCGCCTTCGAACCGGTCTAGGCCCCCCGTCCGCCGGTAGTCCACGACCCCACCACCCGGCCGCCCTACCCTGAGCCCCTTGTTCGCCACCAAGACCCGCCAGCGCATCGCCGCCTTCGACGCCGCCGCCGACCGTGCCTTCGGGGTCTGGCGCGGAAAGCCGGCCACCGACCGCCTCTTCTACACGGCCTCCGCCCTCGGGGACCACAGCCTCATCTGGGCCATCCTCGGCGCGGTCAGGGGACTGCGATCCGAGCACGACGTCACCGCCGCGGTTCGTGTCGGTGCCGGCGTGGCCATCGAGTCGGTGCTCGTCAACCTGGTCATCAAATCGCTCTTCCGCCGCAGCCGTCCGCCCTGGGACATCGACCGCCCCCACCGCCTACGGCGCCCCCGTACCAGCTCCTTTCCCAGCGGTCACGCCACCTCGGCTTTCACCTCGGCGGTGCTGCTCTCCGAAGGCGACGACCTGTGGCCGCTCTACTACGGGCTGGCCGTCGTCGTGGCGAGCAGCAGGGTGTACGTGCGGATCCACCATGCTTCCGACGTGCTGGCCGGCGCCGCCATCGGGTTGGCCTTCGGGCACATCGGGCGGCGCCTCGCTCCCCTCCCCGCCCGGCCTGTCGACGCCCACCCCTGAGGGCCTTTGCCCTGCTAACGGGGCGGGAGCCAGCGCCGGGGGTCGATGGCCGCTCCGCCTCTGCGAACCTCGAAGTGGAGGTGGGGGGCGGTCACCTGACCGGTGGAGCCGACGGCACCGACCTGATCCCCCGGCACCACCTGCTGACCGCGGCGCACGGCCACGCTGGACAGATGGGCGTACATCGTCGACATCGCGCCACCGTGGTCGATGAGCACGATGGTGCCGTAGCCGGCGTACCCGGCGGGGGAAGGGCCAGCGTGGCGGACGGTGCCGGCAGCGGCGGCGAGCACAGGTGCGCCGGCTCTCGCCTGAAGATCGATGCCCCGATGGCGGTGCGTGTCCCGCCCCTCGCCGAACCAGCCCGTCATCGGGCCTGATCCCGGCCACACGATGGCGGGCGGTGGTGGCGGCGGGGGCTCAGCCGGCGGCGGCGGCAGGGGCGGCGGCGGCAGCTCGGCCACGGCAGCGGCCAGCACGGAGAAGACGACGACGCCGGAGTGGGCGGAGAGGTCGGCGGCGATGGCGCGACGCGACCGTGCGGGAGAGGGTTCCTGGTGCACGGCAGCGGCCGAGAGGGAGCCAGCCAGCAACAGCGCGACCGCCCTCCGAGCCCCAGCCACCACCCATGGTCGGGGCCAATGCATGTGTCGAGGACATGGTTCTCCGCCCGCTCCCTCGATTCCTGCCCAGACGGCTTTCGACTTCTGGAGCAGGACCGGCTGCGTCAGAACAGATCCTCTGGATCCTCACCCCCGAAGATGACCCTCTCTATGCGGCTCTCCGGAAGGAGCACCGCCGAGATGCCGACGGCGGCGAAGACCACGCCGCCCAGGACGGCGATGATGAGCCGGCCACTGCCGCTGCGGCTGCACACCGATTCCTCCCGCCCGAACACGAACCCCCGGGTGGCCTTCTCCTTGGGCTCCGAGCCCTGCAGAGGGCCCTTGCACTCCAGACCGCCGGCGGCCTCGAACGGCTTCAGCCCCCAGCCCAACGTGAACAGCAGGGCGATGGCGACCGCCAGGATCAGTCCGGTCGTTCGGTTCTTCTCGTTCATGCGCCACTCTCCCGCTTGTGTGGCCGACATCGTGGCACGGCCGCGGTGCCGTCACCACTTGAGGCCCGGCGATCGTGTCACAGGCGCCGTGCATGCTCGGGTCCATGGAAGCGCAACTGGTCCTACTCGAAGACGAAGACCTCGACTGGCGCCTGGACGAGGTGACCAGGGAGCGGGGGCGGCAGGGGGTGGCGTCGGCCCGGGCCGCGCTCCAGAAGGTGCCCAGCCAGGTTCCCTCGGCGGCATGAGATGATGCCATCAGCTCATGGAACATCATGTTGTTTAGTGCCTCTTCATTCCTGCGCGAGATCTGACCTGGGCCGATGATCGCCGCCAGCCGTAACCGCAGCGGGTCTCCTCTCTTCGCTGTGGTGGCGCTCGCCCTCGGTGGCCTCGGCGCTTTCCTCCTGCTGACAACGCTGTCCGGGGGCCCTTCGCGGCCCGGCCCTCGTCCCGGCGCCGCCGGCAACGGCCTGCCCGCCGGGCTGGACGTCACCGTAGAGAGGGTGGTCGACGGGGACACCATCGTGGTGTCCGGAGGCGAGAGTGTCCGCCTCATCGGGGCCGACACCCCCGAAACCAAGGACCCCCGCCGGCCCGTGGGCTGCTTCGGGAAGCAGGCCAGTGACTTCACCGCCGGCCTGCTGCCCTCAGGAACCCGAGTCCGCCTGGTGGGCGACGTGGAGCAGCGCGACCGTTACCAGCGGTTGCTCGCCTACGTGTACCGCCTACCCGACGGGCTGTTCGTCAATGCCGAGCTGCTCCGCCGGGGTTTCGGTCAGGTCCTCACCATCCCGCCCAACGTGGCCCACAGCGAGCAGTTCGTCGCTCTGGCCAGGGGGGCCCGCGAGTCCGGGCGGGGCCTGTGGGGGGAGTGTCGAGGTCCGGGGCCCTGAAACGGGTGTCGCGGGCGCTACGGTCACGCCCGTGGCCACTGTTGCGGAGAGGCTGGGTTACCCCGCGTCGGCCAAGCTCCTCATCGTCAACTGTGACGACCTGGGCTCGTCCCACGCCGCCAACGTCGGGGTGTACCAGGCCCTCCGGGAAGGAGCAGCCACCAGCGCCAGCCTCATGGTCCCCTGCCCGTGGGCGAGAGAAGCTGCCGCCCGCTACCGGGGTGAGGACATCGGCGTCCATCTCACCCTCAACGCCGAGTGGGAGGTCTATCGGTGGGGGCCCATCACCCATGCTCCGTCCCTGCTCGACGGGGACGGCGGCTTCCCCCGCACCATCGAGGACGTCTGGGACCACGCCGACCTCGAGGAGGTGGCCAAGGAGCTGCGGGCTCAGGTGGAGAGGGCGATCCTCTGGGGCTTCGACGTCAGCCACCTCGACTCCCACATGGGTTGCCTGCACCGCCGCCCGGAGTTCTTCGACATCTACCTGGCCCTGGCCGTCGAGTTCGCGCTCCCCATCAGGCTCTCGAGCTCCTCCACCGAACCGAACATCGGGTTCCCCTTCCGGGACCTGGCCGCCGAAGAGGGAGTCGTCTTCCCCGACCACCTGGTCCACGCCCGGGGCTCCGGGAGTCGCAAGGCCCTGGAAAAGGCGCTTTTCGAGTTGCAGCCGGGGGTGACCGAGTTCTTCGCCCACCCGGCGGTGGACACGCCTGAGGTACGTGCTCTGGCGCCCGATTGGGCCACCCGGGTCGACGACCACGACCTGCTCGTGCACGACCACGGCATCCAGGTGCTGGCCGAGCGGGCCGGAGCCGTGCTCATCGGCTACCGGGAGCTCCGTGAGGTGATGCGCCGCGACCGATAACGTCGGCGCCGCCCGCCGTTTCATCCCAACCGGCTCTCGCCCCGTAGTACCCGTGGGCAGATTCGCCCGTAAATCACCTACCAAGGAGACCCCATGAACCTCGGAGCCACGGAGCTTCTCATCATTCTCGCCGTCATCCTGCTTCTGTTCGGCTCGACCCGGCTGCCCAACCTGGCCCGGTCGCTCGGTCAGGCTTCGAAGGAGTTCAAGGCCGGTGTGAACGACACGAAGGCCGGCGAGGCGGCCGACCGCACATGAGGGCGGCCGGCATCGTCGCCACCGTCTTCTCGGCAGCCCTGGTGTTCGGTGCCTGCGGGGACGACGACGACACCACCACCACGGAGAACACCACCGAGACCAGCGCGTCGAACGAGACCACGGAGACCTCCGAGACCACCGCGAGCGGCGGCGGCGGCTCCACCGCCGGAACCGCCATCGTCATCAAGGACTTCAAGTTCGAGCCGGACAAGCTCGAGGCCAAGGTGGGCGACAAGATCACCGTGACCAACAAGGACAGTGCCACCCACACCCTGACGGCCAAGGACAAGTCCGTGGACACCGGCAATCTGGCTGAGGGCGCCAGCGGGACCATCACGGTGGCCAAGGCCGGCACCATCGACTACGTGTGCGAGATCCACGACTTCATGGCTGGGTCGATCGAGGTCGAGTGAACCCCAGGCCACCGGGGGGCGGCTACCGCCAGTGTTGCCAGTCGAGGAGGGATCAGGCGGAGCGGGGCTTGGCGGCGGGGACCCAGCCCAGCACCACTGGCGGCTTGTCGGTGGTGGTGACACCGCCGGCCCGCTCATCGGTCACGGCCAGGGCCCTCACCTCGGCCGCCGCCTTGAAGGCGGTCACCGTCGGCTCCCGCCCGAGGATGCCCAGGGAGATGCGATCCTCGCCGACAATGGCCCACAGCTGGTACGTGCGGTCGACGGGAAGGGTCGGCAGGTTGGTGCGCAGCAGGTAACCGGAACCGTCGGCCAGCATGACCGCCTCGCCGAGGAGCTTGTCGTCCAGAGCCTTGAGCTGCACCCGCCTGGCGGCACCGTCGACCAGAGCGGCCATGGCCGTGGTCTCGAGCGACCTGGAGTCCACAGCCGCGGTCAAGGTGCGCAGGCGCCGGTCCTGGTCGATCAACTTCACGCCGAGCACCCCGATGACGAGGGCGGCCGCGGCAGCTATGGAGACGGCGGCCACGGCCCAGTTGCGGGGCCTGCCGCCGCCGATCTCACGGCGGGGCTTGAGGGCGACCACCCGGGCCATGTCCAGCTTCGGGGGGACCTCCTCGAGGCTGCCGGCGATGCGCTCCCACACACCTTCGGGGGCGGCCGAACCCACCTGGGCGAGTGACGCCGCCACCTCGCGGTGCGTGAGGACCTCGGTGTGACAGCGTGGGCACTCCCGCAGGTGCAGCTCGACGGCCTCGGCCTCGTCGGGATCGACGGCATCGAGGGCGTAGGCCCCCAGCAGCTCCTCGAGCTCGTGGTGAGTCAGGCTTGGGGCCATGCCAGGTCCAGATCGGCTGCGGTGAGTGCTGACCTGAGACGCTTCAGGCCGGCTCGGATCCTGCTCTTGACAGTGCCCTCGGGTTGACCGAGCATCGTCGCCACCTCCCGGTAGGTGTGCCCGCCGAAGTAGGCCAGCTCGATGGCGCAGCGCTCGTCCTGTGGCAGTACGGCGACGGCCTCCTTCACGCGGCTGGCGAGGGTGAGGTCCCAGACCTCCCGCTCGAGGTCGTAACCGGCCTCGGCCGTCTGCCGGGCCTCGCGCTCCTCGCGCCGGCGGCGGGAACCCTCTGAACGCAGCAGGTCCACGGCTCGTCCGTGGGACTGGGCCAGCAGGTACGACCTCAGCGAGCCCCGCTCGGCGTCGAACTTCTCCGGCTGGTTCCACAGCCGGAGGAACACCTCCTGGAGCACCTCCTCGGCCGACACCAGGTCGGACAGCACCCGACGGGCGAGCGAGAAGACGGCGCCGGCGTGGCGCCGGTAAGCCTCGGCCAGGGCGTCCTCGCGCCAACGACCGATGGCCACGACCAGGGTCTGGTCGCTCATCTCCTTCAGAGGTTCGCCCGGCACATCCGGATCTTCGGAGCTGCTGGCCGCCGCGGATGTGTACGGCATCGACGAAGCGATACCTGGCTCAGCTGAACCTGGACTCGAACTGCAGGGCGATCGCCCCGGCCAGCACCTCGGCCAGAATGGGGATGGTGGCGGCCGCCTCCCGCAGGCGCTGGAACTCTGCCGGGTCACCGGCGGCCTGGGCCGAGATGAGGGTCTCCAGCGAGGCCACATAGTCCTCGAAGTCCGCGGCCACGGCCTGGGGTGGGAGGTTGGGGTTGAGCCCGCCGAGAACCGTGCCGAGCCGTGTCCTGAAGGTGGCCAGAGCGGCGGTGGCCTGCTGTGCGGCCGCGGCGTCCTTCGCCGCGCCGGCGTCGGCGAAGTCCAGGAAGGAGCCGATGTGGGCCCGCCACACCTGGAGGAACCTCCGGCCCGCAGGGTCACCGTACAGGGCCCCTATCAGGTTGGCCAGGCCCTCCGAGCTCAGGTCGAGCGTCTCCCGGAGCTTCTTCTCGTCGCCACCGGCGACCGCCATGCGGGTGGTGGCGGCCAGCAGATAGACGTGCTCCTGGAGAGCGGCGGTGAGGGTGGCCAGCAGGGTCGCGCCGCCCCCGTCGGCCGTTCCCTGGAACGACTTGGGCATCTGCTTGACGATGCCGACGGCGAACACGGCGCTCGTCCGGGGCATCGCCGCGGCCGCATCCTTGAGCTTGTCGAGAACCAGCGGGTCCTTCTTGGCCTGAGCCGTCACCACGCCGATCAGGGAGTTGACGTGGCTACCGGCGTCCTTCTGGAGCTGGTCGGCCGCCAGCTGCGGGTTGGCTCCGTTGACGAACGTGGCGAACTCCGACTTGTAGAGCTCGAGGTCGGCCTTGGCCTTGGCTGCCGCAGCCTGGTCCCCGGCTCCCGTGGCCTGGGCGAACTGCGCGACCAGGACCGACTTCATGCGCCACAGCTCCATCAGCCGCTGGGCGACCGCGTCGTCGTAGACCCGGTTGAACGTCTCCCCCAGGGCCAGGGTGTTCGCCTCCAGGACGGCGGCGACAGGGGCGGGGTCCTTCCCCTGGAGGATCAGCTCGGTGCCGAAGCCGGACAGGAAGACGTGCTCCTGCAGGAGGCGCGTGAGCTCGGCCCTGAGGCCTGCCGCCGGCGAGCGGACGCCGCCGATCTTGGCCTCGACGGCGCCTTTCCCCGTCTTGGCCGCCGGAGCCGCCTTCTTGTCGCCGTCGCTGCTCCCACAGGCACCGGCCAGCAGGACCGCGACCAGGAGGAACGAGGCGCTACGTCGGGCGATGGTGCTCATGCGGGCCCCTCAGTACTCGGTGATCTGGCGGATCTGTTCCTGGAGCTGCTTGTACTCCGGGGAGTTCGTGAGGGGCAACAGGGACATCAGCTTGGCCATGTTCCCGGTGACCTTGACCCGGCCCTGCATGAAGGCGGCGGTGGCGTCGAGCTCCCCCTTCTGGATGCTGGCGGCGTCCTCGTAGGTCTGGGTGAGGGTGATCTCCGGCTCGTCCATCTCCCCCAGCTGAGCCTCGAGCAGCTTGCCTTCCTCGAGCAGCCAGTAGTACTTGATCTCCCCCTCGGGACCGTCCAGCACGACGTACTGCATGCGGGCGGAGGCACCGGGCCGCTCGGGTTGGCTCTCGGCCATCTTCACGGTGGCCTCGTGCCACTCCTGGCTGAGGAACTTGGGCATCTGGGTCCTCTCGGTGTTCTGGTCGGGGCGTGGCGGAATCTAGCGAATGGCGCCGAGGCGCACGCCGGCGAACAGGTCTTCCTCGGGAAGCTCGGTATCCACCAGGCTCCTGGCCAGCTCGTACTCGTCGTAGGGGTGCACCTCGCGGGCCACCTCGGGCGGCAGGCCGAACCAGAAGGGCGAATCCGGGTCGATCTGGGTGGCGTGGGCCAGCAGCGCGTCCCGGCGCACGTCGGCGTACCCGGTGATGTCGATGCGGGTGGTGATCCGGTCGTCCCGTGACGGCCGCTCGAACCACTTCTCGTCGAATGGCGATCCCAGGCCCAGCTCCTGGAACTTGGCGTGCATGGCCACCATGCGCGCCCGTGACCACACCGTGTAATACATCTTGAGCGGCTGCCACGGCGGGCCCAGCTCGGGATAGGCATCGGGGTCCCCGGCCCGGTCGAAGGCCACCACCGAGATCTCGTTGACCCGCAGGTGATCGGGATGCAGGTAACCCAACTGCTCGTCCTCGTAGGTCACGAGGACGTGCGGGCGCACGGCGCGGATGTGGCGCACGAGGCGGCCCACGGCCTCGTCGAGATCGGCGTTGGCAAAGCAGTCGGGGTGCTTGTTCGACTCACTGTCGGGCATCCCCGAATCCCGGTAGCCGAGGAGGATGACCTCGTCGTACCCGATGACCTCCGCCGCCCGCGACAGCTCCTCCATCCGGAACCGGTGGAGGTTCTCGCGGACCTCGGGACGATCCATCGCCGGGTTGAGGATGTCGCCCTCCTCGCCTCCAGTGCAGCACACGAGCACGGTGCGGGCGCCCTCGGCGTGGTAGCGGGCGATGGTGCCCGCCCCCTTCGAGGACTCGTCGTCGGGATGGGCGTGGACGCTCAAGAGGCGGAACTGCTCGAAGGCCGGCGGACTCTCAGGCACCCGCCTACGCTATGCCGTAGGCGACGGGCCGCCAGTTCGGCGGCCACCTCTAGGACCAGGTCACCAGGGCTGACTCAGCCTTTGTGCCGGCCGCCGCCAGTCTCGGACTTGGGTGGGCCCTGCTTCCCCTCGGGCTTGTTGGGACCCTCGGCCTTGTTGGGGCCCTCGGCCTTGTTGGGGCCCTCGGCCTTGCCGGGGCCCTCGGCCTTGCCGGGGCCATGGGCCTTGCCGGGTGGGTCAGCCTTCTCGGGCCCGTGGTTCTTGTCGGGCCCCTGCGCCCGCTCCGGCGCCTGGCTCTTGTCGGGGGCGTGGGGCTTGTTCGGCTTGTCCACCTGCTCGGGACGCTTCGCCGGCTTGTCCGGCGGCTCGTTCACTCTTGCCACCTGCTGGTCGCCGCCGCCGGAGGGAGCCGGATCGGGGGAAGACGCCGGGGCCGCTCTGGCGCCCCCGTGGGGAGCCTTCCCCGGCGACGACTTCGCCCGTTTGGCGGAACCGCTGGCTGCAAGCAGCGGCGAGGACGTGCGTTCGGTCGATGCCGGCGCCGTCGTCGGCACCGGGGTCGTGGCGGGGGCGGGGCTGCCCGCCGGCGTGACCACGGCCCCTGTGGGGCCCGGTGCGGCGGCCGGAGCGGTGGCCGCCGGTGGCGCCGCAGTTGCCACCGGAGCGGCTGCCGGAGCGGCTGCCGGAGCGGTGGCCGCCACCGAGCCCTGACCATGGGCTGTACCGGCCTGGACCGGGCCGAAGGCGAAAGCCGATGTCGACAGGCGCGAGAAGGAGCCCGAGGCGGAACGAGGCGGCGCCGCACCTCCGAACATGGACACCGGCTCCGCGCCGAGCTCGGGCGCGGAGGGGAAAGAGGGGCCGTCGGGAGCGTCGGGGGCCGCGGGGATCGGGGGGACCACCAGAGGCACGGCCGGGGAACGGGGGGCAAGAGCTACCGGCGGGGGCGGGCGTCGCGACCTCGGGGAGAGACGTTCGTTGCCACCGGGGGCGAGGACGACGGCGGTCAGGACGAAGATGCTGGCCACCGCTATGGAAAGGGGTGCTCCCCGGCGGGAGAGGGAGGGGCGCGCTCCGGAGCGCGAGGCAGCTCCGGCGCCCGCGGCCCCGGCGAGGTGGCGGCCTCCCAGCACGATCAGCGGGCGGCTCTCGCCCAGTTCGGCGCACACGACCTGAGCCCTCGCCTTGAGCAGGCGCGGCTCTACAGAGGCATCGACCCGCAGCGCCACCGTCTCGTCGGTCACCGTGCACTCGAGAACGCCGGGAATGGCGGCCAGTCGGCGCTGAAGGGCCTCTGACGCCATGCCGCTGAGAGTACCCGATATGTGTTGCCATGACCACTGATGGTGGCAACGACGCCTAGAAAAGCAGCACTCAGCGCCTGCGGTCGGCGCAGGCCGCCACCAGAGCGCCGAACAACGCCTGCTGGTCGGGGTCCTCCGCCGCCGTCATCTCAGGGTGCCACTGCACCCCGAGCACCCACCGGCCGTCCGGGTCCTCCAGCTCCACGGCCTCGACCAGGCCGTCCCCACTGGCCGCCACTGCGGTCAGGCCGGCGCCCAACCTGTCCACGGCCTGGTGATGGTGCGACGTGCAGCGGAGAACCGATCGCCCACCGGCCTGGGCCAACAGAGTCCCCTCTGTCACCTTCACGTCGTGGACGACCGAGAGGTCGTGGCCGGGCTGGCCGTGCAGGTCCATGCCCTGCAAATCGGGCAGATGCTGGTGCAGCGTCCCCCCGAGGGCGACGTTGAGGATCTGCATGCCCCGGCAGATGGCAAATATTGGAATCCCGGCAGCCAGAGCAGCGTCGAGAAGGGCGAGCTCGGCGGCGTCCCGGGCCGGGTCGACGCCGTAGACCTCGGGGTGGTGCCCGCCTCCGTACCGGGAAGGCTCTATGTCGCCGCCGCCGGCCAGGAGGAGCCCCTGGAAAGGCGCGAGCATCGTCCCCGCGTCATCCACCTGCAGAGTGGGGATGAGCACCGCCCTTGCGCCGGCCCGGTGGAGGGCGGCCACGTAGGCGTCCGGGACGGCGTAGCCACCGCGCGACCAGTCGATCACCCGGCCCGCAGCGAGGTGGAAGGCCGGAATGGCCACAAGGGGAGGCGCGGCGGTGCCGGAGGAGCCCACGGGGCCGTCAGGCTACGCCAGGGCGCAGTTCGCTGGGCCGACGCGAACGGTGCGAGGATGTCGGGGTGGCCCTTCGAGTGTGGATCGACCAGGACCTGTGCACAGGCGACGGGCTCTGCGTCGACCACGCCCCGGACGTCTTCATGCTCCTCGAGGACGGCATCGCCTATGTACGGGAGAACGGCACCGTCCTCAACGACCCAGGCGGGGCGGACAGCCTGGCCGAGGTGCCCACCGGGCGCGACCGGGAGGTCGTCCTCGCCGCCGAGGACTGCCCGGGCGAGTGCATCTTCATCGAGAGCTGACCCGGAGGGAGGGCGACCCGCCTTCGGCAAGCGAAAAGGGCCGTCCCGAAGGACGGCCCCTGTCACAGAAGAGGCTCGTTACAAAAGCTCACGGTCGCGAACTACTACTTCGTCGCGACGGCCCGCGGGGCTCAGGCTGCTCCAGAAGAGCATCGAAGCCAGAAGACCGATGGCCCCGACGATCATCAGGATCACGCCGATGGTGTCGAGATCCACGCCACTAACACTGACGTTCACCGCGAAGGCCAGGATGGCACCTACGGCGATAAGGAAAACGCTCACACCTATACCCATGCAACTCACCTCCTTCACAAGTTGGCTGCTCTGAGTACGTGCCCCGCAACGTTGGGTGGCAAACCGGGTCGAATTGATCATTGGGTCGTGATCAGTTCAGGCCACCGGCGGCGAGTCGGAGGTCGGACCGTCCTACCCGCCGCCGGCCCCCGGTAGAGCTACTGCCCCCCGACGAACCTGGTGGACCAATGCTCGTTTCCTAGAGGTACAGGAGGGGGTTGACCGGGGCACCGGCCACCCTCGTCTCGAAGTGCAGGTGGGGCCCGGTCGAGAGCCCGGTCGAGCCGACCTCACCGATGAGCTGCCCGGCCGTGACCGGCGTCCCTTCGGCCACGTGGACCTGGCTCTGATGGGCATAGAGGGTGGCGAGGGAGTTGCCATGGTCGACAATGACGGTGTTCCCGTACCCCCCGCGCGGACCGGCGAAGACCACGGTGCCACCGGCCGCGGCGCGGATCGGGGCGCCGCTGGGGGCGGCGAAGTCGACGCCGTCGTGCATCCTGGCCGTGCCGAGCACGGGGTGGTAGCGGGGGCCAAAGGGCGAAGTCAGGCGCCCACCGGGCAGGGGAGGCGAGAGGATGCCCTGCCCGCCCGTTACCCGGCCCTGCCCCGCCTGCAGGCCCCGGAGGAAGGCGGTGATGGTCCCCGACTCTGCCCGCAGGGCGGCGATCTGGGCCTCGAACTCGGCCACCCGGGCCTGCGCCTCGGCGGCCAGTGACTGCTGCTGGAGCTCCTGGGCCCGCACGTCCTGGCGCACTGAATTCTGCTCCGCCCGGAGGCCCTCGAGCTCGGCCTGGCGGCCGATCACCACGTCGCGCTGGGCCTTGGCCGCGTCCTTCTTGACCTCGAGCACCTCGCGCAGCCGCACGGTGGCGTCGCGTCCGGCGCTGAAGCGGTCGACGGCCCGGCGCTGGGCGTGGACCACCGCGTCCTGATAACCGATGGTGGCCGCGACCTCCCGAAGACTGCGGGCGTTGAGGATCACCTCTGTGGGGGTGCTGGCCGGCCGGCCGCCCATGTAGGCGCTCACCGCCCGGTCCCGCAGGACCCCGCGCTCGACGGCCAGGCGGCCGCTGGCGATCGCCAGCTGGGTCTGGGTTCTGACGAAGTCGCCCTGCATCTCCGCCAGCCGGGCCTCCGCGGTGCCGGCCTCGGCCGACACGACCAGCAACTGGCGGTCCAGAGCAGCCACCCGGTTGTCGAGCTGGCGGCGCCGGGCCTTCACCTCGTCGAGGCGGTCCAGGAGCAGCGCCTCCTCTTGGGAAGCCTCCGAGACCTCCTCGCGCAGCGTCCGCAGCTGGGCGGCGATGGTCGCCTGCCGATCCTTCTTCTGCTGTCTCGTCTCGGCCGCCTCCACCGAGACGGTGGCCCCCAGGCAGACCACTGCCGCGACCCCAAGAGCCACGAACGGCCGGCGCAGGACCACCTTCGTCCTCGTAGTGACTCTCATCGGCGGTGTAGTACCTCTTTGTGCGCGAGTAGTCCTGCGCCGGACTCTAGGCGCCAACGCACACAAAACCATCGGCCGGCAAGGGTGGCGCTTGAGCCTCGGGCCATCGGGGCCCGCTGGCTCAGACGTCGAGGAAGCGTCGGACGGCGAAGGCGGACCCGACGGCACCGATGGCGGCGCCGGCGAACAACACGAACAGGCCGGTCCCCACGACGTCGCCGCTCGGGGGCAGGAGCCGGTTGCCCAGCGTGTCCCCGCTGGGAACGGCGCCGGCCAGGAGGTTGCGCACGAAGGCCACCACGCCGAAGGCGGCGGCCGCCCCGACCAGGCCCTGCACCATCCCCTCGAGCATGAACGGGATCCGGATGAACCAGTTGGTGGCGCCCACCAGCTTCATCACCGCCACCTCCCGCCGCCGGTTGTAGATGGCCATCTGGATGGTGTTGAGGATCAGGAGGACGGCCGAGAGCAGGAGGACGCCGGCCACGATGATGATCCCGATCTGGAGGGCGTTGGTGAACCGGAGCAGCGTCTCGACCGCCTCACGGGCGAAGACCACGTCCTGGACACCCGCCCGGTTCTCGAAACGGGCCCCCACGACATCGACGAACTCGGCCCGCTTGGGGACCACCCGGTACGAGGTGGGCAGGTCCTTGGCCTCCACGGACTCGAGGAAGTCCGGGGAGTTCTCGAACATCCGCTTGAACTCGGCGAACGCTTCCTGCTGGTCGATGTAGATGACCTTCTTGACCTCGGGCATCTGCGAGAGCTCGCGCTCGATGGCCTGGCTCTGGCTGGGCGAGACGCCGACCTTCATGAAGATCGACAGCTCGACGTCGCCCTTCCACTGCAGGCTGGCCTTGGAGACCCCCTGCTTGAGCAGGAGCACGGCACCCACGAGCGACAGGGAGACAGCCACGGTGAGCACCGCGGCAGAGGTCATCAGCAGGTTGCGGCGGAGGTTCGTGGCCGTCTCTCGGACCACGTAGTCGAAGCTCAGGGCCAAAGTGAGGAGAACTTTCTCATGTGCCGTAGCCGTAGACGCCGCGGGCCTGGTCGCGCACCACCGTCCCCCGATCCAGCTCTATGACCCGCCGGCGCATCGAGTCGACGATGCCCTGGTCGTGGGTGGCCATCACCACCGTGGTGCCCGTGCGGTTGATGCGGTCGAGGAGGCGCATGATGCCGACCGTGGTGTTGGGGTCGAGGTTCCCGGTCGGTTCGTCGGCCAGGAGGATCAGCGGCCGGTTCACGAAGGCGCGAGCGATCGAGACTCTCTGCTGCTCACCACCCGACAGCTCCCCGGGGAGATCGTCGGTCTTCTTGGAGAGCCCCACCAGGTCCAGGATCTGGGGAACCTGGGAGGTGATGACGTGCTTGGGCCGGCCGATCACCTCCAGGGCGAAAGCCACGTTCTCGGCGACACTCTTGTTGGGCAGGAGCTTGAAGTCCTGGAAGATGCAGCCGATGTTGCGGCGCAGGTACGGGACCTTCCAGTGGCTCAGCTGGGCGATCTCCTTGCCGGCCACCCAGATCTGGCCGCCGTCGGGCTCCTCCTCCTTGGTGACCAGGCGGAGGAAGGTGGACTTGCCGGACCCGGAGGGGCCGACGAGGAAGACGAACTCGCCCTTCTGGATGTCGACGGAGCACTCGCGCAGCGCGACGGTGGTGCCCTTGTAGGACTTGGTGACGTTCTCGAGGCGGATCATCTCGGGGGGCCGGGGGGCGCACGGCTGCGCCTCAGCAGGCACCTCAAGCTAGCAGCGGGTGGGGCGAAAACGCCGGATGGCCACGGCGTGGCACACTGGAGGGCATGGGGCGAGGCGTGGGGTCGCGTGTAGGCGCGACCGTGTTGTTCACCATGATGGCGGCGCTGCTCCTGCACTCCCCGGGCGCCGCTCAGGCCGCCGCCGGCGACGACGAGAAGGGCTTCCTCGCTCTGGTGAACCAGGAACGGGCGGCTCGCGGCCTGGGCCGGCTCGTGGCCGCCGACGACCTGGTCGCGGTGGCCCGGCGCCACTCCGCTCGGATGGCCGCCCGGAACGAGGTCTTCCACAACTCCAACCTCTCCTCCGAGGTCGAGGGTTGGGAGCTGCTGGGCGAGAACGTAGGCCTGGGCCCGACGGTGCGGGAGGTCCATGAAGCGCTGATGGCTTCCAAGGTGCACCGGGACGTGATCCTCCACCCCCGCTTCACCGAGCTCGGTGTGGGCGTGGTGCTCGCCGGCGGCGAGATGTGGGTGACCGAGGTCTTCCGGCTACCGGAGGCCCCGCCGGAGAGCACCGTCACCACCGCGGCGCCGGCGGAGGCACCGCCGGCTGGGGAGGCCGAGCCATCCGCCCCGCCGGCCACAGCCAGCCCTCCCGTCGCCGGCACGGCTCGACCTGGGGATGGCGAGGCCGCGGCAGCCGCGCCCGCTCCGGCTCCGCCGGCGGCACCGGCGACCGCTTCTGCCGCGCCGGCTCGTAGACCGGGACCCGCCCTACGACGCCTACAGGTGGCTGGCCAGCGGCCGGCCATCCCGGCCATCGAGGAGGCCACGCCACCGGCCGTGCCCCCGCCCGGCCCAGAGGAGGCGCCACCGGCGCCGCCCACCGCGCCTCTCGAACCTCTCGTCATCGACGACATCAACCCCCAGGCGATCAGCCTGCCTCTGCCGAAGCCCACCGACATCCCCGAGGCGGGCCTCGTCGCCGCCGGGCTCCTGCTCCTGGTGGTGGGCTCGGCCTCCGTGACGACCAGACGCGTGGTGGCGGGCTAGCCGAAGCGGGCGGTGGTGTAGGGCTATGCCGTGTCGATGACCTGGAAGGCTTCGGCGAGCCGACCTTCCGGTAGGCCGGCGCCGGCGGCGACTCCGGCCATCCAGGAGCGAACGCGTTCCTCCATGGCCGCCTCGTCGATGTGCTGGCTTACGTGGCACAGGAGGGCGGCCAGCTTCTTGTCGACGTGTTCGGTCACGTCGTGGAAGTGGTTGGGGGTGGGGGTGCCCATCATCCACACCTCGGGCACGGTCCAGGCCTCGTAGCCGTCGAGGGCCAGCTCCGGGTGAGCGAAGGGGTTGCGGGCGTCGGGATAGACGGCGGCGATGGCGGCCTGGCCCGTGGCCAGGTGGTCCGGGTGGCTGGCGTAGATCCGGGCCCATACCCGCTCCGGCGAGGGGCACAGGACCCGCTGGGGCCGGGCCCGGCGGATGGACCTGGAGATGTCCCGCCGCAGCTCCATGGTCATGGCCAGGCTCCCGTCGGGATGGCCCAGGAAATCGATGTCGGCGACGCCGACCACCGCGGCGGCCGCCCGTTGCTCGGCCTGGCGGATGCCCGCGATCTCACTCCTCGGCACGGCCAGGTCGAAGCCGCCGGCGTCTCCGTCGGTGACGATGCAGTACGAGACGTCGATGCCCGCGGCCGTCCACGCCGCCACCGTGCCGGCGGCGCCGAAGTCCACGTCGTCCGGATGGGCGGCGACGACGAGCGCCCGCTCCACCTCGTTGGCCGGGATCGGCACTCAGTGCTCCGTCGCTGATATGGCCTGGGTGCATCGGCGAGTCAGCGGTGTCATCTGGCAAGGCGCGACGACGAAGGAATCCCCTTGCCGGCTTTCGAGGAGGAGCAACGCAGCCAGGGGCATCGCTGGCCGGCGAGGCACCAGGTGATATCGGCGACGGTGCACTAGCCCTCCTCGGCCCGGCGCCAGCGGAGGAAGGCCTCCATGAACCCGTCGAGGTCCCCGTCCAGCACAGCCTCGACGTTGCCGCTCTCGTGGCCGGTGCGGCGGTCCTTCACCCTCTGGTAGGGCGCCAGCACGAACTCGCGGATGAAGCCGCCCTCCCGGGAGATCTTCCCCTGGGGGCCGGCCAGCATCGCCAGCTCGGCCCTGCGCTCCTCCCGCTGACGCTCGGCCAGCTTGGCCGCCAGGATCTGCATGGCCTTGTTCTTGTTCTGGAGCTGGCTGCGCTCGTTCTGGCAGGACACCACCACGCCGGTGGGGATGTGGGTGATCCGAACGGCGGAGTCGGTCACGTTGACGTGCTGGCCGCCGGCGCCGGACGAGCGGTAGGTGTCGATGCGCAGGTCCTTCTCGTCGATGTCGACCTCGCTGGAGGCATCGTCGAGGAACGGCACCACGTCGAGGGCGGCATAACTGGTCTGGCGCCGGGCCTGGGCGTCGAACGGCGAGATCCGGTAGAGCCGGTGGGTCCCCCGCTCCGCACTCAGCAGCCCGTAGGCGTACCGGCCCCGCACGATGAAGGTGGCCGACAGGATGCCCGCCTCCTGCCCGTCGCTGCGCTCGTCGAGCTCGACGGTGAACCCCCGCCGCTCGGCCCAACGCATGTACATGCGCAGGAGCATGTCGGCCCAGTCCTGGGCGTCGGTCCCGCCTTCGCCGGCGTGGATCTCGCAGACGGCATCGTGCCCGTCGTGCTCCCCGCTGAACAGCGACCGCAGCTCGAGCGAGCCCAGGTCCCGGCCCAGCTCGACCAGGGCCGACGCCAGCTCGGCCTCCACACTGTCGTCCCCCTCCTCCACGGCCAGCTCGTAAAGCGTCTCCGCATCCGCCATCCGCCCCTCCAGCCCCTCCAGGAGCCGAACATCGTCCCCGACGCGCCCATATTCAGTGGTGACAGCCCTAGCCAGATCGGCGTCGTCCCAGAGATCAGGCCGCCCGACCTCCGACTCCAACTCCGCCATCCGCTTCCGCTTCCCCTCCAGATCGAGGTAAGTCTCCGCCGCCACCAACCGCGCCCGAAGCGAAGAAAGCTCCTCAGAAAAGTCCCGCATCAGCCCGCCAGGAGCGGCGAAGCCGAAAAGCCGCCAGATGTTCCGCCAGCAGCGCCGGCGGCGGCGAGGCGCGGGCACGGACCACCAGGAGCGCCGGCCGCCGAGAGGCTCGTGTACCGACCGCCAGGGGCCCCGAGCCAAAAGGCGCGGGTACGGACCGCCAGGGGCGCCGGCGGCCGCAGACGCCGCCAAAGGCGGCCCCCACGGATGCCGGCCAGAAAAGAGGAGCGCAGGGCGTGCCGGCTCCGCCGGTCGCCCGGAGCCCAACAAAGATCGCCGAGCAACCTCTGGTTGCGAGGCGAAATCATCTGCCGTGGCAGAGCTTGAACTTCTTGCCGCTGCCGCAAAAGCAGGGCTGATTGCGCCCCAGCTTCTGCTCGGGAGCCTTCACGATCGGGGTGTGGCTTACATCGGCCATCGCCGGCGCCTGACCCTGGATGGCGTCTGCCCCATCGAAGGCGCCGTCACCGTTGGCCATCGGCGCCGGCGCCGGCATGGTGGTGGTGGACAGGTCCTGGACCGGGCCCTCGGGCGCCACGTACTCGACCTGGTCGAAGTCGGGTTCGTCCGGCTGGTCGGCCAGCACCTCCACGTGCATCACGTAGCGGACGTAGTCGTCGTCGATCCCGGCGATCATCTGGCCGAACATGTCGTAGCCCTCGCGCTGCCAGGCCACCAGCGGGTCCTGCTGGCCCATGGCCCGCAGGTTGATGCCCTCCCGCAGGTAGTCCATCTCCGCCAGGTGCTCCCGCCACTTGGTGTCGATGATCTGGAGCATTAGCTGGCGCTCCAGGTCGCGCATGGTCTCGGGCCCGCCGGGGATCTCCTGCTCACGCTGCTCGTAGTAGGCGAGTGCCTCGGCCAGCAGGCTCTCGTACACCTGCTCCGACGACGTGGCCTCGGCCAGCTCGGCAACGGTGAACTTCGTGGGGTAGTAGAGGCGCACCTCGGTGAGGAGGCCGTCGACGTCCCACTCGTCCTCGTACTCGGAGCCCATGTGGCCCTCCACCAGGCCCTCGATGGCCGCGGCGATGATCTCCTGCGTTCGCTCCTTGAGGTCCTCGCCGTCGAGGATCTGCATGCGCCGGGAGTAGATCACCTTGCGCTGCTCGTTCATGACGGCGTCGTACTTCAGGACGTCCTTGCGGATCTCGGCGTTGCGGGCCTCGACGGTGTTCTGGGCCCGCTCGATGGCCTTGGTGACCATGCGCGCCTCGATGGGCACGTCGTCGGGCAGCGCCTTGTTCATCACCCAGCTCATGGCGCCCGTGGCGAACAGGCGCATGAGCTCGTCCTCGAGGGAGAGGAAGAAGCGGGTCTGGCCGGGGTCGCCCTGCCGGCCTGAGCGGCCCCGCAGCTGGTTGTCGATGCGACGGCTCTCGTGGCGCTCGCTGCCGAGCACGTACAGCCCGCCCAGCTTGCGGATCGTCTCGCCCTCGGCCTTGCACTCGGCGGTGAACTTGGGCAGGAGCTCGGCGATCCGGGCGACGCCCTCCTCGCTCTCGGGATCGAGCCCCTGGGCGATCGCCTCCTGGCGGGCGAGGCCCTCGGGATTGCCTCCGAGGAGGATGTCGACACCGCGGCCGGCCATGTTGGTGGCCACCATGACGGCGTGTAGGCGCCCGGCCTGAGCCACGATCTGGGCCTCCCTGGCGTGGGCCTTGGCGTTGAGCACCTCGTGGTCGATGCCGCGCTTCTCGAGCATCCGGGAGAGCACTTCCGACTTCTCCACCGAGGCGGTGCCGATGAGGATGGGCTGGCCCTTGGCGTTGCGCTCGGTGACGTCCTCGATGACGGCGTTGAACTTGGCCAGCTCCGTCTTGTAGATGAGGTCGCTCATGTCCTCCCGCACCATCGGCCGGTGCGTCGGGATCGGCACCACCGGGAGGTTGTAGGTGTTGCCGAACTCGGAGGCCTCGGTCTCGGCCGTACCGGTCATGCCCGCCAGCTTCTTGTACAGCCGGAAGTAGTTCTGCAGGGTGACGGTGGCCCAGGTGTGGTTCTCCTCCTTGATCTTCACTCGCTCCTTGGCCTCGACGGCCTGGTGGAGCCCGTCGGACCAACGTCGGCCGTCGAGGATGCGACCGGTGAACTCGTCGACGATCTTCACCTCGCCGTCCATCACGACGTAGTCCTTGTCCCGCTTGTACAGCTCCTTGGCCTTGAGGGCGTTCTGCAGCTGGTGGACGTAGCTGACCGACACGGCGTCGTACATGTTCTCGACGCCCAGCTGCTTCTCGACCTTCTCGATGCCGGACTCGGTGGGGACGACGGTGCGCTTCTCCTCCTCGACCTCGTAGTCCACCTCCCGGATCAGCCCCCGCACCACGCCGGCGAACTGGTAGTAGAGGCGGGCCGATTCGGCTGCCGGGCCGCTGATGATGAGGGGCGTGCGGGCCTCGTCGATGAGGATCGAGTCGACCTCGTCCACGATGGCGTAGTTGTGGCTCCGCTGCACCATCGCCTCCCTGGAGCGGGCCATGTTGTCGCGCAGGTAGTCGAAGCCGAACTCGGTGTTGGTGCCGTACGTGAGGTCGCAGGCATAGGCCTGCCGCTTCATCTCCCAGTCGTCGACGTCGGGCACGACCAGGCCCACCGACAGGCCGAGGAACCGGTGGATCCGGCCCATCCACTCCGAGTCGCGCCGGGCCAGGTAGTCGTTGACGGTGACGAGATGGACGCCTTTGCCGCTGAGCCCGTTCAGGTACATGGGCAGGGTGGAGACCAGGGTCTTGCCCTCGCCTGTCTTCATCTCGGCGATCCACCCGAAGTGCAGGGCGGCGCCGCCCATGAGCTGCACGTCGAAGTGGCGCTGCCCGATGACCCTGCGGGCCGCTTCGCGCACTACGGCGAAGGCGTCGATCAGCAGGTCGTTCAGGTCTTCGCCGTTGGCCAGGCGCTCCCGGAACTGAACCGTCAGCTGGCGGAGCCCATCGTCGGACAGCGCCTCGATCTCCGGCTCCCGGGCGTTGATGTCCGGCACGATCGACTGGAGGGCCCTGACCTTCCTGCCCTCCCCGGCCCGCAGGATCTTCGAGAAGACACTCATGTAGACCCCATCCTACGGCGGCTCAGCCGGCGTACGGCCATGGCACTAGGTGTCCCGAAGATCGAGGAGACGCTCCTTGACGGCGTAGATCACCGCTTCCATGCGGTTGTGGAGGTGCAGTTTCTCGAGGATGTTGCGGACATGGTTCTTGACCGTGTTCTCCGAGATGTAGAGGTCGGTGGCGATCTCGCGGTTGCTCATGCCCTTGGCCACCAGGCGAAGGACCTCCAGCTCCCGGTTGGTGAGAACGGGGCCGGCGAACTGCTGCTTGTCCTCGGCCCGCTTCACCAAAGCGTTGAACTCGTTGAGGAGCTTCGACGCCATCGACGGCGACAGCAGGCTCTGGCCCTGCACGACGGCGCGGATGGACTCGGCGACCTCCTCCACCGAGATCTCCTTCAGGAGGTACCCGTTGGCGCCGGCCTTGATGGCCTCGTAGAGGTCGTCTTCCTCGTCGCTGACCGTGAGCATGAGGATCTTGGTGGTGGGCACCTCGCTCCGGATCTGACGGGCGGCCTCGATACCGTCGAGCTTCGGCATGCGCACGTCCATGAGCACGACGTCGGGCGCCAGCTCGCGTGCCCGCTCCACCGCCTCCTCACCGTTCTCGGCCTCGGCCACCACGTCGATGCCCTCCTCGGTGCCGAGCACGACGTGCAGACCGCGCCGGAACAGCGCCTGGTCGTCGGCGATGAGGACGCGGATCGCGTCGTCGCCGCCCACCTCGGCGGAGCTGCCTAGCGCGTCGTCGTCCACCAATGCTCCTCAGGTGCCTTCGATGAGGCCGACATGGCCGTCGTGGCGACGGTAGACGACGGAGGCCACGCTCGTCTCAGCGTCGGTGAAGAGGAAGAACGAGTGGCCGAGGAGCTCCATCTGCAGCGATGCCTCCTCGGCGGTCATCGGCTTGATGGCGAACTGCTTCGTGCGGACGATCTGCGGCTCGCCTGCCTCCTCCTCGGCGGTCAGCGAGTTACCGTTCACATGTAGGGGACGGCGGGGGTGGGACCGGCCCAGCAGCTTGCCCTTCAACCGGGCGAGGCGGTGCTCGAGCTTCTCCACCACCCGGTCCACGGCCAGCAGGATCTCGGGCGCCGACGCGCGCGCCCTCACCACATGCCCGTGCCCGTGGAGGGTGACCTCGCAGATCTCCTTGTCGGCGATCCGAGGGTTGCGCTCCTCGATGAACCTCACCTCGGCCCGCTCCATCCCCTCCAGGAAACGTTGGAGGCGGACCAGCTTCTCCCTGACCGCTTGTTTCAACGAGTCCGACACATCGACGTTGCGACCTCGAATGGCGATCTCCACGAAGTCCCCTTCCGGTAGTGGGGCGAGTGTAGAGGCCGGATGCCTTGGACCGGTAGCTATGGCCACCGACCGGCCAGGGCTAGGGAACGAGGCGGCCGGTGTAGCAGCGGAGCAGTTCCGCAGCTACTTCATCGGCTCTGCACCACTGCGCCGAAGCCAGCAGCGTGCGACCCCTGGAGACGGCTTCGTCTCGGATGGCCGGCGCGGACAGCACGACGGCCATGGCAATGTCGACCACGCCTGACTGGCCAGGAGTGGGTACGCCGCCGGGATCCCGGTCGACCGCGGTTCTTGGGTCGGTTTGCATCTGTCAAGGGCATCGGACGACCCGGTCCGCGCCTTGAGCGGCGCCCGGCTCGGTGAGCGGTTGGCACCCAGCGGTGACTGTTGTCGGTACCACATGTTCAGGTGGGGCTGCGCCGGGACCGCTGAGCCGCGGCCACGGCGTGAACGGACGTGGATCCCGCGGCGCGGAGAACGGCTGAGGCGGCGGCCAGGGTCGCTCCCGTGGTGACGACGTCGTCGACCACAAGGACACCGGCCGACGGGCACCTGCGTGAACGGAGGCTCAACTCTGGGCCCTGCAGGCGCTCCACCCGCGAGCGGCCCGTCTGCGCCGGGCCTTCTCCCCGCCGGAGAAGGGGCCGGCACGGTCGCTGCAGGCGGGTGGCCACGGCCTTGGCGAGCAACCGCCCCTGGTCGAACCCCCGTTCACGGCGGCGGCTCGGGGTGGTGGGGACCCAGGTGACCACGTCAACCCCAGCGGACGGCGCCAGCGCGGCCATTCCGTCCGCCAGCCATGAGACGGTCGACCGGGCGTTGCGGTACTTGAGGCGGGCCACCAGCTCGCGGCCGGTACCCTCGTAGAGCATCACGGCGGCGAAAGAATCGACGCCCGGCGGCGGAACGCCAGGTCCCGCCAGCCGGATGAGCGACCGGCACGAGTCGCACGGCGCCGCGCCGGGCGTTCCGCAGGCAGGACAGACGGCAGGTAGCAGCACCTTCTCATCGTGCCCTCGGGCTGTGACAGCAGGCGGCCCGGCGCCCCCAAGCCGGCGAGCAAATCGGGTGCTCAGGCGCCGCCCTGGCACCGCTCAGGTGACCAGGTCCGGGTGGGTCAGGTGCCGACGGTCCAGGAGGAGAGGTACTCCTCCTGGTCGGGCGTGAGGGTGTCGATGGCCACGTTCATGCTAGCCAGCTTGAGGCGGGCTATCTCGGCGTCGATCTCGGGGGGAACGTCGTAGACGCGCTTCTCCAGGGCGGCGCCGTGGTGGACCACCCACTCGGCGGCCAGGGCCTGGTTGGCGAAGCTCATGTCCATGACCGAGGCGGGGTGGCCCTCGGCCGCGCTCAGGTTGACGAGGCGGCCCTCGGCCACCACGAGCACGCGTCGCTCGCCGACCAGGAACTCCTCGACGTCGGGGCGAATGGCCCGGCGCTGCCCGCCGGCCAGCTCGGCCAGCCCGATCAAGTCGATCTCGATGTCGAAGTGGCCGGAGTTGGCGAGAATGGCCCCATCCTTCATGGCCTCGAAGTGCTCCTTGCGCAGCACGTGGCGGTTGCCGGTGACGGTGACGAAGATGTCGCCCTCGGGGGCGGCGTCCTCCATCGGCACCACCCGGAACCCGTCCATGCTCGCTTCCAGCGCGCGCAGTGGGTTGACCTCGGTCACGTACACCTGGGCCCCCATGCCCCGGGCCCGGCTGGCCACGCCCTTGCCGCAGTACCCGTAGCCCACGACGACGACGCGGCTGCCGGCCAGGAGGAAGTTGGTAGCCCGGATGATGCCGTCGAGGGTGGATTGCCCGGTGCCGTAGCGGTTGTCGAACATGTGCTTGGTGTCGGCGTCGTTGACGGCCACGATCGGGAACTTCAGGGCGCTGTCCGCCTCCATGGCCCGCAGGCGGATCACGCCGGTGGTCGTCTCCTCGGTGCCCGCCAGCACGTCTGAGGCGGCCTGCTCCGGGCGCTTCTGGTGCAGCCGGGAGACGAGGTCGCAGCCGTCGTCCATGGTGAGCTTGGGCTTGGCGTCGAGAACGGCATCAATGTGCCGGAAGTAGGTGTCGTTGTCCTCGCCCTTGATCGCATAGGTCGCGATGCCCTCGTCGCGGACCAGCGAGGCGGCCACGTCGTCCTGGGTCGACAGCGGGTTCGAGGCGCAGGCGTGGACCTCGGCGCCGCCGGCCTGCAGGGTGCGCAGCAGGTTCGCCGTCTCGGTGGTGATGTGCAGGCACGCGCCGATGGCCAGGCCCTCCAGCGGGCGCTCCTTGGCGAAGCGCTCGCGGATGGAGGCCAGGACCGGCATGTGCGAGTCGGCCCAGGCGATGCGCTGACGGCCCAGGTCGGCCAGGGCGGGATCGGCGATGTCGTGGTTCACGGTGCTCAACCTTCTCCTAGTTGGTGCTTGAGCTCTTCGAGGGTGGGCACGGGGCCCGGATCGATGCCTTCGTTGGCGGCCAGGTGCAGCGAGACGTAGTCGCCGAAGAGGATCAGGTCGAGCAGCTGGGCCAGCTCGCCCTCCCCCTCGGCCCGCACCTCCTCGATACCGGCGACCACCTCACGGATCAGGTCGGTGACCAACTCGAAGCGACGCTGGACCTGGGGATGCTCCTGGTCGTGGCGCAACATGACGACGGTCAGGACCTGACGGGTGACGTCGCCGTGCTGGCCCCAGCCCTGGACCTCGTTGTGGCAGAGCTCGGGCTGCACGGACCAGAACGCCGGGGCGTTCACGTTCTCGTTCACCTGGGTCTTCCAGCGTTGGGCGGCGGCGGAGCCGAGGGCGCCGGAGGAGTGCACGAGGGGGATGGTGCGCCCGATGCGACGGGCCAGCTCCGCCGCCTCGCTCTTCGGCCCCTCCAGCTGGTCCCGCCGGCGCTTCAGCTGCTCGACGGCGAGGTCGATCCACTGGCTCGCGCCGGGGAACAGGCCGATCTGCTCGAGCACGACGAGGGGGGGGATGGCCATGGCGCCGAGGCCGGTGCGGGGCTGGGGAAGGTCGCCGGGCACGCTCACCACGGGAGCACCCCACGAAGATGCCAGCTTGGCCAGCTTGCCCCCGCTGGTGACGACTACGACCCGGGCGCCCTCCACGGCCGCTTCCGTGGCGGCCTCGACGGTCTCCTCGGTGTTGCCCGAGAACGAGACGGCGAACACCAGCGATCCTTCGCCCACGAAAGCGGGCAAGGTGTACGACTTGTTGACGACGACGGGCACGGCCATGAACGGCCCGGCGGCAGCCATGAGGATGTCGCCGGCGATGCCGCTGCCACCCATGCCGAGCACGACGACGTTCTCCACCCACTCCCGCTCGGGAAGCCCGTCGACGCCGCGGGCCTCTCGGGCCGCGGTCTCGACCTGCTCGGGCAGGGCGGCCGTCGCCTCCCAGATCCCCTGAGTGTCGAGGGGCTTGGCGGTACCGGTGCCGCTCACTTGGCCGGCTCGGTCTGCGCCGGATCGAACGTCGGGGCGATGCCCTCGGTCTCAGCCTTGGCCATGAGCCGATCGTGCTCCTCCTCGCTCACCGTCTCGGCCTCGTCGATGAGCATGATCGGGATGTCGTCGCGGATGGAGTAGCGCCGCTTCAGGCGGGGGTTGTAGAGGCTGTCCTCGTCCACGAAGTACAGGAGGGGGCCCTTGTCGTCGGGGCAGGCGAGGATCTCCAGGAGCTTGGGGTCGAGCGCCACGTCAGGCATCCTCTCGCATGATCGCCAGCACCTCGCTCATGTGCGCCTCGCACTCCTCGCGCGTCGGAGCTTCGAGGTTGAGCCGGAGGAGGGGCTCGGTGTTCGACGGCCGCAGGTTGAACCACCAGTCGCCGAGATCGACCGTGAGGCCGTCGGTCCGGTCGTGGTCGGCGCCGGCATAGGCGGCGGCAACCCGTTCCAGGGCGGCGAGCGGGTCGTCGACCACGCTGTTGACCTCGCCGGAGCTCGCGTAACGCTCGAACGGCTTGCGCAGCTCGGACAGCGGCTGGCCGGCTTTGCTCATCAGCTCCAGCACGAGAACGGCGGCGATCAGCCCGGAGTCGGCCCGGTAGTTGTCCCGGAAGTAGTAGTGACCCGAGTGCTCGCCGCCGAAGACCGCTCCGGTCTCGGCCATCACCGTCTTGATGAACGAGTGCCCCACCCTGGTGCGGACCGGTGTCCCCCCGTTCTCCCGGATGACCTCGGGCACGGCCTTGGAGCAGATGAGGTTGTAGATGATCGTGCTGCCCGGTTTCTTCTCCAGCATGGCCTTGGCCACCATGGACGTGGTGAGGGAGCCGGAGAGGGGCTCGGCCTTCTCGTCGACCAGGAACACCCGGTCGGCGTCCCCGTCGAAGGCCAGCCCGACGTCGGCCTTGGAGTCGAGCACCCTGGCCTGCAGGTCCTTCAGGTTCTCGGGCTGGATCGGGTCGGCGGGGTGGTTGGGGAAGGTGCCGTCGAGCTCGGCGAACAGCACCTCCAACCCGAACGGGAGACCCTCGAACACCGGAGGTACCACCAGCCCGCCCATGCCGTTCGCCGTGTCGGCCACGACCTTGAGCGGGCGGAGAACGGCCGGATCGACGAACGAGCGGACGTGGTCGGCGTACAGCCCGATGAGGTCCTGCCGGCTCACCTGACCGGGCGCGACCGCGGCCGGTGCCGGCGGGTCGGCGGTCAGCGCCTTGATCTCGGCCAGGCCCGTGTCCTCGCCCACGGGGCTGGCTCCGGCCAGGCAGAACTTGATGCCGTTGTACTTGGCCGGGTTGTGGGAGGCGGTGAACATGGCCGCCGGTGCGTCCAGATGTCCGGCGGCGAAGTAGGCGAGGTCGGTGGAGGCCAGCCCCAGGTCGACCACGTCCACACCCTGGGCGGTGGCGCCGGCGGAGAAGGCGTCGGTGAGATCGACACCCGAGGGCCTCATGTCCCGGGCCACGAGGATCCGGGGCGACTCGGCGAACACGGCGAAGGCGGCACCGATACGGCCCGCCACCTCAGCGTCCCACTCGTCGGGCACCACTCCCCGCACGTCGTAGGCCTTGAAGATGGTGTCGAGGTTTGTGGTCGGCACGGGCGGTCAGCCTAGGCCGTTTGCCCGACCTGCCGTCTGGAGGCCTCAGTCGGAGGCGTCGTGCTCCTCGTCGCCCTCGCCCCCGCTCTGCGCCTGGTCCCACTCCTTCTTCAGAGCCTCCTTGGCCTCTGCCGCCTCGGAGGCATCCTTGGCATCCTCGGCATCGGGCATCTCTCGGGCTCCTTCTGGTCGGGCTTGCGGAACAGGCTGCCTACCCGCCCGGGCCGGCACTGACACCTCCGGGCCGCCGTTGTCGGGCGCCCGCTCGAAGGGCGCCGGATGTCGGCGATAGTGGGTGGTGCTCTCCGTCGTCATGCCCGCCTTCAACGAGGCCGATTTCCTACGCCCTGCGGTGGGCGAGGTGGTGGCGGGGCTGCGGGCCCGGGGCCGTGACGCCGAGGTGATCGTGGTGGAGAACGGGTCCACCGACGCCACCGCGGCGCTGGCCACGGAGCTGGAGGCCGAGCTACCTGAGGTGCGGGCGCTGTCGCTCCCGAAGGCGGACTACGGCGCCGCCCTCAGGGCCGGGCTCCTTGCCGCCGAAGGTGACGTCGTCGTCAACTTCGACGTGGACTACTTCGACCTGGACTTCCTGGACAGGGCCGTCGGCCGGATCCAGGCCGACGGCGGGCCGGTGGTCGTGGTGGCGAGCAAGCGGGGTGCCGGTGCCGAGGACCAGCGGGCCGCCGGCCGCCGGCTCATCACCGCGGTGTTCGGCGCCGTCCTCAGGTTCGGCTTCGGCCTGAAGGTGTCCGACACCCATGGCATGAAGGCGATGAGCCGGGCTCCGTTGTCAGACATCGTCGAGGCCTGCCGGTTCGGCACCGACCTTTTCGACACCGAGCTCCTCCTTCGGGCCGAGCGGGCGGGGCTGGCCGTCGCCGAGCTCCCCATCGTCGTCCGGGAGTCGAGACCCTCGCGAACGCCGATCCTTGGCCGTGCCTTTCGCACCATTGGCGGGCTGGTCCGCCTCCGGGTCGCCCTCTGGACCGAACGCCGGAGGCGCTGACGCCCAGAGAAGGTCGGGCTCCTCGAGTGCCGGCTCCTCGTCGTCGAGGCCGCGCCGGCGCCGGCTCTGCGCGACCATGACGGCCATGGCCGCCAACCCGAGACCGGTGAGCGTGTAGCCCGCCTTGTCGGCCAACGCGTAGCCGTAGTGGAGCTCGACGTGGCGCTCCGTGGGGACGACGACCATGAGGTTGGGTGTCAACCGCCACGGCCCCTTGGCGCCGGACACCTTCCAGTTCGGGAAGTACGACGCCTTGACGACCACCGGGGAGCCGGGCCGATCGACGTCGAAGGTGATCCGGTCGTCGCCACTGCGGACCCGTGAGACCACCGCCGGCCGCACCGCCCGCTCCGGCGGAGAGACCGCCGAGGCCTTGACCCGCGCCCACTCCTCGGGCCCGTCCGCGGCCAGCGGCACGCTCCAGCGGGAGGAGTCCTGGTACCAGGCCACGGCGGCGTCGAGCCACCCTTTCTCGCTGCGACCGACGTCGCTCAGGACCACCGGCTCGTTCTGGAGAGGCGCCACGATCGACGAACCGCCCACCTCGTAGACCTCCCACCGGCGCTCGACGGCGCCCTCGGGGTAGTTCACGGTGTGGGGGCTGGTGGAGGTCACCAGGCGCAGGTCAGGATGCTGGCCGGCCAGCTGCTGGGTCTCCGGCGAGATCGCCATGTAGTAGCGCACACCCAGGAGCTGAAGGTGCTTCACGCCCGCGTTCATGTCCAGGCCCCGGTACGGGAGGCCCCGCTGGGGATTGGAGGGCTTCTTGGTCAGCTCGGAGGCGGCGAGGAAGTGGAACGGCGTGGTGGCCGACGACTCGAAGTACAGACCCTCCATGGAGGCGATGCAGCCGTCGGTCCAGTAGGGCAGCAGCATGAGGGCCAGCGGGGTGCCCATGTCGTTCAGCTCGGTCTCGTACTCCCACAGGGCCCGGCCGCACCCCTCGTTGCGCCCCACGGTGTTCATCGTCGTCATCAGCTCCGTGTACTCCTGGCGCCGGCGCTTTCCCTCGTCCTCGAACCCGGAGTAGTTCCACTTCGCCCAGCCAGGAATGAAGCTGTTGTCGGTCGTCTCCAGCGGCACCCACGACGGCAGCACCTGCAACGGCAGAGCCACGAACCCCACACCGAGGACGAGGGCAACGGGCGGCGCCACCAGCTTGGTGACCATCTCCCCCGCTCTCAGGTCGCCGCTCCGGGCGGTGATCATCCGGGCCAGGGCGGCCGCGACGGCGGCCAGGGCGAGGCCGGCCAGCAGGTAGAGGCAGAGGAACCAGAACGGGAGCAGCCGGGCGTTCCAGATCTTGCCCTGCAGGGCGAAGCGGAACCCCAGCGCGGACATGGCGGCCATGATCGTGAGGAAGGTCCCGAGCCGGCTGCGGCGGAGGATGGAGAAGACGGCGCCGGCGCCGGCCAGCGCCACCAGCCAGCGGAGGTTCCTGGGGAACAGGTTCTTCGTGTACTCGGTGATCTTCTCGTACCCCATGTCGTTGGTGAACGGCAGGTTCACCACGAAGGGCAGGGCCCAGAAGGCGACGAGCAGGCCGGACACGACACCCACGGTCACCGTGAAGGTGAGCCGGCGCCGGTCGGGCCGCAGCAGGGTCATCACCACTGCACCCACGATGGCGAAGAAGGTCGGGATGACGTGGCACAGCAGGGTGAGAGCGAGCAGCCCCGCGGCCAACGCCTTGTGGCGGCCCGTGTCGAGCCCTCGGGTGACGACGCCCAGGAAGAGCAGCGCCATGGACAGGCTGATGGAGAAGGCGAACTCGCCGGCGAGGGTGGACGGGATGTTGCCCCCGTAGATGGTGAAGCTGCGTTCGAACAGGAAGGGCACGGCGGCGACGGCCAGGCATGCGGGCCCCGGCGCCTTCAGACCGGCGAGACGGCCGAAGGCCCAAGCGGCCACGGGCAGGCTCAGCATGCCGAGCACCGACACGATCTTGAAAGCGATGTTGTAGGGCAGGAGAACGTCGCCGATCACGATCAGCAGCGTGGGCAGCGGGAAGTAGAAGCTGGGGAAGGCGAACCCGGCGTACCAGTCGGGCGCCCAGCCGGTCAGTCGGCCATGGGGCAGCAGGTGCTCACGCATGAAGTCCGGCCCCCACACGTGGGCACCCATGTCGCCACCCGCCGGCGTGGTGTCACGGAATATCAGCGACGGCTGCAGCTGCAGGAAGATGAACAGCACGGCCGCGCCCACGACGCCGAACGTCACCAGACCGGCGGCCGAGGGCCGTCGCAGGCGGAAGGGCATGCTCCCTATGTTGGTCGAAGACCGATCCTCGGCGGGATCGGCCCCACGAGGGCGTTCAGCGAGGTCTGGTCGCCATCTCCAGAACGCGGGGAAGGGTGAGCTCCTCACCCTCGCTCTGCCACCAGCGCGTGTCGCAGACCGAACAGCTCCGCATCATCACCGGGCGCTCGCCGATGGTCACGGCGATCTCGACCACACGTGACGTCTTGCACCTCGAACAGGTCATTTCCGGTCTCCCCTCCACGCTCGGCCAGCACCGAACCAGATGCAGTCATCGGCACTTTGGGCATCAGCCTTGAGCAGGAGCAGCCTGAATGGGCTGGTCGCCGGGCTCTCACGTCCACAGCACGATCACCAGCACGCTGGCCGCGTTGAAGCTCATGTGGGCGATCACGCTCTGCCCCAGCCTCCCGGACCGCTGAGCCAGGACCCCGAGCACGCACCCGAAGGCGATCAACCCGAGGAGCTGGATGGGCTGGAAGTGGGTGATCCCGAACAGGAGGGCGGAGATCACGACGGCGGCGAGGGGCGGTACCCACCGGGCCACCGTCCGCTGCAGAAGACCGCGGAAGAACAGCTCCTCGACCACCGGGGCAATGGCGATCACCAGCACGGCGAGCAGGAAGAGAGACCCGCCCGACGCCACCCCGAGGGTCTCCTCGGCCTTCTCCGATACATCCAGGTCACGGTTGAGCAGCTCGAAGGGCAGGTACAGCAGCGGCAGCAGCAGGAACTGCGAGCCGAGGCCGGCCAGGACCCCCGGCACGATGTCGCGACGCTCGACACGGAGCCCGAGGTCGGCGACCAGGCTGCCCGTCCCCCGCCGCCGGCTGGCGATCACCGCGGTGCCCACCAGTACGGGCCAGTAGGCGAGGAAGCTGACCACGGTCAGCCCCAGGCTCACATCGTCGTTCCCGGTCACCCCGACCCAGACGGCCTGGGCGACGGCGACGTTGAAGATGGCGGCGAGGAAACCCAGAGCCACGTCGCCCACGGCCCAGCGTGGCGGGTGCTCCGGGGGCGGCGGCGTACGGTCGTCTACGACCGGCTCCACCAGTTCAGGCTACCCAGGGTCTGTTCAGCTGGCGATGGAAGGACGCAGCGGGATGATCGGCGTGCGCCGGTCGTTGCAAGCCCAGCCCATGGGCACGGTCAGCCGGTCGGCGTGGGTGGCGCAGAGCCCCCATACCGACGGATCGGCCTCCTCGCCCGGACTGTCGACCCATACGGTACGGGTGGCGTACTCGTAGGTCATCGTCGCCTGGGCCGGCGCCGCGCAACCCGGGCGGGCGCAGTGGCGGTTGTCCATGACGAGAGGCTACCGGCCGGCAGCCGCAGAGATGTGGATACCGCCTCGTCCGAATGGTCCGGAATGAGGGTCGGCGCCGCATACCATGACACGACAATGAGCCGAACCCCCGGCGATCTCCGCCCCCCGCGTCCAGGCCGCCTGCCCGGCACGCCCGGCTCGGGGCCCGAGCCCACCATTCGCTGGGCCTGGATCGCGCTGTTCGTGCTGGTCGTCGCCGTCCTCGTCCTGCCCCCTCTGTTCGGGAGCCCGTCCCGCACCCAGCTCGGCTACGGCGAGCTCATCCGCAAGGCGAACGAGGACAAGGTGGCCGAAGCGGAGGTCAACAACGACACCGGCCACGTGGTGGGCGAGCTCCGGGACGGCACCCGGTTCACCGTCGACGGCCCCCACCCTCTCCCCGACGCCGACTCCGAGCTTCTGCGCAACAAGGTCGAGAAGCTGACCTTCGAGAACACCCAGGCCAACTTCTTCACCTCGCTGCTGCCGCTCCTGCTCCCGGTCGCCCTGCTCATCGGGTTCTTCGTGTGGATGAACCGCCGGGCCCAGGGCCAGATGTCGGGGATCATGTCAATAGGGCGGTCCAAGGCCAAGGTGTACACGACCGAACGGCCCAAGACCACCTTCGCCGACGTGGCCGGCTACGAGGGCGTCAAGCAGGAGATCCGCGAGGTCGTCGACTTCCTCAAGGCCAAGGACCGCTTCAAGCAATTGGGGGCCCGCATCCCCAAAGGCGTGCTCCTCGTGGGCCCTCCGGGCACCGGCAAGACCCTTCTGGCCCGGGCCGTGGCCGGCGAGGCCGGGGTTCCCTTTCTCTCGGTGACCGGCTCCGACTTCATGGAGATGTTCGTGGGTGTGGGTGCTTCCCGGGTCCGCGACCTGTTCCAGACGGCCCGCAAGCAGGCTCCGGCCATCATCTTCGTGGACGAGCTCGACTCCATCGGGCGCAAGCGGGGCGCCGGCCTCGGCGGCGGTCACGACGAGCGGGAGCAGACGCTCAACCAGATGCTCTCGGAGTTGGACGGGTTCGAGACCACCGAGGGCATCGTGATGATGGCGGCCACCAACCGTCCGGACATCCTCGATCCCGCCCTCCTGCGGCCCGGGCGGTTCGACCGCCAGATCGTGGTGCCGCTCCCCGACCTGGAGGAGCGCCTTCCCATCCTGCGTGTCCACTGCAAGGACAAGCGCATCTCGAGCGACGTGAACCTCCAGACCGTCGCCCGCGGCACACCGGGCATGAGCGGTGCAGACCTGGCCAACCTGGTGAACGAGGCGGCGCTGCACGCCGTGCGGCGCAACGCCGATGCCGTGCACATGGAGGACTTCGAGGCGGCCCGGGACCGCGTGATCATGGGCCAACGCCGCGAGTCCCTGGCGCTGTCCGACGAGGAGAAGGAGCGCATCGCCTACCACGAGGGTGGCCACGCCGTCCTCGCCTACGCCCTGGCCCACGCCGACCCAGTTCACAAGGTGACGATCCTGCCCAGCGGCATGGCCCTCGGCGTGACCCAGCAGCTCCCCATGGAAGAGCGCCACATCTACCCCCGCAACTACATCGAGGACGCCCTGGCCGTGCGCATGGGCGGGCGGGTGGCCGAGATGTTGGTGTACGGCGACCTGTCCACCGGCGCCAACAACGACCTGGTCGGCAACACCGAGCTGGCCCGCAAGATGGTGCGGGAGTGGGGCATGAGCGACCGGGTAGGGCCCATGGCCTGGGGCTCCCAGGGGATGGTCTTCCTCGGTGAGGACCTCATGCACACCAAGGACTACAGCGACGAGACGTCACGGGTGATCGACGAGGAGGTCGAGCGGATCCTGCGGGCCCAGGAGGCCCGGGCCACCGAGGAGCTGGGCCGGTACCGGAAGGGCCTGGATGCAGTGGCCTCGGCCCTGCTCGAGCACGAGACGATCGACGGTGCCGAGGTCAAGCGCCTGGTGGACGAGGCCTTCGGCAGGGAGGTCCACCACTACGAGGAGCAGGAGATCATCCCCCACTTCGACGAGTCGGGCGGGGGCCCGGAGGACGTGGTCGTCGCTCCCGACGGGGTCGACGACCGGGCCCGGGACGACACCCAGGTCCTCGACCGCTAGGACGCAGTCGAGCGGGCCTCGGCCAGGGCCGCCCAGAGGTCGGTGGCGCTCGGCACCCCTACGAAGGAGGCCTGCACCACGCCCTCGGCGTCGGCCATCACGATGGTGGGGACGGCCTCTACGCCGTACCGGGTGTGCAGGTCCTTGCGATCCTGGTAGGCCACCTCCTGGAACCCCACCTGGGGGCTGGCGAGGACCCGCCCCTTGGCCACCGCCTCCATGCAGGAGTCGCAGGTGGCGGAGGTGAAGACCACGACCAGCCACTCATGGTCGCCACCGGTGAAGTCGTCGCGGTCGAGCTGGGTCGGTACGGTCCACTTGGCCTGGGTCGGCGGAGCTGTCGCCGCCCGGCGCCGGAGCACGAAAGCGACGCCGGCGGCCACGGCGACGAGCAGCGCAGCGAGGAGAAGTCGCTCCACGTCAGCCGCTGTCGCCCACGGGTATCCCCATGGTCGCGGAGAACCCTGGGGCGCCGACGCTGTAGAGCGCCCTCTCGGTGACGATCGGTACCGAGGACGTGACGACGACGGGCAGGGGCATCCGCTTCACATGGTCGCCGAGCCGGAACGCCTCACGGCGACCCGGGCCCACCTTCACGTCCTGAAGCCCCTCGATGGCGAGGAGCTGCCCCTCGGCGACACCGGCTATGGACACGGACGCCGGGCGGCTGCCGGGGTTGTGGACGACGATCCACTCGTCGATCGACCCGTCCACGCCTCCCGCCGCGAACACCCAGGAGCGAGCCAGGCGACGGGCGCCGAGCACGTCGTCCCGGCCGAGCCGCGGCGCCGGCGCCGCGGCCTCGAGCTCCCGGCTGGCCACCACGGGCACGCCGTTGAGGGAACGGATCACCACGGCATGGGCCACGCCGACGGGAATGCCGACGTCCGGGTTCATCACCACCTCGAGCCGGCCCTCGGGCGGGACCGTCCGCTCCAGGGGCTCGGCCGCTCCCTCGGCCAGAGTCACCTCCATCAGCACCTTTGCCTCCCGGTCCGCCGGGTTGGCGATGGCGTAACGCTCGGTCACGCCGGCGCCCGCCACGCCGTCGGGGAAGTACCACTCGCCACCGAGCGAGGGCGCGCCGAGGCCAGCCGAAATGCCCGCTCGGCCGGCCGCCGTGCGGGAAAGGGTCTGGGCGGCGACGACCCGCCCGCTGCGTACGGCGACCTCGGTGGCCAGCGCCTCCCGCCGGCGCACGTGGCTGCCGATGTCGACCACGGCCAGGCCTCGAGCCGGGACCACGATCCCCTGGAAGTCGGCCGGAACGGCGTGACCCGTGTCGGTGGCGAACGACAGGTCGGCGATGGCGTCCTCCGGGAAGGGGTTGAGGAGTGACAGTTGGAGGACGGCGTCCTTGGCCGTCGAACCACCGGCGAAGTACCAACGGCGCGAGGCCGACGATGCGCAGGGCATGGCCGCGTACTCGCGCGAAGTGGCCGTGCTCCCGCCCACCACCAGCTCGACCACCACCGCTCCGGAGTCGACGTCCACGACGGCAGCTCCGTGGGCCGCACCCGCGACCGGGGCCAGCTTCACCGTGGCGACCGAACGCGGGCCGACCGTCACCGGCACCCGGGGCGGCGGCTCCCCCTGCTCGACCACGGTGCGAACGCTGGCGCCCGCCTTCTGGTCACCGGGGTTGGCGAGGACGAGGGTGGCCGCCGCCGGACCACCGGAGTTGGCGGTGGCTCCCGCGCAGTACCAGGTCGCCGAGAGGGCGTCGCTCAGCCCGCCCGACGGCATGAGCGCTCGCTGGGCGGCGCCGGCGGCGAGGCGGGAGCTGGGCCGCTCGGCCCGGTCGGCGACCCCACCGGCGACCAGGAGCGCCATCACGAGGATGACGACGGGGCGTCGCGCCGGTCTCAAGGGGCCCACCGCCGCCGGCGACGGGCCCGGACGATCTCCCGCCCGACCAGGAACCAGGCGGCCATGCCGGCGAGCACGGCCACGTGACGGACCAACGGGGTGCGGTACCTCAGCGTGGCTTCACCGCTGGCCGGGGAGCTGAAGGCGTTGGCCCAGCCGAAGGCCTTGCTCCGGGGCGCGGCGCGACCGGCGACCTTGAGTTGCCAGTTGGAGCTGGCCGCCTCGGACAGCAGCACGTGGTCGGTGCCGGTGAGGGGGCCGGAGAAGCGGGTGAGGGAGCGCTGGCGGGGCAGGACCGGCGGTGATCCGGCCAGATCGACATCGCGCAGATCGGCCAGCCCGAACCGGGTGCTGACCTCCGCCCCCAGGGCGTCGAGCGAGGCCCGGCCCGGTGCCCAGGCGGCGTTCTCGTAGACGAGCAGCGAGCTGTCGCCGTCGATCTTCTTCAGGTCGACCTGGGCGTCGAGGGCCAGCCGGAGGTCCGGCGGTGGTAGGAGAAGGGGCGCGTCGGCCGGAGTCGGCGCCGCCCGTAGAGGTACGACCAGATAGCGGATGGCCGTAGGCGCCAGGAGGTGGCCGAGGCTGGTGGTACCGCTGCGGCGGGCCAGACCGACGGCGTCGGCCACCAGCTCGGCAGCGCCGGGCGAGCCACCGGCCCACAGCAGCGTGGCGTCGGGGGGGCCGTCCTTCGAGGTGGCGTAACCCACTCCTTCGGAGAGCCGCCACGAACCCAGGGGCAGAGCCTCGGGGTGGCCCATCCAGAGCACGCGGAAGGCCCCCTTGCTCCGTTGTTCGGGCATCCACGACAGCAGTCCGGAGAAGTCGGCGCGCGGTGCGTTCCACCGGCCGCCAACGGCCGCGGCGGCGACGGGAAGGGTGCCGGCCACGGTGGCCACGAGCGCCGTGGTGGAAGCCAGATGGCGCCACCCGAAGCGGTAGCCGGGCAGGTCCAGCTCGAAGGCGACCATCCCGAGGGCCACGGATACGGCCATGGCGAGGGCCGCCGGCGCCAGGAGCACGTCGGGAGGGAGGAATTCGACGGGCAGCCAGCCACGGCCACCGCTCCAGGCCAGTCCCCAGCACACCAGGGCGATCGTCCACATCCGCGTGGCCCAAGCCAGCCTCCAGCTCCGTCCCAGCAACAAGGGCAGCGCGGCGGCGGCCAGGAAGGCCCAGCCCAGGGGAGCCGCCCCCAGTGGGCCCGTCTCGAAGCGGAGCAGCGTCCCGAGCCCCGCGGCGGTGGCCGCCGGCCGGTCCACGCCCATCAGCGAGGACAGCCGCGTGTCCGGCAGCAGGAAGTCGAGCGACCACGGGAACAGCAGCACGGTGGCGACGACGACGGCGCCGGCCGCGGCCAGCACCGCCCTGGTGGCCTGGCCGGCGTCGCCGGCGAGCAACGACCCGAGCAGAAGAGCGACCGCCACGACGAGGAGCACCACCACCACGGCCGGGACGAAGGCGGCTACGAGGGCGAGGAGCATCCCCAGGGGCAGGAGGTGCCGGCGGGCCCACTGCCCGTCGAGGCGTTCTCCGGGGGGCCCGGCATCCCCAGGGCCGGACGGATGTGAGCGCCGGTCGCCGTCCCCCCGGTGCTGACTTCGCCGGTCGACGCCGGCGCGGGTAACCCGGTCCGCCACCGGTGCGATGGCCGTGACCCGCAGCAGCCGGGCCAGCAGCCACGGGATGGCCGCGTACACGAGCAGCGCCCCCCAGCGGCCCCGGGCGATGGCGTTGTAGGGCAACGGGATGGCGAGGTACACCAGCATGGCCGCCGTGCGTGCCCGCCTCGATCCGAAGGGTGTGGCCAGGCGCAGCGCACCCACCGCACCGACCGGTAGCGAGCCCAGCACCAGCACGGTCTGGAGCAGGCCCCCGGAGCCGGCCACGAACACTCCGCCGATGCCGAGGAGGCCCAGAGCAAGGGGCGCCGGCGCGTCCGAGCCGAGCCCGGTCTGGCGCCAGCCGGTGAGAAAGGAGCGGAGGAAGGCGAAGGTCCCCCCCGGGAACGGACTGAGCTCGTGAACGGCCGGCAGCCCCCCCGTGAGCAGGTGCCGGCTGCCGACGAGGAGGACAAAGGCCACGGCTGCTGCCACCGCCAGCGGCAGGCGGCTGTGCCCGCTCGGCTCCGGGCGCATGACGATGTGGGTGCGCAGCACGCCGCGCGTGCGGCGGACCCGCTCGCTCGCCAGCTGCCCCCGGACGAAGCCGCTGAAGCGGGCACTGCCCCGCGCCTGCAGCCGGCGGACCTCGGCATCGCCCATGCCCCTGTACTTGTGCACGGCGCGGCGGGCCTGGCGCAGCTCACCCAGGCGCTTCATGTTCCAGGTCCAGGCGCGGGCGGTGTCACCGGCCGTTCGGGTGTGGCCGCTGAGGAGGCCGAACAGCACCTCCACGGCGGCCAGGAGCAGCACCTGGGGAAGCACCCGGACCAGGTGCCAGAACCCGTAGGACTTGAGCACGGCCCGCAGGCGGTGGCGGAGCTGGTAGGGGCGCACCTGCCGGCGGAGGAAGGCCAGGTTCGGTGGCGGCGGGCCTCCGCCGGGCGCCCTCTGGCCGCTGGACATGGCCTCGAGGTGGCGGACCCGCGCCGCCGGGGCGACGATGACCCGGGCCCCGGCGACCTGGGCCCGCCACGAGAGGTCGAGGTCCTCGCCGTAGAGGAACATCTCCGAGTCGAAGCCTCCGAGGCTGCGGAACAGGTCGGCCCGCACGAGCGTGCACCCACCGGGGGCGACGAAGACATCCCTCACCCCGTCGTGCTGCTCCTGATCGAGCTCGCCGCGGTCGACCAGCTGCGCCGGCGCCCCGCTCTTGTCCGCCCCCATCCCGACCTGCAGGAGCCGCGACGGGTCTTCCCAGTCCACCAGCTTGGGGGCGACCACGGCGGCGTTGGACCGGAAGGCCTCCTCCACGAGCAGGCGGACGGCGTCGGGCTCCGGGGCCACGTCGTCGTGGCAGAACAGCAGGTGGCACGAGCCCTCCACGGCCTCCAGCGCCACGTTGGCGGCGGCCGCGTAACCGGTGTTGGCGGGCAGGCGCCTGACGAAGGCACCGGGCAGGACGGCCGCCACCCGCGGGGTCGGGTCCTGGGCGCTGGCGGCGTCGACGATCAGGACCGAGAGGTTCGGGTAGTCCTGCTCAGCCAGGGCTTTCAGGGCCTCCTCCAGCCATGGTCCGGGGTCGCAGGTCACCATTACGGCCACCACCGGGGGGGCCTGCTGGGCAGAAACCATCAGAGGTGCGAGGCTACATGGAGGAGGTACAGGCGCCCCATGGCAGATCTGTTCAGCAACGTGAAAGATGCGGGCTACATCGCCCTTGGTTTCGCCCTGCTCGGGATACAGCAGGCTCAGGTGCGCCGCCGTGAGCTGGAGAAGGAACTGCGCCGGCTGATGGCCGAGCGCTGCGGGGAAAACCGCTAGGCCCGAACGGCGGCGTCAGCTTCGCAGCGAGTCGAGGACGGCCTGGAGGGTGTCGTCGAGGGGGACCTGGGGCTGCCAGCCCGTCACGGTGCGCAGGCGGAGCGGATCGCCCCTCAGCACGGGGACGTCGGCCGGCCGGAGCAGCTCCGGGTCCGCCTCGAGCTCCAGGTCGGCGCCGGCCAGCTCCAGCATGCGCTTCACCAGCTCCTCGATGGCGATGTCGCGTCCCGAACAGACGTTGTACACCTCCCCCGGCTCCCCCCGGTCCACCAGGAGCCGGTAGGCCCGCACCACGTCGCGTACGTCGGTGATGTCCCGCCTGGGCGTCAGGTTCCCCACCCGCAGCACACCCGCGCCACTGTCCTGGGCGGCGAGGATCCGTGCGGCCAGCGCCGGCACGACGAACGTCCCCGCCTGGCCGGGACCGGCATGGTTGAACGGGCGGGCCCGGATGACCGGGACCCCGTGGCCGAGGAACGCCTGGAGGCCGAGGAGCTCCGCCGCCGCCTTGCTCGCCGCGTACGGCGACACCGGTCGGAGCGGGTCGTCCTCCTGGAGGGGCAGCTGGGCCGGCGCCACGTTGCCATAGACCTCGGCGGAGCTGACCAGCAGGACCCTGGGCACCGGGTCGCACCGCCTGGCCGCCTGGAGGACGTGCAGCGTGCCCTCGGCATTGACACGGAAGAACTCCTCCGGCTCCTCCCACGATTGCCCCACGTGAGCCAGGCCCGCCACCTGGTAGACGGCGTCCGGCCGCGCCGCGGTCATCGCCTCCCGCACCATCGCCGGTTCGGTGACGTCGAAGCCGGTGTGGGGGGCGACGACCTCGTCGCCTTCCTCCTCCAGGTGGGCCCGAAGCCACGTACCGACGAACCCGGTCCCGCCGGTGACGAACGCCCTCACCGCTACGTGCCCGCGACGGAGCGGTAGACGGCGATGTGCGCCGCCGCGCTGGCCGCCCAGGTATGGCGGGCCGCCACCGCCAGTCCCCGCTGGCGACGGGCCTCGAAACCGGCATCACCGCGGACGAGCATGTCGATCACGCCGGCGAGGGCGTCGGTGTCGCCGGGTTCCACAAGCAGGGCGGCGCCGGCCACGACCTCCTCCATCACCGATCCGGCCGTGGTCACGAGAGGCGCCCCGCAGGCCAGGGCCTCGAGGGCGGGCAGGCCGAAACCCTCCTCCAGGGAGGGGTAGGCGACGGCGGCGGCCTGCCGCAGGAGGGCGGGGACGACGGAATCCGGCAGGTACCCGGTGCGCACGATGCGGTCCCCGCAGGTGGACTCGCCGATGGCCCGGTCCAGGCTCTTGTTGCCCCAGCCGTCGTAGCCGGCGAGCACCAGCGACAGGTCCGGGTGGGCGGAGGCCACGCGCTCGAAGGCGTGGACGAGCGTGGGGAGGTCCTTTCGGGGCTCGAGGGTCCCGACGAAGGCCACGTACGGCGGCCGCACGCCCAGGTGCCCGAGGACGGCCTCGTCGCCGGCGGGGACAGGTGAGAACCGGTCGAGGGCGACACCGTGGGGGATCACGTGGACCTTGCCCTGCGGGGGGCAGAGCGCCACCAGGCGGTCGGCTGTCGCCTGGCTGACGCAGATCAGCGCGGCGGCGTGGCGGGACGCCACCCTCGTGGCCCTGCGGAAGACCGGCACCTTCGACCGCTCGTGCCACTCGGGATGGTCGAAGAACGTGAGGTCGTGGACGGTGACGACGGTGGGGATGCCGGCCGATTCCGGCATCGTGTAATGGGGTGAGTGGTGCACCTCGACGGGCAGCTTGCGCAGCAGGCGAGGCAGGCGGGCCTGCTCCCAGGCGAGGCGCGCCGGCCGGCTCCCGGGCGCGACGGCGTGGATGTCCCCCCGCGGCGCGAGCCCGACCCAACGCTCCGAGTCGCCGCGGCGGGCGACGAAGGTGACGTCCACGTCGTCACGAGGGGCGAGGGCGGTGGCCAGGTCTATGGCGTACCGCCCGGCGCCCGCCGGCGAGGGGGGCACGGCGCTCACATCGAGGGAGACCCGCAGGCGTTCTGGGATGAGTGGACGCTACCGACCCGGCACATCCAACCCCGTAACACGGGTACATAGGGGCGGAATCCGCCCTACGACTCCGGATCGGTGGGTTCTAGGTCAACCGGCTCCAGAGGTCCAGGTGGCGGTTGGCGGCGGCGGCCCAGGTGAGCCGGCCGGCACGGGCCCGGCCGGCGGCGATCAGGTCGTGGCGGCACCTCTCGTCGGTGGCGACCTCGACCAGGGCCCCGGCCATGGACACGACGTCGAGCGGGTCCGTCTCGAGGGCGGCGCCTCCCGTGCTGGGCATGGGCGAGGCCACGACGGGTGCACCGGCCGACATCGCCTCCACCGCGGGAAGGCCGAAGCCCTCGTGGAGGGGCACATAGGCCACGGCCCGGGCGCCGGCGTAGAGGGCAGTGAGCACCGGGCCGGGAACGGCGCCGGCGAGGAGCACCCCGTCCGGCAGGCCCGTCGCGGGACTGTCGCCCCAACCACGGGGCCCCACGACGACAAGCGGCCACGGCTCGGGAAAGGAGGGGAGGGCGCGTCCGTAGGCCTCCATGAGCCTGGCCAGGTTCTTGCGGGGCTCCAGGGTGCCCACGCTCAGCAGGTACGGCCCGGTCACGCCGAGGTCGGACAGCAGGGCTGTCGCCGCCTCGGGGTCCGGCGGCGGGAGGTGGTCGCAGCCGTACATCGGGTCCACCACCTCCACCTGGGCGGCGCCGGCGCCGGTAGACATCAGCTGGTCAGCCGCGACCGTCGAGGGCACCAGCAGCTTGGTGGCCCGCCGCATGGCCTTGGAGAGGGCGGCGTCGTGCCACCGCCGGCCGCGGTCGGGAAAGGTGTCGGGTACGACCCTCCATGCCAGGTCGTGCACGGCAATGGTGAGGGGTGAGGCGCATCGGGGGGCGTTGAACGATGCCGCGTGCACGATGTCGAACCCGGCCGGGGCGCGGAGCAGGCCGGCGTGCCAGGCCCGGGTCAACAGGGGCGCCGGCAGGGGGGAGGTGAGCACCGGCGGTCCGAGATGGGCGACCGGGTCGGCCGCCCTCGGCGCCCTGCTGGCCAGCAACGAGAGGGCCAGTCCGCCTGCATCTGCGTCGACGCCGGCGCCCGTGTCACCCCCGTCGGCCACGAGCCCGGCCACCAGCCCCCGGACGTAGGTGCCTATGCCCCCCGGCGCGGCGCGCCGCAGCTGCTGGGCGACGACGAGTACCCGCAGCGCCCTCAGCCTTCCCGTCCCGCGGCGGCCCGGTAGAGCGACGTGAGGCCGTCGCCACATCTCTCCCACGAGTACCGGGCCGCCTGGGCTCGGCCCCGTTCCACCAGGGCAACTCGGAAGGAGGAGTCGTCCAGCACCAGGGCCAGCGCCTCGGCCAGAGCCTCGTGGTCGTTGGGCGGCACCAGGAGGGCGCCGTCGCCGAGCACCTCCCGAAGGGCACCGGCGGTGGTGGACACGACCGGGACCCCGGCCACCATCGCCTCGAGCGGCGGGAACCCGAAACCCTCGTAGACGGAGGGAAAGGCAAGGACCGAGGCCCCGTGCAAGAGGCTCGTTCGCCGGCTCACGCTCATGTAGCCGAGACGCACCACCCGGCCCCCGTGGAAGCTCCGCTCGATGGTCGAGCGCAGTGACTCGGCACCCCATCCGTCGGCCCCGGCGATGACCAGCCGCAGGTCGGCCCGGTCGGCGGCCAGCGCGTCGAAGGCCCGGACCAGGGCGGGGAACGCCTTGCGTGGTTCCACGGTCCCTATGGCCAGGACGTAGGGCCCGGCGCCCGCAGGCGAGGCCGCTCCCTGTTCGGCCTCGGCACCCGGAGGAGCGGCCTCCGCGGGGATGCCGTGGTGGACGGTCCGGACCCGGTCGGGGTCGGCGGCGAGGAGGTCGATCACCTCGTTGGCCACGAAAGCGGACGGCGTGTGAACCCATGCTCCGCGCCGCAGCGCCCGGCGCACCAGGACGGGGAAGGTCCGTGTGGCGGCCGAGGCCAGCTCGGGGTACCGCAGCGGCGTGAGGTCGTGGACGGTGACGACCTCGGCCGCCCCCCGCGACGGGGGCACACAGAAGTTCGTGCCGTGGACCACCTCCGCCGGTCCTGTCCACCATCGCCCCGGCGGCAGGTCCGCCCGGCTCCACACCCGCAGCAGGGCGGCAGCCGGCGCCGGGCGGGTCTGGGAGCGGACTCCGCCGGGCAGATGGGCGCCCAGCCCAGGACCACCACGGAGCGACAGCGAGTAGGCGGACACCTCCAACTCCGGTCGTTCCGCCAGGACGGGAAGCGCTCCGGCGACGAAAGCCCCCACGCCGGTGGGCCGCCCGAGCAGGGGCGTGGCATCCACCGCCACCCGCAGCAGGTCCACGGCGGCGGAGCCTACGGGGTGCCGGGCCCGCCACCCTCGACGGCCTAGCGTGGCCCGGTGCTCGTGGCCCTCGCCGGCGGCGTCGGCGCCGCCCGGCTGTTGCGGGGGCTGATCGACGTGATGGACCCCGCCGATATCACCGCCGTCGTCAACACCGGCGACGACATCGTGCTGCACGGGCTCCACATATGCCCCGACCTCGACACCGTCACCTACACCCTCGCCGGGGCGATCAACACCGAGCAGGGCTGGGGCCTGGCCGGGGAGACGTGGGCGGTCATGGAGTCGCTCGAGCGCTACGGCGGGCACACGTGGTTCCGGCTGGGCGACAGGGACCTGGCCACCCACCTGTTCCGCACCCAGCGCCTCACGGAGCACGCCACGCTGTCGAGCGTGGCGGCGGCGATCGCCAAGGCGTGGGGGGTCGAGGTCCGGGTGCTGCCGATGAGCGAGGACCGAGTGGAGACGCGGATCGCCATAGCGGGCCCCGTGCCGGGCACCTCCGTGGACGTGGGCTTCCAGGAGTGGTTCGTGGGCCGGCACCACCGCGTTCCCGTCGAGTCGGTGAAGTTCCTCGGCTCCATGGAGGCTCGCCCTGCGCCCGGTGTGCTGGAGGCGATCTCCAGCGCGGAGCACCTGGTGATCTGCCCCTCCAACCCGATCGTCTCCATCGGCCCCGTGCTGGCCGTGCCGGGGATCGAGGACGCGCTGGCGGCCCGGCGGGACGAGGTGGTGGCGGTCTCGCCGATCGTCGCCGGCGCCGCCCTCACGGGACCGGCCGACCGGATGATGGCCGAGCTCGGCCACGAGGTCTCGGTGGTCGGTGTCGCCCGCCTCTACGCACCCCTCGCCGGCACGCTGGTGATCGACGAGGCGGACCGTGAGCTGAGCGGCGCCGTGGAGGCCGAGGGACTGCGGGCGGTGGTGGCCCCGACGATCATGTCCGGACCGGCCGAGGCGGCGGCGCTGGCCCGGGTCGTGCTCGCGGCCAACCGCTGAAGATGGCGCCGCCACCTTGATCTCGGTCATTCCCGTCGAGGGCCTGCCCGAGGTGCGACCAGGCGACGTACTCGCCGAACTGATCGCCGACGCCGCCGTGCTGATGGCCGGCGACGTGGTCGTGGTCACCCAGAAGGTCGTGTCGAAAGCCGAGGGGCGACTGTCGCCAGTCGGTCAGGGCGGGGAGGAGCGGGCCGACTATCTGCGCCTGGTGGAGCAGGAGTCGGTGCGGGTGCTGCGCCGGCGGGGGGACCTCGTCATCAGCGAGACCCGTCACGGCTTCATCTGCGCCAACGCCGGCGTGGACGTCTCCAACCTGGAGCCGGGCACCGCCGCCCTGCTCCCCCTCGACCCCGACCGGTCGGCACGGCGGTTACGGGCCGGACTGTGGGCCCGCGCCGGCGTGGACGTGGGAGTCATCGTCTCCGACACGTTCGGGCGCCCGTGGCGGCGGGGCCTCGTCGACGTGGCCATCGGCTGCGCCGGCGTGGCCGCGGTGGTGGACCTGCGCGGGACGACCGACGCCCTCGGGCGACCCCTCGCCAGCACCGAGGTCTGCTTGGCCGACGAGCTGGCCGGGGCGGCAGAGCTGGTCATGGGCAAGTCGACGGGCACAGCGGCGGCCGTCGTCCGCGGAGTCGATCCCGCCTGGCTGCGTGAGGCTTCGGTACGGGCCGAGATCGTGCGCCCACCCGCAGAGGACCTCTTCCGCTGATCGTCGCCTCTGGTGCCCCGTCAGGCAACTAGGCGGAGGGGGCAGCGGCGGCGGGGCGGGTGCGGAACCACTCGAGAACGGCGGCGGTGCCTTCCTCGAGGGTGGTCCACGGCTTCCAACCCAGCTGCATGGCGGCCCGGCCCGGGTCGAGGGACGAGCGCTGCAGCTCACCGGGGCGGGGCGGGGCGTACTGGGGGTGGCCGGTCACCCCGGCCGCGGCAGCCATGGTGTGGTACAGCCGGTTCACCGAGGTCTCGGCACCGGTGCCGATGTTCATGATGAGGCCACCCCCGCGCGTCGCGGCCCGCACGAAGGCGTCGACCACGTCGTCGACGTAGACGAAGTCGCGGGTCTGCTCGCCCTCGCCGAAGATCGTGCAGGTCTGACCTCCGAGTAGCCGGCCGGCGAAGATGGCCACGACACCGGCCTCGCCGTGCGGGTCCTGGCGGGGGCCGTAGACGTTGGCCAGAGCCAGCGCGCTGAACTCCAGCTCGTGCAGCTCGCGGTAGGCGTAGAGGTAGTCGGCGGCCGCCTTCTTGGCCACGCCGTAGGGGGAAACCGGGCGTTGCGGATGCGACTCCTGCACCGGGAGGTCATCCGGATCGACCTCCCCGTAGAGCGTCCCACCACTCGAGGCGAACACGACCTTCCTGGTGCCGGCCCGGCGGGCGCCCTCGAGCACCTGGAGGGTGCCGAGGATGTTCACGTCGGCATCGAAGGCGGGCCGCTCGACCGACACCCGCACGTCGGCCTGGGCGGCGAGGTGGAAGATCACCTCCGGGCGCTGCCGGGCGATGAGGTCGACTACCTGCTCTGATCGCACGTCGAGGCGGGAGAAGCTCAGGTGCTGCGGCCCACCCGCCCGAGAGCGGGCATCGGCCAGATTGGACAGCGAGCCGCTGGAGAGGTCGTCGACCACGTCGACGGCGTTCCCCTCGGCCAGGAGGCGGTCCACCAGGTTGGAGCCGATGAACCCGGCCCCGCCCGTCACGAGGGTCTTCACGCGGCCGGGGTCCGCACGCCGTCGAGCTGCACGCCGGGCTGCACCCTCACGCCATCGCCGACGACGGCGAGCCCGGTGACGGTAGCTCCCCTGCCGACCACCGCGCCGGCGCCGAGGATGGAGTCCTCGATCCTGGCTCCACGGTGCACCACTGCGCCGGGCAGCAGCACCGACCTGGTCACCGCCGCATCCTCCACTCGGGAGCCGGCGCCGATCACCGAGGTGTGCACCTCGGCCTTCTTACCCACGAAGGCGGCATCGCCTATCAGGGAGCCCGGTGTGGCCGCGGCATCGACTACGGGGCCACCCATGTGCCAGGCTCCCCCGCCGGCGGAGCGGGCGCCGGGCGCCGGCTTCCCCTGGGCCCCGGAGATGAGGTCGAGGTTGGCCCGTAGGTACTCACTCGGCGTCCCTGCGTCGATCCAGTACGCCGGCGAGGCCAAGGCGAACAGAGACCTCTCGGCCACGAGGGCGGGGAACGTCTCGCGCTCGATCGAGGCACGGCGGTCGCCGGCGATCCTCGTCAGCACCCGCGGCTCGAGCACATAGGTCCCCGCGTTCACCAGGTTGGTCGGTGCCTCGCCGGCGGGCGGCTTCTCGATGAAGGCGATGACCCGCCCGTCGGCGTCGGTGGGCACGACACCGAACCGGGAGGGATCTTCCACCGGAACCAGGCTGATCGTCGCCTCGCCACCGCTCGAGCGGTGGAAGTCGATGAGGGCACCGATGTCCATCCCGGTCAGGACATCGCCGTTGACGACGAGGAACGTGCTCTCGATGCCGGCGTCGAGAGCCGCGAAGCGGATGGCGCCGGCGGTGTCGAGCGGTGTCGGCTCCACGGCGTAGCTCAGGGCGACGCCGGCGCAACGGTTGTCGGGGAACATCGAGAGAAAGGCGTCAGGGCGGTAGCCCATCGACAGCACGACGTCGTCCACACCGTGGGCGGCGAGGTGGGAGACGACCCGCTCGATCATCGTCACCTCGGCCACCGGCAGCAGCTGCTTGGGTGTCGTGAACGTCAGGGGCCGCAGCCGCGTTCCCTCACCGCCGACCAGGACTACAGCTCTCACTGGGCAGGCGTGGGCGGGGGCTCGGCGGGGGGTGCGGAGGCCGGTGGTGCGCCGGAGGCGGGGGGCACGGAACCCTCTGGCGGTGGTTCGCCCGGAGTGGAGCCCGGCGGCGCTCCCGGCACTCCTTCGGTCGGTGCACCCGGGACCCCGGGGATGGAGATGTTGGTCGACGCCGGCGGCGCGGAACCGCCTGCTCCACCTTCGTTGGCGTTGGGGTTCTTGAGGTTGCCCACGGAGGGCGGCTTGGGCACGTCGGTGCCCTCGGGAACGAAGGCGATCGTCAGCAGCATGTTGTCCCGGATGCGGACCCTCCGCGGGTCGCCGGGAACGCGGCGGCCTTTCTCGTCCTTCTCGTTGTCCCAGACCCACATCTGCAGGGTGGCCTCCTTGTCCCCGCACTTCTGGCCGTCCTTGACGGGCTTGGCCCCGGGATAGCTCATCTCGCCGGGTTTCAGCTCGAAGCCCGGTTGGCCGCTGGCGAAACGGCCGACGGTGGCGCCTTTGCCCGTGTCCTGGCTGTTCTGGGGCTCTACGTGGATCAGCCCGTCGGTGTGGGTGTGCAAGCCGATCAGCGTGGCCGGCTGGGGCAGCTGCGGCTCGAACTTGGTGCAGTTGTAGAACCCGTAGGCGGTGTGCCAGTGGTCACGGATGGTGGGCCGGGCCGATGCCACCTCCTGGCGCTCGTTGCGGCTGAACACGATCGTCACCAGGCCCAGGACCACCACCAGTCCCATGGCCGTGTACCAGCCCCAGGGCCTGGCGCCGCGGCTGGTGCGGCCCCCACCGGTGCTGGCCGCGCGGGCCACCTTCTTCGAAGTCGACGCCTTGCCCATAGGGGGAACCTACCGTGCCCGGTGACGATGCCCGGAGCGGGTACCCCCAGTGCGGGCGTGCCGGGACTGCAGGGCCCGGTGCGCGCAGGCCAGCGCGGCACGGGCGGCGAGCCCGACCCAGACCAGGGGCAGGAGGGCCCGCCGGGGCCCGGTGGTCGACCGCCACGAGAACCGGAGCAGGGAGCGGTGATGCTCCACGATCATGTGGTACGGGGCCAGATCGGTGGAGACACCCTGCACGTGGAGCACCCGCGCGGCGGGCTCGAAACCGACCCGCCATCCCGCCCGCGCCGCCCTCCAGCACAGGTCGACGTCCTCGACGTACATGAAGTAGGCCTCGTCGAACCCGCCCAGGGACTCCCACGCCGTGCGCCGGACCAGGAAGCAGGCTCCCGACACCCAGTCGACCGAGCTGCTCGGGCCGTGGTCCCAGTCGAGCATCCGGTAGCGGCGGGTGAAGCGATTGGCGGGGGAGACGAGCCCGAGGAAGGCGTGGCCGAGAGCGACGCCGAGATCGGGAAACGTCCTCGGCGACGGGTAGACCTCGCCGGCAGTGTCCTCGATGCGGGGCCCGACGATGGCCAGCCCCTCGTCGGCCTCCATGGTGCCGGCCAGGGCCTTCACCGAACCTGGCTCCACCACGACGTCGGCGTTGCACACCAGGAGCAGGTCACCCGAGGCCTTGGCCGCACCCCGGTTGGCGCCGCTGCCGTAACCGAGGTTGGAGCCGCTCGGCAGCCACACGGTGTCCGGCTCGACTCGCCTGAGGGCTTCTTCGGAGCCGTCGGTGGAGCCGTTGTCGACCACGACGATGTCGCTCACGCCCTCGGTGCGGAGGCTCCGGACGCACTCGAGCAGGTGCTCCCGGGCGTTGTAGTTGACCACCACCGCGCTCACGCCCGAGTCGGTCAAGTGCGCTCCCGCCGGAAGCGGTAGCGGACCAGGGTGCCGAGGGCGCGAGCGGCGTCGGCGCCGGTGAACTTCATGCCCTCGGTGGGCTCGCGGCCGGCAAAGGAGATGGGCACCTCGTACACCGGGATGCCCGCCCTGAGGATCTTGGCCGTGATCTCGGGCTCGAAGTCGAAGCCGTCGGACTCGATGGTGATGGCATCGAGGACCGAGCGGTCGAACAGCTTGTAACAGGTCTCGAGGTCGGAGAGGTTCGTGTTGTACAGCACGTCGGTGGCCAGCGACAGCAGCCGGTTGCCGAGATGCCGCGTGAAAGGCATCGTCTGGCGCTCCCCCAGGAAGCGGCTGCCGTAGACCACGCGGGCGCGGCCCCGCAGCACCGGGGCGAGCAGGGCCGGCCAGTCCTGGGGGTCGTACTCCAGGTCGGCGTCCTGGACGAGCACCAGGTCGCCGTGGGCGCAGGCCAGGGCCGTGCGGATGCACGCGCCCTTTCCGCGGTTCTCGGGGTGGGTGAGCACCATGACCGTTGAGTCCTCCAGGGCGGCGAGCACCTTGTCGGTACCGTCGGTGGAGCCGTCGTCCACCACGATGATCTCGAGGTCGACCGGCAGCTCCACGCGGCGCATGCGCCGGAGGATCTCGCCCACCGTCACCCGCTCGTTGAACACGGGCACGAGGACAGAGAGGCGCTTGAACGCCGGAGCGTGCTCAGCCTGCTCGTCGGTCATGGTGCGGGCTTGACGGACCCGAGCCACTCGGCGGTGCGGACCAGGCCTTCCCGAAGCTGGATGCGGGGCTCCCATCCGAGGACCTCCTTGGCCAGCGAGATGTCGGGCCGGCGCTGGGTGGGATCGTCCACGGGAAGCGGCTCGTGAACCAGCTCGGACGAGGACCCGGTCACCTCGAGCACCAGCTCGGCCAGGTCCCTGACCGTCCACTCCGTCGGGTTGCCGACGTTCATGGGCCCGACGCAGTCGGACCCGAGCAGGCCGAGGAGACCGGTCACCTCGTCCTCCACGTAACAGAAGCTGCGGGTCTGGCTGCCGTCGCCGTAGATCGTGATGGGCTTGCCGTCCAGCGCCTGGGAGAGGAAGTTCGACACGACGCGCCCGTCGCCCGGACGGAGGCGGGGCCCGTAGGTGTTGAAGATCCGGGCGATTCGCACCTCCACGCCGTGGTAGCGGTGGTACGCCATGGTCATGGCCTCGGCGAAGCGCTTCGCCTCGTCGTACACGCCGCGGGGACCGACCGGGTTGACGTGGCCCCAGTAGTCCTCGGTCTGGGGATGGACCTGGGGGTCCCCGTAGACCTCGCTGGTGGAGGCCAGCAGGAAGCGGGCGCCCTTGTCCTTGGCCAGGCCGAGCAGGTTGTGGGTGCCGAGGGACCCCACCTTCAGCGTCTGGATGGGCATCTCCAGGTAGTCGCGGGGCGAGGCGGGACTGGCAAAGTGCAGGACGGCATCTACCGGCCCGGGCACGTGGACGAAGGTGCTCACGTTGTGGTGCTGGAACCTGAAACGCTCCTCGCCGAACAGGTGGGCGAGGTTGTCCAGGCGCCCGGTCAGGAGGTTGTCGACGGCGATCACCTCGTCGCCCCGCTGCAGGAGGCGGTCGCAGAGGTGCGAGCCGAGGAAGCCGGCACCGCCGGTGACGACGACCCTCACAGACGTCCCAGGCCCTCGTAGGCAAAGCCCTTTCGGCGCACGGCCATGGGGTCGAGAAGGTTCCGGGCGTCCACGATCCGGGGGTGGGCCATGGCGTCGCGCACCTTGTCGAGGTCCAGCCACCGGAACTCGTCCCACTCGGTGAGGACGACCAGCACCTCGGCGCCTGCGCACACCGAGTACGGGTCCTCGACCCGCACGATGTCCTCGAGGTTCCCCGTGGCGGCGGGATCGTAGGCCCGGACCGTGGCACCGCGGCCCTGGAGGCGCCGGATGACGGCTACCGCCGGCGAGTCCCGGGTGTCGTCGGTGCGGGCCTTGAACGACAGGCCCCAGGCGGCGACGGCGGTCCCGGCCAGGCTCCCCCCGGCCATCCGCTCGACCTTGTCGACCACCCGGTCGTACTGCTGCTCGTTGACGGCCACGACACCGCGGAGGAGGCTGAAGTCGTACCCACCGTCCTCGGCCAGCCGTATGAGGGCCCGGGTGTCCTTGCCGAAGCACGAGCCCCCCCACCCCGGTCCCGGCTTCAGGAACTCGAAGCCGATACGCCGGTCGTAACCCATGCCGAGCACGACCTCACGTACGTCGGCGCCCACCGCCTCGCAGAGATTGGCCACGGCGTTGACGAAGGAGACCTTGGTGGCGAGGAAGGCGTTGGAGGCGTACTTGATGGCCTCGGCCGACGCCGGATCGGTGACTATGAGCGGGGCCTCGAGCCGCTCGAAGAGCGAGGCCACGCGCATGGCCGCAGCCTGGTCGTCGCTCCCGATGACGATGCGATCGGGATGGAGGCAGTCATGGACGGCGGAGCCCTCCCGGAGGAACTCCGGGTTCGAGACGACGAAGATGTCGTCCCGCCGGATGGCCTGTTCCACCACCCGCGAAGACCCGACCGGCACCGTGGACTTGTTGATGACCACGGTCTCGGGCCTCAGCAGAGGGGCGATCTCCCGGGCGGCCGCCTCGATGTAGGCGAGGTCGGCGGAGCCGTCCTCTCCCTGCGGGGTGGGGACGCACAGGAAGACGAAGTCGGCTTGGGGCACGGCGGCGGCGGCGCCGACCACGAACGAGAGGCGGTTCCCGTTGATCCCTTCGCGAACCAGGTCCTCGAGGCCCGTCTCGAACATCGGGATCTCCCCCCGCGACAGGCGCTCTACCTTCTCGGGCACCACGTCGGCGCACACGACGGAGTGACCCAGATGGGCCAGGTAGGCGCCGGTGGTGAGACCCACGTAGCCCGTACCGATGACGGCGAGGGTGCTCGGGCTCATGAGCGGAGGTTCTTCACGAGGCGCTCGAGCGGCTCGTGGAAGTCGGGTAGCAGCGGGATGCCGGACAGGCGGAGAGCGGCATTGTCGAGCACCGACCGCGCCGGGCGGGGGGCGGGGCGTGGCGGATCGAGCTCGTCGGTGGCGATGGGCCTGACCCTGGACGGATCGAGGCCGGCGGCCTCGAAGGCGGCGCAGGCGAGGCCGTACCAGGTCGTCGTCCCCTGGTTGGTCACGTGGAAGGTGCCGGGCAGGCGGGACACGACGAGGCGCACGATCATCGCGGCCAGGTCGTCGGCGAAGGTGGGGCAGCCGTGCTGGTCGTCGACGACGGTGAGCTCGTCCCGCGCGGCCGCGGCGGCCAGGATCGACCGCACGAAGTTCTTCCCGTGACGCCCGCACACCCAAGAGGTACGCACGACCGTGGTGCCGGCATCGAGCTCCCGCTCACCGCCGAGCTTGGACCGGCCGTAGGCCGAGAGCGGCCCGGTGGCATCCCACTCGTTGTAGGGCAGGGCGGCGTCGCCGGCAAAGACGTAGTCAGTGGACAGATAACAGGTCCGGGCCCCGACCAGACGGGCCCCTTCGGCCACGTGGCGTGTGCCCAGCGCGTTCACCTCGAGAGCGCGGGTTGGGTCCAGCTCGCAGCCGTCGACGTCGGTCCACGCCGCCGCATGCACCACGGCGTCGGGCTCCGACGAGCAGATCGCCTGCAAGACGCTGTCGCGGTCGGCCACGTCGAGCTGGCGGCGCCCGGTGGCGATCACCTCGTGGCCGGCGTGGGCGGCGAAGGCGTCGACCAGCTCCCGGCCCACCTGGCCCTCCGCCCCCGTGATCAGGACCCTCATGAGCTCCCGGCCGGCTTCAACGGCTCCCACCAGCTCCGGTTCTCCCGGTACCACTCGACCGTGGCCGCCAGCGCCTCGTCCAGACCGCGCGCCGGCGCCCATCCGAGGGCCCGGACCCTGGTGCTGTCCACCGAGTAGCGGCGGTCGTGCCCGAGGCGATCGTCGACGTAGCGGACCATCGCCTCCCCCGCGCCCATGAGCGCGAGCAGCTTGTCCACCAGGACACGGTTGGGCACCTCGTTGCCGGCGCCGATGTTGTACACCGACCCGGCATCGCCGCGGCGCAGCACGAGGTCCACTGCCGCGCAGTTGTCGTCGACGAAGCACCAGTCCCGGACGTTCAGGCCGTCCCCGTACAAGGGGACCTGCAGGTTGTCGAGCAGGTTCGTGACGAACAGCGGGATGACCTTCTCCGGGTACTGGTAGGGGCCGAAGTTGTTGGACGAGCGGGTCACGATCACCGGCAGGCCGAAGGTCGAGAAGTAGGAGAGGGCGATGAGGTCCGAGCCGGCCTTCGACGCGCTGTACGGGGACCGGGGATCGAGGGCATCCCCCTCCGCCGACGAGCCCTCCTCGACGGACCCGTAGACCTCGTCGGTGGAGATGTGGATCAACCGCTCCACGCCGGTCCGCCGGGCCACGTCGCACACGACGTTCGTTCCCAGGCAGTTGGTGCGGACGAACTCGTCGGGGCTGGCGATCGAGCGGTCGACGTGGCTCTCGGCCGCGAAGTGGAGGACGGCGTCGTGGCCGGCCATCGCCTGTTCGACGGAGTCACGGTCGCACACGTCGCCCTTGACGAAGCGGTAGCGGGGGTCGTCCTCGACGTCGGCCAGGTTGGCCAGGTTGCCGGCGTAGGTGAGGGCGTCGAAGACGGTGACCTCGTCGTCACTGTTGGCAAGAACGTGACGGACGTAGTTGGACCCGATGAACCCGGCACCGCCGGTGACGAACAGCCTCACGAGGGGAGCCTACAGAGGCTCAGGTCAGATCGACCCGGGAGTGGTCCCCCAACATCAGGCGGATGGCCCGTGGCCCCCGCTCGGTGCGGCTCACCTCGACCTGCTTCCCGATGAGGGAGTCGGCGATGCGACGGACGTCGCAGATGTGGCTCTCCTCGAGCACGATCGAGTACTCGACCTCGGACCGGACGACCTCGCATCCGTAGTACACGGAGGTGAAGGGGCCGATGTAGCTGTCGACGATCCGGGTCCCCTCGCCGATGATCGACGGGCCCCTGACGATGGACCTGACGATCTCGGCACCCGGTTGGATCACCACCCGGCCCTCGATCCTGGACTCGCCGTCGACGAGGCCCTCCACCCGCGGCTCGATCGTCTCGAGGATCAGGCGGTTGCCCTCGAGCAGCGCTTCGAGGTTCCCGGTGTCCTTCCACCAGCCGTCGAGGATCTGGCTGCGGACGCGGTGGCCGGCGTCGATGAGCCACTGGATGGCATCGGTGATCTCCAGCTCACCGCGGGCTGAAGGCTCTATGGACCGGACCGCCTCGTGGATGCGGGCGTCGAACAGGTACACGCCGACCAGGGCCAGGTCCGAGGGAGGGTCATCCGGCTTCTCCAGGAGGCGCACCACCCGGCCGGAGCCGTCGAGCTCGGCCACGCCGAACTGGCGGGGGTCCGGTACCCGGGCCAGGAGGATCTGGGCTGCCGCCTCGCCTTCGAGCTTCTCGAAGCCCTCGACCAGGTCCGCTATCCCCTCTCGCAGCAGGTTGTCCCCGAGGTACATCACGAAGCTGTCGTCGGCGAGGAACTCCTGGGCGATGAGCACGCAGTGAGCCAGGCCCAGCGGCGCCGTCTGGGGGATGTAGGTGACCTTCAGCCCGAAGCGGGAGCCGTCGCCCACCGCGCTGCGCATCTCCTCGGCCGTGTCGCCGACGATGAGGCCCACCTCCACGATCCCGGCCTCCGCCATGGCCTCCAGCCCGTAGAACAGGATGGGCTTGTTGGCCACCGGTACCAACTGCTTGGCCCCGGTATGGGTTATGGGGCGAAGACGGGTGCCGGCTCCACCGGCCAGGATGAGCGCTTTCACGGGATCAGCATGCCTGCTGCGCCTGCGATGGCGTGGGAGCGGGCGTGGTGGGCGCCGGCTTCGCCGCCGGCGCCGGCTTGGTGGTCGTGGGTGCGACGGCGGGGGCTGGGGCGCCGGCAGGAGCACGTATCCCCTTGAAGTCGGAGCCGGTGACGAGCACGAGGTCACCCCCTCGCAGCGTCAGGTCCTCCTTGAGCCGGGCCGAGCCGTCCACGTACGCCTTCAGGAGCTCCGCCTTGGGAAGCTGGCCGCGCCCGTAGCGGATCTCGGACTGGCGATAGGTGAAGGCGTCCGCCGAACCGACGCCCGCCACACCGAAGTTGGCCTTCTGCAAGCCCTGGGCGGCCGTTCCCGCCTGACCGCTGGTGCCGGAGCCGTTCAGCACCCGGGCCCGCACCGTCCCCGGCAGTACCTTCGGCGGTGGCGCGGCCGGCCCTTCTGGTGCCGGTGGCGGCTTGCCGCTGAACCGGTCGAGTATCTCGCGGGCGTCCGGCTCGACGAGGCGCAGCACGGACTTCCCGTCGATGCGGGCGCCGGTGGTGGGCAGGCTGAAGATCTCCACCGCCTCAGGCTCCAGCGACTTGAACTGGCGGGCCAACCGGAAGATGTCCTTGGTGGAGAAGGCCTTGTCGATGGTGACCTCGTGCACCGCGGTGTTCACCAGCGCGTTCAGGGTGAGGGGGTTGCGGCCTGCCCGCGAGGCTTTGCCGAGCACCCGCCGGATGAAGCCCTGCTGGCGCGCGATCCGGCCGATGTCGGCAGTGGGGTCCTGCTGCCACTTCCCCTTCTCCAGGTACTGATAGTTCCGGCTCCGGACGTAGGCCAGCGCCGTGTTGCCGTCCATCTCCACGCACCCCGGAGCGCGGATGTCGAGCCCCGAGACACGGTCGCGGGCCGGGGCGTCGAAGAAGAGGGTCACGCCGCCGATGGCGTCGACGACACCGCGGAACCCGTTGAAGTCGACCTCGGCGTAGTGGTCGATCTCGATGCCCAGGGACTCGGTGATGGTGCGGATGAGCACGTCCGGGCCCTTCTCGAAGGCGCTGTTGATCCGGTCCGGGCGCCGGTTCGCCCGCCCGGCGATGGGCACGGCCAGATCCCGGGGAATGGAGAGGATGGCCGCCTTCTGGGCCTTCGGATCGGCGTGGAAGATGATGATGGTGTCACTGCGCTGGCCGCCGGCGTCCTTCTCGCTGCCGAACTGCTTCTGCTCGGCCGCGCTGATGTCGGAGCGTGCGTCGGAGCCGACCAGGAGGACGTTCATGGGCAGCCCGGCGTCGTCCTCCCCGCAGTTGCGCAGCACGCTGCAGTCGAACGAGATCTTGGGGACGCGGCCGAACTGCCACTTCAGGTAGGCATACCCGACCCCGCTGATCACCAGGCAGACGGCGACGAAGATGTTGACACCGAGAAGGAGGCGACGTGGCCACCGGCGAGGGCGACTGGCCCCAGGCTGCGTGGCCATCGGCGGCGACGCTACCAGCGGGGGGCTCCCCGTAGGCTGGGCACCTTGGCCCCCGATCCTCTCGCCGTGGTCGGCGGGCGGCTGGCCACCGGCCTCGCCGACCTCACCTCGGACCTCGGTGCCCTCGACGGCACCGGCTTCTGGGCGGTGGCCATCTCCTTCGAGGGGGAAGCCACGTGCGCCCGCTTCGACCGGGTGCGGCCGGCCCGGCCGTGGCCGGGACGCCCCTGGCAGGGCCCGCCGGCAGGCTCGTGGCGCACCAGCCTCGATGCGCCGGCCTACGCCAAGGCCATGGTCGCCGTGAAGGAGGCCATCGCCGCCGGCGACGTCTACCAGGTGAACCTGACGCGGCGGTTGTCGGCACCGGCACCGGCGGGTGCCGACGTGGCCGCTCTCGGCGCCGCGCTGGCCATGGGCAACCCCGCCCCGTATGCCGCCGTCCTGCGCGTCCCCGCGGCCGGCGTCCACATCGCCTCGGCGTCGCCTGAACGGTTCCTGCGACGCGTCGGGCGCTTCGTGGAGTCGCGCCCGATAAAGGGGACGGCGGCGGAGCCCGGCGGGTTCACCGCCAAGGACCGGGCCGAGAACGTGATGATCGTGGATCTCGTGCGCAACGATCTGGGGCGGGTGTGCGACTTCGGTTCGGTGGAGGTGACCGGCCTGTGCCAGGCCGAGGCCCATCCGGGGCTCCACCACCTCGTCTCGACGGTGCGAGGCCGGCTGCGGGAAGGCGCCACCTGGGCCGATCTCGTCTCCGCCACCTTCCCTCCGGGATCGGTCACCGGTGCGCCCAAGCTCGCCGCCCTCCAGACGATCTCACAACTGGAGCCGGTACGGCGGGGCCCTTACTGTGGTGCCATCGGATGGGTGGACGCCGACGCCGGCGAAGGCGACCTCAACGTGGCCATCCGGACCTTCTGGTTGCAGGACGACGAGCTGCACCTGGGAACGGGCGGCGCCGTCACCTGGGACTCCACCCCGGAGGGCGAGTGGGAGGAGACCGAGCTGAAGGCCCGCCGCCTCCTCACCGTGGTCTCCTCGTGAGCAGCGTCTGGGTCAACGGGAAGCTCGTTGATGCGGCCGACGCCAGCGTCTCGGTCTTCGACCACGGGCTCACCGTGGGGGACGGCGTGTTCGAGACGCTCAAGACGTACCGCGGGCGAGCCTTCGCCGTCCGCCGGCACCTGGAGCGCCTGGCCGGCTCCGCCGCCGGCCTCGGCCTCGTCGCTCCCCCACCCGAGGTGCTCCGGACCGCCATCGACGAGGTGCTGGCCGCCAACCTCGTCGGTGAAGGAGCCGTCCGCATCACCTTCACCGGCGGTCCGGGGCCCCTGGGTTCGGCCCGAGGCGACATCGGCACCACCGTCGTCGTCGCCACCGCGCCCCTGGCCGGATGGCCCCTCACCACGGCGGTCTGCGTCGTTCCCTGGCCGAAGAACGAGCGTGGGGCGGTGGCCGGGCTCAAGACCACCTCCTACGCCGAGAACGTGGTGGCGCTGGCGTACGCCCTCGAGCGGGGCGCCGGCGAGGCTCTGTTCCTCAACCTCGCCGGCAACGTCTGCGAGGGGACCGGCAGCAACATCTTCGTGGCCGTAGACGGCCGGCTGGTGACGCCGCCGCTGTCGGCCGGGTGCCTGGCCGGCGTCACCCGCGCGCTGATCCTCGAGGCCGGCCTCGCCGTCGAGGCCGACGTCACCCCCGACGAGCTGGCCGCGTGCGGCGAGGCCTTCCTCGCCTCCACCACCCGGGAGGTGCAGGCCATCGGGGCGGTCGACGCACTGGTGCTGCCTGCCGCTCCCGGCCCGCTCACCCAGGCCGCCGCCGGCGCGTTCGCCGCGATGGTCGCCGGTGACATCGACCCCTGAGCGGGCGGAGTTTCAGGCGGGCGGTACGGCGGGGCGGAGGTGGACGACATCGCCGGCGGCAACAGTGCGCGCATGGGCCGTTCCGCCGGCGCCGGCGATCGGGAGGACGACGAGGTGGCCCTCGTCGGATATGCCGGTAGCCGTGCCGGTCAGGATCTCGTTGCCCAAGTCGACCCGTACGCGCCGCCCGACGGTGACGCAGGCCGACCGGTACTCCTCCCGGACGCGTGGCCAGTCGCCGTAGCGGTCGCCGAGGTGGCGGAGCAGTGCCGCCAGCAGCTCGTCCCGGTCCACCGGCCCGAGGGCGGCGGCGCCGGCCGGAAGAGTGCCCGGGGGCCAATCGACGTTGATGCCGATGCCGGCGACGAGAGCCGGAGGCTGGGCCTCCGCCAGAATGCCGGCGACCTTGGCGTCCCCGGCCCCCAGCACGAGGTCGTTCGGCCACTTCAACCCCGGGCGGGCCCCGGCCACGTCGGCACACGCATCTGCCGCGGCAAGGGCCACGGCCGCCAGTGCCAGGTGCAGGCTGTCCGGGGCGAGGCAGGGACGCAGCAGGATCGAGGCCAGAAGCGACGCCCCCGGGGGCGACACCCACGTCCGATCGAGACGTCCCCTGCCGGCCCGCTGCACGTCGGCGACGGCCACGAGGCCCTCCGGCGTACCCGATCGGGCCTGGGCCAGGAGGTAGGAGCTCGTCGAATCGATCTCCGCGAAGCGGCGCACCTCCCAGTCGATGCGCTAACGATACGGGCACGATGCTGCAGAAGGTCCTGATTGCCAACCGTGGCGAGATCGCCGTGCGCGTCATCCGCACGTGCAAGGAGCTCGGCGTGGCCACCGTCGCGGTGTACTCGGATCTCGACCCCCACGCCATGCACGTGCGCATGGCCGACGAGGCCCACGCCCTGGGCGGCACCTCGCCACGCGACTCGTACCTGTCCGTCGAGGCCCTCCTGGCAGCCGTCCGGCGAAGCGGTGCCGACGCCGTCCACCCCGGCTACGGCTTCCTCTCGGAGAACCCCGACTTCGCCAGGGCCGTGACGGCGGAGGGCGTGGTCTTCGTCGGTCCGCCGGCGGGCGCCATCGAGATCATGGGCGACAAGATGCAGGCCCGCCGGACCGCCGAGGAGGCGGGCGTAGCCGGTGTCCCTGGGCTCTCCGACCCACTCGCGTCCGCCGACGAGGTGGTGGCGTTCGCCGAGGAGCACGGATGGCCGGTCGCCGTGAAAGCAGCCCATGCCGGAGGTGGCCGGGGCATGCGCATCGTTTCGCGACCCGAGGAGGCGGCCGAGGCTCTGGAGTCGGCGCAGCGGGAGGCCCTGGCCCACTTCGGCCGGTCCGAGTGCTACGTCGAGCGCTACCTCATCCGGCCCCGCCACATCGAGGTGCAGGTCATGGCCGACACCCTGGGCCACACCGTCTCGCTGGGAGAGCGCGACTGCTCCTGCCAGCGCCGCCAGCAGAAGCTGGTGGAGGAGAGCCCCGCCGCCGGTCTCCCCGAGGCGACCCGCCGGGCCATGGGCGAGGCGGCCGTCGCCGTGGCCGAGCGCTGTGGGTACGTGGGCGCCGGCACCGTGGAGTTCCTCCTCGAGAAAGGTGAGCCTCCCGCCTTCTGGTTCCTGGAGATGAACGCCCGCCTGCAGGTGGAACATCCCGTGACGGAGCTGGTCACCGGTCTCGACCTGGTGGAGCTGCAACTTCGGGTGGCCTCCGGCGAGCCGTTGCCCTTCACCCAGGAGGGCGTCCGCACCCGCGGGCACTCCATCGAGTGCCGGATCAACGCCGAGGACCCGGCCGGGGGGCAGTTCCTCCCGTCGCCCGGCACCATCACCGTGTTCCGTCCGGCTGCGGGGCCGGGCGTGCGCATCGACACCGGGTACGAGCAGGGCGACGAGGTCAACGCCTTCTTCGACAACCTCGTGGCCAAGCTGGTGGTGTGGGCACCCGACCGGGAGAGGGCCCGCCGGCGGATGATCCGTGCCCTCGGTGAGACCGTGGTGGAGGGTGTCTCCACCACCATCCCTGCCCACCTGGCCATCCTCTCCCATGCCGACTTCGCCGCCGCTGAGCACTCCACCAGTTGGGTGGAGGACCGCTTGGACCTTTCAGGGGTGGTGGGCGGGACCGGCGCCGGAAGGGCGCCGGCCGAGGCATCGGGCCGGGTGCAGAGAGACGTGGACGTGGAGGTCGACGGCCGGCGGTACAAGGTTCGGCTCTGGGTGCCCGAGGCGGGAGCGATGTCGCCGATTGCCGCCGGAGCGGGGGAGGGCCGGCGGCGGCTCCGCAGGTCCTCCTCCGGCACCCAGGCCCGAGGACCGGGCACGATCGCTGCGCCCATGCAGGGAACAGTCGCCAGCGTGCTGGTCGAGGTGGGCCAGCAGGTGGAGGCGGGAGAGCCTCTCCTGGTGCTGGAGGCCATGAAGATGGAGAACCAGATTCGCGCGGAGAGTGGCGGCGAGGTCAAGGAGATCCGGGTGGAGCCGGGAACTACGGTCGGCATGGGCGACATACTGGCGGTCATCGAATAGCGGTAGCCACTATGGGTGATCGTGACTTTTGGCACATTGACCCGGCGGCCACCGATGGTCAGAGTTGCACTGTTCATCCGAACAGCCGGGGGAAGGGTGTGCTTCCCCAGGCACCAAAGCGACCTGGGAGGAAGAGAAGTGGCTGACAGGAAGCGTTTTGCGATTCGCGGCGGCGGATCGGTAGTGGGCGTCCTCGCGCTGGCAATGCTGCTGAACGCGCTGGTGCCGTCGGGCGCCACCGCCAACCACCAACCGGCCAACAAGTTCGGGGCCGCGGGCTCCACCACAGAAGAGATCGGTGCCAACGACGAACGGGTGATCCTCGACGAGACCATGAAGGTGCCCTCTACCCACGACCTGGCCATCGCGGTGACCGCCGAGTGCTCCATCCTGACGGCACTGCAGACCGGTGAGCTCCCCGGCGGGCCCAGCGAGACCTCCGATCGTGCGTACGCCTTCGGCCAGGTCGAGGTGTTCGTCAAGATCGACGGCACCCCCGTCCCGGTGAGCACGAGCGACATCAACTCGGCCACGCCCGGGATCCAGACCGACACCGGCGAGGTCGTGTTCTGCAACAGGGCTTACGAGCGGCGGGTCACGGACTCCGAGAACCAGGACGGCGCCGAAAACGACGGGATCGACACGGAAGAGGATTACATCCGGACCCGGGCGGCCAACGCCTTCAACTGGATGGCCGTCAACATCGGGCGCTACGACAAGCGGGGCGTCCCCGCGGGAACTGGGACCAACGTGGTGAAGATCGAGGTGGTGGCCCGGTACAAGACCGAAGCTGCCGAGAACGGCGCCTTCATCAGCGCTGGCTGCGGCTCGGCGGCACCGCTGGGCGAGACCTGCGCCGAGGCGGTGGTCGGAAAGCGGACACTGATCGCCGAGCCGACGAACCTGTCGGTGCACGAGCAGGTTCAGCCTGTCGGGGCCCTCTAGCGCTCCCGAGGTGTGAGTGGGACTGGCCGGCGCCGAGCTATTCGGCGGCGTCGGCCAGGGCCTCGGCCAGGGCGGGGTGCACGAGCAGGCTCTCCACGATGTCCGTCACCTTGAGATGGGCGGTCACGGCGAGGGCGATCACCGAGATCAGCTCCGACGCCCCCCTTCCCACGATGGACCCGCCCAGCACGATGCCGGTGGCGGGGTCCGAGACGATCTTGACGAAGCCCCTCGGGTCGCCGTCGATCAGGGCTCGGGCGTTCGCGGCGAACGGGACCTTGGTCACCCTGATCTTGCGGCCGATGGCGAAGGCCTCGGCCTCCGCCAGGCCCACGTCGGCGATCTCCGGCTCGGTGAAGATGGCGCTGGCCGCCTTCTCGTAGTCGAGGTGGCGGTGCTGGCGGGTGTGGAGGCCCATTACGTGCTCGGCCACCTTCCGCCCCTGCATGGAGGCGACCGAGGCCAGCGGCAGCTTCCCGGAGAGGTCACCGGCGGCGTAGATGTGGGCGACGTTCGACTGGCAGTGCTGGTTGACCGGCACGTAGCCGCCCTCCACGACCTCCACGCCGGCGGCCTCCAGGCCCAGGCCTTCGGAGTTGGGGATCGAGCCGATGGCCAGCAGGGCGTGCGAGCCCCGCACGACCCGCCCGTCGTCGCAACGGACGACCACTTCTCCGTCCTCGCACTCGGCGGACACGGCCCTGGCCCCTTTGAGCAACTTCACTCCGCTGGCCAAGAAGTCCTCCTCGAGGGCGGCGGCCACCTCCACGTCCTTGGCCGGCAGCACCTGCTGGCGGCTCACCACCAGGGTCACCCGGGCGCCGAACGAACGGAACAGGTGGACGAGCTCCACGCCGGTGACGCCCGATCCGATGACCACCAGGTGCGTCGGCAGTGCCGGCGGCGGATAGGCCTGGCGGGTCGTCAGGAGCCGGATGCCGTCGGGCTTGGCCCACTCGGGGACCCGTGGGCGGCTGCCGGTGGACAGCAGCACGGCGTCAGCGGCCAGCTCCTCCAGCCCGCCGGCCGTCTCGGCCACGACCTCGTGGGGCCCTTTCAGGCGGGCCGTCCCCCGGATGACACGGACGCCCTGATCGGCCAGCAGCCCGGTGATCGACCGTTCGAGATGCTCCGAAACCGCAAGTACCCGGGCCCGGAGAGCGTCGAGGTCCGGCGCGGCCGGCAGAGGCTGAAGCCCCATCCCCTGGGCCCGTCCCGCCATGGACAGGACCGCACCCGTGGCGATCATGGCCTTCGACGGGATGCAGTCCCACAGGTTGGCGGCACCACCGAGCACGTCACGCTCCACCACGGTCACTTCAGCGCCGAGGCGGGCGGCGTGGGTGGCCGCCTGCACGCCCGCAGGCCCCGCGCCGACGATGACAAAGCGCACGGCCACGGGAGCTGAGGCTACCGTCACCACATGGCCGGATACTCAGGTACTCCTCTGGCCAAGAAGCTCGGGATCAAGGAGGGGTCGACCGTCGCCCTGCTCAACCCGCCGGCCACCCTGGACCGGGAGCTCGACCTCGAACGGCTCGACGGGGTGACGGTGCGACCTCAGCTGAAGGGGCCGCCACTCGACGTCATCGTCGTGTTCGTGAAGGACCGGGCCGAGCTCGAGCGGCGATTCCCCGTAGCCAAGCGCGCCCTTCACGAGAAGGGCGGCCTGTGGGTGGCGTGGCCCAAGCGCACCTCCGGCGTGGCGACCGATCTCACCGAGAACACCGTGCGCGACGTGGGTCTCGCTGAGGGGCTGGTCGACACCAAGGTCTGCGCCGTCGACGACACCTGGTCGGGGCTGCGCTTCGTCTACCGCCTGCGCGACCGCCCGGCCCGTTGAGGCGCTGGGCCCGCCCGCCGAGCAGAGCGCTCAGGCGGCCGGGTGGGGCATGCAGAGCTCGTCGTACTCGGCGATGACGATGGGGCCGGCGTTGGGGCCGCAGGCCGGGCACTCGGGGTCACGGTGGACCTTGAACGTGCGGAACGAGGTCTCCAGAGCGTCGTAGGCCAGCAGCCGGCCGATGAGCGGGTCGCCCAGCCCCAGCAGCAGCTTGATGGCCTCCATGGCCTGGAGGCTGCCGACGATGCCGGGGAGTACCCCGAGGACGCCGGCCTCCGCGCAGGACGGGGCCAGCTCGGCCGGCGGCGGCTCGGGGATCATGCAGCGGTAGCAGGGGCCCTCGTAGGGAGCGAAGACCGTGGCCTGGCCCTCGAAGCGGAAGATGGAGCCATGGACGACGGGGATCTTCTTTACGAGTGAGGCGTCGTTGACGAGGTAGCGGGTGGGGAAGTTGTCGGTTCCGTCGACGATGACGTCGTACCCGTCGATGATGTCGAGCACGTTGTCGGCGCCGAGACGCACGTCGTAGGTGGCGACGTCGACGTCGGGGTTGAGGGCGGTGAGGGTCTTCTTGGCCGAGTCGACCTTGCGCTCCCCGACCCGGTCGAGGTTGTGCAGGATCTGGCGCTGGAGGTTCGACGTGTCGACGACGTCCATGTCGATGATGCCGAGGGTGCCGACGCCGGCGGCGGCGAGGTAGAGAGCGGCAGGAGAGCCGAGGCCGCCGGCGCCCAGCAGCAGCACCTTGGAATCGAGGAGCTTCTGCTGGCCGGCGGCGCCTACCTCGGGCAGCAGGAGGTGGCGCTGATAGCGGTTGCGCTGGTCGGCGTCGAGGGTCTTGGGAACCTGCCAGGCGCGACCCTCGTCCTTCCAGCGGTTGAACCCGCCGGCCAGGCTGGCCACGTCCTGGTACCCGATGTCCTTCAGGGTCTTGGCCGCGAAGGCGGAGCGGAACCCGCTGGCGCAATGGACCACGATCGGGCGGGCCTTGTCAGCCAGCTTGTTCTCCACCTGGCCTTCGAGGTGGCCCCGGGGGATGTGCACCGCACCGGGAATGGCACCCTGGTCGTACTCGTCGGGCTCCCGGACGTCGAGCACGATGGCGCCGGCAGCCAGGCGTTCCTCCGCGTCGGCCCCGTCGATCTCGGCAATCTCGGATTTCACCCGGGCAAGAAGCTCACGGGAGCTCGGCACGGCGATCACCACCTTCCTGGCGTTGCTTCAAGTGGAAACCTTACCTGTCAGGTCAACATTCCCCGCCGGCGCTCCCATAGCTTTCGCCGATGGAGTTCCAGGACGTGGTGAGGCGCCGGCGCATGGTGCGCAACTACCAGGACCGTCCGCTGCCACCCGGTGCCCTCGACCGCATCCTGGACAACGCCAGGAGGGCCCCCTCCGCCGGCTTCACCCAGGGATGGGCGTTCCTGGCCCTCGAGGGCCGCGAGCAGACCGAGATCTTCTGGTCCCACACCTTCGACCCCGAGCGGCGGGCTTCGTTCGCCCACCAGGGACTGTTCAACGCGCCGGCTCTGGTGGTGCCGCTGGTGTCCCGCCAGGCCCACCTCGACCGCTACGGCGAACCGGACAAGGCCACGACCGGCCTGGCCGACGAGGAGGCCTGGCCCGTCCCGTACTGGGACATCGACGGTGCCTTCGCCACCATGCTCATGCTGCTCACGGCGGTGGACGCAGAGCTGGGAGCCCTTTTCTTCGGGATCTTCTCGGGACAGAGCGAGCTGCTGTCAGCCTTGGGCGTCCCGAAAGAGTACCGACCCATCGGCGCCCTCGCCATCGGCCACCCCGCTCCCGGGGAAAAACCATCGAAGTCCGCCCGCCGCGGTCGCCGCGGATTGGAGGAGGTCGTCCACCGGGGCCACTGGTAGCCCACCGCCGCGCTTCTGAAAAGAAGAGCGCCCCCCGAAGTGCGGGGGGCGCTCCTCTTTCTTGTTCTTGAATGCTGTTCGCGGCCCGGAAGGCCCGTAGATCAGCCCCTTGCCGGGCGCAGCACGAAGCGGCGCAGCCCCATGGCGAGGGCGGCGAGGCCGATGGCCAGCGCGGCCATCTGAGTGCTCTCACTGCCGGTACGGGGCAGCTGCTGGCCCGGGGGCGCCACCGGAGCAGCCGGCGCCGGGGCGACGACTGCAGGGGACGACACCGAAGCGGCGGCGATGTGGTCCGAGTTGGACTGCACCGAGCCGACTCGCAACGTCAGGCCCTCCAGGAGGGCACCCACACCGGCGGGCAGGTTGAGGGCACCGGCGAGAGAGGTCATCGACGCCCCGTGAACGGGCAGGACCGACGCCGGGTTGGCGATGCCGGCACCACTCAGGATGCCGGTCGAGCTGGTGCTGCTGCCCGTCAGGGACTTGGCCAAGTTGGCGATGGCGGCCGGCGGGGTGACGCTCACCTTCAGGACGTCGAAGCTGGCGGCGGACCGGACGTAGCCACCCGAGGTGGTGACGCTGGTGTTCTTCTTGAGCAGGTCCACCCCCACCAGGTCCTTCAGCGATGGGTCGATGATGGACAGGGTGTTCCCGATGGTGCTGGTCACGGTGCTCACCAGCTCACCCACACCGGCCAGGTCGACGCCGGGCAGGCTCACGTTGAGCACCTTCACGCCACCGAGCTTGGCCACCACATCGGCCGCCGAGGTGGCGACGCTGGAGGTGGCCTTGGTCATCGCGCTGACCTCGGCGCCGTCGAAGCTGAGCAGGGGTGTGTTGCCGACCAGCCCGAGAGCCGTGTTGAGCAGGTTCGTCAGCGTGGCCTGAAGGGTCTCCAGCGTCGTGTCCACCGTCTGGCCGAGGAGCTCGTTGGACGGGACGTCGGTCACCTTGCTCACCGGGAGGGTGGAGGGCAGGCCGTTGACGATGGCCCTCACCGGCGCCACCGTGTTCACCACGTCGGTGATGTCCACGTTCTGGGTGGCCACGACGGTCTCGACGGCGGTGATGGCCTTGTTGATGGTGTCCACCGCGGCGGCCAGACTGACCTCGCCGGGCGGCAGGTCGAGCACCAGCTTCAGGGCCTTCGACAGGTCGCTGATCGTCTTGACGCTGAGGGCGTTGAGGTCGATCCCCAGGCCCTTGAGCAGCTCGCCGAGGTTGAGCACGCCGATGGCGCCGATCTTCACGCTGCGGGTGCCGTCCGTCTGGACTGTCGCTGCCTTGGCATTCATGACGTTGGAGATGCTCTTGACGCCGAGGGCACCGAACAGCACCTTCAGGTCGGCCAGCTGCGCCTCGAGGTTCGAGTCCGCCACACCGCCCTCCAGCAAGGAGCTGAGGCCGACCGGGACGATCTTGCCCCCGAGGAGGTTGGCGGGTACCACCGCCGGCAGGGCCGAGGTGACCGAGCCCAGGGTGCCCCCGAGACTGGCCAGGTCGATGGCCTCTCCGGACATCTTGCGTTGTCCACCCGGGTCGCGGGTCTCGAACTTCGGGAGCGCGCCGGTCAGGGTGTTGAGCGCCGGGATGGCCTCCGAGGTCAACGACAGCGGGACCAGCTGGGTCGAGGAGTGGGGCGAGGCGACAGCGGAGTCGATGGTGCTCTTGGCATCGTCGCCGATGAGGCGAAGGTTCAGCAGCGACCCCGACTTGCCCAGCTGCAGGCTCAGGATCGAGGTTGACGCGATTGACGTGCCCACCCCGGAGGATGTCTCGGCGGTGGCCGCGCCCACACCAGAGAAGGCGGCAGTCACGGAGAGTGCTGACGCCACGGCGATAGATCGGACAGGAAGCTTGCTCATTTGGCACCCCAGAGGTAGCTCGGGACCTGGTTGATCCAGGTCATGTCGAGTAGTTACCACGGTGGGTCGCACCAACTATGACGCAGAGCGTTGAAAAAGAAGATTCGTCCCATTTGCCCGCACTCAGTGTGACCCCCGCCCGGGGCTCTTTAGAATGTTGAACATCGTCGATGCATGAGATATAGTGAAAGTGCCTTCCCCTCTGACTTGTGTTCCCAGCCAGGAGGACTACCTGATGCTTGTTTCACCCGCCCCTGTTCCCGTTGCCGTTCCCGCTCTCGAGGCGCTGACGATCCGGCCGTGGCCGGACCCGGTCATCGACTCCCTCGGCCACGACCCCCGTTCCCACTACGTCGAGACCTACTGGCTCGGCGTGCTCGGCCCCAGTACGACATGGCTTCTCCGCCGTCTCGTGGCCTCCTTCGAAGCCTCACCCGCCGGCTTCGAGCTGCCGCTGGCCGATACCGCCCGCTGTCTCGGCCTCGGCGACAAGGGTGGGCGGAACTCCCCGTTCATGAGGGCCCTGGCCCGCCTCGTGCAGTTCGACCTGGCCCAGCACCAGGGCGATTCCGTCCTTGCCGTCCGCCGCAAGGTGCCGCCCCTCAACCGCCGGCAGGTCCAGCGCCTGCCCTCGACGTTGCAAGCCGAGCACCAGGCCCTGCAGGAGGCCGACCTGCGGACGCCGGCGGTGGAGCAGCAGCGCCGGCGGGGGCGTCAACTCGCCTTGTCGCTCCTCGAGCTGGGCGAGGACCTCGAGGCGGTGGAGCGCCAGTTGCTCCGCTGGCGCTACCACCCGACCCTGGCACGGGAAGCGGCGGCGTGGGCCTGGGACCGCTACCGCAAGGCGCTGGCTGCCGCGGCCTCCGCCTCCGCCGGCCCACCCGACGCCGCCGCCTGAGCGCCGGCTCCACCCCGCCCGAACTGGAGTACATGGCCCCCGGTTTCGCGGGGCCGTGTACTCCGGACGGGAGGGGGGTGGAGCCGGAGTTACCATCGAGCGTGGAGTACCGGCAGCTCGGGAAGAGCGACCTGATGGTTCCCGAGATCAGTCTCGGGTCCTGGCTCACCTACGGGAGCGCAGTCGATGCCGGCCGGGGCCGGGCCTGCATCCGGCGGGCCCTGGAGCTGGGGATCAACTTCTTCGACACGGCCAACGTCTACGGCCACGGAGCGGCTGAAGCGTTCCTGGGAGAGGCGCTGAGCGGCGTCGACCGCTCCAGCTATGTGCTCGCCACCAAGGCCTTCTTTCCCATGTCGCCCGCGGACAAGGGCCTGTCGGCAGCTCAGGTGGCCAAGCAGTGTGCCGGCTCCCTGAAGCGCCTGCGGACCGACTACGTCGATCTCTACCAGTGCCACCGCTACGACCCCGACATCCCGCTCGAGGAGACGATGGGGGCATTGACCGAGCTGGTGCGCCAGGGCAAAGCCCGCTATCTCGGCTTCAGCGAGTGGAGGCCCGACCAGATCCGTGCCGCCCTCGACCTGCCCGACGTCGAGCGGTTCGTCTCGAGCCAGCCCGAGTACTCGATCCTCTACCGCAAGCCAGAGCCCGAGGTGTTCCCCCTCTGCGCCGAAGAGGGCATCGGAAACATCGTCTGGTCTCCCCTGGCCCAGGGAGCGCTCACGGGCAAGTACCGCCCTGGCGCTCCCCCGCCACCGGGCTCGCGTGGAGCCCAGCAGAGCGGGGAGCGCATGATGGGGCGCTGGCGCCAGGACGACGTGCTCGAGGCCGTGGAGCGGTTGCGCCCGATCGCCGACGGTCTCGACCTCAGCATGGCCCAGCTCGCCCTGGCGTGGGTGCTGCGCCGGCCCGAGGTGACCTCGGCCATCGTCGGGGCCAGCCGGCCGGAGCAGCTGGACGACAACGCCGCCGCCTCCGGGGTGACTCTGGCGCCCGACGTGCTCGCCGCCATCGAGACGGCCGTGGCCGACGTCCTCGAGTGACGACCAAGGCGGAGTGGGAGCGGCGTCAAAGCGCCTTCCTGGAGCGCATCGGCGAGGCGTCACTGGCCGATCTGGAACGGGGGACCATCGTCGTGCTCCCGTCGGCCAGCTTCCCGGTGGAGGAGCTGACCAAGATCACCGGCATCCAGCACTACGAGGAGCGGATGCTCTTCACGATGTTGTTCCTGGCCAACCCGGAGACGAGGATCGTCTACCTCACGTCGCTCCCCGTGGACGAAGCAGTCATCGAGTACTACCTCCGCTTCGTCCCCGACCCTGACGCGGCCCGCCGGCGCCTCCTGTTCCACTCCCTCGGTGATCCCTCGCCCGTGTGCCTAACCGAGAAGCTGCTGGCCCGCCCCGAGGCCGTCGCCGCCATGCGCGGCCTGGTCGAGGACCCCGACGACGCCTACGTGCTCCCGTTCAACATCACCAACGGCGAGTGGGCACTGGCCGAGGCCCTGGGGCTGCCCCTCTACGGCGGGCACTCCGATCTGGCCGAGCTGGGCTCGAAGACCGGGTCGCGCCGGGTCGCCCGCCAAGCGGGTGTCGCCGTGCTCGAGGGCCGCGAAGGGCTGTACACCATCGAGGAGCTCGAGTCGGCGGTGAGGGCGATCCAGGCCCGGCGGCCCGCCGCCGAAGCCGTCGTGGCCAAGCTCAACGACGGGTTCTCCGGCCAGGGCAACGCCATCATCGAGCTGGCAGGACCGGTGCCCCCGTTCCCGCTCGATTCGTCGGCCACGACCTTTTGCGCGGCGGGAGAGTCGTGGCCGGCGTTCTCGGCCAAGATGGCGCAGCGGGGCGCCGTCGTCGAGGAGCTGGTCCGCCACAAGACCATGGTGTCGCCGAGCGTGCAGCTGAGGGTCGCTCCCGGCGGCACTGTCGAGGTGCTCTCCACCCATGACCAGATCCTCGGGGGGCCCGACAACCAGGTGTACCTGGGCTGCCGGTTCCCGGCCGACGAGTCCTACCGGCTAGCCATACAGGAGGCCGGGACCAAGGTGAGCGCGCTGCTCGCCGCCGAGGGGGTGCTGGGCTCCTTCGGCGTCGACTTCGTGGTCATGCCCTCCGCCGGAGGTGCCGCCGGCCACGAGATCTACCTCAGCGAGATCAACCTGCGCATGGGCGGGACGAGCCATCCCTTCTGGATGGCCCGCCTGGCCACCGGGGGCGTCTACGACCCGGCCACGGGGCAGCTCCGGGTCGAGGACGGCGTCCGGACATACGTGGCCAGCGACAACCTCAAGTCCCAGCGGCTGGTGGGGAAGACGCCGGCCGACGTCATCGAGGCGGTGGACAAGGCGGGCCTGGCTTTCGACCCCATCAGCCGAACCGGCGCCACCCTCCACCTCCTGGGCGCCCTGCGGGGGTTCGGGAAGATGGGCCTCACGTGCGTGGCCGAGAGCCTCGACGAGGCGGACGAGCTCTACCGGGAGGTGGTGGCCACCGTCAGCTGAGAGGCTCGAAGGTGGTGATCAGCTCCAGAAGGGTTCGCACGGCGACGCCGGTGGCGCCCTTCTTCACGTAGCCGTAATCGGTGTCGGCCCGGGCCGGGCCGGCGACGTCCAGGTGGGCCCACGGCACGCCGGCCACGAACTCCTGGAGGAACAGGCCGGCGACCACGGCGCCGGCCTTGCCCGGCTGCCCGATGTTCTTGAGATCGGCGACATCGGAGTCGATGTCCTTGCGGTACTCCTCCGGCAGTGGCAGCGGCCACACGGCCTCGCCCGCCCGCTCGCCGGCCCGCCGCACCTGGTCCAGCAGGCCCTCGTGGTTCCCGAGAACGGCCGCGATCTTCGGGCCCAGGGCGACGATCTGGGCACCCGTGAGGGTGGCCACGTCGACGATGGCGTCGGGAGCGCGCTCGGCGGCGAGCGACAACCCATCGGCCAGCACCAAGCGGCCCTCGGCGTCGGTGTTGAGGACCTCGACGGTCTTGCCGTTGCGTATGCGAACCACGTCGCCCGGCTTGATGGCGCCGCCTCCGGGCATGTTCTCGGTGACGGGAAGGAACCCGAGGACCCGCACCTGGGCACCCAGCGCGGGCAGAGCCGACATGGCCGCCATCACCGCGGCGGCACCGCTCATGTCGGTCTTCATCGTCATCATCGGATCGGCGGACTTGATAGACAAGCCGCCGGAGTCGAAGGTGATCCCCTTCCCGACCAGAGCCAGAGTGGCCGACGCCTCTCCCGGAGGCTCGTAGCGCAGCTCGATCAACCGCGCCGGCTCGTGAGAACCCTGGGCGACACCCGACAGTCCGCCAAGGCCTGCTTCGGCGATGGCCACGTCGTCGAGGACCTCGATCGTCAATCCCTCCCGATCGGCGATCTCGGTGGCCAGCTCGGCCAGGCGCGTCGGCGTCAGTGTGCCGGCGGGCTCGTTCACGACGTCGCGGGCGAGGCGCACCGCCTCGGCCACCGTCGACCCATGATCCAGTGCCCGTTGAACCACGGCATCACTGCCGGCCGCGGGATCGACCACGGTGACCGTCTCGAGCCGGCACGGCGTAACAGAGCTCTTGTAGGCCAGGAACTCGTAAGCGGCCATTCCTGTTCCCTCGGCGATGGCCCGAGCCGCCCGCATCCTGTCGATCCCGTCCTGTGGCAGGGCGTCGAGGAGGGTCGTGGTCACCTCCGGCGTGCGCCAGGCGGCCTGCACGATGGCGGCAGCAGCCCGCCGGAAGGTCTCGGCGTCGACTTCGTCGGGGGATCCCATGCCCACCAAGGTCAACGTGTGGTCGCCGGTCGGAAAGCTCTGGACCTGACCGACCGTGCCCTCGAAGCCGGCGCCCTCCAGGAAGGCCACGTCGAGCTTGATCTCGGAGCCCTCGGGCAGCACGCAGCCGGCAAAGACGGGAACGGCGACCATGCCGGCCTCGGCGGGCACCTCACTCGCGGCAACGCAGCTGACGGGCATCGGGTCTCTCTCTACGAGTAGGTCGAGTCGACGGTAACGGCCGGCCCGGGGGGCCAGGTCAAGGTGCCCATCAGGCGTTGTTCCCGGAAGGTGGGACCTGACGGGCGGCCAGGAAGTCGCCGGCCTCGTCGGCTCTTGCCATGGCCCAGAGCAGGTCGGACAGCCGGTTCAGGTAGGCGATCACCAGCGACGTGGGGGGGCAGACCTCGACCGCCCTGCGCTCGGCCCGCCGCACGACGGTGCGGGCGACGTCGAGGCGTGATCCCGTAGGTGTCTGGCCCGGCACGGCGAACTCCTTGGGCAGGGGCGCCCGGGCCGCGAGCGAGTCGATGTGGCCCTCGAGGCGCCTCACCATCTCGTCGGTGACCTGCGTCCGACCCGGCTCCAGCTTGTCGCGGTTGTCCTCCCCCGTGGCCAGGTCGGCCATGAGAACCCACAGGTCGCGCTCGACCCCGACAAGCATCTCGTCCACCTCCGAGCCGGCGCCGGCCTCGCACCGGGCCAGGCCCAGGAAGGCCTGGGCCTCGTCGACGGTCCCGTAGGCCTCGACGGCGGGATCGGATTTGGCCACTCGGCCGCCGTGGAGCAGGCCCGTGGTCCCGTCGTCCCCCCGCTTGGTGTAGATCCTCATATAGCCCCACAGACGGTACCGGGAAAATGGGGCGGGGGCACGTTTCCTCCACCGGTAGCGTGACTCACCATGACCAGCGGGTATGCCGAGGCCATCCGCGAGCGGGTGGTGATCTTCGACGGCGCCACCGGCACCAACATCCAGCTACGGGAGCTCTCGGCCGACGATTTCGGCGGGCCGGCTCTCGAGGGCTGCAACGAGATCCTGGTTGCGACCCGCCCGGACGTGATCTCGGAGCTGCACCGCTCCTTCTTCGAGGTCGGCGTGGACGTGGTGGAAACCGACACCTTTGGCGCCTTCGCGCCGACGCTCGCCGAGTACGGCATCGCCGAGCGGGCCCATGAGCTCAACGTCGCCGCGGCCCGCATCGCCCGGGAGGTGGCAGACGGGTACGGAGGATGGGTCGCCGGCTCGATCGGGCCGGGCACGAAGTTCCCCTCGCTCGGCCAGATCCGCTTCGCCGACCTGCGGGACGCCTACGAGGTGCAGGCCCGGGCGCTGCTCGAGGGTGGCGTCGACCTGTTCATCGTCGAGACGGTGTTCGACCTCCTCCAGGCCAAGGCCGCCCTCATCGCCTGCCGCCGGGCCATGGCCGCTGAAGGCCGGGAGGTGCCTCTGCAGGTCCAGGTGACCATGGAGCTGACGGGCCGCATGCTCCCCGGCACCGAGATCGGTGCCGCCGTCACCACCCTCGCCGCGCTGCACCCCGACGTCATCGGGCTCAACTGCGCCACCGGCCCGCACGAGATGGGCGAGCACCTCCGGCACCTCAGCCGCTTCTCCCCAGCGGCCATCTCGTGCCTGCCCAACGCGGGCCTGCCCTCGGTGGTGGAAGGGCGGATGCACTACGACCTCACGCCCGAGCAGCTCGCCGATCACCAGGCCCGCTTCGTCACGGAGTTCGGGGTATCCGTCGTGGGCGGCTGCTGCGGCACCACGCCGGAGCACCTGCGCCACGTGGTCGAGCGCTGCCGCGACCTGGCACCGGGCCCGCGGGAGGCACGGCCGGAGCCGGGTGTCGCCTCCATCTACAACCACGTGCCCTTCGACCAGGCGCCGTCGTTCCTCGTGGTGGGCGAGCGCACCAACGCCAACGGCTCGAAGAAGTTCCGGGAGGCGATGCTGGCCGACGACTGGGAGACCTGCGTGGCCATGGGGCGCGAGCAGGTGAAGGAGGGCGCCCACGTCGTCGACGTGTGCGTCGACTACACGGGCGAGGACGGCGTGGCCGACATGGAGGCGGTGGTGTCCCGCTTCGCCACGCAGGTGACGGTCCCGCTCATGCTCGACTCGACCGAGCCCGAGGTCATCGAGACCGGCCTCCAGTGGATCGGCGGCAAACCGATCCTCAACTCCGTCAACCTGGAGGACGGCGCCGCCCCCGGCACGCGGCTCGACCGGTTCCTCTCGCTGGCCCGCGAGTACGGAGCCTCCGTCGTCTGCACGTGCATCGACGAGGAGGGCCAGGCCCGGACGGCGGAGTGGAAGCTGCGGGCGGCCCGCGCCATCCACGACCTCGCCGTGAACCGGTACGGCCTGGCGCCGAGCGACCTGCTCTTCGACCCTCTGGCCCTGCCCATATCGACGGGCATGGAGGAGGGGCGACGCGACGGGATCGAGACCATCGAGGGGATCCGCCGGATCAAGGCGGAGCTTCCGGGCGTGCAGACCATCCTCGGCCTATCGAACGTCTCGTTCGGGCTCACTCCCGCCGCCCGTCACGTCCTCAACTCGGTGTTCCTGCACGAGTGCCAGCAGGCCGGGCTCGACGCGGCGATCGTCCACGCGGCACGGATCATGCCCCTCAACCGCATCGACGAGAGAGCTCGTGAGGTCTGCCTGGACCTCGTCTACGACCGGCGCGGTGACGGCTACGACCCGCTGCAGGAGCTCCTCGGCCTGTTCGAGGGCGTGTCCTCGGACACCTTGGAGCGGGAGGACCGCAGCGACTGGAGCGTGGAGCGGCGCCTGTCGCAGCGCATCATCGACGGCGACCGTGACGGGCTGGAGGCCGATCTCGACGAGGCACTGACCACCACGCCGGCGCTGGGCATCGTCAACGACACCCTCCTGGAGGGCATGAAGGTGGTCGGTGAGCTGTTCGGCTCGGGCCAGATGCAGCTGCCTTTCGTGCTCCAGTCGGCCGAGGTGATGAAGAAGGCGGTCGCCCACCTCGAGCCCCACATGGAGAAGTCCGACCAGGGCGGCAAAGGCCGGCTCGTGCTGGCCACGGTCAAGGGCGACGTGCACGACATCGGCAAGAACCTGGTCGACATCATCTTCACCAACAACGGCTACGAGGTCCACAACCTCGGGATCAAGGTGGCGCTGTCGGAGATGATCGCCAAGGCCGAGGAGGTGAAGGCCGACGTGATCGGGATGAGCGGCCTGCTGGTCAAGAGCACGCTCATCATGAGGGAGAACCTGCTCGAGCTGAACGAGCGCGGGGTGGCCGGCCAGGTACCGGTGCTGCTCGGTGGCGCCGCGCTCACCCGTCGCTACGTGGAGGGTGACCTCCGGTCGGTCTACGAGGGCCGGGTGTTCTACGGAAAGGACGCCTTCGAGGGCCTGTCCACCATGGACAAGCTGATGGACCTCAAGCGCTCCGGGGTGGACGACCCAGACTTCGGGCGGGTACCGGCGGCGCCACGGGCCGGGTCGCGCTCGGGCGCGGCCACGGTGGAGGCCGGAGCCATTCCGTCCCGCTCGCCCGAGGTGGCCGTCGACAACGAGGTGTTCAAGCCGCCCTTCCTTGGCTCGCGCGTCGTGAAGGGCATCGCCATCGCCGAGCTGGCCAGCTGGCTGAACGAGACGGCCCTCTTCCGCAACCAGTGGGGGTTCCGCCCCGCCAAGGGCGGCGAGACCGACGAGGAGTTCAAGACCCGCATCCGGTTCGTCCTGCGCGAGGAGCTGGCCAAGGCCCAGGCCGACAACCTCCTGGTGCCCCAGGTCGTCTACGGCTTCTACGCCGCCAATGGCGACGGCAACGACTTGGTGGTGTGGGAGGACGACACCCGCTCGGTGGAGCGGGCCCGGTTCGCCTTTCCCCGCCAGCAGAAGGAGCCGTGGCTCTGCATCTCGGACTTCGTGCGGCCGGTCGACTCGGGGGAGCCCGACTACGTGGCCTTCACCATTGCCACGATGGGGCCGGCGGTGTCGGAGGCGACGGCTCGGCTGTTCGCCGAGGACCGCTACCAGGATTACCTGCTGCTGCACGGGCTCGGAGTGGAGATGGCCGAGGCCCTGGCCGAGTATTGGCACCGAAGGGTGCGCGAGGAATGGGGATTCGCCGACGAGGACGGGCCAACCCTTACCGGCCTGTTCCGCCAGCAATATCGGGGCGGCCGTTACTCGTGGGGTTACCCCGCCTGCCCGGACCTGGAGGACAACGTGAAGGTGGCCGACCTGCTCGAGGCCTCACGAATCGGCGTGGTCGTGAGCGAGGAGACCGCGTTCCAGTACCACCCGGAGCAGACGACGTCGGCGGTCATCCTCCACCATCCCCAGGCCAAGTACTTCATCGCCTGAGGCAACTTCAACTGCCGGCGCGAAAACGGGGGCCCGAAGGCCCCCGTCCGCAATGCCGGTCTACTACTTCTAAGCCTTGGCGTTGCCCCCGCCAGGGGTGGGCTTGCCGTTGCCGGCGCGACCGCCGATGAGGCCGGCGCAGAATGCCGCGACTTCATCCGCTGTCGTGGTGTAGTTGTCCTCGCCATCAGCCTCGTCGGCTTCCTTCGCCGCCTGCTCGAGGTTGACGAAAGGCTGAGCCTTGCGCTTGTTCGCCTGCCCGTTCGCACTGCCGTTGTGGTAGGCGGTGCACAGACCGTGCTTCGCCGGGCCGTTGGCATCAGGACCGTTACCGGCGAATGCGGCACCTACCGCACCGCCGCTCGCCAGTGCTACCCCAGCCAGCATCGCCAACAATTGCTTCTTCACATTGCCTCCCCAGTAACTTACCCGCCGTATCTCGGCTAGGGCTACGATACCTCTTCGGAAAGCCGGATGCAATAGTGGCGATAGGGCAATGTAGGATTTCGCGATCACCGGGGAGCGTCTAATGCGAAAGAAGTACGGCCCGCTGGTCCTTCTGCTGCTGCTGCTTGGCACCGTGGCCTGCAGTCCCGATAGCCGTGACCCCTCGCCGTTGTCCGACCGCGACGCCCTCCGGCCGATGTTCCCTGCCGAGCCCGGCCCGGCCGGACAGGTTGCCGAGCCCGTGCCGTCTCCGGGCGACCTACCGGCACCGGCAGGCGAAGGAGCTTCGACCACGGTTCCGGTTCCCGGCAGTCCAACGAGCTCGGCGCCGAGGAGCAACACGTCTCGTCGTGCCGAGGGAACCCGGGGAGGCGGCGGCAACACCATCGATCCCGAAGGAGCCGAACAAGCTGACGCCGCCGGGGCAACTTCGAGAACCGAGGCCCCCGCGCCGGGCGAGACCAGGGCTCCCTCCGACCAGGCGCCGGTGGCCACCACGGCGCCGGCCGCCGCAGGTGGCGGTACGCCGTCTTCCGGCGGCGGCGTCGCCTCGTTCTCCGATCCCAGGGGCGACTTGACCCCGTCATTGGACCCGCCTCCGCCCTACGCCGACCTCACCGGGGGGCGCCTCAGCCGCTCGCATTCCGGCTTCGAGTTGCGGGTGCGGATGGGCGGTCCAGTGGCGGCGAACGGGCCCGAGGACCGCACGATGAACGTCGCCTCGTTCTTCGACGTCGACGGTGACGGCGTCGTCGACTACGAGATCTGGGTCAACCTGGCCGACAGCGGTTGGGGGAGCGCATACTTCGACAACACCGGCGGCGGGGCGAAGTTCGGCCAGGCGGCGGGAGTGGCGGTCGAAGTCGCCGGCGACGAGCTGGTGCTCCGGTTCCCGCTGGCCCACTTGGCCGATCCCCCCGCCTTCAGATGGTCCCTGGCCTCGGAATGGGGCCGCTACGAGTTCATATCGACGCCGGCCGCGGCGAGGGACGATGCGCCGGACAACGACGGTTTCGCCCGATTTGCCCGTTGATCTATGACGATTACGAAATAGAGATCAATTTGTTGACTCTCGACGGAATACCTGCGACACTGAACCCAGCCGACTGGGGCTACGGACTGCGACTGGGAGGATCTGAAATGAAGATGACTCGTTTGGCCTTGGCTGGTGCCGCTCTGGCTGCTTTCGGGATGCTGGCGCCCGCCGATGCCGCCAACAAGAACTCGGGCGGTGGTGAAGTCAACCCGTGTGGAGACGACGGCAAGATCACGTGGTCGCCGGCCAAGCTGTGGCCCCCGAACCACAAGGCGCAGACGATCACGTTCACCTACTCGGACCCGGATGCCGGCGACAAGACGCTGACCATCACGGCCAACCCGCACAACGAGATCGTGGATGGTGAGGAGGTCAACGGCACCGGCAACACGCCCTCGGCCACCGACTCCACCGGTGGCAACGGCATGGCCAGTGGCACAGACTCAGCCGTCGCCTATGGCAGCGCGCGGTCGGAGCGCTCGGGCCACAAGAACGCTGCTGGTGGAAGGGTCTACGAGTTCGACTACACGGCGACCAACAATGAGGACGGTGACGCAGCACCCGAGGATGGCTGCATGTCCAGCCCCGCTGTCGCCGGTGACGGTATGAAGGTCTTCGTGCCCCACGACTGCCGCAACGGCGGCTGCCGGCCCTCGTAATCGTCGAGAGACCCGAACGCGCAGCACACATCCCGTTGACGCCGGCGCGAAAGCGCCGGCGTCACGTGATGGCAGCTTGGGCAATCGCTGCGGCCGCGGCCCTACTGGCCACTTCTTGCGCCGCCGGCGGCAGGGAACCGAGCCGCTCGGCTGACGCCCGTAGCCGGGACCTCGCCACCAAGGCGGTCCCCCTGGTTCCCGACGCCGCCAGGGACGATGCCGTTGCTGCAGGATCCTCCACGGTGCCGGGAGCCATGGCGGAGGGCTCCGTCACGACCATTCCCCGGGGTGCTTCCACGACCGCACCCCGGCGGGGTGCGGGTGTCGGCTCCACGTCAGCCACGACGGCACCAGTTGGCGGACCAGTCAGCGAACGTGGTGCTTCTGGCGGTGCTGGCGAGACAGCCCCCGGGGTACCCGGCACCGAGCACGACAACACCTCCGGTACGCCGCCGCCCGGGGCTGCGGGCACAGTTCCTCCTCCAGTGCCGCCGCCGGGCTTCCGGTCTGCTGGATCCGTGCCCGACCCCGCCGGCGACGCCGGGCTGCTGACGCCGCCCTATGTCGATGTGGTTCGGGTTTCGATCGAGGACGACGGTTCGAGGGCACGGGTGGTAGTCGACGTCGCCGGCGCCCTGCCTCAGCAGTTGCCCGCCGACGAAGTGGCCGGCGTGGGTGTCGACCTTTACGTGGGCGACCGGCCCAGCAGCGATTACCAAGTCTTTGCCGACGGGTCACCGGACGGGTGGTTCGCATATCTCTACGCCGAGGGTGACCTCGTCCGCTATCCCGGCTCGTTCGCGCTAGGCGGGTCGCGCATGGTCTTCGAACTCCCTTGGAACACCGTCGGCGACCGCGCGGTGGCCCGCTTCAGCGCCTTCTACGACTGGTCGAAGGATGCGGTGCCCGTGAATCGGGTCGGCGAGGATCACGCGCCTGCTACTGGAACGGCTCCCCTCCGCCGACCTTGAAACCGCGGTGCGCTTTGGTCAGGCCAGGACGGCCCGGGCCACCAGATCGGTACCGAAGGCGGTGAGGATGGCCAGGTACAGCAGACCGGTGGCGGCCATGACCGCCGAGTAGGCCCGCTCCTTGAGGGCGGCCCTGGTCACGAAGGTGAGCGCGAGGGTGGTGCCGGCGCAGGCCAGCCAGAACCAGCCGAGGATGCCGCCGTACCCGTCGTCGACGCTCCCGGAGAACACCGACAACATGCCCGGCGGCCATAGAAGCGCGGCCACCTCGACGGGCCACACGACGGCGAGCCAGCGGTTGAGATCGTTGAGGGGTGCCCGGCCCAGGCCCGGCTGCACCAGGTACCAGTGGCCCAGGAGCATGGCGTCGGTGACGGCACCGAGGAAGGCGGCACCGGCCAGAGTCCGCACCACGGCCAGAACATCGGGCCCGCCGGCGGCCATGCCGGCAGCGACCAGCCCCACCACGCCGATGGACGGTGCGATCAGGTCGAGTTGGGGTGGGAACTCGGCACCGGTCGCAGGAACCCCGGGTCCCGTTGCGTCGTCAGAGTTGGCCTCGGCCCTTGATCCCACCTTGGCCGCCGCGCCCACACGAGCAGCCCGACGTGCTTCCCGGGCCCGCTCGCCGGCCACACCGGCCTTGCGCCGCACGATAGATACGGCAAGGGCGGCACCGGTGGCAAGGGCGACGAGGGCAGCTGAGACATCGCGCACCGGGACCGGCTCCAGTAGCGCCCCCGTCACCACCGCGCCCAGGGCGATCAACCCGAACGACGCTCGCAACAGCCAGCCGTAGCCGATGCCCACCTCCCGCTCCCGCGTGGTCACCCACAGGAAGAACAACCCACCGGTCGCCCATTGCAAGAGCACCGTGGCCGCATCGAGTCGGATCATCGTCCGGCAGCTCGCAGCCGATCGGCGGTCACGCCTCCACGATGGCCAGATCGTGGGAGACCGAGTTGAGCGGCTCGGGGCCGTCGTCGGAGGCGATGACGATGTCCTCGATGCGGGCGCCCCAGCGGTTGCGCAGGTAGATGCCAGGCTCCACGGAAAAGGCGTGACCTGCGGCCAGGGGCTCGCAGTTCCCCCCGACCAGGTAGGGATCTTCGTGCTCCTCCATCCCTATGCCGTGGCCGGTGCGGTGCATGAAGTGGGGGCCGTAGCCGCCCTGCTCGATGATCCGCCTGGCCACGCCGTCCACGTCCTCACACGGCGTGCCGACGGTGGCCGCCTCCACCGCGGCGGCCTGGGCGGCCTGGAGGACGGCGTACAGGTGGCGAAAGTCAGCCGGCGGCTCGCCGGTGAAGACGGTGCGGGTGATGTCGGAGCAGTAGCCGTCGAGGCTCCCGCCGAAGTCGCAGACAACCGCCTCGTCCGGACCGATTCGCCGCCGCCCCGGCTCGTGGTGGGGACTGGCCGAGTAAGGCCCGCTGCCCACGATGGCGAAGTTCACCTTCTGATGGCCTTCGGCTATCAGGCGTTGCCCCAGATCGGCCGAGACCTCGGCCTCGCTTCGCCCCAACAGCGGTATCTCCCCGTCGACCAGTTGAGCGGCCACTCGATCGGCCGCAACCGACGCCCGGCGCAGGATCTCCACCTCGACGCGATCCTTGACCGCCCGAAGCGGCGACGTGACAGCCGACGACGTCGACCACGTGCCGCCGGGGAGACGGGCCTGCAGCTCGAGCACGAAGGTCGCCCAGGTCCGGTCCGAAACGGCGAGGCGCCGCCGGCCCCCCACCAGACCGGCCACGAGAGCGACGGGATCTTCGGTCTCGCTCCAAGGGCGGAGGCCGAAGACGGCATCGTCCTCTTCGACACGGGCCGCCTCCAGGGCAGGCACGACAAGGGTGGCCCGTTCGTCGACGGGGAGCACGAGCATGGTGAGACGCTCCAGGGGCATCGCCTGGTACCCCGTCAGCCACGGAAGATCGGCGCCGAGCGACAGGAGCAGCACCTCCACATCGAGCTCCTCCATCCGGGCGCGCACGCGCGCCAGCCGCTCCTGCCTCATGGAGCCAGAGTAGGAGCCGTGTACTTGTCACACCCATCGGCCATGCTGGTGGCGGATCGGAGAGTTCCTCAACCCTCCCGCTTGCCGAGCCCGAGCAGGAGGTGCACCATGTCCATTGATGATCGTTCCCGCCAGGAGCTGTTCCAGCGGCTCGATGACGCGCTCGGCCCCAAGGCCGCTGAGATCTTGATGGCTCACCTGCCCCCGGTCGGCTGGGCGGAGGTCGCCACCAAGAGTGACCTCGACTTCCGTCTCGCCGCCCTGGAGGACCGGATGAACCTCCGTTTCGAGAAGCTCGAGGAGCGCATCGAGAAGGTGGAGGAGCGGGTGATCGGGCGAATGCACGCGGAGCTGGCCGCTCAGTCGCGCACCATGATCTTCGCCATGATGAGCCTGATCTTCACGGCCGTGCTGCTGACATACACGGCCGGCCGCTTCAGCTGAGCCCCGCCGTCTACCGGCCTGGGCTGGTCACCGACGTCACGGCGTCACGGGCGTGGTAGCTCGAGCGGGTGAGGGGTGACGCCTCTCCGTGGGCGAAGCCCATGGCCTCGGCCCGGCGCCTGAGCCTGGTGAACTCGTCCGGGTGCCACCACCGGTCCACCGGTAGGTGGGCGGCGGTCGGCCGCAGGTACTGGCCGATGGTCACGATGTCCACGCCCACGGCCCGCAGGTCGGCCAGAGCACCCGCGACCTCCTCCTCGCTCTCCCCCATCCCGAGCATCAACCCCGACTTGGTGGCCAGACCGGCGGCCTTGGCCCGAGCGAGGACAGCGAGGCTGCGGGCGTAGGAGGCCGAGGGGCGAGCGGCCCGCTGCAGGCGGGCCACCGTCTCTAGGTTGTGGTTGAGCACGTCCGGGCGAGCAGCGAAGATGGCCTCCAGAGCGTCGGGGTCGCCCTTGCAGTCGGGGATGAGGAGCTCGACGGTCGTGGTCGGTGTGCGCCGGCGGATGGCGCCCACCGTGGTGGCGAAGGCCGAGGCGCCGCCGTCGGGAAGGTCGTCGCGGGCGACCGCGGTCACCACGGCGTGAGCGAGGCCCATCTCGGCCACGGCCTCGGCCACCCGCTCGGGCTCGGTCGGGTCGAGGGCGGCGGGGCGGCGGGTGTCGACCAGGCAGAAGCCGCAGGCCCGGGTGCAGCGATCCCCGTTGAGCATGAACGTGGCCGTGCCCGCGCCCCAGCACTCGAAGATGTTGGGGCAGCCGGCCTCCTCGCACACCGTGACGAGATCCAGCGATCGCATCGTCTGCTTGAGCTCCCGGTACGCCGGGCCCATGTTGGCCGGAGCCCGTAGCCACGCCGGCTTCCTCGGACCGATGGCGATCACACCGGGTGCGTCGGAGGCATCCGAACAACCGCCGGCTGTTCCGGCAGTCACAAGCGGCGCCTCGGCGACGCTTTGGTCACCAACTTCGTCGGGGGGAACTGTTTCTGCGGTCGCAAGCGGCGTCCTGGCGCCGCCTCGGTCACCAAGTTCGCCGCGGGGTGCTGTTCGGTCACCCAAGTCGTTGGAGGGGGTGCGGGTGGCGACGTCCTGGCGCTCCACGCCGAGGGCGCCGGCCCAGCGGGCCGCGGCCCGGCCGGCGATTGCTTCGACGACGTCGGCCATGGTGGCGGGCACGCCCTCGGCCGTCAGCGACGTCACGCCGGCGTCGCGGATGCCGCAGGGCACGATGTGGGAGAACATCGAGAGGTCTGTATTCACGTTGAGGGCGAAGCCGTGCATGGAGCGGCCCCTGGTGAGGCGGACGCCGACGGCACAGATCTTGCGGTCCTCGACCCACACCCCCGGGAAGCCGGGCCGGCGGGTGGCTCCGGGTAGCCCGAGGTCCGCCAAGACGTCGATCACCAACTGCTCGAGGCCATGGACGTGGGCGCTGGTGGCGCCGGGCCGTACGGGCACCGAGACGATCGGGTAGCCGACCAGCTGGCCGGGGCCGTGATAGGTGACGTCACCCCCGCGGTCGGCCGGCACCAGCTCGGCTCCCACCGTCGACGGGTCCACCAGCACGTGCGGTGAGCCCTTCCAGGCCCGGATCCCCAGGGTGTACACCGGGTGGTGCTCCATCAGCAGCACGTAGTCGCCACTGGCGGCGCCGCCGGCATGGATGCCACGCTGGAGGGCCAGCGCATCCCGGTACCGGACCCGACCCATCCACCGGACTCGCAACGGCGCCGGCGCCGGACCTGGTATCGAAAGCGACGCCCCAGCGCTGCTTTGGTCACCAGCTCGGGGGCGAGGGGCGCCGGTGTCACCCAAGTCCGGGCGGGGGGCAACGGGGCCTCCGCCAACCATTTCGGGGCTGGCGGTGTTCACGCCAGCTCGAGGCTCCAGTCCCTCGTCTCCAGGGTGTCGCGCACGCGGGCGAGAAAGGCCGACGCGTAGGCGCCGTCGAAGGCACGGTGGTCGAAGGCCAGCGCCAGGTTGCCCAGGGGGTGGACGGCGACGGCGTAACCCCCTCCGGGCACGGCGATGGCCACGGGCTTGGGCTTGACGCCGTCGGTGGACAGGATCGCCACCTGCGGCTGGTTGATGATGGGCCCTGTGAGCAAGGTGCCGTAGCCGCCGGGGTTGGTGATGGTGAAGGTGCCGCCCGAGATGTCGTCTGCGCTCAACTTCTTGGAGCGGGCCCGGCCGGCGAGGCCGGCGATGTCGCGGGCGAGGGCAGCCAGCCTCTTGCCGTCGGCGCCGTGCACGACCGGCACGATCAGGCCCTCGTAGCTGAGGTCCACGGCGATGCCCAGGTTGACCTCGTGGTGCACGATCAACTCGTCCTCGCCCACCGAGGCGTTGATCAGGGGGAACTCGTGGAGGGCGTCGACGACGGCCCGGGCGATGAACGGCAGGTAGCTGAGGCTGACGCCCTGGATGGCCTTGAACTGCTCACGGGCGGGCAGGCGCACGGCCTCGACGTTGTGGTAGTCGACCTCGACCACCACCAGGGTGTGGGCCGAGGTGTCGAGGGAGCGGCGCATGTGCTCGGCCGTGCGCCGGCGGATGTTGGAGAACGGGATGACCTGGTCGGCGCCGGCTCGCGCCGCGGGAGCACTCAGGGCGGGGGCGGCCGGCGGGGCCGCGGTGGCCTGCCCGTCGGCGGCTGCCGGTGCCGGCGCGGCGACTGCCGGGCCCTGGCCGTCGATCACCGCCTGCACGTCGTTGCGGGTGATCCGCCCGCCCGAGCCGGTCCCCACTATGCGATCGGCGTCCAGCCCGTGCTCGGAGATGAGCCGGCGCACTATGGGCGAAAGAAGCTTGTCGTGGGCTGCGCCTGCCGGCGCCGCCGGCGAGGAAGTCTTCTCCGGGGCCGCAGCCGGCGGGGCTGCTGCGGGCGGGGCCGCACCCGTCTCCGGTGGGGCCTGCGGACTGGCCGGTGCCTCCGGGGCCGGTTCGACCGAACCGTCGGCGGGAGCCTGCTCCTCACCGTCCACCTGAGGCGTGGGACTCGGTTGCTCGGCGTCGGGTTCCGGTTCAGGTGCGGCAGCGCCGGCGGCGGCGCCGTCGTCGATCACCGCCAGGCGGACGCCGACGTCGACCGTCTCACCCTCGTTCACGAGTATCTCGGCGATGACCCCGGCCGCCGGCGAAGGCACCTCGGAATCGACCTTGTCGGTCGAGACCTCGAAGAGAACCTCGTCCTCGGCCACCTCGTCGCCGACCTTCTTGGCCCAGCGGGTGATGGTGCCCTCGGTGACGGTCTCGCCCAACTGGGGCATGGTGATGTCGACGCTCACAGGTGCAGTCCTCTTACGGTCAGGGCCATCACCGTCTCCCCGAAGACCTCGGAGAGCGTGGGGTGGGGCTGGATGTAGTGGGCCACGTCGGCCGGAGTGGCTTCCCAGTTCAGGGCCAGGTAGGCCTGACCGAGCTGTTCGGTGACCCACGGCCCCACCATGTGGACGCCCAGGATCCGGCCGGGTGCGCCATCGGGACCGCGTTCGGCGATGACCTTGACCAGCCCCTCCGGCTCCCCGAGGATGAGGGCCCGGCCGTTGCCGGCGAAGGCGTCCTTCTTGGCCACCACCTCGATCCCCGCCTCCCGCGCCGCCTGCTCCGACATCCCGGCGAAGGCGACCTCCGGGTAGGTGTAGATGCACCACGGCACCCTCGTGTAGTCGACGGGCACAGGCGACTCGCCGAGGATGTGCTTCACGGCCACGATGGCCTCGGCGAAGCCCACGTGGGCCAGCTGCGGCGTGGCGACCACGTCGCCCACGGCGTACACGCCGTCCGCACCGGTGCGGCCGAGCTCGTCGACCCGAACGAAACCCCGTTCGTCCAGTTCCACGCCGGTGCCTTCGTCCAGCAACCCGTCGGACAGGGGGCGCCGGCCCACCGACACGACCACCATGTCCACCTTGACCTGCTCGTCGTCACCGAAGGCGACGGTCGTGCCGCCCTCCGCTGGCGTGTGGCCGCTGACCTGAACCCCAAGGCGTACGTCGATCCCCCGCTTCTCGAAGGACCGGGCCACCACGTCGACCACGTCGGTGTCGCAGCCCGGCAGGAGCTTCGGCAGGGCCTCCAGGAGGGTCACCTTCACGCCGAGGTCGCTCATCATGGAGGCGAACTCGCAGCCGATGGCGCCGCCGCCTATGACCGCGGCCGAGGTCGGCAGGCGGTCCAGTGACAGCATCTCGTCCGAGGTGACGACGATGCTCCCGTCCACGTCGAAACCGGGAATGGAGCGGGGCACCGAGCCGGTGGCGAGGATGACATGGCGGCCGATCAGCTCGGTGCCGTCGCTCACCTTCACGTGACGGTTCGGGGCCAGGCGGCCGGTGCCCGCCACCATGGTGACCTTGCGGCGCTTCAGTAGGCCCTGAAGGCCCTTCCACAGCTGGTTGACCACCTTCTGCTTGCGCTGCTGGGTGACCGAGAAGTCGACGCCTGGCTGCTCGGCCTGCACCCCGAACTCCTTGGCGCTGGCCACGGTGCGGAACACCGATGCCGTCTCCAGGAGCTCCTTGGCGGGGATGCACCCCCGATGGAGGCACGTGCCTCCGACCTTGTCCTTCTCCACCACGGCGACGGACAGGCCGGCACCGGCGGCGTAGAGCGCGGCGGCGTACCCGCCGGGGCCGCCGCCCACCACCACCACATCGAACTGCTCGGCCATGCCCGGAGCCTACCGACCAGGTTCGCGGGCCTCCGTTACGTGGCGAGGAAGAGCTGTATGGCCGACGCCAGCAGGATGGCCAGGCCGAGCACGAGGGCGGCGATGATGAGCTTGCGGGTGCTCACGTCGCCTCCCCTCGCCCCCCGCTGCAGGGCAGAAGGGCCCCTGACTCCTCGACGGTCCGGTAGCGCACTGCCGGTACGCTAGCGACAGGATGGACCGGGATCCCCTCGTCATCGCCGGCAGGGAGCTCTCCTCCCGCCTCTTCCTCGGAACGGGCAAGTTCCCTTCCAACGAGTCGTTGAGCGCGGCCATCGCCGCCTCGGGCACCGAGATGGTGACCGTCGCCCTTCGCCGGGTGGACCCCACCGCCCCCGAGGACATCCTGGATGCCCTCCCCCCCGGGGTCCTCCTGCTCACCAACACCAGCGGCGCCGTGGACGCCGGCGAGGCGATCCGGCTGGCCCGGCTGGCCCGCGCCGCCGAGCTCCCGGAGTGGATCAAGCTGGAGGTGACTCCGGACCCCCGTTACCTGCTGCCCGACCCGGTGGAGACCTTGAAGGCGGCGGAGGTGCTGTGCGCCGAGGGTTTCGTCGTGCTCCCCTACGTGAACGCCGACCCGGTGCTGTGCAAGCGCCTCGAGGAGGTGGGTTGCGCCACGGTGATGCCCCTCGGGTCCTGGATCGGCTCGAACCAGGGCCTGCGCACCAAGGCCGCCCTGGAGATCATCGTCGAGCAGGCCCTCGTTCCCGTGGTGGTCGACGCCGGCATCGGCGCGCCGAGCCAGGCCGCGGAGGCCATGGAGCTCGGCGCCGACGCAGTTCTGGTCAACACGGCCATCGGCACGGCCCGCGACCCGGCGGCCATGGCGGGAGCCTTCCGCCTCGCCGTCGAGGCGGGCCGTCGGGGATGGTCGGCGGGCCTGGCGCCGCCGGGCAGCGGCGCGGCAGCCAGCTCACCCCTCACCGGCTTCCTGGCGCCATGACCTCGGTGGTGGGTGAGGGACCCGGCGCCATGGCGCCGGATCCCTCTACACGGGGCACGGCGCCGACCCCTCAGGTCCCGGTGATCCTCGAGTCACGCCCCGTGGGCGTCCCCGCCGGCAGCGCCGCCGCCGAGCTCCTCGCCACCGACCTGGCGCCCCTGCGGGCGCTGGCCGATCGGGCCACGGCCGGCGACGTGGAGCGGGCCCTATCGGCACCACGGCGCGGGCTGTCCGACTTCGCCGTTCTCCTGTCGCCGGCGGCCGCCCACAGGATCGAGGACATGGCCCAGCTGGCCCACGAGGCCACCGTCCGCCGCTTCGGGCGCACCGTCCACCTCTTCGCCCCGCTGTACCTGTCGAACGAGTGCGTCTCCACCTGTACCTACTGCGGGTTCTCCGCCGGCAACGAGGTGCCCAGGCGGACGCTGGCCCCGGACGAGGTGCTGGCCGAGGCCCGTGAGCTGGTCGACCGCGGGTTCCGGCACCTGCTGCTCGTGGCCGGCGAGCACGCCCGGATCGTCGGCAAGGACTACATCGTCGACTGTGTGGCCGCCCTGGCCCCCTTGGTGCCGTCGCTGTCCCTGGAAGTGCAGGTCTGGGACACCGCGACCTACCGCCGCCTGGTCGATGCCGGGTGTGACGGCCTCGTCGTCTACCAGGAGACCTACGACCGTGCCACCTACGGCGAGGTCCATCTGCGGGGCAAGAAGCGCAACTACGACTGGCGCCTTTCGGCACCCGACCGTGGCGCCGAAGCGGGAATGCGTCGCCTAGGTATCGGTGCCCTTCTGGGGCTCCACCCCGACTGGCGGACCGATGCGCTGGCGCTGGCCACCCATGCCCGAGCCCTCAGCCGGAGATGGTGGCGGTGCGAGGTGACGCTCTCGCTACCCCGCCTGCGCCCCGCAGCCGGCGGCTTCGAGCCGACGGGCCCCCTGGGCGACCGGGACTTCGTGCAGCTTCTCTGTGCCCTGCGCCTTCTGCTCCCCGACGCCGGCCTGGTGCTGTCGACGAGGGAGACGGCACAGTTCCGTGATGCTCTCCTCCCCCTCGGCGTCACCCACCTGTCGGCGGGGTCCCAGACGGACCCCGGCGGGTACGCCGACGCCAGCGGGGCCCAACAGCAGTTCGAGGTGGCCGACACCCGCTCGCCGGCCGAGGTGGCGACGGTGCTGAGACGGGCCGGCTACGACCCCGTCTGGAAGGATTGGCAACGTGCCTGATCACGGGCACGATGAACCCGGCTTCGGCCGCTCGGCTTCACCACGACAGTGGGCGTCGCTCGTGGCCGGGCTCCTGCCCCTGGTCGCCGTCGCCGTGTTCGTCCTCCAGAACACCGACAAGGTGAAGGTGAGCTTCCTGTTCCTCAGTGGTCGCCTCGCCCTCGGGCTGGCCCTGCTGCTGGCTGCCGTGCTGGGCGCCGTGGGCGCCGTCTTCCTCAGCTTCGTCCGCCGCCACCGTCGCAACTAGTGCCCTGACCGGCAACGTCTGCCACGTCGCCGGCCAGATGACGCCGCTCGCGGCGTTCTCGTCCTTGACGTAGGGCACGGCTATGGCTTCGTCCTGCGGCCTTGCGAGCGACGCCCCTGGCTCGCCGATACGCAGGCGAACGTCACCGGTCACGGCACTAGACGGGGAAGACCGCACGCCGGGACGCGAAGATGGCGGGCCCGAAGGCCCGCCATCTCCGCACATTGACCTTGGTCAGGTCCGGCGGCCCCAGCGCCGGAACCTGACGCCGGTGGCGATGAGCAGGATGCCGGCGAACAGCAGGGTGAGCGGGTCACTGCCGGTGCGGGGCAGCGTGGCCGGCGCCGCGGCGGCAACGGCCACTGCCGGAGCCGGCGGTGCCGGGGGGGCAGGTGCCGGGAGGATGACCGCCGGTGCGATTACCGCCGGCGCCGCCCGCTCGATGATCACCCCGGCCACCACTGCTGGGGCAAGGACCATCGTGGTGGCGTCGGCTGTCACCGCTGGGTGGTTGTCGGCCCTGGCTGTCGCCGAGTTGTCGAAGGTGCCAAGGGTGCCCGCCGTCGTGGCGCTCACCACGTGCACGGCCAGCGAAGCACCCGAGGCCAGGCTCGCCACCGTGCAGGTGAGCGTCTGAGTGGGGGCGGCGCCGGTGATCGAGCAGCCGGTGGTAGCCGGACTGATCGACCAGTCGATGCCGGTCCCACCGGGCAGGGGGTCAGTCACCGTGACGTTGGTTGCCGTGCCGGGACCGGCGTTGGACACCGTGACGGTGAAGCCGATGGGGTTGCCGGCGACCACCGAGGCGGCATCGGCGGCCTTGGTGATGGTCAGGTTGGGCTTGTTGACCACGACGTTGGCGATGGCCGTCACCGGCTCGTGATTGTCGGCCCTGACCGTGGCGGTGTTGGTGAAGGTGCCTGACGTGGCCGCCGTGGTGGCGCTCACGACATGCACAGTGGCTGTGGCCGCGGGAGCCATGTCACCGAAGGTGCAGGACAGGACCTGGGACCCAACTGCTCCGGTGACGGCGCAACCGGCACGAGCTGGGCTGATCGACCAGCTGATCCCCGTCCCCGAGGGGAGCGGGTCGCTGAGCACGACGTTGGTGGCCGTACCCGGGCCGGCATTGGAAACGGTCACCGTGAAGCCGATCGGGCTACCGGAGCTGATGCTGGTGGCATCGGCCACCTTTGCCACGCTCAGGCCCGGCCGGTTGATCAGGATCTCCGCGTCATCGTCGACGGGCGGATTGTTGTCGGCCCGGGCCGTCGCCCTGTTCACCAGGTTCCCCGAGGTTGCCGAGGTGGTGGCGCTCACCACGTGAACAGGGGCGCTGGCACCCGGGGCCAGGTTGCCGAAGGCGCAGTTGAGCACCTGTGCCGGCGCTGTGCCAGAGATGGAGCACGTGCCGGGGCCGGCGTAGGCCGGGCTGATGGACCAGCTGACCCCGACGGCGGGCGGCAGTGGGTCGTTCAGCGTCACGTTCCTGGCCGTGCCGGGGCCGGAGTTCGAAACCGTGACGGTGAACCCGATCGGGCTGCCGGAGCTGACGCTGGCGGCGTCAGCCGTCTTGACGACGCCCAAGGTCGGCAGGAGCGCAGTGTTGGTGAAGCCCACCGTGGTGGTACCGCTCCCGATGCTGATGGGGCTCGATCCGGTGGTGATGGCGCTGCTGAAGTCGGGATGAGGCGTCTCGACCACGGTGCAGGTGGTGCCGGTGGGGATGCCGGTGATGGTCTGCGAGCCGCTGTCGACGATGGTGACCGTCTGGTCGAAGGCGTTCTCGGAGCAGTCGACCACGAAGGTGAACGTCCCCGTGCCGCCGGTGGTGGTCTTGTTGACGACCAGGCTGCCGGTGTTGCGCACGTTGGTGAAACCGATGGCGTTGTTCCCCGAGCCGATGGTGACGGGGCTCGACCCGGTGGTCACGGTGCTGGTGAAGCCGGTGGCGGCGTTCTCGGTGACCGAGCAGACGGTCCCGGTGGGGATGCCGGTGATGGTCTGCGAGCCGGAGTTGACGATGGTCACCGTCTGGTCGAAGAGGATGCCGTCGCAGTCGACCACGAAGGTGAAGGTGCCGGAGCCGCCGGTGGTGGTCTTGTTGACGACCAGGCTGCCGGTGTTGCGCACGTTGGTGAAACCGATGGTGTTGTTCCCCGAGCCGATGGTGACGGGGCTCGATCCGGTTGTCACGGTGCTGGTGAACCCGGTGGCGGCGTTCTCGGTGACCGAGCAGACGGTCCCCGTGGGGATGCCGGTGATGGTATGAGAGCCGCTGTTGACGATGGTCACGGTCCGGTCGAAGTCGGTGCCGTCGCAGTTCACCACGAAGGTGAAGGTGCCGGAGCCGCCGGTGGTGGTCTTGTTGACGACCAGGCTGCCGGTGTTGCGCACGTTGGTGAACCCGATGGTGTTGCTCCCCGAGCCGATGGTGACGGGGCTGGACCCGGTGGTCACGGTGCTGGTGAAGCCGGTGGCGGCGTTCTCGGCGACCGTGCAGGTGGTCCCGGTGGGGATGCCGGTGATGGTCTGCGAGCCGCTGTCGACGATGGTGACCGCCTGGTCGAAGGCGTCCTCCGAGCAGTTCACCACGAAGGTGAAGGTGCCGGTGCCGCCGGTGGTGGTCTTGTTGATCACCAGGCTGCCGGTGTTGCGCACGTTG
>DATLOM010000060.1:0-83356 GCA_035536185.1 Acidimicrobiales bacterium | reverse complement strand
CGGCACCGGCGGACGAAAAACGGCCCACCCTCCACGGCGGCGTCCCTCCAGCTGTCATAGACCCTAGCGGCGCCGGCCGGAGATGGAGCGGATGGTGCCCCGGCTACTCTTCCCCCCATGCGTGTGGCTTTCGTGGGCAAGGGCGGTGTGGGCAAGTCGGCCATAGCGGGAACCTTTGCCCGGGCCCTGGCCCGCCGGGGCGAATCGGTACTGGCGCTGGACTCCGACCCGATGCCGGGAATGGCCTTTTCCCTCGGACTCGAACGCTCGGACGCGCCCATGCCGGACGAGGCGGTGGAGGAGAGGCAGGAGGGCGAGGACGGCCCCCGCTACCGGCTGCGCAAGGGCTTGAGCGCGGAGGAGGCGATCGAGCTGTACGCCGCGATGGCTCCCGACGGTGTGCGCTTCCTGCAGTTCGGCAAGCACCGGGGGCAGGTCGGCCCGATCATCCGCTCGCAGTTCGCCTTCCGCCAGATCATCCGGGAGCTGCCTGCCGAGCGCTGGAGCCTCGTGGGCGACCTGCCCGGAGGGACCCGCCAGGCCTTCGCCGGGTGGGGCGAGTACGCGGAGACGGTGTTCATCGTCGTCGAGCCCACGGCGAAATCGCTGCTCACGGGGCGACGACTGGCCCGAATGGCCGGGCTCGAGAAGGCGCCACGCGAGGTCGTGGCCATCGCCAACAAGGTCCGCGAACCCGAGGACGTGGAGCTGGTGCAGCGCCGCACGGGGCTCGACGTGGTCGCCGCCGTCGGCTGGGACGAGGCGCTGGCCGAGGCCGAGCGCCAAGGCGCCGCTCCCATAGACATGGCGCCTGATTCCGAGGCGGTGCGGGCGGTAGAGTTTCTCGTGGAGAAGATGTGCCAGCGCCAGGCCCAAGACATCAAGGAGCGCATCTCATGAAGGTTGCCGTCGTCGGCAAGGGGGGCTCGGGCAAGACCACCACGTCAGCGGTGGTCGCCCGAACGCTCGCCCGTCATGGACTTTCGGTGGTCGCACTCGATTGCGACTCGAACCCCAACCTGGGGATCTCCCTCGGCGTGGGTGACGACGAGACAGAGCGGCTCGTCGCCATGCGCGAGGCCCTCGAGGAGGGTGAGGAGGAGCACGCCCCCGGGTGGAGCCAGCTTCTCGAGCGCTTCGGCTCCGACGCGCCCGACGGCGTGCGTCTGGCCGTGGTGAGCCGCATAGAGAACCCCGAACCGGGCTGTACGTGATGTGGGCTCTCCGCCGAGCAGTTGCTCGGCTCAGTTGATTTCGAGAGCGCCGCCGTCGTCGCCGACATGGAGGCCGGCATCGGCACCCTGACCCGCCTCGGCGATCAGCGGGTGGACACGGTCCTCGTCGTGGTGGAGCCCACTCCCAAGTCCCTGGAGGTCGGCCAGCGGGCTGCCGCCCTGGCCGTGGAGAAGCAGCTCGGGCGGGTCATCGTCGTCGCCAGCAGGATCCGCAACGAGAGCGACCTCGAACTGGTCACCAAGTTGTTCGCCGACTACGAGGTCGTCCCGATCCCCGACGATCCGGCCATCGTGGCCGCCGATCGCGCCGGCGTGGCCCCTCTCGACACGGCGCCGGACTCACCGGCGGTGCGGGCATTGTGCGAGCTGGCCCTGGGATTGCTCCCCGTGCCGGCTTAGCGCCGGCCGGCCCCGAACTTGGCCGCGCCCGCGTCCCGGTCCTCCGGCCTGAGAGGGGCTCTGCCCTTCCTCGGCCTGGCCGTGGCGATCTGGGCCCTGCTGCCGCCGTACACGGGTGCTGAGCTGGCCACTGAGATGCGGGTGGAGATAGCCGATCATGTGGTGCCCAGCATCCTCATGATCGTGTTGTCGTTGACCGCTCTGGTCCGAGATCGTCGTGCCGGTGCGCAGCCCGGGTCGTTCATGCTCCTCGCCGGCCTGGGCATCCTCCTTGCCGGCTTCTGGATGGTCGCCACCCATGTTCCCCTGGTGGGTCAGTACCGCCGGGACGAGGTGCCTGGCTTGGCCCTGAGCACCGTCGCCCACCACACCGCCCCCGGGGTGGCCGTCATGCTGCTCGGCCTGGTGTGGGCCGCCCTCTACTGGAACGACGCTTCCTCCGAGACCTAGAGCCAGAGGTTGCGTAACTTGACGGGCGGGACCAACACCGGTTCCTCCGTCCTTTAGGAGATCTTCACAATCGCGTGCGAGGCTCCTCTCTCTACGGCGGAGAGGATCGCCATGGGCTTCGTGTCACACCGCAGAATTACACTGATGTTGTTCCACCTCGACTCGCGGCCACCGGTTCTTCTGGCAACGCCCGCCTGTGTTGATCCTCCATGTCCAAGAGGAGATTGCCATGAGTCCCAACCCCCCGAGCGACGAGCAGGTGGTACGCGTCCGGCGGCTGGAGATCGTCGACGCCGAGGGCCGCGTGCGAGCCGTCGTCGGCGACCTGGCGCCGGCCGAAGCCGATGCCCCTGACTTCGGTCTTGCCCTGCTCGACGCCCACGGTGCCCGACGCGCCTGGGTGTCTCTCGGCCCGCACGGCCCGGTCGTCGGCCTCGACCACAGCGGCAACAGCGTGGCCGAGATGGGCGTCACCGATGCCGGCGGCGACGCCCTCGGCACCGGTGCCTACCTCGTGCTGAGCGATGCCACCGGAGGCCTGGCCATCGGCTGGTGGGTCGAGGAGGACGGTTCGGTGACCATCCGAACCGCGCCCCGGCGCTGACGCCGCCCGCCGCGGGTCACGAGCCGGCCACCACGGCGATGGCCCGTTCGATGGCCCGCAGGAGGCCATCCCGCCCATGGGCGGTACAGGCCACCCAGGGCAATCCCGCCTCGCCCGCCGTCTTGCGCACGCGCCGGCCCAGAAGGGTGCGCACGTAAGGCATCAGCACCACGGCATCGGCCGCTTCGTAGCACGACTCGATGCGCGAGAACGCCTTCATCCAGTTCGATCCCCAACCGGGCGTGAACCACTCCACCACCACCCGGCCCTCGTAGCGCTCGGCCAGGGCGGCGTCGATGCTCTCCTGGTAGCGCTCCTGGGACTCGTTCCCGCCCACGAACAGGATGCGGACGTCGCGCCCCAGGCGTGGCCGCGGCTGGTCGACGAGCTCGGTGTCACCCGCCACCAGCGGGCGCAGCAACGCCAGCTCCTCCTCGCCCGCTCCCAGATCGGAGACCAGGTCCAGCAGCTCACCGGCGTCCACACCGGCGACACCTCCCGCGGCCACTCTGTAGAAGAGGCGCCCGAGGAGCTCTCTCGCCTCCTCGACGCGGCCCACCCGCCGGAGAACGTCGACCCGCAGGAGGTCGGCATGGAGTGGATCGAGCAGGAGGCGCACCCCTTCGTGGCGCCCCAGCAGATCGCCCCAGCGCTCGTCCAGAACGGGATTGCACGCCCGCGCCACCACGTCGTCGATCTCGTCGACCAGCTGCTCGACGATGTTGCGGTGCCCTCCGGCGCTCGTGCCGTCGAGGGCCGCCTCCAGCAGCGCGAACCGCGACGAGAGGCTGCGCCCCCGATCAGCGGCGAGGCGGTCGGCCAGCTCGATGACGGCACCGTTGCCGCGCCGGGCGTGCTCGCACACCATCTCCGTCACCGCGGCGTCGGAGGGGGAGACCGACGCGGCCAGGGAGATGGCCTCGGCCACGAGGGGGGACTCGTGGGCGTCGAGCGCCTCGGCCGCGGCCACCAGCCACTCGGGGACCGGCACGAATCCCTCGGCCATGGCCGAGGTGAGCTGGCGGTAGGCCGACTCGTCGGTTCCCGGCTCGAGGAGGCGGAGCTGGCACAGGGCGCGGTGGAAGCGGGCCCCGCAGGCCAGAGCTTCGGTACCGGCCACGCCGACCAGTGCCGCCTCGGCCAGGGCGAGATCACGAGCTGCTGCCGCATCGTCGCCCACGCAGAGGGCGTGCATGCCCGAGAGCAGGCGACCGACGAGACTGTCCGGGTCGGCCTCCAGCACGTCGTCGACGTGGCGGCGGGAACGCTCGAGACGCACGAGCATGCTGCGACGCTCCCGCCCCGACCGGGGGAACCGCAGCTCGGTGACATCGGCCAGCTCGGCGGCGATGAGGGCACGCTCGCAGTGAGCCGAGAGCTGGCCGATGGCTGGGAGCTGGCTGTCGGGCAGCTCCGACATCAGGCGGGAAGCACCGGCGAAGTCACGCCGAGCCCGGCGGCAGGTGACCCGAAGCAGACAGAGCTGGGCCGCCTCCGCCTGCATGTCGTCACCCAGCTCGTCGGTTGCCTCCTCGTCGGCGACCGCCCAGCAGCTGAGCGTCTCGTCGCCTGAACGAAGCAACAGCTCGGCTGTGACGATGTCGCCGCCGGCGAGGAGAACTGCCGCCCGTTGCCGGAGCGAACCGAGCACCCGCTCCCATCCGGTGAAGGGCAGCGGGCAGCGAGAGAGCAGGTCCGCCGCCCACCTGGGATCCGCCTCGAGAAGGGCGCTTAGGAGAGGCGCCGAGAGGAGGGCGCCCTCAGGCGACTGGACAAGGCGCTCCACCGACCTCCGCTCGGCGTCCAGGAGATCGAGGAGTGGCGAAACGTCGCCACCCACGCCACTGCCGGCTAGACCCGTTACCCGGCCGAGGAAGCGGTAGTAGCGGAGGTTCTCGTCTGGTGCCGGGGGCACCACGGGTGGGGGGTCGAGCCCCTTGGCATCGGCCAGCCCCAGGAGGAACCAGGAGCCGGGCGCCGACGGCTGTGCCGACAGCATCTCGGCGACCGCCGGGGCGACGAGGTCATCGGGCGGAGACCCAGCCGAGCCGGCGGTGACGACTACGGAGACGAGCACGGCGCCGAGCGCCGTGCTCGCACCGGCGGCCTCGAGTACGAGCCGGGCGGCCGCCGCCGGGCCCGCCGGCACCGACCGGGGAGCCGAGGTGGCGCGAGGGGCGGGCGGGGAGGCACGGCCGGTCTCACTACCGACCACAGGCTCCATGGCCTCGTCTCGTTCGGTTTCAATGTCGGCGTCGGCGTCGGTGTCGGTGTCCTCGTTGAGGGGGTCTTCCGCCACGATGCCGTCGCCGGCACCCTCATCGAGCAGAGCCATGATGGCAGCGGCCTCAGCGGCGGTGACCATGGCCACCTCGAGCATCACCGTCACGAGCAGCTTCATCAGCGGGTACGGCCACAGCCCGGACAAGCGGGAGACGCCCTCGCGCAGTGCCCCATCGTCTGATTCGGCACGGGCGGCGTTGACCACGTCGAGCATGGGGCTCATGCCTGCCGCCGTGAGGTAGATGGCGGCCATGTGGGCGGCCGAAGGCGGCAACGACCGCAGCCTGGACAGCACCAGGCTGTGCCTGGCGCTGCGCAGGCGGCTGGCCGGGACCCGCAGGCCGAGCACGTGGAAGAGCTGGCGCAGCTCGCCCTCTCCCATGTCGGCCAGTGCGGCACCCAGCTCCTCGGTGCTCAGGGCGACGAGCAGGGGGCGCGCCGGACACTGCCCATGCTCACCTACGTCCCGCATCGCAGCTCCACGACTTGCCGTACCCACCGTTTTACCACTCATCATGGGTAGCACTCATAGTGTGCCCCGCGTTTGAATCCAGGCCATGCCCCGGAGCGCCGACAACCAGACGCTCCTCCACACCTTCGGCCGCCGGGTTCGGGCCCGCCGCCTCGAGCTTGGGCTCTCCCAGATGGCCTTGGCCGAGGCCGCCGGTATGAGCCGTAACCACATCGGCTGCGTCGAGCGGGCCGAGCTGGCCATCGGTCTCGAAACGCTGGTCAGGCTGGCCGACGGCCTACAGATCGACGTCGGGGCCCTGGTAGCAGGGCTCGAGGTGCCACGCCGACGCCCCTGACCCACGGCTACACCACTCATCGGCTGTAGACCCATAGTGGTCCACGGGCTGGAATCTCCGAGATGCCCCGAACACCGAGCCGCTCCTCCCCCACCAGCGTATTCGGACAGCGCCTCCGCGACCGCCGCCTGGAGCTGGGCCTCTCGCAGGAGGCTCTGGCCGAGGCGGCCGGCCTCCACCGGAACTACGTGGGCTCAGTAGAGCGGGGCGAGCGCAACATCGCCCTGGTCAACATCCTCCGCATAGCCGGCGCCCTCGGCGTCGACCCCGGCGAACTGGTCGCCGGCCTGGAGGTGTAACCGCCGGGCGGTTGCTCAGTCGCTCCCGGCCCGTCCTCTCACTGGCAGTAGCGCCATTGCCACTGCCGGGTGCTGCCGAGCTCCCTGAATTCCGCCGGGCGAGATCGGGTGGGCTTCCCGGGCGCCTCCCCGACTGTGTTCGTGGAACTATTCCGCGATTTGTCCGTTTTCTTCAGGTCAACTTCATCTTCGCCTGTGAGACTCATACCTGGCTCGCCACAAGGGGCGGCTCTTGACACAGACTGAGGAGAAAGACACCAATGATCAGCGACAACTCCAAGCGAGGGCTTCTGGCAATGTTGGGCGTAGTCGTCGCGGTGCTGACCCTGGCCAGCGCAGCGATCGCTTGCACCACCTACCGGGGCAAGTTCAGCGTGACCGGTTCTGGCAGCAGCACGACGGCCAACCGGGTCGGAAGCCAGAGTGGCATGAACTACTGCGCCACGGGCGGCGACACCAATGTCGCGGATATCCAAGACACGTCGGCCAGCGTCTCTGTCACGGTGGCCAACGCGACCACCTGTCTATCGAACGGAAGCAACAAGCTGCCCCCGACAGTCACGGGGACGTTCCTGGGCTTGAACGATCGTATCTACTGGATCGACTTCAATGCCAACACCACGGACTGCATGCATGGTTCGTCAGGCAACGTGACGCTCGGCAACATCACCATCAGTAGTACCGGCGCCGGCTCCGGGACCTACAACTTCGGGTCCGCACCGCCCCTCGGTGACGGGATCGTCTGCGTCTCCGACACGAACTTCGTCCACGGCAACGAAGTCGACGTGAACGTCATCTAGAACGGGCTGGGCCGCACCTTGGCCCAAGCTGGCTATGCGTGACCCACCACCGCAGTCGTCCATCGGCTGCGGTGGTGGCGCGTCCAGGCCTGGGACGAACAGAGCCGCACTAAGTGTCCACGGCCCTTACGATCCTGGTATCGTACATGTACAGTCGCACGCATGCCGAAGGACAAGCTCCGGATCCTGCTGGTCGATGACGACGAACTCATCCTGTCCGCCGTCGGCAGCGCTCTTCGGGCGGAGAACTTCGTCGTGCGTACAGAGCGGGACGGGCGGGCCCTGGAGGAGGCGATCTCCCTCTTCCGACCTGATCTGGCCGTGCTCGATGTCAATCTCGGCGTCGGGCCCGACGGGCCGGTGCTGGCTCGCCGACTACGGACCACCAGCAACATGCCACTCATGTTCCTGACCGCTGCCGGCAGCGAGGAGGCCCGTCTCGCCGGCTTCGATGCGGGGGCCGACGACTACCTGACCAAGCCGTTCTCCATGGCGGAGCTCCTGGCCCGCATCCGGGCGTTGCTGCGGCGGTCGGGGCGGCTCGCGTCGGCTGTCTGTGAGGTAGGGGACGTGATGATCGACGGCGCCACGAGGACCGTGCGACGATCGGGCCACCAGTTGGACCTGACGAGGACGGAGTTCGAGTTGCTCTCTGCCCTGGCCCACCACCCCGGCCAGGTTCTGTCCAAGACGCAGCTCCTGACCACCGTCTGGGGTTTCGACGCCGGCGATTCCAATCTCGTTGAGGTCCACACCAGCGCGCTGCGCCGCAAGCTGGAGGAGCACGGGCCCCGGCTCCTGCACACGGTCCGCGGCACGGGCTACGTGCTGAGGCCACAGCCGTGACGGCCGGCATGGACCCCGGCTCGCCTTACCTGCTCGCGGCCATCGTCGAAGGCTCCTGCGACACCATGATCAGCCACGATCTGGACGGAAGGATCATGACCTGGAACCAGGGCGCGGAGCGCATGTTCTGCTACAGCGCCTCGGAGGCGGTGGGGCGCTCCGTCCTGATGATCTTTCCCGAGGACCGCCACCACGAGCTGGCGGAGTCGCTCGAGAAGGTCAAGGCCGGAGGCATCGCCGCTCAGCACGAGACGACGAGGCTCGCCAAGAACGGCGTGGCGATCGACGTAGCGGTCACCGTGTCGCCGATCCGAAACCAGCAGGGCGGCCTGGCAGGTGCCGCCATGGTCGCCCGCGATGTCACGGAGTCGCACTGGATGGCCGCCACCCTCGACATGACGCTGGCCAAGCTTCAGCAGTCCCTACAAAACGCCCAGGACGCTGAGGCCCAACACCGGAGATTCCTCGCCGATGCCGCCCACCAGCTCCGCGGGCCGATCGCGGGCATCCGCGCCGCGGGAGAGGCTCTTCTTCGGGGTGTCCACGAGGCCGAGCGCGACCTCCTGTTGGCCGGCCTGGTCCGGGAGACGACCAACGCGGGCAGGCTGGTCTCTTCGCTGCTCCGGATGGCCCGCCTCGACCAGGCGGAGCCGATCTCGACGACCCTTTGCGATCTGGTCGCACTTTGCCACGAGGAAGGGCGGCGGGCTGCTTTCCAGGCGCCGATGCTCACCATCAGCGTGGTAGCCGAGGACAAGGACGCCCCCGCTCAGCTCGACCCGGACGCGGTTCGTGAGATCCTGTCGAACCTCCTCGACAACGCCCGGCGCCACGCCGTGCACCGCATCGACGTCATCGTCGAGGCCGCTCCCGACAATGTAGAGATCCGCGTCGCCGACGACGGGCCCGGCCTGGCGGCCGATATGGTCGAGAGGGCTTTCCAGCGGTTCGTCAGCCTCGATGGAAGGGGAGGCTCAGGCTTGGGACTACCGATCGCCCGTGCTCTTGCCCGGGCCCACGGCGGCGAGCTGACCTACGAGGGCCACGCCTTTGTACTCCGCCTCCCGACCAGAAGCATGAAGCCGTGAACTCAGCCCAAGCCCCGCTGATCACGCCTTTGCCGGGGCAGCCAAGCTCACTTACCGCCACGGCGGACCCGGACCAAGATGCCAACGGCCACCGTGACCATTAAGAGCACGACGAGTAACACCGGCGAGATCTCCCTGCCACTCTCCTCGCCGGCCTGCGAGGGAGCGAACGTCAACCGCACGATGGTGCCCCCGGCGCCCACCGCATACGCGGTCTTGGCGTCGGCGAAACGGATCCCCCACAACAACCTGCTCGTGCCCACCGATTTGGACAGCCATGTCTGTCCCCCGTCGGACGTGTAGAGCACCTTGCCCCGCTGAGCGTCGGTGCGGGCGTGGTCGGCACCGACGGCGACACCGCGATGGGCATCGAAGAAGGAGACGCCGAAGATGATCTCCTTGGTCCCCCCACGCTGGACCTTCCACCTCCGCCCACCGTCGCGCGTCGCCAGGATCTGGCCTTCCTCGCCGACCACATGACCGTTGGAGGCATCGGCGAACCAGACGCCGTAGAAGTTGGCACCCAGCTTGCTGGTCCGTGGCCTCCACGTCCTGCCAGCGTCGTTGGTGGCAACGGCAGCGAATATCAGCCCGCCCGACGGCCCTGCCGGTCCGGCGGCGTAGGCGTGACTGGCATCAGGGGCGGAAACGTCGTGCAACGGCCCGAACTCGGGCCGGCCCTGTTGCGCCCACGTCCGGCCTCCATCGGCAGTGGCGATGATCACGCCATTGCCTCCGACGGCATACCCGGTCCTGGTGTCGGTGAACGACAAGGCTCGCAAACTGGCAGGCGGCGGTGATGTGGTGGTGACAAGGGCCCACGTGCTGCCTCCGTCGACGCTTGTGACCATGCTGCCGTTGGCCGCCACCGCGTACCCTCGGCCGGCGTCGGCGAAGGAGACTCCGGTGAACAGGTCGTTGAGAGTGCCGGTGACCGGGTTCGGGCGAGGCGCCCATGAGCGGCCGCCGTCGGTGGTGGCGAGAATGGTGCCGTGAGCGCCGACGGCATGGCCGGTGCGAGGGCCGTTGAAGGACACGGCAAGCAGATCGTTACGAGTGCCGCTCCGGAGGATCTCTGTCCGCAGAGTCTCCTCGCCGGCCGCCACCGCCCGCCCAGAGGTCAGCACCATGGTCATCAAGCCGGCAACTGTGCCGGCGAGGAGCGTGGCCGCGAGGCGGACGCCCTTCACTGCCTCTCCTCTCCGGAGGGAGCCGGCCGTGATGCGATGCCCTCGGACCGCTCTTGGCTCAGATCATCGTGAGCGTGAATAGCGGGCTGGCGGCCGCGGTAGCCGTAGCCCCTTCCTGCCCCGGCGTGATCTCGTAGAAGCACACGTGCCACACGCCGGGCACCAGGCCTTCGGGAATCGGCCCCGAGGCGGGAGAGCTTGCGTCGGCGATGTTGCCGTAAACATCCGACCGCCACGGACCGGCGCTCACCGCCGTCTCCTCGAACTCCATGCAGGCATGCAACCCCCGCCTCGGCTTCAGCTTCCCGTCGTGACCGACGACGAGCTTGAACAGCGAATTGGACGCGGCACCTGTTGCGTAAGCGGAGATCGTCGTTCCCGGCGGGCCCGTCGTAGGGCTGGCTGCCGAGTACTGCGTGGTGCCCCTGATCGCCGTACACGCCGACGCCAATGAAACCGAGACCAGCGCGATTGCAACGATGGCGGCCGCTGCCGTTGTGAGGCGCCCGGTCATTTCGACGGTCTAGCACCTGTCGTAGCGATGAAGCAGCTCGCCGAACAGGGAGAGCACTACTTTCAGCCGGCCGACGGAGGTGTCGCTACAGGTCCCGGGCCAGGGGGGCCTCCGCCGGCCCGGAACTCCGAGCTCATCCCCTTCAGGGCGTGGACCTCGCCGTCCTCCCCCTCTACGAAACAGACGAAGCCATAGCGACTGCCTGGTACGAGGTCGGCGGCGAACGCTCCGCTCTTGCCGGGACCGCGCCGCGGCAGGCCCGCGACGGCCAGGACGATACGCCTGGTACCACCTCGCAACTGCTCGTCCAGTGGTGGGTAGTCCTCCCCCAGCGGCACCAGCTCGAGCTGGTGCTGCTCACTCCCGGTGTTGCGCGCCCTGAAGACGACTCGGCCACCCGGGATGACGCCCTTGTAGTCGAAGGCGAAGTCCCGCATCCTCACGTCGATCACCTTGGGACCGCGCAGCGGCGCCGGCGCCGGGCGCTTGGGTTCACGGCATGCAGTCGTCACCGCCCCAGCCAGAAGGATGCAGAGCCAGAGCCGGCCTGCAGCCGCCCTGGGGAGGCGGGCGCCGCTTCGTCGCTGATTCACAGCGCGCTCACCGGCCCGGCCTCCGGGCGACGTCGCCGGCGTGTCACGTCGATGCAGGCGGCGACAGCGCCGACGGCGAGCAGACCGGCGCCGAGGCCGCGCCGGGCGCTGCCGGAACCGGAGTTCGGGAGCCGGATGACGGTGGCGAAAAGGTCCTGGGCGGTCGCTCCCGGCCGCCGCGGGATGTTGCGGGTGTCGTTCCACGCGGCCAGCACCCGTCGCCGCTCCGACAGCAGCGCGAGCCGTGAGCCGAACTCGTACTGCCCGGCGGCGGCGGCGTGGGAGTACTCGGGCCCTATCCGGGTGTCCGAAGCCTCGGTGGTGACCCGCCGGTTGCTGGCGAATCTCCGCCCGCCGTCACTGGAGAACGTGTAGAAGACGTTGTTGGCCTGGTTCTCCGGATCCACACGGCGGTCGAAGAAGATGGCATCGACTCTTCCGCCAGGGGCAAGTGACAGCCGGGGCAGGTACTGGACGCGCCCGTTCCCTTCGGGGTCGTCGTTCACCCGCTGAGCCGCTCTCCAGCGCCCGTCGGGCCCAGCACACCGGGCGAAGACATCCGCATCGCCCAACCGGGCGTCGGTCCAGGCCAGGCACATCGTCCCGGAGCGGTCGGCCACGAGGGAGGGAGCGGGCATGGTGAAGATGAGCATCACCCGTTCGTGAGCCACCACCTTGGCATCGGCCACCACTCCCCGAGCGAACCGGCGCCCCCCATCCCTGGAGCTGGAGACGATCAGCGACCATGGCTCCTCCCACACGGCCCCCTCGAGCCCCTGGTAGTCGATGGCGTCGTCCCGGAGGTCGTAATAGGCCACGTGGACGGCGCCGTCACGTCCGATGGCCAGGGCCGGAGCCACCACCCTCTGTCGGGTGCGATCGCTGACCTGGACAGGCCTCGAGAAGGAGCGTCCGCCGTTGTCGGAGTACGCGGTCATTATCGGGTTCGGCGGGGGGCCGAACCCTCCGGTCGGAGGGTCCGATGTCGCCTTCAGCCATACAAGGTGCAGGCGGCCTCGTCCTCCCCGCGAGGGGTCGATGGCCATGCGTACGGCGAAGTTGAGCGGGCCGAGCACGCGCCGGGCGGGGGTGAAGGTGGAGCCGCCGTCGGTGGAGGTCGCGAGAAAGGCCCCCATCGGCTCGTTGCCCGCCCCTTGGAGGCCGACGAACAAGTAGTACAACCGCCCGTGGCGGTCGAAGGCCACCTCTGGCGCATAGCACTTGTCGGCACCAGCCGGCAGTGTCGCGACCGGTTCGGCACTCAGCCATGTCCGCCCACTGTCACCGGAGACCTGGAGGGCGCAGCCGAAGTCTGGAGCATCCTGGCGGTTGGCCATCACCACCACCCGAGGATCGGCGGGGTCGGCGACCAGCGCGGGTGAGTTGTTGGAGACGCCCGCCGTGCGGTTCATCGCCGTCACGGGAAGCTCGGGGAGAACTCTGGGCCGGCCGACACCGCCGTCGCCGCCGGGGATGAGCCCGGCCAGAAGAGAGGCGCCCGCCACGGCGACCAAGAGGGAAAGGACCAGGCCCAGCCGGCCGCGGCGACCAGGCTCGACCACGGGGGCAGCCGACGACGGCATCGTGAGGTCCGGCCCGGTCACTGATCCGGCTGTCTCGGCTGTCTCGGCTTCTTCACAGCAGGGCGAGAGGTGCCAGTGGGCGCCGGCGGCACTACGAACTCACGGCTCATGCCCTTGGCCGCGTGCGAAGTGCCTTCGGCGTCGGTTACGAGGCAGACCAGGGCGTAGCGAGACGGGGCCAGATCGAAGGCAAATGTGCCACGCTCACCGGGAGCGAGACTGCGGAGGATGGCCACCGGGGAGAGGCCCTTGCCCGTGCGAGAGGCGAACAGCTCAGCCACAGGGGGATAGTCGTCCGGGATCGGCGTGAGGATCACCTGGTGTGGCATCGTTCCCCTGTTCCGAGCCCGGAACACGGCGCGCCCAGCCGGCATCTGGCCGACGCGGCTGAACGAGTACTCGCTCATGGTCACCTCGACGATCGTGGGCATTGGCACCGGCGCGACGGGAGTCGCCTTCGGCGCACACGACGGGGTGATCAAAGCCACTGCCCCCGCGGTCGCCGCCGTGGTGCTGAACGCGCGCCGGCGGCGCGTAGAGAATGAGCGCCTAGACAATCGCATCGCCGGCCCTTCCGCGCTCACTGGCAGTGATCGGCGCTGGCCGCCGGCGCCAGCGCCGGTACCCCAACCACCCGATCCCAGCGAGCACCACCGCCCCAGCGAACTGGGGCGCACCAATGGCGAAGTCATCCTTTGACGGTCGCTTCAGCTCGACCGCGGCGGTGAAGATGTCCTGGTACGGGGGGGCGTAACCATTTCGAGTATCCGTCCACGCCGCCACCGCCTCGCCTTCTCGCGACAGAAGTCCGAGGCGGGCACCGAACTCCACCATGCCGGTGGCCGCAGCGCCCAGGTAGCGCTGGCCGAAGAGGGAATTGGAGGACTTCGTGGTCACCTTCACGTTGGGGCCGAAGGTCCGGCCCTCGTCGGACGAGGAGGTGAGGTAGACGTCGTTGGCGACGTTGCGGGCATCGTTCCGGCGGTCGTAGAACACGGCATCGACGCGCCCGTTCGAGCTCGTCGACAGCCGAGGCTGGTACTGGTGGCGGCCGCTGCCGAGGCCATCATCGTTGAGCCGCCGGGGCCGCGACCACGATCGGCCGACGTCGCCTGAGCTGCGCATGAACACGTCCCAGTCGCCGTTGCGGGCGTCGTGCCATGCGGCAAAGAGCCGCCCGGACTGATCGGCGACCAGCGCCGGAGGCGGCATCGTGAAGATCAACATGACCCGCTCGGGGGGCACCACACCGTCGTCCACCACGGTTCCGCGGCTGAAGCGTCGGCCCCCGTCACGGGAGTTCGCTACCACCAGGGACCACTTGCCGTCCCATGTCGGCCCCTCCAGGCCGTGGTAGTCGACGAGATCTTCTCCCAGGTCGTAATAGAGCACGTGCAGCGCCCGGTCGGGCCCAAGAGCCACGGCCGGCGCTACCACCAGCTTTCGGGAAGCGTCGCTCACCTGGACAGGTTTGTTGAAGGTGCGGCCGCCGTCGTCGGAGTGGGCGGCAAGAATCGGATTGGGCGGCGGGGGCAGTGAGCCGGTGCCGGGGTCCCCCGTCGCATGCAGCCACACGAGGTGGAGGCGACCCGAGGACTGGTCAATGGCCATGCGCACCATGAAGTTCCGTGGTCCTAGCACCTTCTTCGGCGTTCCGAAGTTGCGGCCGTGATCGGCTGAGGTGGCGATGAACACACCCATTGGCTCGTTCCCCTCACCCGCTAAGCCCACGAACAGGTAGTACAAAACCCCTTCCGCATCGAAGGCCACCTCGGGGGCGTAGCAGGTGTCCGCTCCGGCAGGGAGCTTGGGCACCGGGTTGGCCGGGACCCAGTGACGGCCACCGTCGCCCGAGACCTGAAGGGCACACCCGAAGGTCGGTGCATCTACCCGGTTGGCCAGCACCACGAGGCGCGAGTCCCTGGGGTCGGCCACCAACATCGGCGAGTTCTGGGCCAACGGAGCCACAAGGGTGTTCGCCGTTGCCGGTAACTCCTCGTGCACCCGCGGCAGCGGCGGAGCCTCCCCTTGCACCGGCAGCGGCTTCAGAACGAACAAGACCACGGGGAGGGCGGCGACGGCCCTCGGGAGCCCCATCATGTATCGGCTCCGAGAGTAGTCACCGATGAGGATTCCGCCCAGGCCCACGAGCAGGGCCAGGACCCCACGCGGCAGCGGCCGGGCCCGGAGTTGGCGTGACGATCTGTGTGTTCAGGTGATGATGAACGGAGCGACGGAGGCCGGCGATACCGTTGCGAGCGCCGATGGACTCTCTACTGTGCTTGGGCCGAAGGGACCGGAGATAGCGGTACCGGCCGAAGCGCAGAACCACACCAGTCGAGGGTAGCTTCCGGGGGACGGGAGCGTGAATGGAAAGTTGAATGTGCCGTCCGGCGAACTCGTGCTCCCGGAGCCACCCACGACCGGGGTGGCACCGGCGCACGGGTCCGGGGCGTGTTCAGTGAAGATGCGAACGGGCGGGCCGGTCTGAAGGCTAGGGGTGTACGAGGCGAACTTGTTCGCCTCGGCTTCTAGTCCTGCTTCCATTGCCTGGGTGGAGTCGTACATTGAAATGTTCACAACTGCCGGGGCATTAACATCGAGCCCGTCTCGGCCTGCGACGGCGCCGATCCCTCGAGCCAGGCCTCCATGTAGTCCTGTCAGGTTGGTTGTGTCAGGAACCACTACGAAACCCTGCTGCACGTACGAAGTACACGCAAGCGCCACCGACGAGACCGCCATGGCACCGGCCAGCACTGCCACTCCTACGCCGCCGAGGTTGCGGACCCTACTTCTGGTCATGAGATTTCCTTCCTCTCCCGTGCCGCCCCTAGGCGAACTCCAAAGCGATTGTGACAGCCCAACCTGAAGAAGCCGTGAAGATCGGGAACATTCTCGAACGAGCCTCTTCGGGTCATTGCTCAGACACCGTGACAGTGGTCGCTAGGTAGCTGAACACCCAGGCACCCTCGCCTACTGCCAGTGTCGATGCCTCGCCGACGCGTGACATCTGGTACCCGCCGGCGCCGCCGTTGAGGGTGGGGTCCCAGCGGGCCATGAACTCGTGGCCGCTGACCGTGGCCGGCGCGCTCGCCGAGGGGTTCCCCACCAGCGAGGCGCGATAGGCGCCCAGCGAGGAGCTCGCCGTGGCTGAGCTGGCGCCGACAGACGGCAGGTCCACCAGCCGGGCGCACGGGGCCCAGGCCCAGTAGCCGCGGCCGGCCGTCACCGGCGTCGAGGGATCGGTCATGTCGTAGGTGCCGCCGGTGCCCTTGTCCCACCAGCCGTAGAGGGGTGACCGGGCGCCGGTGCTTGTTCCGCCGGGCAAGCCGACGATCGAGTAGCCGGCCAGGTACACCAGCTGTCCGGCAGCCGGCGCCGGGAGCGGCGAGCAGGTGGAGGCGGACGAGGAACCGGTGCTCAGGGCCGCCGCTGAACCTCCCCCACCCACGCCAGTGGGCGGGATCACCTGATTGGACGGCGCCGAGCGGGGCCCCTGCCCCGCAGCATTCACCGCCCGCACTGTGAAGGTGTAGGCGGTGCCGTTATCCAGCCCGCCGAAGGTGACGGAAGAAGCGTCACCTGCCGCCGTGGCCGTCTCCCCACCGGGCCGTGCCGTCACCACGAACGAACTGACCGGGCTGCCACCCTCCGCGGCCGGCCGGGCCCAGGTCACGATGGCTGACCTCTCCCCAGGTGTGGCACCGACAGCGGTGGGGAAGCCAGGCGCCCGGACGGCATGAGACGCCAGCGGTGTGACGGCGTTGGAGGGGTCGGAGGCGGGGCCGGGGCCGATCTCGTTGACGGCCCAGACGGCGAAGGTGTACTTGGTGCCGTTGACAAGGCCGCTGACTGTGGCCGAGCGGGCGGGGGCGCCGACGCTCACCGTAGCTCCCCCAGGCGAAGCCGACACCCAGTATGCGGTGACGGGGCGGCCGCCGTCCAAGGCCGGCGCAGCCCACTCCACGGTGGCCGAACCGGCCCCGGGTGTGGCCTTCACCGTGGTCGGCGCCGACGGTTCGGTGGGATCGGGGGGGATATCGGCGGAGGGAGTGACGGAGTTAGAGGGCTCCGACGGCATCCCGAGCGTATCGTCGTTCACACCTCTATTAGCGCGCACCGTGAACGTGTAGGTGGTGCCGTTGACCAGGCTCAGCCGGGCCGACCGCAGGTTGCCGCTGACCCTGGCGGTGGCACTACCGGGCGCGGCCGTAACGACGTAGCCGCTGATGCCAAGTTCACCCTGGTCAGCAGGCGCTAGCCACGAGACGGTGGCAGAGGCGTTGCCGGCGGTGGCGACCACATCGGTAGGCGGCCCAAGAACCTCGGCTCGGGGAGTGACCCAGTCGGACGGAAGAGAGAGTGGGCTGGTGCCATTTGCGTTCGTTGCAACAACGGTGAATGTGTAGGACGACCCGTTGACCAGACCGCCCAACACCGCCTGCCGGGCAGTGCCAGCCACGGTGGTGGTGGCGCCCCCTGGGGTGCCAGTCACTGTGTAAGAGAGGATCGGGGCGCCCCCGTCGGAGGCCGGCGCCTCCCACGACACCATCGCGGAGGCGTTGCCGGCGGTGGCGGTGACGCTTCCGGGACGCCCGGGGGGCAAGGCTCCGGCCACTCGGGCCGGCGCCGGGGGGTAGCGCTCGTTCACGGCACCCGTGACCTGCAGTGTCCTGGTGAAGCTGTTGATGGCCATGCCTCCGAGAATCAAGGCGGTGCCATCTCGAAGCAGCGTGAGGCGTGACATAGCGAAGTCATCAGACCTAGACCGTTGACGAACGGTACCCAATGAGCCCGTCTCCGACCAGCGATCCGCGCTTGGGTCGTAGATCTCGGTCGAACGCAGTAACGGCTTGGGCGTATTGCTCGAGTTGAGATCCCTACCCCCGGCGATTAGAACCCGCCCGTCCTTCAGCAGCGTCGCCATGTGGTCACCGCGGCCCGTTCCAATCATCTCTTCTGAAGCCGTCCATGCACCGGAGGTAGGGTCGTAAAGCTTCGCCCGGGTCGCCTCTACCCCGCTCCCGCCGGCCAGGAACAGCCGCCCGTCGGCCAGGAACGTCGCGCTAGCTCCGTTCCCCTTGCTCTCGTACTCGATGACGCTCCAAGTCCCGCTGGCATAGACGGAAATCTTGTTCTTGTCGGCGACGGCGAGGTCGCCGCCAACCACCATGACCCTGCCGTCTCCAAGTTGCGTCGCAAGGATCTCCTTAATCTGACCTCTAGTATCGGCCTCCCGGATGACCCCCATGTCGCCGGCGCCGAACCATTCACCCGTGCCGGGATCGTACAGCTCCGCGTCGGAGACGCCCGATCCGCCGACCACCAGGACCTTGCCATCGGCGAGGCGGAGGGCGGCGTGCCGAGTTCGCCGGACTGCCATGGGCGCGGCCAGGGCCCACGTCGCGGTAGCGGGATCGTAAAGCTCGGCTGTCTGCGTTCCTTGCGTCCAGGCGGGGTCGGAAGCGGGGGCGCCACCGGTAACGAGAACCTTGCCGCAGTAGCCGGGCGGCGACGAACCTGCGCAGGCCGGCCCGGAGAGCAACGTGGCGGTATGGTCGATCCGGGGCAGCGTCATCGGCCCGCTCGTACTTACCCATGTCCCCCTGTCCGGGTCGTAAACTTCGGCCGATCTTGTCGCCAGGCCTTGTTTGGAGGAGGAAGGAGTGGCGCCGCCGGCGACCAAAAGCTTTCCGTCGGCGAGGACGGTTGCGCTGTATCCCAGTCGTGGCTCCGAAAGGTAGCCCGTACCACTCCAGTGGCCAACCGCTGGCGCTCCCGGGTCGTAGATCTCCGTTCTACCGAGCGCGCCGGCCGCGAGGAACGTGCCGTCGGGGAGCAAGGTGAGGCTCGAATCGCCTAGCCGCCTTGCCGTGATCATGGGGCGGGCCTCTGACCACGTGCTTGACGCTGGGGCATACACCTCAACCGAGGCAAGGGGCGAGCCCGCAGGACCACCACCGGCCACCAACACCCGCCCATCGGCCAGAGCAACGGCCAGGTGGTCAGCCCGTGCCGTTTCGAGGCTGTCCACCGTGCTCCAGAGGCCGCTCGCCGGGTTGTAGGTCTCAGCTACGCCTACAGGCCCGCTGTCGGTTCGACCCCCGGCCACCAGCACGCTGCCGTCATCGAGGAGGGTCGCCGACACGGCGGTGCGAGCGGGGCTCAGGGACCCGGCGGTGCTCCAAGCCGACGTAGCGACGTCGAACACCTCCGCCGAACCGGCGGCATCACCGCCCACGATCAGGACCTTGCCGGCGGTGCCGGCGGTCGGGATGAGCGTCGCGGTGTGCCCGCTGCGGGCCGATGCCATGGGTGAACTGGTAACCGTCCATTTGCCTTGCGGGACAACTTCGACGACACCGAAACCGCCCCCAGGGTCCACTGGCAGTTCCTGCGTCACCCCAGGCGCGGCGGGATCGAAGATCTCCGCCGAGGCGAGGGGGGTACCGGCCGCGGAGATTCCCCCGACGACGAGAACCTTCCCGTCGGGCAGCAAGGTGGCGGTGTGGCCGGCACGGGCTTCGTTGAGGCTGCCCGTCTTCGTGCTGCTCGGGTTGCCAGATTGGTTGATGCGGAGGATTTCGGCAGTGGCCGTAGGGGCCGACGAGGCGCTGTCCTCGCCGGCCATGAACACCGCGGCATTCCCGCCGGCGAGGAGCAGCGCTCCGTCGGCGATCCTGGTAGCGGTGTGGTTGCTCCGCCCCTCACGGGTGGCCCCGGGGACGCTGAACCCTGACCAGGTCCCCGTAGCTGGATCGAACAGCGAGCCGCCCGACGAGGGCTGTCCGCTGGCGTCGGACCCACCAGCCATCAAAAGGCGGCCGCAGTAGATGGGGCAGGACCACGCATCTCCAGTGAGCACTGTGGCCGTGTGGCCAGGACGCGGAAGGTCAAGGGACTCGGTCGTCTTCCAGATTCCCGGTTGTGTAGGCCCGGGTGTGGTGCCGCGGACCGGCACGTTCACGGCGACGGTGGCGGCCACCGCGGCCACGGCGGCGAGGATGCAACCGACCCGCCGGCGGACGATCACCCGACGGGTCTCGGCGGCACCTGAGGCGGTCACGTGCCGGCTCATGGTGTGGTCACGATGACGGTGGTGGGGCGGTAGCTGAAGGCCCAGGCGCCCTCGCCGACGGCGAGGACCTCCGGCTGGCCAAGCCCGGACATGCGGTAGCCGCCGGCTCCCGCGTTGAGGCCCGGATCCCAGCGAGCCACGAAGTCGTGCCCGGAGACGGTGGCCGGGGACGTGGCCGACGGGTTGCCCACCAGCGAGGCGCGGTAGGCGCCCAGGGGCGCGGCAGTCGCGTCGGCGCCGGCGGCCAGCTCCACCAGACGTGGGCACGGGGCCCAGGCCCAGTAGCCACGCCCCGCCACGGCCGGGGCCGAGGGATCGAGAGCCTGGTAGGCGCCCCCGCCGCCCTGGTCCCACCAGCCGTAGAGCGGCGAACGCGAGCCCACCATGGTGCCGGGGGGAAGGCCGACCAGCGAATAACCGGCCGGATAGGCGATCTTGCCGGCAGTCACGGCCGGCAGGGCGGCACACGCTGTGTTCGGCACGGAGCTGATCGTGGTGGCAGAAGCGGAGCGGGACAGCGGGCCGAGGTCACCGTCTTCGCCGAGTGGCCGTACCGCGTAGTGGTAAGCGGTATTCGGGGCGAGGCCCCCGACCCGAAGGGAGAGGCCCTCGCCGACGCCGATCGGCAGGAATCCGCACTCGCCGCCGCACAAGCTGGTAGCGGCGTAGAACGTGTCGTCGTCGACTATCGGTGCCGCCGCCTGCTTGACCACGTACCGCTGTGCCGGCGGGGGGGAGTTACCGTCCGAGGCGGGTGCCGGGAAGGTCAATTCGATCTCCGACTCGGAGAGCGCCCGGGCCACTAGGTCCTCGACGGCCGACGGTGGCGACGCATCGGCATACGTGAACAAGGGGGCGCTGACCGTGCCCGAACTCCCGCCTCCTGTTGTGACCACCACGGGCACCGAACCCGCGGCATGGGGCGGGCTCACAGCGGTGATCCGTGTGGCCGACTCCGCAGTCACAGTGGGCGACTCCACATCTCCGAACGTGATAGAGCTGGGCGTGCCGAGCCCCGTGCCGGTGATGACAACGGTCGTGCCCCCGGCTCGCGGCCCGAAGCGGGGAGCGATTTCGGTTACCCGGGGGGCGGGTGAGTACAACTCGCTGGACGCCAAAGGGGTATTGTCTCCCTCGCCACAGCACCCGCCGACGGCAAGGACCCGCCCGCAGTTGGGGCCGCAGGCGGTGTCACCAATCAGGGTGGCGGTGTGACCGGTGCGGGGCGTCTCCATGGTGCCCACGTTGCGCCAGGCCCCCGCGGCAGGGTCGTAGACAGCATCAGGCGTGGCGAGAACCAGGCCGCTGGGGAGCAGGGTTGCAGTATGGCCCCGCCGGGCGCTCGGCATCGGGGGTGCTGGCACCCATGTAGCGGATACCGGCCGGAAGATCTCGGCCGAGTCTGCGGGCTTCGGGTAGACGTCTCCTCCGGCGACGAGCACGTCGCCATCGGTCAGAAGTGTGGCGGTGTGGCCAGCTCGGGCCTCGTGCATGGCCACCGGGACCGGGGACCAGGCTCCGGGCAGACCGGTGAACGGGTCCTTGCGCATTGGGTCGTAGATCTCTGAGGATGCCTCAGCGTTGGCATAGAAACCCGTGTCGCCCCGGTCCTGATCATGCCAGCCTCCAGCGGCCAGGACCCTGCCGTCTCGGAGCAGCGTCGCTGAATGCTGCCAACGGCCAACGGCTAAGTCTCCTGTGGGTACCCACAGCCTTGACGTGAGGTCATACAGCTCTGCTGACGTGGAGTCCCCGATACCGGAGCTGGAAACCGTCCTGTCGCTCCTGTCACTCCCACCGGCTACCAGGACAGCGTCTCCGAGGAGAGTTGCTGTGTGGAAACCACGCGGCGTGAGCAGGGAGTCGCTAGGGGCCCAGATGCCAGTGTCGGCATCGTAGAGCTCCGTCGAAGGGAGGGGGAAGGGCGCCTGACCGGCCGATGTCTGAAGAAGGCTGAAGCCCCCGACGACGAGCACCTTGCCGTCGGGGAGGAGGGTCGCCGTGTGGCCCCAACGCGCATTAGCGAGGCCACCGGTCGGCGCCCATGTGCCCGAGGCGGGGTCGTACAACTCTGCCGATGCCATAGGGGCTCCGCCTCCCGCCGTACCCCCGGCTACCAGAACCTTGCCTCCCGGGAGCAACGTGGCGGTGTGACCCGTGCGGGCGGCGCACGAGGCCGAGGCCGGCTGGCACCCGGTGAGCGGCCCGGTTGGTGTCCACGCGCCGGTGCCGTAGGTGAACTCACCGCTGGCGCTCCCCTGTGGGCTGGCCACGGTCAGGGGAACGGTGCCGGCGGCGTGAGGAGGGCTCAGGGCGACGATCTCGGTGTCGGAGGCCACTGTGACCTCCGAGGCGGGCGTGCCGCCGAACTCAACTTTGGCGGCGGGAAAGAAGCCGGTGCCGGTCACGGTGACCCGGGTCCCTCCGGCACTGGTGCCGCCGGCCGGGCTGACCCCTGTAACTGTGGTCCGGTCGCGCGATGAGGCCGCCAACCGGTAGGTGAAGCGGCTATTGTCACTGCTCCCGGAGACGGCGACGGGCGTGGTGACGGTGACCGACACAGGCCCCACCGGGTGGGGCGGGCTGGTGGCTTTCAAGCGGGTGCTGGTCACTACCTCGAAGTGGGAGGCGGCGACATCTCCGAACCGGACCCCGGTGGCACCGGCCAGTCCGACCCCCCTGATCAGCACCGTGGTGCCGCCGTGGGTCGGGCCGTCGGCGGGCTCGACGCCCGTAACCGACGGAGGCCGTCGCGTCGGCTCGGGATCGAAGAACTCGGCCGTCCTGCCCGTCGGCCTGGCACAGGTCGGGGTAGCAGTCGCTTGAACGTCACATGCAAAAGGCCTGACCGCACCGTCACCGCCGGTGGCAAGGACCAGCCCGCAGTGCGCGGGCGGAGAGCCAACGTCGCACGTCCCTCCATCGAGCAGTGTGGCGGTATGGTCGCTGCGGCCCTTGATCATCGAGCCGGTTGTCGACCACGCTCCAGTGACCGCTTGCCCCGCATCACCAGTCCCGGGCGCTCCGGGGTCGAAGATCTCGGCCAGGCTGAGCTGGAAAGAGGAATCCGTGTCGTCACCACCGTACCCACCGGCCACAAGCACTTTGCCGTCGGCCATGAGCGTGGCAGTGTGGCGGAGCCGAGGGCCGGACATGGAGCTGGTCTGGGTGGTGCGGCCAGTGGCGGCCTCGTACACCTCCGCGCTACCGGTCGTATTTGCCTGGGATTGGGTATCGCTGGTGATCCCGCCGGAGAGCAGGACCTTGTCACCCCCAGGGAGGAGTGTGGCGGCGTGGCCTCGCACCCGGGAGGTGGTGAGAGATCCGAGCGCCCCCCACGACCCGATGTCACCACTTTTTGGCTCGTAAACCTCCAGGGTGGTGGACCCACTCGTTCCTTCCTGCCCAAGCAGAGGGATATCGGCACCACCGCTCCCGCCGGCGACAAGGACATTTCCAGTGGACAGTCGGGTCGCGGTATGGGCCGAGCGAGGGAACCGCATCGGCGGCCCCGCCGCCCACTGGCCCTGCACGTTGTTCGTGGTGGCGGCTGGATCGTACAACTCCGTCGTCGCAATAGCAGTAGCACTGGTACTACTGCTATTGGCCCCGCCCACGACCAGAACCTTGCCGCCAGGGAGCAAGGTCGCTGAGTGCCCGACCCGCACCACACTCATCGAGCCTGTGGCCCGCCAAGTGCCGGCTGCCGGGTCGTATACCTCAGCCGTGGCCAGGCCCCCGCCGCCGGTGATGACGGTCTCGCCGCCGGTGACCAACACATTGCCGTCGTCCAGAAGGGTGGCCGTGTGGCCGGCTCTGACCGACTGCATCGACCCGGTAGGCGACCAACTTCCGGTCGCCGGGTCGTAGACCTCGGCGGTGCGGGTGACTCCCTCGGGCTGGGTGACCCCGCCAGTGACCAGCACGCGGCCATCGAGGAGAAGCGTCGCCGTATGCCCGCCGCGGTCCACGTCCATGGACGACGTCGCCACCCACGCCCCCGCGGCGTCAGCTGCCGCACCGGCCCCGCGGACGGAGTCGAGCCCGCTCGCCACGACCAGAGCCACGAGGGCGAGCGCCACGTTGCGCCGAGGGCCGGTCCTGAGCGCTGGGAGGTGCCGAGAGAAAATCCGCCCTCCTGCCGCCGCAGCGTCCGCCATCATCCTTGTTCGTCCCTGCTTCATTTACCGGCCCTGGTAGTGGTGGTGGCTTCTCGGGCAGCCGGCCGGCCCCCGAGCGAGTACGAAGAGATGGTGAGTTACAGCCCTACCGCCGCTTCGCCGCCGGAGCGACCACCACAGTGATCTGCCCGGCTGAAGAAGCGTGTTCTGCTCCCGCTCTGGATTACCTGCGGGGGCCGCCGCCTCCTGACGACGCAGCGACGCCCACCCGGCGACGGCGTGCCTCGGCAACCATGAACCCGGCGAACAGCATCACGAGGCCACCGGACATGAGAGCGGCACCGACGGCGACGGGGCTCGTGCCGGAGGAGTGGTCAGGCTGATCGGGGGCCAGGCTGGCCCTGTCGGCCGCACCGCCGGAGAACCCTGCCCACAGGTCACCGGACACGCTGTTGGCGGACGGGGAGACCGCGGCCTCGGCGCCACCAGGAGCGCGTTCACGGTCGTCCGCCGGTGCGGTGACGCCCTGCCCCGTCGTGGTGGCGGCAGAGGTCGCCGGGCCAGCAGCAGGGCTGGTTGCCTTAGCACTGGCCGTGGCGTTTCTCGCCGAGTTGGCAGCCGTCTCGGCGGTCGCGGCCGGGGACGGGGACGGGGACGGGGTGGCGCTGGCACCCGTCTCGGCCGGGAAGGCCGGGCCGGTGCCGGGTGTGGCTGTGGCAGCCTGTTCCTCGGTGCGCGAGCCGGCGGTACCGGAGCCGCCGGCCGCCTGAGATGAGGTGGACCCGCCCTGGCCGGCACCGGTGGGGCCGGTGCCGCTGCGGGCCGGGCCCGAAGCGGTGGACGTAGCAGGAGTGACCTCGAAGGACACGACGGCCTTATGGGTGATGACGCCGCCCGAACGCTGCACGCCCACCACGTAGTAGATGTCGGGATGAACGTCTGGGACCGTGAAGCGGACCGAGAAACTTCCGCTGCCTGCGGCAGTGGCGAGGAGCGGGCCCTCCGAACTGTTCCACCGGATCTCGACCGGGGCAGCGCTGGGATACCCGTTCTCGGAGGTCAGCGTCACCTCGGCCCCTGGCGGCGCCGCTCCGGGGGTGATGCTCTGGGTGGTGGCCTGGGGCGTACACGCCCAAGCCAGGCCGGCTATGCCCATGATGCCACCGGCGATGCCGACGGCTACGCCAAGGGCCCTCCGCTGCACTTTTCCTCGGTTCATCCCAGCATTCTCCTTGTGTTGGTTTCCCGGGCCACTACGAAGCGGCTGTCCCTGCTGTACATGTACGCCTATTCTGGCACCTGAACCTGAAGATTTCGTGAAGAACTTGTGGTAGACGGGGTTTCCACCGTAACGGCGCCGAAGTCACTTCATGGCCTCCTCTGGCTCGGGTGGCACGACCTGCTCGTATGGCACCGCGTTGGACCAGTAGTCCTCGAAGGCGGCCGTCGCGAAAGCCGCGAAGCCGGGGTGCTCGATCAGCAGGTTCGTCGGAAAGCCGATCTCGGGCGCCACCGGGTCGGTCATCGCCAGCAGGACCATCGAGCGATCGCCGATGGCGAGCTTCAACGGGAGGTCGTCGACCACCCGGGCCTCCACCCCGGCCGAGTGGTATCTCCCATGGACGACACGGAACGGCTCCGCGTCCGGGTGAACCAACTGAGCACGCTGGTAGAGGGCCCGGGCCTGCACCCCCCTCGCCAGTGTTTCGAGCACGGCCGGGTTGGGGTTTTCGGGCGGTGAGGCGTACGGCGGCCGGTTGAACACCAGCAGCTCCGATCGGGTAGAGGCCATGAGCCGCTGCCAGCAGGCCCAGGTGTCCTCGGCGCCCCGAATGGTGTGCACGTAAGGCACGGGAACGGCGGCCCGAGCCGGGCCCAGCAGCTCGAGCTTCTGCTGGGCACGAGCTCCCCGCTCCCTGAGCTGACGAAGGCGCTGCTCCTCACGGCCGATGAGCCGCTCGACGGTCGCGTCCCGGCTCGGCACGGCCCAGACGCCCGCCTTCCCGGCCACCGGTTCGGCAAGGCCCTTGCTCTGGAGGGTGTCGATCGTCGGGTACACGTTGGTCCTGCCCAAGCCGGCCACTCGTGCCACCTCGCTGGCCGGGGCAGCACCGAGCTGGAGCAGCGCCAACAGGACCTTGGCCTCGTAGCCGCTCAGCCCGAAGGCCTCGAAGTCACCGAGCAGGCTCTCGAGGAGCGATCCTGAGCCGGCCAGGTCGTCGGTACCCTGGCCGCCGGGTCCGTCGGGAGATGCCCCGACCGCTGCTGTGCTGGTGCTCATCTGCCCTGTCGCCACCCTGTCGGCCGGTCTTTATGACGCTACAGGTTACAAAGTACAGCACGACAGCGGCGGTTACAAGCCATCCCCACGAGGGTCGTCGACCTGATCAATCTCCGGCATGGTTCGGCCGGTCCCGCCGGCGGGCAAGCAGCCCCGACAGGAGCAACAGCGCGCCCAGCGCAGCGGCCACCGCCCCGCCTACCTGCAACGGGCTGCGCAGGTCGGACCCCTCGGTGAAGGCGGCGACGGCTCGGGCCAGGTCCTGCTTGTTGGAGGCCTCGGTGCCGGCGCGGGTGTCGGTCCAGACGGCGAGCGCCCGTTGCTCCGTGGAGACCAGGCCCAGGCGGCTGCCCAGGTCGGGGAGCTGGCGCTCGCTCCCGAAGCCGATCCGCGAGTCGAAGGGCCGGTCGCTCAGGCGCAACCGGGGGCGCCAGCTCCGGCCGTCGTCGGTGGACCACTGGAGCGAGACGTGGTTCATGACGTTCTCCGGGTCCGCCCGCCGGTCGTAGTAGACGACGTCCACCCGCCCGTTGGGCGCCACCGCCAGCCTCGGCAGGTACTGGGACCTGTCGTCGCCGACCGGTGTGTCGTTCACCCGCCGGCCGGGGCCGAAGCGGGCTCCCCCGTCGTCCGACGCCCACACCCGTACGTCAGGGTCGCCGTCGCGCCCGTCGGTGAAGCCGACATAGACCTTCTCACCGTCGGCATCGATGGCAAGGGACGGCGACGGCGGGAACAGCACGATGATCCGCTCGGTGGGAACCACGCCGTCGTCCACCACCGTCTCGCGCCAGGTCCGGCCGCCGTCACCCGACCGGGCTACGACCAGCGACCAGGTGCCGGGGTACGGGTCGCCGCCCCGCCCCTGGTGGGCGCCCGAGTAGTCGAGGGTGTCGTCCTCGAGGTCGAGGTAGAGGGCGTAGAGCCTCCCGCCGGGGCCCGAGGCGATGGACGGGGTGATCACCCGCTGGCGCGCCGGCACGCTCACCTGCACCGGCTCGCCCCAGGTGGCGCCGCCGTCGTCGGAGCGGATCACCTGCACCGGGTTGCCGGGCGCGGCTATCCCCAGGGTGGCCGTCTCCTCGACGTTGACGTAGGAGAGCCAGAGCCGGCGGGCCTCGTCGGGGTCGGTGGCCACGCGCACCTGGAAGGCCAGCGGGCCAAGGCTGCGCACGGGCGTTGACAGCCCCCGCTCGCCCGGTGCGGCCTTCGCCACCCACGCCGCATTCGGGGTGTTGCCGAGGCCGATGAGGGTGACGAAGGAGACGTAGAGCGTGCCGTCGGCGCCGTAGGCGGCATCGGGAGCGAAGCAACGGGCCGGGAGCTCCTCGCCCTCCGGGAAGGGGATTTCCACCGGTGCCCACGTCGCCCCCGCATCGGCGGACACGTGCATGGCGCACGAGAAGCGGGGGGTGTCCACCCGGTTCACCACCGCCAGCTGGGTGGCGTCGGTGGGGCTGCGGACCACCGCGGGCGAGTTGTTGGCGTCGATGATCCGCAGGTCGGTGGCCTCGGCTGAGATGGGCACGTTGCGGCCCACCACCTGCGCCGTCGCCTCCTCGAGGGAGCCGGCGATCAACACCGATCCTGCGCCCAATGCGATCAGGGCCAGACCGAGGAAGCTGCGGAACCCGCCCGCCCGTCGCCGCCGGGGCCCAGGCGAAGGAACGTCGGCGTCCGGCTCCGTCATCAGTCGGTGACCGTACCCTATGGGCGCGGGAGGTGGACCATTGGACGGCCACCGGTCCCAGTGGCAGGGCCGACCGTAACCTCGATCTCGTGGGCAACGTGATGGAGCTCCGTCTGGGGCCGATACCCGTGCGGATCGACCCGATCTTCCTCGTGCTGGCCGTTTTCCTCGGCCTGCGCCACACGAACGTGGCCTCCATCGCCATATTCGTGGTGGTGGCGCTGGTGTCGGTGCTGTGGCACGAGCTGGGCCACGCCGTGGCCTTCCGCGTCTTCGGCTACGACAGCAGCATCCTGCTGCACGGTATGGGGGGCCTGACCGTGCCCGACACCGACCGCCCCCTGCCGGCCGGGCGCGACCTCGTCGTGAGCCTGTCCGGCCCCGTGGCCGGCATCCTGGCCGGTGGCTCCGTGCTGGTCTTCGCCCGCCCCGAGGGCGGGCTGTTCGGCAGCACCGGCGGAACGCTGACGGAGTCGGCGCTGGGCGACATCGTGTGGGTCAACCTGGGATGGGCGCTGCTCAACCTGATCCCGATCCTCCCCCTCGACGGGGGACGGATCATGAAGTCGCTGCTCAACATGGCCACCGGCGGGCGAGGTGAGCGAACCGCTCGCTTCGTGTCCATCGGCATCGGCGGCGCCCTCGGGGCGGTGGCCCTCATGACCTCCAACATCCTCGCCGCACTGCTGCTCGCATGGTTCGTCTACGCCAACGTCCAGGATCTGAAACACATCATCCGACCGCCACGCCAGCGGGAGCTCGACGCGTGGTTGGAGGAGGGTCAGGATGCGCTGGCCCAGCGATCGCTCCTGGCGGCGTCGAACCGGGCCCGGGAGGTGCTCACCTGGTCCCAGGTGCCCGAGGCCAGGGTGGCGGCCTCTGAGCTCCTGGCCTGGACGCTCCTGCTGGAAGGCAAGATCGAGCCCGCGGCCGAGATCCTGGCTACGGTGACGCCGGACCCAGAGCAGCCGGTGCTGCACCCCAGCGCCGTGGCCGCGACCAGGGACAGCCGAGCGGCCATCGAGCTGCTACGCCAGGCCTTCGAGGAGAGGCCGGCCGGGGGAACCGGCACCCGCGTCGTGCGCGCCCTCATCGAGGACGGGCGCCTCGACGACGCTCTGGCCGTCGTGCACGGGCCGCTGGGCGAGCGGGCCGGCAACAGCGTGGCTTCAGTGGTGGGACAGGCTCTGTTCCAGGCTCGCCGGTACGACGACGCCGCCCGTGTGGGTGAGCGGAGCTTCGACTACGACCCGCACCCGATGCTGGCCTACAACGTGGCCTGCAGCTGGGCAAGAGCGGGACGGCGGGAGGAGGCCCTCGTCTGGCTGCACCGGGCCGTCGACATCGGCTACCGCGATCTGGCCGAGCTGGACGCCGAAGCGGATTTCGAGAAGGTTCGGCAGCTGCCGGCCTTCGAGCCCCTCCGGGCGCGGCTCGCGCCCGGGGAGCTGGAACGCCACACCTGCTACCGCCACCCCACGACCTCCACCGCCCTCACCTGCCACCTGTGTGGCCGGCCCATCTGCGTGACCTGCGCCGAGCCCACCGCCGGCGGTTGGACGTGCCCGGAATGCCCGGGGTGATCCCTAGGTCCGTGTGGCGGCCCGGCTGGGCCGGCGGGCCGGCGAGGGGGCGGCCGCCCGGGCCCGCTGGCGGGGCAGGGGCCTCACGGGCCCCGCGATGTCGTCGAGCTCCTCGGCCGTCAGGGTCTCCTGGTCGAGCAGCGTTGTAGCTGCCCGATCGAGAACGTCCCTGGAGCCGGCCAGCACGGCGTGGGCCCGCCCGTAGGCCTCGTCCACCAGCCCCCGGACCTCGACGTCGATGGTGCGGCTCACGTCGTCGGAGTACTGGTGGGCATTGCCGTTCCCGTTGTAGGAGAGCGGGCCGAGCACGCTGCTCATACCGAGCTCGCACACCATCATCCGGGCCAGCTGCCCCACCCGCTGAAGATCGTCGGCGGCGCCGGAGCCCGGTTCACCGAACACAAGCTCTTCGGCGGCACGGCCCCCGAGCATGCCCGCCATCTGGTCCAGCAAGGCGGTGCGGGAGTGAACGGCCCGGCCGACCTCGTCGACGGTACGCGTCGCCCCGAGCGACCGCCCCCGCGACACGATGGACAGCTTGTGGGGGGTGGGCGCGCCGGGGAGAGCCCGGCCGACCAGGGCATGGCCCACCTCGTGGTAGGCGACCATGGCCCGGTCCTCGTCGGTCAGCTGCTGGTTCCGGGCGATGCCGACGCCCACCCGCTCGACTGCCTCTTCCAGCAGCCTCATGGGGACGTAGTCGAGGTTGGCCCGGGCGGCGAGCAGAGCGCCCTCGTTCATCACGTTGGCCAGGTCTGCCCCGGAGAAGCTCTGGGTGATCCGGGCCAGGAAGTCGAGGTCGACGTCGGCGCCGAGGAGCTTCCCCTTGGCATGCACGTCCAGGATCTTCCTCCGGGAACCGCGGTCGGGCAGGCTTATGACGACGGTGCGGTCGAAGCGGCCGGGGCGGACGAGGGCCTCGTCGAGGATCTCCGGCCGGTTGCTGGCGGCCATGATGGTGACGCCAGAACGGGCGTCGAAGCCGTCGAGCTCGACCAGGATCTGGTTGAGGGTCTGCTCGCGCTCGCGCCCGCCGTCGGCCGAGGCACCCCTGCGGGCGCCGATGGCGTCGATCTCGTCGAGGAAGACGATGGCCGGGGCCGCCGCCTTGGCCTCGGCGAACAGGTCCCGCACCCGGCCTGCGCCCTCGCCGACGAACACCTCGACGAACTCGGTGGCGGCCACCGCGAAGAAGGCGGCGTTGGCCTCCACGGCGACGGCTTTGGCCAGGAGCGTCTTCCCGCAGCCGGGGGGGCCGACGAGGAGGAAGCCGCGCGGGGGGCGGGCGCCCATCTTCACGAAGCGCTCGGGCTCGGCCAGGTAGTGGCGAACCTCGGCCAGCTCCTCCATGGCCTCGTCGAGGCCGGCTACATCGGCGAAGGTGACCCGGTCCTCGCCACCGCCGCCCGTGGAGCGCCCGAAGCTGCGGTCACGCATGGAGAGGCGGCGCTGGCGCTCAGGCGCCTCGATGATACGGGCCAGGGCCGCGTTCAGCTCGACCTGGGTGATCGATGCCCTGCCGGCCCGGGCGGCCAGGAGAGCACCCTCGTTCATCACGCTGGCCAGGTCCGCGCCCGAGAGGCCAATGGCCTTGTTGGCTACGCGCCTGAGGTCGGCAGCGGGATCCATCGGCTTGTTGCGGGCGTGCACCTGGAGCACGGCCAGGCGACCCTCCTCGTCGGGTCGCTCGAGGCCGATGGTGCGGTCGAAACGGCCGGGCCGGAGGAGCGCAGGGTCGAGGATGTCGGGCCGGTTGGTGGCGCCCATCACGATGATGCCCTCGAGAGGCGAGAACCCGTCCATCTCGGCGAGGATCTGGTTGAGCGCCTGCTCCTGCTCCTGGCCGGAACCGCTGGCGGCGACGCCCCCGCCTCCCCGGCGCCGGCCTACCGAGTCCAGCTCGTCGATGAAGATGATCGCCGGGGCGTTCTCCCTCGCCTCGCGGAACAGGTCGCGTACCCGAGCTGCACCCACGCCGACGTAGATCTCCACGAAGTCCGAACCGGAGATGGAATAGAAGTTGGCGCCCGCCTCGCCGGCCACGGCCCTGGCCAGAAGCGTCTTGCCGCAGCCGGGGGGGCCGTAGAGCAGCACGCCCTTGGGCACGACCGCACCGAGGCCGGCGAACCGCTCGGTGTCGGACAGGAAGTCGCGGATCTCCTTGAGCTCGGTGACGGCGGCGTCCTGGCCGGCGACGTCGGCGAAGGTGACGTCGGAGGGGCCGCCCGCCTCTGTCTTGCGGGCGCCGCTCTTCATCCCGAACAGCCCGGTGCCCCGGCGGTAGGAGATGATCATGTAGACGAAGAGCACGGCGATGATCAGGGCCGGCAGGAGCACGCTGGCCAGCTGCGCGGTGCGCTTGCCGTTCTGCTGGTCGATGGTCGTGGGGACCCGGTTCTCCAGCAGCACATCGAGCAGGCGCTGGCGGGTCTCCTTCAGGTACGGGGCGTTGTAGGCGATCTTCCTGCCGTCGACCTCGTAGGTGCCGACCACGAAGGAGTCGACGTCGAGGATCCTGGCGTTCTCCAGCCGGCCGCGCTCAGCGAGGTCGACGAAGGTGTCGACCCGAAGCTCCCGGCCCCCGACGTTGGGCTGCGACTGTGCCAACACGCCCAGGTAGGCGCCGATGAGGAGGAGCAGACCGAATCCGGTCCAAAGGCCGAGCCTGCTCTTCTTCGCCTTCTTGTACTTGCGCTTGGGCGGCGCCTTCTTCGGCGGCGGCTTCTTGGCCATCTATCCTGCTCCTGGTGGGATTGCAGCAGGGTACCAAAGGTGGGTGATCGCAGGACCCGCAGGACCACCCGTGGTGCACGTTCAAACGCCAGTAATGCTGGAATGGCTATCGCCAGCGTTGTGGTCCTGGTGCTGGCGGCTTCCCCCGTCGAGGTGGCCGGTGCCCGGTCACAGGAAACCCCGACCGCCCCTGTGCCCGTGGTCCGCCTGCCGTTCCCTCAGGAGGACGGGACGCTCACGCCCTACACCTTCGAGCTGGGCTACTCCCTCGTCACCCTCGTCTACGACACCCTGCTGTGGCGTGATGAGGAAGGCGTACCTCAGCCGTGGCTCGCCACCGCCGTGGAGACCAGCGCAGATGGTCGCCAGCTGACGATCCGGCTCAACGACGGCGCTCGGTGGCACGACGGGAGACCCGTCACGGCGGCCGACGTCGCCTTCACCTTCGACTTCGTGGCCGAGCATCCCCATCCCCGCTTCACCCCCGAGCTCCGGGCGGTGGAGAAGGTCGTCGTCACCAACCCGGCCACGGTGGTCATCACCCTGCGGCATCCTTCCCCCGGGTTCCTCGACCAGCCGCTCAGCGACGTGCCGATCCTGCCCGCCCACCTGTGGCAGAACCTCCCGCGCAGCCGCCTCGCGCCCGAGGGGCTGCCGGTGGGCAGCGGGCCGTTCCGCCTGGTCGACCACCGGCCCGGCGAGAGCTACCGCTTCGAAGCCAACACGACGTACTTCCGCGGGCCTCCGTCCGTGTCGATGCTCGAGGTGCCGATCATCGGCGACGCCAACGGCACCCTTCAGGCCCTAGAGCGACGCCGGGTGGACATGATCCCGGTGAGCCTCCCCGAGGACGCCGCCGCCCGCGTCGAGGGTCTCGGCACGAAGGTCCGCGAGGGCCCCGCCTACCTCGGGACCGTTCTCATGTTCAACCTTCGCCAGGCGCCGTTCGACCGGCCGGAGGTGCGCCGAGCGATCAGCGGTGCCCTGGATCTGCGGCGGGTGAGCCGGGCCGTCGGCACGGCCGTGGCCGCCGATCGCGGGTACCTCCACCCGGCGTCGCCCTGGGCGTCGAAGACCGTCCTCCACAAGACCAAGGAGGTCGCCGCCGCCCGCACGGAGATGGCCAATCTCGGCCTGCCTCCGATCGAGGTTCTGGCCGCCGACAACGACCCCGTGAAGCTCGAAGCGGGGCGCCAGGTGGCGCTGGCGCTGGAGCGGGCCGGAGCCAAGGCCACCTCCCGAGGGGTTCCCCGTGACGAACTGTCCCGCGCCGTGGGCGAGGAGGGCGGTCAACCGAGCTTCGGAGTGGCCATCTGGACATCGCCACCATTGGCTTCGTACGACCCGGACTTCCTGCGCCGGCTCTTCGGGTCGGCCCCCGGGGACGCCACCTTCAACTACCCCGGCTACCGCAACCCCTCTTTCGACGACCTGACGCAGCGCATCGCCAGCACCGTCGACCCCGTCGCCCGGCGGGCGGCGACCGGCGAGGCGCTGCGGGTCCTGGCCGGCGATCTTCCCGTGATCCCCCTGTTCTTCTCGACCGGCACGTTCACCTACCGCCCTGCCATCTACGACGGCTGGGTCTTCGTCAAGGGCACCGGCATCCTCGACAAGCGCTCCTTCGTGAACACCCGTCCCCCTGCTCCACCCGACGACACCCGACCACCGGCCGAGGACGCAGGGGCCCCGGACGACGGCCCGGGACAGAAGAGATCGCCGATCGCCTATGCCGCCGCCGCGGTGCTCGCCCTGGCTCTGCTCATCGGCCTCGTCGGTGTGGTCACCAGCCGCCGGCGGTGAGGCTCGTCGTGCCCCGGACGCCAAGGCTGAAGCCCTGACCGGTACCATCGCCTGCGTGAGAAGGGGCAGAGGGGGGAGCCTGAATCGATCGGCGAGACTGCTGTGCGCTGCCGTCGTGGGCCTGGCTTGGCTCGCCGGCGCCTGCGCCAAGACCACGGGCGGCCCCGTCGACGAGGCCGGGGGGGAGCCGGGGCCTCGACAGGCGGTCGACGCCATGCTCCGCCAGCGGGCCAAGGCCCTGGTCGCCGGCGACGCGGAGGCCTATCTGGCCCCGATGACGCCCGAAGCCCGAGCGGTGGAGGAGCCCATCGCCAGGGGTTCCACGGCCGTGCCTCTGGCCGACGTGAGCCTGCTCATGGACGAGGCGGATTTCAACGACGCCGGCACCGCGGTGACCGCGGCGAGGCTCGATTTCATCTACCGCTACAAGGACCTGCCCGAGGACAACCTGTTCCGCTTCCGCCTCCTCTACGAGCTGGAGCTGCGGGACGGCGCGTGGATGGTCACCAGCTCTAGGCACGACGACAGCAAGACGCCCCTTCCCATCTGGGCCCGGGGGCCCGTGACGGTAGCCAAGTCGGCGCACTTTTTGGCTCTTCACCGGCCGGGAACGACCCGGGTGGACGAGAGCTTGAAGCTGGCGGAGACGGCGCGGGTCAAGCTGCTGGAAGGGCTGACGCTGCAGCCCGAGCAGATACACCTGCTTCTACTGGCCCGGGATCAGGCGGAGTACAGGGACATGGCCGGCGACGGCGCGGGGAGCTCGCTGGCGCAGGTGTCCTACGTGTTCCGCAGCAGCGCAGGCCATCCCACACGCGCCGAGGCGCGCCAGATGGTCGTAAACCTGGCGGCCGTCCTGCAGAACCCCGACCGGAAGGCCGACCTCGGAACGGATCACGGCAGCGAGCTGGGCGGCAGCGCCGGGCGCGACGAGGGCGGCGACGAGTTGGTGATGCCAGAGGGTCTCGTCGAGAAGCTCGAGAACGAGCTGGTGCCGGCTCAGGTGTTCCAGCACGAGCTGGGGCATCTCGCCCTCAGCCGGGTCACCCGCGAGTCCACTACCGGCTGGGTGGTGGAGGGGGGGGCCATGCTGCTGGCCGACGAGCGCCGCGTGGGTTCGTGGCAGCTCGGCAGCCTCTTCGGCATCTACGAACAGCTCTCGTTCGCGGAGCTGAGCCCATCCCCGAACCTGACCAATGCCATCGCCTACGCCTACGCCAACGCCGCCGTGTCGTACCTGGTCGAGACCTTCGGCGAGAAGAAGTTCTGGGACTTCTACCGTGACTTCAAGGAGTACGAGCCGTCCGGCTCCATGGAGGCGCACCCGCTGGAGGAGCTGCGGGCCGACGCGACCCACCGGCTCCTCCGTCGCATCTACGACATGGACGAGAAGCAGCTGGACGAGAAGACCCGCGAGTACATCAAGAAGGCCATCGCCTAGATGTCGCTCCTGTGAAACGACGGGGCCGCCGCCGTAGCGGGTTCGCACTCGTCGGTGGGCTCCTGCTGGCGGCGCTGGCCGCTCTCTTCTTCGTCGGCGATGGCGACGGTGGCTCGGGTGGCGGGGACGGGGGGCCCGATCTAACCGACGAGCAGGCGCTCGTCTTCGGCCGCGTCCTCGATGCCAAGACCAAGAAGCCCATCGCCGGCGCGGTGGTCCTGATCAAACAGGGTGACGAGCCCATCACCGCCACCGCCGACAAGCAGGGGCGGTACCGCGCCGTAGTGACGGTGACCTCGCCGTTTGCGTTCGAGACACGGGCGAAGGGCTACATGGGCACGGCGGCCGGGGCCGTAGGCGGGTTGTGCGGGCGGGAGCGGTTCGAGCTGAACCTCTCCCCGGTGCCGGCAGGGACGCGAGAGGCGCCCCCCGCTCCACTTTTCCTCAGTGGCAAGTGTCCGGTACGGTAGCGAGCATGAGGTGGGTCGGGGGGCGCAAGCACACGACAGCGCGCCTGATCGCCGTCCTCCTCTGGCTGACGTTCGCCTTCACCACCGCGCCGTACTTCTTCTCCCCGGCGACGGCACAGCAGCGCAGCGCAGCGCCACCTCCTCCACCGGCCGGCCCCGGAGTGGCTGCCCAGGACGACCCGCCACCCCCTCCCCCACCACCGTCGTTCCCGGAACCTCCGCCCTCCACCTCGGCCCCGACGACCGCCGCCCCACCACCTCCGACGGCGCCGGCCACCACCCCCACGACCCGCCGCACCACCGCGACCACCCGGCGAGCCCCAGGCCCCGTGGCCACCACCGTCGCCACAATTCCGTCGACGACCGTGCCCCCGACCATCGCCACCACGACGACGACCACTCGCCCGCCGCCCCCGGTGATCCAGGTCCGGGAGGTCACCAGGGACCGCATCCCTGTCTGGATGTGGGTGCTCCTCGGGCTCTCGGGCGCCATCAACCTCGCCATCCTCGGCGCCTTCCTCAACAACCGCTACCGCTCCGTCTGAAGGCCCCCGACACCACTCCACGGGCCTACTATGGCTGTCCATGCGGGTGCTGGTCACAGGCGGGGCCGGATACATCGGCTCCCACCTGGTCGACGCTCTGTGCGACGCCGGCCACGAGGTTGCCGTGCTCGACAACCTTCGTTCGGGCCGAGCTGTCAACCTCCAGCACCGCCTCCACGAGATCCGGTTCGTGAACGGGTCGATCCTCGACGCGGCTCTCGTGGAGGCGGAGGTGGAGCGGTCACAGATGGTGTTCCACCTGGCGGCCGCCGTGGGGGTTCGCCACGTGGTCGAGGACCCCCTCGAGGCGATCTTGACCAACACCCTCGGTACCGAGAACGTGCTGTCCGCCTGCTTCAAGTACTGGAAGAAGGCGGTCGTGGCGTCCACCTCCGAGGTCTACGGCAAGACGTCGAAGGTCCCGATGGCCGAGGACGACGACCGCATCCTCGGGCCCACTACCGTCCACCGCTGGTCCTACGCCACCTCCAAGGCCATCGACGAGCACCTCGCCTTCGCCTATGCCGAGCGGCGCCTTCCCGTGGTCATAGTCCGCTACTTCAACTCCTTCGGCCCTCGCCTGGACCCCAAGGGCTATGGGTCGGTGGTGGCCAACTTCATCCGCCCCGCACTGGCCGGCGAACCCCTCTTCGTCCTCGGCGACGGTCTCCAGACCCGCTGCTTCACCTACGTTGACGACACGGTGCGAGGCACCATGGCCGCCGGCTTCACCCCTGAAGCGGAGGGCCTGGTGTTCAACCTGGGCTCGACCAGGGAGATCTCCATCTTCGAGCTGGCCGAGATGATCCGCGCCCAGCTCGGCTCCAACTCCGAGATCCGCCTCGCCCCTTACGAGAGCTACTACGGCCCGGGCTACGAGGACACCCGCCGGCGGGTGCCCGACATCACCAGGGCCGGCGAGATCCTTGGGTGGGCGCCCCAGGTCGCACTGGAGGACGGCCTCACCCGTGTCCTCGAATGGTGGCACAAGACCTATGGCTGACAGCTCCGGCTTCGAGGCCAGGCTGGCGGCCAAGGACCTCACCATCGGCGTGGTGGGCCTGGGTTACGTGGGCCTGCCCCTCGCCATCACCTACGCCGAGGCGGGGTTCACATGCATCGGCGCGGACGTCGACGCCGAGCGCGCCGCGTCGCTCAACGCCGGCGCCAGCCACATAGAAGACGTCACCTCCGAGCGGGTGGCAGCGGTGCTGGAGGCGGAGCGCTTCTACGCCACCGCCGACCCGCAGCACCTGCGGGAGGCCGACGTCGTGTTCGTCTGCGTCCCCACCCCCTTCGACCGGGCCAAGACGCCCGACCTCTCCTTCGTGCGGGCGGCCATCGCCGACGTGGCCGCCGTGCTGTGCCCGGGCATGCTGATCGTGCTCCAGTCCACCACCTTTCCCGGCACCACCACCGAGGTGTGCCAGCCCATCCTGGAGAGCGCGGGCCTGAAAGCCGGAGTGGACTTCCACTTGGCCTTCTCGCCCGAGCGGGTCGACCCCGGCAATGCCACCTGGACCGTGCGCAACACCCCGAAGGTGGTGGGCGGGGTCACCGCCGTGAGCGCGGAGCGGGCTCGGGCGGTTCTCGAGGCGGTGATGGAACGACCGGGCCTGGTCACCGTGCTGTCTTCCCCCGCGGCGGCGGAGATGACCAAGCTGTTCGAGAACACCTACCGGGCGGTGAACATCGCCATGGTCGGGGAGCTGGCCATGCTCTCCCACGAGATGGGCCTCGACATATGGGAGGTCGTCGACGGAGCGGCCACAAAGCCGTTCGGTTTCCAGCCCTTCTATCCGGGCGTCGGTCCCGGCGGCCATTGCATCCCCGTCGATCCCTACTACCTGTCGTGGCGGGCCCGGGAGTTCGACTTCCAGACCAAGTTCATCGAGCTGGCCGCCGACACCAACCTCCGCATGGCCCACTACGTGACCAAGCGGGTCCAGGACTTCCTCAACCGCTCCGGCCACCCGCTCCGGGGCGCCAGGGTCCTCGCCCTGGGAGCATCGTTCAAGCCGGGGGTGTCCGACGTGCGCAACTCCCGTGCCGTGCGGGTGATGGAGCTGCTCGAGGAGGGCGGGGCCATGGTGAGCTACGCCGACCCCCACGTCGCCTCCGTCACGGTGGGTGGACGGGCCCGCAAGGCCGTCGAGCTGAGCGACGGGCTCCCCGCGGCAGACATCGTCGTCGTTCTCGTGGGCCACCAGAACTGGCCCATGGAGACGATCCTGCAGTCGGGGACACCGGTGTTCGACGCCGTGAACGCGACAGCTGGCTTCGCCACCGCCCACGTGGAACGGCTCTAGACGCCGCCTTTCCTGCACCTTGGGCGGTGGAGCCACCGGGCGCAGGTGGCGGCGGTGGCGCTCGGCGCCCGCCTTCTTCTCGGCCTGGTCGTCGGCGCCTACCTGGCCGCCACCGACCGACCGTGGCTGTTCCCCGACGAGGGGACGTACCTGAGCGAAGCGGCCGCTGGCGAGTGGGAAGAGGGCCACGGCTACTCGGCCTTCCTGGCCCGGGTCTTCGACGTGGCCGGGCAGAGCGCCTGGCTGCCCAAGGGGATCAACATCGTGGCCGGTTCCCTGGTGGCGTTGGTCGTCTACGAGATCGCCTGCCGGCTCATGGAGCCGGCACGGGCACGAGTGGCCGCTCTTGCCGTGGCCTGCTGGCCGTCGCTCGTGCTGTGGTCGGTGCTCGTCCTCAAGGACACCCTCGTGCTGCTGGCCGTCCTCGTCGTGCTGCTCGCCGCCCTGCGTGTTGCCGAGGGCGAGTGGGCTGCCATCGCCGTCGGTGTGTTGGCCCTGGCCGCCCTGGAACCACTGCGGCTGTACGCCTTCGTGGTGGCTTCCCTCGCCGTGGCCGCTCCACTGGTAGTCCACCTCCTGTCGAGGCAGCTGCGCCGGGCCCTCCCCCTCGCCCTGTTCTTCCTGGCCGTATCGAGTTTGCTCGTGGTCACCGGCCACGGCCTCTTCGGCATTGGCTTCTTGTCTGACAACGCCACCGTGGAACAAGTGGCCATCGCCAGAGAGGAAGGCTCCCGAGGAGACACCGGTTTCGCCGAGCCAGACGTTCGCGACAAGCGTGACGTCCTCAAGGGGGTGCCTCGGGGAGCCGTTTACGCCGCAGTGGGGCCGTTCCCCTGGGACGCCTTGTCGCCCGCCGCCCGGCTGCTCGTGGTCGTGGAGCTTCCGGCATGGATCGTGGCCATCGTGCTGGCCGCCCGAGGGGCGCGGAACAAGGGCTTCAGAGCGCTCCTCGGTTCTTCGTCCGCCCTGCTGGCCTTCGCCCTCGGCATCCTCGCCGTGCTGTCGGTCTTCGAAGGCAACGCCGGCACCGCCCTTCGACAGCGGGCGCCCGTCATACCCGTCGTTGTCTGCCTGGCCGTGCTCGGCCTCGGCCGAAACGTGACCTATTCCGGATCTTCTGCTCTGCCTTAAGCAAATCTTCAGGATTGGCCGTCAGACTGGTCCGTTATGAACGAGGTGCCCCTCTGGGGCTACCCGCTTGTCTTCCTGGGCTCCGTCGCGCTGGCCCTCCTCTTCACCCCGATCGCCCTGCACCTGGCCCTACGGCGGGGGATCCTCGACCACCCCGGAGCGATCAAGGCGCAGTCCACTCCCGTGCCCTACCTCGGGGGGGCGGCCATCGTGGTGTCCTTCGCCGTGGCCGTAGTCGCGCTGGCCCTGATCCGGCCCCCGGTGTCGGGGTTGGGGCAGCTCACTGCACTCCTCGCCATAGCCGTGGCGCTGGCCCTGATGGGCCTGATCGACGACCTGCGGGGCCTTTCTCCCACTTTGCGGCTCGGGCTCCAGGTGGCGGCAGGGCTAGGCGTTTGGGCCTGCGGCGTGGAGGCCCACCTGTTCGGTCCCGACATCGCCGACGCCGCTGTGACGGTCCTGTGGGTGGTCGCCGTGACCAATGCCTTCAACCTGCTCGACAACATGGACGGGCTGTCGGCGGGAGTGGCCGCCATCGCCTCGGTGTTCCTGTTCATCGTCGCCTACCTCAACGGCCAGTTCCTCGTAGCCACCCTCGCCATCGCCCTGGCCGGGGTCGCCACCGGGTTCCTGCGCCACAACTTCCAGCCGGCCCGCATCTACATGGGCGACGCCGGCAGCCTCTTCCTGGGCTTTCTCCTCGCCGTGCTGTCCCTGAAGCTACGAACCCGGATAGTGACCCGCACGACCTTCCTCGTGCCGATGGTCATCCTCGGCGTTGCTCTTTTCGACACCACGCTGGTCACCGTCACCCGCCTCATCCATCACCGCAGCCCCATGATGGGCGGCCGGGACCACACCAGCCACCGCCTCGTCCACGTCGGCATCCCCGTGCGGGCCACCGTCGGCCTCATCTACGCCGCCTGTGTCGCCCTCGGGTGGCTGGGACTGGTCATGTCGAGGCTCGACCGCTCCACCAGCTTCATCCTCATGGGCCTCGTCCTCGCCGTGGCCCTCTTCCTCGGCGTCCTGCTGGCGCTGGTCCCGGTGTACGACACCAGCCGCCGGCGTCACCTCGCCATCCGTGAGGTCACGCCCGAGGAGCGTCACCAACGGGACGCTGCGGTGGGATGCCTGCCGCCACGGGCACCGGTATGACGTCCTCCCGAACTGCGCCCATCGAGATCACCGCGCCTGCGTGACGACGCTCAAGAGTTCGCCGCAAGAAGGCGTGGCCCGTGGGACCATGCCATCGTCGCCCCGCCCCGCCCGAAACGTTGCGCCATCAGCCTCCTGAGGCTGGTCATACTCCGCCAACTGGTTTACCGGCATGACCCGAGATCGGGCGCTGATGACGGGTAGCGCACCTCGCCGCCTCAGGGTCCTTCGGATAATTGCCCGTCTCAACGTGGGCGGGCCGGCCCTGCACGTCTGCCTGCTCACGTCCCGCCTCGACCCTGACCGCTTCGAGTCGCTGTTGGCCGTCGGCAGTCCCGGTGAGCGGGAGGGCGACATGCTGGCCCTGCGGCCGGACCTGGCCGCGGAGGTGGGCGAGCGCCTCGTGACCATGCCCGGTCTCGGCCGGGACGTGCGGCCGGGGGCCGACCTGAGGGCGCTGCTGGCACTGGATCGGCTGGTTCGACGGTTCCGCCCCCATGTTCTCCACACCCACACGGCCAAGGCAGGAGCGCTGGGGCGGCTCGTAGCGGCCGGTCGCCGTACGCCGGTGATCGTGCACACCTTCCACGGCACCGTGTTCGGCGGCCACTTCCGTCCCGTCGCCGGCCGGGCAGCCGCCTTGGCCGAACGCGGGCTGGGCCGCCTGAGCGACGCCGTGCTCGCCGTGTCGCCGGCGGTGGCGTCCGAGCTCGCTCGCCACCACGTGGGCCGCGGGCGGGTCCGGGTGGTGCCTCTCGGACTCGACCTGGCGCCCTTCGCCACCGTGCCCGCGCTGGAGGGGGGCCCGCCGCCAGTGCTCACGCTGGTGGCGCGGCTGGTCCCGGTGAAGGACGTGCCGCTGTTCCTGGAGGCGGCCGAGATGGCCCGCCGACGGCTACCCGACCTTCGCGTGCGCATCGCCGGGGACGGCCCACTGCGAGCCGAGATCGAGGCGATGGCCCCGGCCTGGGCCGAGCTGCTCGGCCACCGGGGCGACCTTCCGGCGCTCCTGAACGATTCCGGTGTTGTCGCCCTCAGCTCCCGCTCCGAAGGCTCGCCGGTGGCGCTCATCGAGGCGCTGGCCGCGGCGCGGCCGGTGGTCAGCGTTCCCGTCGGTGGCGTGGTCGACATCCTGCGTGATCGGCCAGGGGCGCTGCTGGCAAGGGACCGCTCAGCACGGGCCCTGGCTGACGCCATCGTGCAGGCGCTGGGGGACGGCTCTCTAGCCCGAGCGGCGGCGGCCGGCCGCTCGCGTGTAGTCGCCGAGTTCGGGGTGGAGCGGCTCGTCTCCGACATCGAGGCGCTGTACGAGGAGCTGTGGGAAGCCAACGGCCGGCACCATCAGGAGCGGGGGGCGTGAAGCCCGAGGACGTGGTGCGCTACTCGCGGGAGCAGTGGAGCGAGCCGCGGGCTGAGGCGCTCGATGCCGAGATCGCCGGATATCCCTTCTCTGTCCGCGAGGCGCAAGTGCTCGACCTGGCCGCCGGCCCCGGCGCCTACACCGCCGCCCTGCTGCGGGCGGGGGCCGGGCTGGTCGTCTGGCACGACGTGGACGCCGGCTTCCTCGAATCGGCCAAAAGGGCGCTGCCGTCTTCGCCCCGGGTGCGCTTCGAGGTGCGGGACATGCTCGATCTCCCCTATCCGGCGGGCTCTTTCGACATGGTGGCCCTGCGTGACGCCCTCCACTGGGCGTCCGACGAGGCGAGGCTCCTCCGGCACCTCGCCGCCCTGATCCGCCCCGGCGGGTGGCTCGTCCTCACCAACCACAACTTCCGCAGGCCGCTGGCCACGGTGCGGCCGCGGTGGCGCGCCGCGGCCCACCTGGCGTCCCCTCCCCTTGCCGCCCTGCTCGGCCGCAAGCCCGTGCCCACGCTGTGGGTCCTGGAGGGTTTGACCCGGCGGCGCCTGCGCTGTGCCGGCTTCGAGGTGGTGGAGTGGCGCCGGCCCCGACCGGCGGACTTCGAGGCCATCTGCCGGCGCAGCCCCGGTCCGGGTTGAAGGGCAGGAGAGAATGACGCCATGACCGACCCCGCCGACCGCCTGGTGGTCACCGTCGACGTGGAGTGCGACTCCGATGGGGGGCCCACATGGCGGAACTCCGCGCCGCTCGCCTTCCGCAACGTCCCCGAGGGCATGGCGGGCGTCCTGCTGCCGATCCTGGAGCGGACGGGATCGGTAGCCACCCTGCTGGTGTCGAACGTGGTCCTCGACCATGCTCCGAGTGTGGAGGCGTTGGGGAGCCTCCCGCGTGTCGAGCTGGGGACCCACCTGCACGGCGACTTCCTGTCACCTTCGCCACGCTGTCCCGACCCGACGGGCCTGCGCCCCGAGGACAACCAGTGCGACTACACCGACGACGTGGAGCGGGCCAAGCTCGAAGCCATCACCCAGCTGTTCGAGAGCTCCTTCGGCTCCCGGCCCACCTCCTTCCGTGCCGGTCGGTGGAGCGCGGGGGGGCGAACGGCACGACTGCTGGCCGAGCTGGGCTATCTCGTGGACTCCAGCGTCACGCCCGGCATGTGGTGGCGGGACGGAGGGCGCTCGGTGGACTTCCGGGACGCGCCGGCCCAGCCGTACCGGCCGGCGAGCGATGACATCGCCTGCCCTGGGGACCTGCCGATCTGGGAGCTGCCGGTCTCCATCGTCCCGCGGTGGTGGCTGCCCCAGAAGCCGGCATGGCTGCGGCCGTCCCTCACCGGCTTTCGGGAGATGCGCGGCGTGGTCCGCTCGATCGCCCGCCGCCATCCCGCCCCCCGCACGTTCGTGGCCATGCTCCACAGCAGCGAGCTGTCGGTGGGAACGAGCCCGTACTCGCGCGACGGCACCGGTGCAGCCCGAGTGGCCCGGCGACTCGAGAAGCTCCTCCGTTGGGCGGCGGACGAGGGCATCGAGTCGACAACACTGACGCGGGCGGCTAAGGCCTGCGCGGCGCGCTGATCGGGTGGGGCGTGACGTCGTGAAGGCCGCGCCAGCGGGCCGGCGGTGGCGCCTGCCCGGTCTTGGGGTGGCCACCGTCGCCAGCATGGTGGACGCCGGCAGGGGGATCGTGCTGTTCCCGCTGCTGACGGGGAGCCTGCGGCTGGGCGAGTACGGGGTGTGGGCGTTGGTGAGCGTGACCGTCACGCTCCTGTACGCCGTGTCCGGGCTCGGCCTGGGCGGTGCCCTGGTGAGCCGCTTCGCGCCGCAAGAGCGGTCGAACGCCATCCTCACCGCTCTGGTCGCGGTATCGGCATGGTCGTGCGCCGTGGGTCTCGCCCTGGCCGCCGGCGCCGACTTGCTGGCCGACATGCTGAACACCCCTGGAGTGGCCCGGCCCCTGCGCCTCGGCGCTCTCCTGCTCCCGCTCGGCGCCCTCACGACGCTCCAGGTGGAGGCGCTGAAGCTCCTGGAGGTGTTCGGCCGCTACGCCCTGCTGTCGGTGGGCAGGACGGTGGGAGAGATCATCGGCATCGCCGTTGCCCTCCGGATCGAGCCCTCCGTGACTGCGGTGGTCGCCGGCATGGTCGTGGCCGACGTCCTCGCCCTCGTCCTCGGCTGGTGGCTGCTCCGGTCGAGCCGCCCCGCCGGAGGAGCACCGACCAAGGCCCTGCTGCGGCCCCTGCTCGCCGTGGGGCTGCCTCTCGTACCCACCATGCTCGGGTACCTGGTCATCAACTTCAGCGACCGCTACTTCATCGGGCGCCTCGATGGCCCCGACGCGGTGGGCCGCTACACCGCCGCCTACGCCTTGGGCGCGCTGCTCGTCGGCGTGGGCGCGCCCATCCTCGCCATACTCGTGCCTGCGGCCACCCGGCGCTGGCACGCCGGCGACAGGGACGGCGCGGCCGCCTGCTTCTCCCTGGCCGTCAAGGCCTATCTCCTTCTCGGGGTGCCGGCGACAGTGGGGCTGGGCCTGCTGGGGCGCGACCTGCTCCTGCGGCTGGCTCCCGCCGAGTATGCCGACGCTGCCCCCCTGATCCCGCTGATCGCCGCCGGCTACGTGGTGTTCACGGCCACGGCGGTGAGCCAGTACGTCTTCCAGCTCGCCGGCACGACGCGGGTGCTGCTGGCCACCGTGGCCGCCGGTGCCGGGCTGAACCTGGTGCTCAACATGGCCCTGGTGCCGCCATGGGGGGCAGAGGGGGCCGCCGCCGCCACATTGGTGAGCTTCGTGGCCACCGGTGTTCCCATGGTGGTCCTGTCCCGGCGCCACCTGAAGTTCGGCATCGGCGTGGGGGACGTGTGGCGATGCGCTGTCGCCGCGCTGTCGATGGCCGCCGTGGTCCATGCCGCCGGCGGATCGCCCACCTTCCCTTCCCTGCTCTTGCGTGCTCTCGTTGGGGCCGCTGTCTACGCCGGGGCGGCAATGGCGCTGCGTGTGGTGAGCCAGGACGAGCGGCGCATCCTCGCCGACCAGCTACGGCTCCGGCACCGCGCCGCCTGACGGGACAGAGCTTGTGGATCGGGTGGCCAGCTCACGCCACAGGCGCTCGTAGCCGTCCACCATGGCCTCCTCGGAGAAGTGCTCTTGCACGGTCAGGCGCGCCTTTTCGCCGAGTTCGGGCCGCTGGGCGGCGGCGGCAATTGCTGAAGCCAACCCCTGAGGGTCGCCGGGAGGCACGAGCAGGCCGTTTTTCCCGTCGGCCACGATCTCGGGGATGCCACCGACCCGGGTGGCCACGACAGGCAGTCCCGCCGCCATCGCCTCCACCAGCGAACCGGGCAGGCCCTCCCAGCGGGAAGGCAGGCAGAAGACGTCGAAGGCCTCCAGCACCCGGGGGACGTCGTCCACCTCGCCGGTGAACACCACTCGCTCGCCCAATCCCATCTCCTCCGCCAGCCCCCGCAGCCTCACTCCCTCCTCGCCCTCGCCCACGACGAGGAGCCACCACGAGGGAAGCAGCGCCACGGCTCGGAGAAGGGTGGGCAGGTCCTTGACCGGGTGGAGCCGCCCCGTCCATCCCACTACGCGTGCGCCCACGGGGATGCCGAGGCCGTCTCGAACTTCGTCACGCCGGCCCCTCGGCGCCCACCTCTCGACATCCCTCCCGTTGGTGATCACCCTGAGATCCTGCGGCCGGGCCCGTTCGCGAGCAACGGCCCGCTCCCCCACCGCAGCGGACACGGCCACATGCCGGGTGGCGAGGCGGAGCGTGGCCCGGTCCAGCAGCACACGTGACCGGGATTTGCCGTCATCGATGCTCTCGTAGCCACTGACGACAGGGATGCCCGTGCCCAGGGCGGCGAGGCGGGCGACCACGTTGGCGTGCCAGAGCACGCTCTGCACCACGTCCGGTCGCCAACTCCGCAAGAATCGCCGCAGGCGCCACAGGGCGACGGGTGCCAGCCATGGACTACGCAGGTCCAGGCCGAAGGTGGCGATGCCTTCTGCGGCCAGGTCCTCGCTCACCGGTCCGGAAGGCTTGACGGTGACGACCACGAGCTGCCACCCCCGGGCCGAAAGGCCGCGGGCCACGGCCGCGACCCGGTGCGGCGTGCCGCCGCGGTTGCTGTCGGTGAGCACGAGCATCGCCCTCATGGCGGGCCCGCTTGGCATCGGGCCAAGCGTAGGGTGCGCCGGCAATGAGGGTCCTGGTGACGGGCGGAGCGGGCTTCATCGGATCGCACACCGTGGACGCGCTGGTTGCCGCCGGTCACCACGTTCGGGTGCTCGACGACTTGTCCTCCGGCTATGCGGAGCACCTGAACCCGGCGGCCGAGGCCTTCATCGGCGGCATCAACGACGAGGACCTGGTGCAACGGACCGTGGAGGGCTGCGAGCTGGTCTTCCACTTCGCCGCCCACCGGGCCGTGTTGCGGTCCGTGGAGCAGCCGCTGGAAACCGACACCGCCAACACTCATGGCACGCTGGTGGTGCTGAAGGCGGCGGCCGACGCGGGAGCGCGACGCGTGGTCTCGGCCTCGTCGAGCAGCGTGTACGGCGGGGCTGCGGTGTTGCCCACGCCCGAGACAGCGCCCTGCCTCCCCCGCTCGCCCTACGCCGTCACCAAGCTGGCCGGCGAGCACTACTGCCGGGTCTTCGCCGAGGTCTACGGGCTGGAGACGGTGGCTCTTCGTTACTTCAACGTGTACGGGCCTCGCCAGCGGCCGGACTCCGCGTACGCGGCAGTGGTGCCGCTGTTCATCGAGGCCCTGCACAAGGGTGAGGCGGCCGTCGTCCACGGCGACGGCCTCCAGTCCCGCGCCTTCACCTACGTGGACGACGTGGTGCAGGCCAACCTGGCGGCGGCCGCTGCCCCGGCTGCCGTGTGCAACGGACACGCCTACAACATCGCCGGCGATTCCACCCATTCGGTCCTCGACCTGCTGGAAATCCTGGCTCAAATTCTCGGCATGGAGCCGGCCCGCACCCACACCGAACCCCGTGCCGGCGACGTACGCCGCTCCGAGGCCGACGTGTCCGCTGCCTACCGCGACCTGGCATGGCAGGCATCGACGCCTTTCGAGGCCGGCCTCCGAAGCACGGTGGAGTGGTTCATCGTCCGCTGAGCCTTGCCGGACGTCAAGTTGAATATCCTATTTCTGGCCCTCCGGTCACAACCGTGGGTCCTTTCACGAGCTTCGAGGAACTCGACTGGGTCGACCCCGCGGGAAGTCTCTCGGCGTGGGCCGGAACTGCCTTCCGACGGTCGCCTCGGTTCACCGCGGCGAGGATGCCGGGCCCATCACCTGCTCCCAGGGTGCTCGGGTGCTGCTGCCTACACCTGAGACCACCTTCCGCCTTTCGACCTGCTCATGTGGCTCCCGCCGTGATCGTTGGAAGCATCTCCGGGTGCCGGTGCACCTCGCGTCGGTGAGCGCTCCCTTCCCTCGCGGGCTAAGTGGTCCCGTTGAAGAGGGCCTGGGCCTTGGCCCACGCCAGGCACCCGTCCGTGCCCCAGTTGCCCTGGCGTCGACGTCACCTCGCTCGAAGTGGATGCCCCCGTAGCGGCGAGATATGCCCGCCTGGTCTGCTGCGTAGGTGAACGTCGGGAAGGACAGCGTCATGTCGGCTGCCGGTACTGCTCCCGGCTCTACCTTTGAGCTGCCGGCAGAGATTGTTTCGGAGTAGCCGAATGCGTCGCTACCTGTAGCCAGCTCGAGAACCCTGGCCGCGGCGGAGCTGAAGTTGCTGTGACCAGAGGAGTACTCGGCAAACGGTGGAGTGGGAAAGGTGAATGGCTGGTAGGGAAGCCAGTCCTCGCCGTCGATCATCTGCGTGCCCCGGTAGGGCCCACCCCAAGCGAGGATCTTGGTCCCCTGAAAGCGATGGCGGACAGCAGTGATCGGTCGAACCGAGTCGAAGGCGATCTTGTTGTCCCATGCAACTATGCCGGCGTCGAACACTGCGTTGGTAAGGGCGAAGAACAGCTTGGCATCGCTCGCCAAGCCGGCGAGTCCGCCGCCGTGCCCATCTCGACGCGAGACGTACTGAGCGAACAGGTTCCAATGCCCGGGAGGCAACTCGCTCCTTGGCCCATCCGCCCAGTACTCGGCAATCACCTTGTGTTCATCGGTGAGAGCGGCGCTCGTGGCCACCAGCTCTGCTAGCTCCTTGCTTGACTGGGGTGAACCCATAGCTGCCGGCCCAGCGGAGGACCGAAGATGCCCACCACCCTGGAGGGCGAACGGTGTGACACGGTTCCAGAAGGGGGCCACGAAGCTCGGAGTCACCACAGCGCCTGTTGCGTCCCGGTAGGAAAGCGGCTGCCAGCGGTTCGCATCCTGCACCGTGCCCGGGTCGAACTCCGTCGTCAGGTTCATCGGCTCATTGACCGGCCGGTAGCCCGTGTAGTCGGAGTAGGCGACGCCGGGGGTACCGCCGGGTTCATCGCCGAGCTGGTTGGAGCCGTCATGGTGACGGAATTTCAGTACGGCTCGGCAGGCGACGTTGCCGACACCCGCAGGCGTGCTCGTGGAAGATGAGCTGTCAAACCGGTTGTAGCCAAGCTCTTTCATGAGGGGGTCGAACACGGGGCTGGTGCTGGCCGGGAACACGTCCACCGCGGCACGGTACGCAGCGAAGCTCACGGCCTTGTTGGCATTCGAGAGTGTGCGATCCTTGGGCGGTTGCCGCAGAGCCGCGTCGAAGCGCGTGCCCACAGCCACTGGGTCGTAAGCGGCCCACGCGTCATAGATGCAGGTGTGAACGATGGCCAGCGCCCGGGCCACCATGGGCGGCCCGAGGCTTGACGTCCGCACAGCTTTCAGGACCGCCTCGTTCCATCGCAGGACCACGCTCTCGGCAGGCACGACGGCTGGTGACGCTGCCGCTTCAAGCCCCTCACTCACGGTCGACCCCGATAGCCCCAGCACTGCGATTGAGGCCCCGACACGAACCCAGCGTCTACTTACACGTCGCAACATCTTTGCTCCCCGTGTCTGTGTTACGTATGTCCAGTCGAACTTGAAAAACGTGTCCCTTGCCCGCAGGTTTCGTGGGGGTGAACGCGGTCACCGCCCGGCCACCAGCACTTTCAGCCTGGCAAGGGGCGCACTGGGGACCTGAAACAGAAAATAGCGCTCTGAGCCGGAAGAAAGTGCAAATAGCGTCGAAGTTTCAGCAGATCTTCAGCTAGTTCGGGTCCCTAGGAGGAACGTTGGGAGGTATGCCGGCTATCTGCTGGGTCGGTTGTTCAGGGCGCCCTGCGGAAGCGTGCCGCGACACGCCATTTAGGTGCGGGGGTCATAGATCTTGATTGAGAATTCGTGACATCTTCTGGTACGCGATCGAACAACAGCGGTAACCTTGCTCAGGACCTCCGGAGGCCGCCCACTGTCCATAACGCTCCTAACCTCGGTCACGGCTGTGTCGGTGGCGGCTTTGGTCGTGACTGCGCCTTCAGTGGCCGCCCGAGCGGTCAGTACGACCGCCAGCGGCGTGCAGACCGTTGCCGGGCCCCAGCTGTGTAGCGGGCGCACAGAGGTCGACCACTCAGCCGGCGTGGTCCGATCTCTCGCTGTCGACGAGTCAGGGCGCATTTTTGTAGACACCGGTCCCCCCGGGGCAGGAATCGTTCGGAAGTCGGATGGACTGAGTGTCTCGCTGCTCCGTCCCGGCAGCGTCCAACGGCATCGACCCGGCGAGTCCCTCTCCGACGCCGCCCCCAGCGCCAGCCGCCTCGCTACTGACGGCAGGGGCGCGCTGTTTGTTGCCCTCGGCGCCAAGCTGGTAGCGGTCGACGCTGAAGGCACGGGCCTCACGACGCTTGCGGGGGACCCGTCAGCTCTGCCGGGTGCTGAGGGGCGGAGCAGCGCCGGCGATGGTGGCCCAGTATCAGCGGCAACCTTCACGAGCACAAGGAGCATCGCAACAGACGAAGCTCACAACCTCTTCGTTGCTGACAGGGTCACCCACGGCCGTTCGACCTTTCGGGTCCGGTTCATCAATCGGTCGACACGGCCGGTCACCTTCTACACCGGAACGGCCCAGCAGCTCACAGTGGAGCCAGGCGACATCGCCACGGTCGCCGGCGGTGCCGAAGAGGGGGATGGTGGCGGTGGCGACAGCGACGGTGGTACGGCACTTGGCAGCGTGCTCAGCGGTACGCCTCCCAGCATGGCGGTCGTGGGGGCGCGGCTGTACCTGGGCATGTACTCCCCACCGTCTGACGGGCAACCAGCCGTCTCCAGTGTCCGCGTCATCAACCTCGGTGGGACGGAGACGGCGGCTCATGGCCTGACGGTGCCGGCTGGTGGGATCGCCATTGTTGCCGGCGGTGGGGTGGCTGGCTTCGGTGGAGACGGCGGCAACGCTCGAGCAGCCTCGTTCTCCCAGTTGCCTGGGATCGCCGCCGATACCAACGGGAATCTCTACCTGGCGGACGAGCGCCACCACCGTGTGCGCAAGGTCGACAGTCTCGGAATCATCTCTTCAGTCGCAGGAGTCGGGGGTATCAGTCCTGACGATGGTGGCTTCAACGGGAACGGTCGACTCGCCAGCGAGGCACGCCTGAACCGACCTCACGACGTCAAGGTGGCACAGGGTCAGATATACATCTCGGACAGCGGCAATCATCAGGTGCGGGTCATAGACGCATCGGGCGTGCTTCGTGCCGGTAGAGGCAACGAGCCGTTCTGGAAATGCGCTCGATCCGGTGATACGCCGAGGAAGGCCAAGTGGCAGGGTCTTGCTGTCGGCCGAAAGGGCCACCTTTACTTCATCGACGTCCTCGGTAAGAAGCTCGTGAAGCGCTCGGCGAGCGATGGCTCTATCGACGCAGTCAAGGCGAGTAAGGGCCCGATGCCGCCGGATGATCCGGGAAGTCAGGTTCTCGGTGGCGTCGCCGTCAGGTCGGACGAAGCCCTCTACCTCGTTGACCGGGGCGGGACCCGGATCTCCGCACTGAATATCGGTTCCAGAACCATAACCATCCATGGAGTCTCCATTGAGCCTGGCTCCTGGCGCACCGTGGCCGGGGGTACCGCGGGCACGGATCGAACGGGCTCATTTGGCGCTACCGCGATGGCCGTTGACATCACCACCGGAAGCCTCCTTGTCGGTGACAGCGCCGGGGGCCGACTTCTACATATCGGGCCGATGGGCGGCGTCTCCACAGTTGCAGGCAACGGAGCCCCGCCCGCTGCCCGGGGGTGCTGCAGCAAACCGGTCGCTCTCGCCGTCGATCCCGCCGGCAACGTGTACGTCAGCGATGCTGCTACGAACCGCATCTGGTTCGTGAACCGGAAGGATCGCCCAGTTACGGTGAATGGCCAGCAGGTAGCGCCTGGCCGAGCTGGCGCTGTGGCAGGAAACGGAACTACCACGGGGTTACGACACGAGGCAGAACCTGCTACCGCCAGCCCCATCAGTGCGTCGTCGGGGCTGGCCCTGGCAACGGACGGCAACCTGTACTTTTCCGACACAGGCGACCACAGCATCCGCAGGGTTGACAAGGACGGAACCTTGACTACCGCAGTAGGAAACGGCCAGCGGGGCTACAACGGCGACGGCCTGCCGGCTGCGCTGAGCGCCCTTGACTCCCCGACAAACCTGGCCCTTGACCAATGCCACCTCGTGGTGCTCGATAGCGGCAACAACCGCGTCCGGCGCGTGCCACTTGGACCGCCGTGCAGGGAAACAGTGCTACCGCCTGTCAGGCGTGACAACCGGGACAGTAGTGGGTTGGCCGTGGCGGGGGTTGTGTTGCTCGCAGTCTCGGGGGGTGCCATCTCCCTCTACCGGCGTCGGCACCGGCACCGGCACACGGAACAGCCTTGAGCACGCCTGCAACAAACGGGGCAGACCGAACTAGCTGAAGATCTGCTGAAGTTTCGATGTTGTTGGAGCTTTTCCGGGTTTAGGAGCGCTACTGTCAAGTGGCCGTCATAGATCATGGCGGCGTTCGAGCAGGGGGTGGTAAATGTCTCGGCTTCGAGCTGTGGCATTGGGTTTCTGGTCCTCGTCGCTGCTGTTGGGCAGCCTGGCGCTCACCACGAGCCCGGCCAATGCCGTCCCGCCGGATACAGGGACCTGGAGCACGACGGGAGCCCCGAACATGGGGCGCTACGGGCACACGGCCACCCGCTTGGCCAGTGGCATGGTCCTGATCGCCGGTGGGACCACCAGCACGGGAAGTACTGATTCCTTCGAGATATACGATCCAACCAGCCGATCGTGGACGATCAGTGGCTCAATGCAGGCGCCCCGCAAGGGTCACAGCGCGACGCTTCTTCGCGATGGTCGGGTACTCGTGGTGGGCGGCAGTGCAAGTCCTGGGAACCTGGCAGAGCTTTATGACCCGCAACGGAACAGTTGGGCCCTCACCGGCCCCATGGCGGTGATTCGCGCAGAGCACACGGCTACCCTCCTGCCCAACGGGAAGGTACTTGTTGCCGGTGGCGACGTGGGCTTCACTCCTACCGCGTCCGCCGAGTTGTACGACCCCTTGACCGGCTCTTGGGCCGCTACGGGCATGATGGTCACTCCTCGGGTTCAACACACTGCGGTCCTTATGGACGCCGACCCGTGCGGGGCGCTGTGCGGGAAGGTCCTGGTGACCGGGGGTGAGGCAGAGAAGTCGGTCACCTCGAGCGCGACCTATGACCTCTCCCTCACTGAGATATACGACACCACGACGGGTATGTGGAGCTCCACCGGGGCTATGGCAACCGGACGGTCCGACCACACGGCCACGCTTCTACTAAATGGGAAGGTCCTTGTGGCCGGCGGCACCGCCGGAGACAGTAGGGCGGCCATCGACACTCCCACGGCCGAGATATATGACCCCGTCCTGAGGACGTGGAGCAATACGGGCAGTCTCGCGAGCCCCCGCTCCAGTCATTCCGCCAGCCCTATTTCCGGAGGCAGGGTCCTGGTCGCCGGAGGCCGGAACAACAACAGTGAGAGTTCCTTCGAGTTGCAGTCAGTCGAGATATTCGACTCGGCCACGAACTCCTGGGCTGCAGCAGCCTCGCTTTCGGTCCCGCGCCGCATCCATAGTGCTACCGCTCTGGGAAGCGGGGCGGTTCTGGTGTCTGGTGGTGTAGGCGCTGCTGGGGGCTCCTCGGAGCTCTACGTAGAGCAGCACCGTCGATGCAGCCGAGTACCGGTCAAATGCGCCTAATCGTTCTCGCTGTGCTCAACCTCGTGGAAGGCGCACCATGAAGCACCGTCCCTCATAGGTCAGGCCGCCCCCGTGTGCCCGGGCCAGCTCCAGCGCGATGGGCAGCCCCAGGCCAGAACCACTTTTCGGGCCGAGGGTGACGAAACGCTCGAAAACGCGCTCCTCCATGCCGGCGGGCAGCCCAGGCCCGTCGTCGCCGACGCGGATCTCGACGGTTTCATCACTGGTGCTGACCTCGATGGACACTTCGGAGACGGCGTAACGAATGGCGTTCTCCAAGAGGTTGGCCAAGATCTCGCGCACGGCGTCGGCGTCCAGCTTCGGAGTGTCGTCAGGCTGGTCGGGAGCACGTAGCGTGATGTCGAGGTGGGGGGCGAGGTACCAGACCCGGCCGGCCTCCTCGCGGCAGAGCGCGAGCAGGTCGCACGGCTCGCGCAGTAGCTCCTCTCCCGCATCTAGCCGTGCGATCCGCAGCAACGAACCTAGAAGCCGACCGGCTCTCGCTGTCTGGCGAACAAGATCATTCAGGACGCTGTCCCGCTCGGCAGCGTCCACTCCCTGGAGTAGAGTCTCTGCGCACACCTGGATGCTGGCTATCGGTGACCGTAGCTGGTGGGCGGCGTCGGCAAGGAAGCGACGGCCCCTGCCCTCAGCGGCGCGCGCCTCGTCAGCGGCACCTTCGAGACTCGAAAGCGTCGCGTCCAGCGTCACCGCCAGCCAGCGCTGCTCGGTCAGGTCATGGTCCACCACGACGGCACCGATCAACTCGCCCTCGGAATTGAAGATGCCCGACATGCGGCTTGCCACATTTATTTCAACGCCCGCCTTGGTCCGGCGCACGGTCTCGAAGATCGACACGGCCTCGCCAACGTCAAGGAGGCTGCGAGAACAGGCCATGTCGTCCTCGTGGTCCACCGGGACGATGAGCTGGATGTGCCGGCCGATTGCCTCGTGGCACGGATAGCCGTACAGCCGCTCAGCGCTACGACTCCAGGACCGAATCGTGCCGTCGGGGGCAGTGACGATGGTCGCGTCGTCTGAGACATTCTCCAGGGCGGCTAGGACCCAGGCTGCTTCGTCGCCGACACCTCCCGGCTGTCCGGCGCGTGTCATGGTCGCATCACATAGCCCACCCCGCGGACGGTGTGAATCAGGCGGGGCCCGACCGCCTCGAGCTTTCGCCGCAAGGAACTCATATGAACCTCGATCAGATTCTCGTCGTAGGCGTCATATCCCCAGACCAAACGAAGGATCTGACCCTTGGAAAGCACCTGGCCGACATTCCGGACAAGCACGACGAGAACGTCGTACTCCTTTCTCGTCAGTTCCAGATCTGTGCCGGAGCGCACGGCGCTACGGCCATCTTCGTCCACGATCAGGTCCCCGACCTGCCGTCGAGTCGGAGTGCGCCCCGAGCGCCGCAGCAGGGCCTTGACGCGTGCGAGGAGCTCATCGAGGGCGAAAGGCTTCACGAGGTAGTCGTCACCGCCGGCCGCGAAGCCGTCTAGACGTGCCCGCAAGGCGTCGGCGGCAGTGAGGAAGATGATCGGCAGGTCCCCTTGGCGACGAAGTACCCGCGCGATCTCGTACCCGTCCGGACCGACAGGGAGGCGGATGTCCAGAAGAGCAAGGTGTGGGCGGAAACTGGCCGCCACCTCCTCGATGGACTCCCCCGTTGCCTCTCCACGCACCCCGTAGCCCTCGGCACGGAGGGCCGCCGTCAGCGCCCGCCGGATCGAAGCCTCGTCCTCGACGACCAGGAGCCGAGACGGCTCTTGAAGAAGCACCCTAACAGTCTGTCGCTTCGCGGCAGCCTGGAGGTAGTGGGCTGTACCCGGTAAGTGGGCTCGCGCACCTACCGAAATGTTTTCGAGGGGTCGGTACCCCGTGTTCGGGTGCCTCCCTTTACTCTGGCTCTTGTGCCCGCGTGCGCCAGCCGGAAGCGACTCAGGTACTGGTCCACGCCTGCTCTCAGCTCCTCGAGGGCGGCGGCACACTCCCCGGTCGAATTCCACCCTTTCTCCGTGATGCTGTATACCCGGCGGGATGGGCCATGCCCGCTCGGCACCGTCCAGGTCGAGGAGGCCAGCCCCTGGGCCTCCAGCGACCGCAGCACCCGATACACGTGGCTCGGGTCACTTACGTCGAAGGAGAAGGGCCGGAGGCGCTCGACCAACTCATAGCCATACCCGCTCCGCTCGCCGAGTAGAAGGAGGAGGCAGGCGGCGAGGAATCCCCTCGGACTGCTCAATTCGTCCCTGAGGCCTCGTCGGCTCACCCCGACGAGCATTCCCCCACATGCTGAAGAAGGCCTGAAGAAAGCACCCGTAGACCCGCGTCTCGAAAGGAACTTCAGGGTTTCTTCAGTGAAGGGCCACAATAATCCAGGGTGTGGCACAGGAACCTGAAACGCTGAGAGCGCTCCTGTGCGAGGACGATCCTCAGCTGTGCCGTGCCATATCCACCATCCTCGGCCTTTACGGCTTCGGTGCCCTCACCGTCACACGCTCAGCCGCCCAAGCCTTGTCCGTCGCCGCAGAGACGGCCCCCCACGTAGCGGTGGTTGACCTGGCCGCCACGGCCCCGTTGGGTGTGCGGATCGTCACGGTACTGCGGGGCCTGGCACCCGGTTGCGCCGTGATGGTGGTGGCGGCGTTCCCGTCCCTGCGCCGGGCGAGCCGGGATGCCGGAGCAGATGGGTTGGTCGAACTGTCCGACCTTCGTCCGCTCGGCACCTGGCTCAGCCAGGTACGTCAGGCGGCCCATGTCGGCACTGCATGCGAGTGCTGCTCGCCGGCAACCACCTCCAGCGTGCCCGGCTCCAAATTGTCACTCGGCTCGTTGTCGTCGGCGCCCCTGACCCGGCACAGGACGACAACCGCTTCCAGACAAGAAGACCCGGTGCCAAGGCCGGACGACCCGCCGCCTGACAGGTAGGCGTCAGCTTCAGCAAATCTTCAGAAAGTGTTGCCACAATGGCGACGTGGAAGACCTTTCACCCCGCTCAGTCACGTGTGCCAGGCGACGGCATGGGGGAACACCGACGTGAGCAAGCGCTCCTCGAAGCCCAAGAAGAGCAGGCTCGGCCTCTGGACAGGGCTGCTCGTCGCAGCTCTCGTGGTTGCTTACGTGGGTGTCCTCGAGTTGTCACGCCCGCACGTGTCGGGGGACCGGCTCCGCTTCGATACTTTCGTCAAGCTGGCCAGCCAAGGCCACATCCGCCACGCCGAGTTCCTCGACGAGGACGCCTATGTCGTCGGCCGCTACGTTCCCCGCTCGCCATCGGCCGGCGGCGGCGGACCGGCACAGCTCGGTGCCTCGGGAGGCGATCACGGCCATCAGCTCGGGGAGCTGGCACCAGGAGACGTCGTACCAGATCCCGTACCGGGCGTTACTCGGGCGTTCAACGCTCCGCTTCTTCGCGGGTCCCAGAGTCAGGTCCTACAGCTCCTACTCCGCCAGAACATCCCCACCACAATCGACCAACAGGTTGGCAAGCGGGTGGCATCACTGGCCAGCTTCCTTCTCCCCGGGCTCATCATGGTCGTGCTCTTCGTCTACCTGATCCTGTCCTACCGGCGGGGCACGGGCTTGTTCGGCGTCCGGAGTGGTGCCCGCCGAATCACCGGAGAGGAGGCAGTGGCCAGGTTTACTGACGTAGCCGGGCAGGACGCCGCGGTGGCCGAGCTGCGGGAGGTCAAGGAGTTCCTGTCGGATCCCAGCCGCTTTGCAGCACTCGGCGCCCAGGTCCCGAAGGGCCTGCTCCTCTACGGGCCGCCCGGGTGTGGCAAGACGCTGTTGGCCAAGGCCCTCGCCGGTGAGGCGGGAGCGTCCTTCTATTCGATATCGGGCTCCGACTTCGTAGAGCTGTACGTAGGAGTAGGCGCGGCGCGGGTCCGGGATCTCTTTGCCCAAGCGCGGGAGAACGCGCCGTCGATCGTGTTCATCGACGAGCTGGACTCCATAGGCAGGGCTCGAGGTACCGGTGGCGCCATGGGCGCCCACGGCGAGCAGGAGCAGGCGCTCAATCAGGTGCTCGCCGAGATGGACGGCTTCTCGCCCTCGGACGGCATCATCGTCGTAGCAGCCACCAATCGTCCTGACATCCTGGACCAGGCGCTCCTGCGCCCTGGCCGCTTCGACCGCACCATCGGCCTTGAACGCCCGGACGAGTCGGACCGGCTGGCCATCCTGTCTCTCCACGCTCGTACGAAGCAACTGGGGCCCGACGTCGACCTGGCCTCGCTTGCCTCTCGGGCGATCGGCTTCACAGGGGCCGACCTTGCCTCAGTGATGAACGAGGGTGCCCTGCTCGCCGCCCGGGCTCACAAGCAGGTCATCTCCCAGGAGGAGCTGGACGCGGCTTTACAGCGGATACTGGAAGCTCCGGAACGGCAACGTCGATTGTCCATGAAGGACCGCACCATTGCCCGCCGCCACGGCGGCACTGCTCGCGTCACCTTCGCCGAGGTCGCCGGCGTCGATGACGCGCTCGTCGAGCTGGCCGAGGTACGGGAGTACCTCATGGACCCCGACCGTTTCGCCGCCATGGGCGCCCAGGTGCCGCGGGGGATCCTGCTGTCGGGCCCGCCCGGCTGCGGGAAGACCCTTCTCGCCCGGGCCGTCGCTGGGGAAGCGAACGCCGCCTTCTATTCCGTGGCCGGCAGCGAGTTCGTGGAGGTCTTCGTGGGCGAGGGGGCGTCACGCGTGCGGGAACTGTTCGCCGAAGCCCGCTCCGTATCGCCGGCGATCGTGTTCATCGACGAGATCGATGCCATCGGCGCCAGCCGCGGGGTCAGCACCAGCAACCACCGTGAGGTGGAACAGACCCTGAACCAGATCCTCGTCGAACTGGACGGCTTCGAACCCCGTACGGCGGTGATAGTCATCGCCGCCACCAACCGCCCCGACATACTGGACCCTGCCCTAGTGCGGCCTGGCCGTTTCGATCGTCACATCACCATGACCCCACCTGACAGCGCCGGGCGTCGCGCGATCCTCGACATCCACGTCCGGGACAAGACCCTGGCTCCCGATGTCGATCTGGATCGGGTAGCGGCACTGGCCAGAGGATTCTCCGGAGCCGACCTAGCCAACGTGGTCAACGAGGCCGCTCTCCTGGCTGCCCGCCGAGGGCACACCGAAATATCCATGGCCCTTGTCGAGGATAGTATAGACCGCGCAGTGATGGGGGTCGCCTCGAGAGGCACCATCCTGACCGAGGGCGAGCGTCGCGTGGTGGCCTATCACGAGTCTGGGCACGCCTTGGTCGCGCTGGCGCTGGGTGGCGCAGGAGTGCCCCACAAGCTCACCATCCTCGCCCACGGGGATGCTGTGGGGCACTGTGCGGTAATCGAAAGTCACGACCGGGTCCTCCGCTCCCAGTCCGAGCTCATCGACCACATCGCCGCGCTTCTCGCGGGCCGGGTGGCGGAGGAGATCGTTTTCGGCGACCGTGCCTCGGGTGCCGCCGCCGACCTTCAGAGAGCTACTGGGCTCGCTCGGCGCATGGTGTGCGAGTTGGGGATGAGTGACGCACTCGGGCCCATGGCCTACAGCGACGGTCGGGGGGGCGAAAGCTCAGGTCGTTCCGACGAGGAGGCCCGCATCATCTACGCCGAGACGCGCCGCCTTCTCGGCCAGGGTCACCAGCGGGCACACGAGGTCCTCGCCGCCTCCAGGCCCGCACTCGATCGGGTGGCTGCCGCGCTCCTCGCCAGAGAGAGCATCTCGGCTCCGGAGCTCATGGAATTGGCCGCGCCCGTCAGCGTGAGAGCACCCAGCAATGCCCAGGCTAGCGGTCGTTGAAAAACTTGCTGGAATTTCAGGGATTCTTCAGGTGGAGGCCTCATACTGGGCATTACACCGGCGGCACAGTGATCGGAGCAGTCGATGAGAGTTAAAAAGCGCAGCATCGGTGTCGTGCTCGGCGTGGTGGCGGCCGCGCTCGGCTTCGCCGGTGTGGCGTGGGCCTGCACGGCTCAAGTTGGCATCGCTCCCCTGGCCGTACAGGCGGCTGCCCCACAGACAAGGCTCGTGTTGAGCGGTGACTCGGCCACTCCCGGCATCGTCGAGATCCGATGGAACGGTGTGCGTGGACCAATCCTCGCTACCGCCATGGCCGACGGGGGACAGTTCGGAAGCGGCTTCTCCACTGAGATCACCGTTCCAGCGGTGGACCCGGGGGTGTACTACCTCGTGCTGGTTGCCGGCGATCAAGGACTTGGGCGGGCTGCCATAGAGGTGACCCCACCGACGGCGGGCAATCTCGCCGCTTCGTCCGCTGCGGATGCCATCGACGGGCCGTGGGAGGCGTTCTCCAGCGCCCCTCACGAGTCCCTAACACAGGAGCCGGCGGGCAACCCGCTCGAGCCGGGGGTGATCCTGTTGACGGTAGGACTGGCGGCATTGGCGCTCGGGTTCGGTGCAGCGGGAGCGCGCCGCGCGCTCTTCCTCCCCAAGAGCTGATCCTGAGGGGCGGAGCAGCCCTCTGACGGTTACGCCACAGAAGCGCGGCCCGCTCGCGCCACGGTGGCCGACAGGCTCGGGCTTCGGCTATCTGGTCACATTCGGCGGGTTCGCGGCCCTCGTCTTGGCGCTGTCCCTGGCCGGCGTCGTCCACCGCGGCGCCCCAACCGTCTTCCTCCTCTTCGCCGGCGCCGTCGGTGTCTTGGTGGTTGGTGCGGGACGCGCCGTGGCCCGACGCGAGGAGCCATGGCGCAGTTCGAGAAAATTCGTCCTGCTCGTGCTGCTTGCGGTGGTACCTGTCCTCTTCGATCCTGGCACCGTCGAGGGCTTCAACCTCCCGAAGTACACGGTCGTGGCCATCGGGAGCTTCGTTCTCGCTCTGCTCTGGATCCTCGACTGGCTCCGGCATCGCCGCTTCCCGGAATGGAGGAACGGCCTGACTTGGCCCGTTCTGGGGCTCCTCGGCTGGACGGCGGTGACCACGGCCACCAGCCTCGATCCTCGGTTGAGCCTGCTCGGGGACTACAGGTCGTACGACGGGTTGTACTCGGCCGTTGCCTTCACCGTGCTGTTCTTCGCCATCGCGGAGTCGTTCGCGCTCCGCGATGTGAAGAACGCTGTGTCGGTGCTCTACTTCGGAGCCGGCGGTCTCGTCGTGCTCTACGGGCTGATGCAACTTCACGACCGAACGTGGTCGGGCCCAGACTGGGACTGGGTGGACTGGGGCGAATCGCTCACCTTCGCCAAGGGAAGCTCAATCTGGTCCACGTTCGGGAACCCTAACCATCTGGCCGGTTTCCTGGCGATGCTCCTCCCGATCGGCCTGGTACTGCTATTGCTCCACCAAGCATGGTGGATTCGGGGCCTGATCGTCGCGATGACCGCCGCCCTGATGGTCGAGTTGCTCCAAACCTCGACGCGGGGGGCGTGGCTCGCCTCCATCATCGCCGTCATCCTTCTGGTAGGGCTCCTCCGGCCACGGCTCCACCGGCGGCGGCGACTGGCCGTCTCGATCATGGGGCTGGCCGTCGTAGCCGTGTTGGCGGCGGGACAGGCATTCGGCTCGATCGGCGCGGTGGACCAGTTGGCCTCGACCTTCGACTTCAGCGGGGAAAGCACTGCGGCGCAGCGCGCGAGTTTCTGGAAGGCTGCCGTGAGTATGGCCAACGAGCGTCCCCTGGTGGGGGTCGGGCCGGAGGGTTATGCGACCCTTTCACCGCGGTACGACACCAGGCCGGCCAACGGACCGCACAACCTGTTCATGAACTACCTGGCCAATCAGGGGTACCCCGGGCTTCTACTGTTCTCTACCCTCCTGCTGTTCGCCGGGGCCCGAACGATTACGGCGATGAAGCGCCTTCGCCGACTGGAGGGCAGCAATGACCCCTCCGAAGCTCGAGCTGCGAGGGAGGCACGTCTCATTCTGGCTGCATTGGCAGCAGCTCTCGCTGCGTACGTCGTGCAGGCCAGCTTCAACGTGCAGCAGATCGGGCTCACCTTTGCGTTCTGGGCACTTCTCGGGCTCATAGTGGTTGTCACGCGGGCTCCCATCGGAGCGCCTTTACCCGCCGACCTGATTCCGCGCCACCGGGGCACAAACCTGAGAACGGAGGCGATCGCCGTCCTCCTGTCGGCGATCGCACTGTTCGGCTTCGCCAGACTGGTGAGCGCTCCCTACCGAGCTGACCGCAGCTACCGAGCGGCGCTCACGGAGAATGCGGCAGCAAGATCTGCCGCGGCCAGAGCTGAACCCGTAGATCGGGCAGCGGGCCGTGAGCTCGTGAACCGATCCATCCGAAACCTGAAGAGAGCCATCGCCCTGAATCCTTGGGAGCCGACTTACCTGGCCCTTCTCGGGCAGGCGAAGGCACGAGCCGCTCGAGGACTGCCGCCGGGGTCGCCCCCCCAGCTGCAGGCCCTGGCCGAGGCCCGAAAAGCCTACGAGGGTGCCACCAAGATGGCGCCGCGGGACGCGACTCTTCTCCATCGTTACGCCACGATCCTCCTGGAGATCGATCGAGTGGACAGCTATGAGGCGGCAACGGGCTCGGCACGGAGATCCGCCGTCGCTGCTCTCCGCCGAGCGGTTCGCTCCAGCCCACTCGACAAACGGTTCCTCCAGGAGCTGAAAAGGGTTGTCGCTGAGCCAGGTACTCAGTAGTTCCCGCCGGCTCGGCCTGAGGGGCCGAGGGCCGACAAGACCCCGTTAGTGGAGATCGACTGAAGGTGATGCCGCGCGGTGCGACAGGCGGACCGTCAAGACGATCAGGGCGCCTGCGACTACACGATCAACGGTGGACGGGTCCGGCAACGGCTCCGAGACCTTCACTGGCCTCAACAGCATGGGCCACAATCTCTGGGACCCGGATGCGCCGCTGACGACCGACGAGTCGGCGATCTGCGTCTCCGCGGGAGCTGGCTCACCTCGTCGGCCTACAAGCCCCCTTCTACAGCTTCTAGTTGCTGAAGATTGACTGAAGATAGCGCCCGTACTGTTGTTTCTTTGAATGTTGACCGTCATACTGACGAAGGAGAAACGATCCCGGGTGGGGGAGGGAGGCCGCGTCTAGCCGGTGCATGATCTGGAGCAACAGCTGTGAGTAAGCGCTACACGTAGTTCACGATTACACCAACCAGAAAGGAATCACCTTGAGAATCAATATGACAAAGAAGAAGTTGCTGTGCGCCGCCGGGATCGGGGGCAGTGTTGTCGCCATGTCCAGCGTCGCCTTCGCCTGCACCACCTACGTCGGGAAGATGACGGTGAAGGGCAACCGGACCCAAGTCAACGGCCCGAGCGTGACCGTCCACGGCGCCAACATCGCGGGGAGGATGGACTACTGCAACCTCGGAGGCGAGCCTACGGGCAAGGCAGCGATCGACCAGGTCGGCGGCAGCCTGACCATCACTCTGGCACCGTCGCCCATGTGCGGTGCCACGGGCGGGCCGCTGGACCCGGCCTACGACGACTTCAACCCGCTTGCCGGAAGTGGCACGGGTGGGTCCAACACCCTGCCGGCAGCCGACTACACCGTCAGTTACAGGTCCACCGGCTTCGAGTACACCAACGTCGCCGACAACCCGCTCAGTCGCCAGTACATAACGGACTGCATGTGGGTTGGGGCCCAACCTGGTGGTGACGACCGTGATCCCAGAGCGTACGTACCCAACGATGAGAACCCGGTCAAGACGATCAGGGCCACAGGGGACTACACGATCACCGTCAACGGTTCCGGTAACGGGTCCGAGACCTTTACTGGCCTCAACACCATGGGCCAGAACCTCTGGGACCCAAGTTCGCCGTTCACAACAGATGAGTCCGCGATCTGCGTCTCGAAGGTCGTCGCCAGGCCGGCCCCCCTCACCGGCTCGACCCAGTACGGCCTTCAGGCCCCGTTCTTCAGCTTCTAGGGGTCGTTCGAACTCGGGGGAAGTGGGAACCTGCAGTGGATGAACATGCCAGCCCGGTGCGGAGCGATCTCCGCACCGGGCTGACGCTCGTACTGGCCCTGGTCGGCCTCACCTTTGCCGCCGCCGGCCTTGCCCTATCCTTCGGCGTGGTGCCGGCCACCAGCGCGCCGGCCGCTGGCGCGAAGCCCTCCGTCGACGCCGAGGTGCCGGTGACCGCCATGGACGCAGGGCGGGAGGTGGCCAACAACTCCCCGGCGTTGGTGGCCGATCCGAGAGACGAGCGGTTCGTAGCGATGGCGAACCGGGTCGACGCACCCGAGTTCAGCTGCGCGCTCCAGCTCTCGGGCGACGGCGGCCGCAGCTGGACCAGCGCACGGCCCGTACCGAAGCTGCCGGCCGGCGCCGAGAGGTGCTATGCGCCCGAGGCGGCATTCGACCAGGGAGGCAGGCTCTACTACCTCTTCGTCGGGCTGGCCGGGACCGGGAACGAGCCCATGGGTGTCTTCCTCACCACCTCCGACGATCGAGCCCGAAGCTTCACCAGTCCCAAACGCGTGCTGGGCCCGCTGAACTTCGGAGCCAGGATGGCCATCGAGCCCGATAGCGGCGAACGAGGGCGCCTGCATCTCGTCTGGCTGCACGCCACCTCGGACCCGCCCCTCGGCGCTTTCGGCCCACCACCGAACCCGGTGATGGCTTCGTACTCCGACGACGGGGGCACCAGCTTCTCCGAGCCCGTCCAGGTGAGCGACCCGGCGCGCCAACGGGTGGCAGCTCCCGTCCTCGCTCTCGGGACCGACGGCTCCGTGCACGTCGGCTATTTCGACCTCGGGGAGGACGTGAGGGACTACCAGGGCCTCGAGGGGCCGGTCTGGGAGGGCACGTGGTCGTTGGTAGTCTCCACCTCCCGAGATGGCGGGCGGCGCTTCCCTCGCGGTGTCGTCGTCGACAGTGAAGTCGTACCCTTCGAGCGGGTCATGCTCATCTTCACGATGCCACCTGCGTCGCTCGTAGCCGACGAGGACCGGCTGTGCGCAGCATGGGGCGACGCCCGCCACGGCGACGCCGATGTGCTGCTGCGCTGCTCCCGGACTGGCGGTCGGACATGGGACGGCGTGCGCCGCTTGAACGACGACCTCCGTGGGAACGGCCGCACGCAGCACCTCCCCCGCCTGTCGCTCTCCCCCAATGGCCGCCTGGACGCCATCTTCTACGACCGGCGAGCCGACCCAAAGGACGTCCTCAACGAGGTCTCCTACACCTATTCCTCTGACGGCGGGAGACGTTTCTCACCGAACACCCGCCTCACCCGCGACAGCTTCGAGTCACGAATCGGCCAGCGCTACGTCGGGGCGGCTGCCGCGAACCTCGTCGAGTTCGGCTCCCGCCTGGCCCTGCTCTCCAGGAGCGACGAGGCGATCGCCGCCTGGACGGACACTCGCAACTCCACCCGTCTCGTCGGTACCACCGGCCAGGACATCTTCGCCACCTCTCTCGAGCTGCCGAAGGGCCGGGGCTCGGCCGCCATGGCCCGCCTCATCGGCGTCGGCCTTGCTCTTGCCGGCGCGTGCTTCCTTGGTCTCGCCGCCCGTCGGGCCAGCCAGTCTCGCAGACAGCAAGGAGCCACAGCTGGGCGCCCGGCCAGTAGCCGGCGCCGAGCGACCGCGATCTTGGGGGTCGTTCCCGTGGCCGCCGCTATCCTGGTCACCAGAGCTGGGTCGACCACTCCGGGCTACGCTGACCTGCCAGTCCGGCCGCCGACCGTGGTAGTGGCTATGCGGGAGCAGGCATTTTCCTACAGCCGTCCCGTTCCCTCGGGCCGGGTGTTGTTCCGGGTGCCCAACCGGGGGAGCCTGGTGCATCGCCTGGTGATGGTTCCCCTGGCCGACGACCTGCCGGGGATCGGCGGTCTCATCGGGGACGATCAGATCACCGTCGTCGCCCCCTTCGCCGCCGTGCGCCCCCAGGCTCCAGGGGCCACCGGTACCTTCGCCGTGGACCTGGCGCCGGGTGCTCGATACGCCATGGTGTGCCTGGTACGTGACCGCGACGGAAAGACGCATGCTCAGAAGGGCATGGTGTCGGAGTTCCGAGCTGGTGGCGGCGGGACGAAACCAGCGGCCAAGGAGCAGCAATGACGTCGAAGAAGAGCACCCTTTCCAGTTGCCTCGGGCGGTGGCCGTTGGCCGCGGCCGTCCTCGCATCCGTGCTCTTCGTGCTGCCGACGCCACCGGCAACGGCGGCGCCCGGCGACCTCGATACCACCTTCGATACCGACGGGAAAGCGACCACCCGGTTCCCCGAACCTGAAGCTGCTGCCAAGGCGGTGGCCGTTCAGGGCGGTGGAAAGGTCGTGGCCGTCGGAACGGCAGCGATGGCTCGCGGTCGGGGGGCAGATTTCGGGCTGGCTCGGTACGGCGCCAATGGCACTCTCGATACCACCTTCGGCGCCGGCGGGACCACCCTGGCGGACTTCGACGGCAGGGACGATGACGCCTCCGCTATGGTCGTTCGTGCCGATAACCGTATCGTGGTCGCCGGGACATCCTGTACCCCGCTGGGCGGCGACTGTCGTTTCGCATTAGCCGGCTTCACCGCCGACGGTGCACCCGACCTCTCATTCGGCGTCGGGGGCAAAGTCTTCACGCAGTTGCCGGCCGGGATCTCCAATGCAACAGCACTCGGTATGGCCCTGTACCCCCCCGATCCTCCCGGCACCCCAAACGGGAATGGCGGCAAGATCGTGGTATCGGGGACGGTGGTCAGCGCTCAGTGGCAGGGTACTAATGCGCCAGCACTAGTCCGTTATCTCTCGACGGGGCTCCTCGACACCACGTTCGGCAGCACCGACGACGGTATGGTGATCGGGGCCGGCGACGACGTGCGCTACAAGGCCGTGGTCGTCCAGCCGAATGGCCTCCTCGTCGTGCTCAGCGAGAACAACCTCCTTCGCTACACCGCTGGGGACGCCCTGGACACCGACTTTGGTACCGGCGGCGCCGCCCCGTTGAACCTCGCAGGCACCGCCACTGCGGTCGGCCTGTACCCGCAGGGCGATCCGAACGGCAACGCGGGCAAGGTGGTCGTCGGCGGCCAGACAGGGTTCGGTGCCCGGACGGGAACGCCCAGTGAGTTCGTGCTGGCCAGATTCACCTCAAGCGGGTCCAGCGACGGGACATTTGGCGGCGCCGGCCGCGTCATAACCGACTTCCTATCCCAAGGAGCCTCCATCGCCAACGCCAAGGACGTGGTCGTGGAGCCCGGTGGCAAGGTGCTCGTGGGTGGCGAGGCCTGCGGCGGCGATCCCCAACGCTGTGACTTCGCCCTGGCCCGCTACGGCTCCGACGGGGCGCTAGACCAGGGGTTCGGCACCGGAGGCCTGGTGACCACGGCGTTCGGGACCGAGCACTCCAGGGCTGCGGCACTTGCCATCTACCCTGCCGGGGACCCGAATGCTGGCAAGATCGTGGCGGCAGGAGATGTCGTCAGCGCTCTAGCGGCTTCACCCAGAATCAGCGGCAGCGACTTCGCCGTGGCCCGGTACCAGTCACCGGCGCCGCTCGTGGGGGCCACCACGAGTGCGTCCACCAGCACGGTGACCGCCGCGCCGACCTCGGTTCCCGCCGACGGGGCCACGGCCTCCACCATCACCGTGGCCCTCAAGGACGCCGCCGGTAACCCGGTGCCGGGCAAGGCCGTCAGCTTGGAGGCCACTGCCGGCCCGGGCTCGCCCACCATCGGCTCCGCCTCGGGCCCCTCCGACAGCAGCGGGGAAGTGCGCTTTGGCGTCAAGTCCACCACTGCGGGCACCAACACCTTCACCGCAACCGACACCACCGACTCGGTCACCGTCACCGACACCGCCGACGTCACCTTCACATCTGCCGGCACCCCCGTCGCACCCCGGTCGGGAATACCCGACCCCGCCTTCGGGGCCGGCGGGAAGGTCACGACGGGCTATCCGGTGGAGCGGCCTGGGGCCGGCGGCGCCCTCCTCGCTGCCTTGTCGGCCGTGGCTGTCCAACCGGACGGCAAGCTCGTGGCCGCCGGGTGGGACAGCCTGGTCGGTGACTTCGTCGTGGCGAGGTACGAGCCTGACGGCGAGCTGGACGAAGCATTTGGCGATCGTGGGATGGCCGCCACCGACTTCGGGGCAACGGCAGACGTCGCCGCCGGCCTGTCCGTCCGTGGCCAAGGGCTCGTGCTCGGGGGAACTTCGTGCGCATCTACCCGGTCCACGACGGGCGACTTGGTCAGAAGGGTTGTCGAACGTGTATTGGACCAGGCTCAGCAGGGCACCCCGGAGGTGGACGACGACTGCCGGTTCGCGCTGGCCGGCTACACCACCGACGGACGGCCCGACCCGTTCTTCGGGACAGGCGGCCAGGTAAGAACAGATCTAGGTGGGCCGGGCGAGCCCGGCCTGGCAACCGTTCTCGGCATGGCCGTTTACCCCTCCAGCGCCAGCGGCCACGCCGGCAAGCTCCTCCTGTCCGGCATGGTGGAGCGGAAGGACAGCACCGGGTCCGAGCGCCAACAACACGCCGTGCTGGTTCGTTATCTCCCGAACGGCCAAATCGACTCAACGTTCGGTACGCAAGGAATGGTGGTCACGACATTCGCCGGGGAGACTCGGTACAACGGTGTGGTCGTCCAGGCGGATGGTAGGGCCGTCGCCGTGGGCAACCGCAGTGTGATCGGCTTCACCGTTACCGGCTCAATCGACCCGAACTTCGGCAGCGGCGGCCAGGCACCTCTCGCCAGCGCAGAAGGCTCGGCCCGCTCCATTGCCCTATACCCCTCGGGTGACCCGAAGGGCAATGCCGGCAAGGTGGCTGTGGTCGTGGGTGAGCAGTTCGTCGTGGAGCGGCTGACGTCCTCAGGGGCCACCGACCCGTCCTTCGGTGGCCACCGCGAAGCACTCACCAGAGCCTTCTCACGCGCTGGAGCCGCCTCGGCCCAAGCCCGGGCAGTGGTCGTGGAGCCTGACGGATCTGTCGTGGCAGCAGGGGATGCCTGCACCTCCGGTGTCTGCGACTTCGCCCTTGCCCGCTACCTTCCCGACGGCACCCTCGATCGGGGCTTCGGTGCCGGCGGTGTGGCGGTCACGCCTTTCCCGGATGGGGCATCAGGTATAGCTGCGTTGGCCGTATATCCCCCCGGGGACCCCAGGGGCAACGCCGGCAAGGTCGTCGCCGCGGGCTGGGCAAGGGCGGCGCGAGTGGCACCGGCTGTGCCCATCGACCCTACCGACTTTGCTCTCGCTCGCTACCTCATGGCTCCACCGGTCGGCCCGGTCAGCGCGTCCATGAGCACCATCAGTGCCTCACCGGCGTCGGTGCCCGCCGACGGCGCAACGACCTCCACCGTGACCGCCACGCTGCGAGACGCCGACGGCAACCCTGTGTCCGGCAACGAGGCCCGCCTGGCCAAGACGGGAGGCCCGGGCTCGCCTCACATGAGTATCGCCTGGGCCCCCTCCGACAGCGCGGGAAGGGTGCACTTCAGCGTGAGATCGTCGACTCCCGGCACCAACAGGTTCGCCGTCACCGACACCACCGACTCGGTGACCATCACCAGCACCGCCCAGGTCGTCTTCACCGCCCCCGCCACCAGCGGATCCAGCACCGCCTCGACCACCTCTAGCGGGACCTCTTCGACCACCTCTAGCCGGACCTCTTCGACCACCTCTAGCGAGACCTCTTCGACCACCGGTGATCAGCGCGACGCTTCTGGAGACGAAGCCGCACCCGAAAGCCGTGATGGCTATCGACTGGTAGCTGCCGACGGCGGCATCTTCTCCTTCGGGCGATCGATCTTCCTGGGCTCGGGCTCCGGGCGGCGCCATAGCCATCCTTTCGTCGGCACCGCCGACGCCGCCTCGTCCAGTGGGTACTGGGCGGTTGCTTCGGACGGCACCGTTCTCGCCTTCGGTGGCGCCCCGGCGTTCACCTGGGGAGCTCCCCCGAAGCTCAACGCGCCCATCGTAGGAATGGCTTCGACCCCGAGTGGTAAGGGCTACTGGCTCGTCGCAGAAGACGGCGGGGTGTTCACCTTCGGCGACGCTCGCTTCTTTGGCTCGACAGGCGGGATCCGCCTGGCCAGGCCGGTCGTATCCATGGCCTCCACGCCGTCTGGTAGGGGCTACTGGCTGGTGGCCTCGGACGGCGGGGTGTTCGCCTTCGGTGACGCCCGCTTCGCCGGCTCGACAGGGGGACGGCGCCTGACGAAACCAGTGGTGGCCATGGCCGGGACGCCCTCGGGGAACGGGTACTGGCTGGCCGCTTCCGACGGCGGGGTATTCGCCTTCGGGGACGCGCCGTTCCGGGGCTCTACCGGGGCGATCAGGCTCAATCGTCCCATCGTCTCCATGGCCTCGACACGGTCCGGGAAGGGCTACTGGCTGGCCGCTTCCGACGGCGGGATATTCGCCTTCGGCGACGCGCCGTTCCTGGGCTCCACCGGGGCAATCTCCCTCAGCCGGCCGATCGTGGGAATGGCAGGACGGTAGCCATGTGCCCTCTCCACCGTCCCCCGGAACCTCGTTCCGGTCCCACCCGGTCGAACTGGCCCATCGTCCTCCTCCTGCCGGCTGTCGCGGCCTTGCTCGTACCGGGGACACCTGCGACGGGAGCGGGCACGTGGGCCCCCACGGAACCTTTGGCTGACGGTCGGTTCGCCCACACCTCGACCACCCTCGAGGACGGGCGGGTCCTGGTGGTCGGAGGGCAGGCCTCGGCGACACCGGGATCGCCGCTGGGGTCGGCCGAGTTGTACGACCCCGTCAATGAGAGATGGGCCGGAGCCGGTCAACTCCGTTCGCCTCGTTCGTCTCACACAGCGACGCTCCTCGACGACGGGCGCGTGCTCGTCGCCGGAGGAATCGGGAGCAAGTCGCAGCCAGTGTCGTCTGCTGAGCTGTTCGATCCGGTAAGTGGCACCTGGCGGGTCACCAAGGCAGCCCCGGGCACCGCCCGCTATGAGGGCGTCGCCGTGCTGCTGTCGGGCTCGGCCTGTGGCCAAAGCTGCGGCAAGGTGCTGTTTGCGGGCGGGTTTGGGCCCAAGCCAATCGAGTCAGTGGAGCTGTACGACCCGCGGGCGGACGAGTGGTCGGCAACCGCGGACCTGGCAACCCCTCGCGGGGGCCCAGTCGGGGTGATGTTGAATGGGCCAGGATGTGGTGCCAACTGTGGAAAGGTTCTCGTGGCGGGGGGGTACTTCTTCGCCGGAGGCCACAACGACGTCGCCGCCGGGATCGCCGAGATCTACGACCCGGCCTCGGGCACCTGGGCACCCACGGGTGGGTTGGCCTTTCCCAGGGTCTCCTCCGATGCCGTGTCCCTGGCGGACGGCAAGGTGCTGGTAGCGGGCGGGATGGGCACGGGTGAGGAGCGGGTCGCCGGCAGCACGTTTTCCCAGCTCTTCGATCCTGCTACCGGAGCCTGGGCGCCGACGAAGCCGATGAACCACGCCCGCGTGAGCGGCTCCTGGCTCACCAGGCTGGTCGATGGCACGGTGCTGGCCATCGGCGGCTCAGCTCAAGCCGTACCGGCCGAGTTGTTCGATGCGACCGACGGAACGTGGAGGGCTATCGGGCCACCGCTAGAGAGCACTTTCCTGGCATCCAGTTCGTTGCTCCACTGCGGCGCCGGCGCCGGAAGGGTCCTGACCACCGGCGGGACCGGCCCTGCAAAGCCGGTGCCAGCGGCCCGGCTTTTTGAGCCCGCATCAGCTTCGCCGGTCCCGGCGTGCACCGCGCGCCTTCGCCCGGAGCCAAAAAGCAACGTGGGCGCGGCCGATCAGGCGTCCTCAGCCGCTAGGGGCGAGCCGGGTCGTCGATCCAACAGGCGGACAGCCGCAGCGGCAGCGGCTGCCGTGGGCGCTTTCGCCGGGCTTGCAATCGCCATTGCCGCGCGCCGTCGGCGGCAGGGGGGCACCCTGTGATGGCCACACGCTTCGGGCGCCGAACTTTTGCGGCTCTCCTGTTTGTTGCTGCCGTCGCCACCGCTCTTGCGAGTTCCTTCACGACCATGGCTCCTCTGGCGGATGCCGCTCCAAGCGGCGTGTGGGAGCCGACCGGATCGCTCCACGTCGCCCGTACCCGCCACACCGCGACGCTGCTTCAGGACGGCCGCGTCCTAGTGGCAGGAGGATCCTCGCAGGACCCGGTGCACAAGTTGCAATCAGCCGAGCTGTACAACCCTCGGACGGGCCTCTGGACGATGGCCGCCTCCATGAACGAACCGCGTTGCTGCGCCCAGACTAACCAGGGCGAGCGTTCACATTCGGCGACCGCCCTCCCTGACGGAAGAGTACTCGTGATCGGAGGCGGCGTCAGCCCGGAAACGGCGGAGATCTATACGCCGTCAACGGACCCCAACGCTCCCGGGAGATGGGATTACGCCACGCGACCCCCAGACGGTGTTTTCGGCCACACCGCCACGTTGTTGAGTGGCGCTGCCGAGGTGTGCGGCGTTGACTGCGGGAAAGTACTCGTGGCCGGGGGCAATACTGCCGGCACTGCCCAACTGTACGATCCCAAGGGAAGTTCGTGGGCACCCACCGGGCGGCTCATCACCAATCGGTCCGGCCACAAGGCGGTGCTGCTCGCCAACGGGGAGGTTCTCATTGTCGGCGGCGTCACCATCGGCCCGGAGGTGGACCCCGTGTACAGCAACTCGCTGTCAAGTTCCGAGCGCTATAAGGCCTCGAGCAGGTCCTGGGCGCCGGCGGGCGATCTCGAGCCGACTGAGGGCGGCTCGTCTCCGTTGATCTCGCTCAGCAGCGGCACGGCCCTGTGGGTGGGCGCCAGTTTCAATGTGTATCATCCCGAAACATTCAGCTGGGTGAAGCGTGGCCCGACCAGAGCTAGTGTTCCCGTCGAGCTACCGAACGGCGATGTGCTCCTTACCGGCGGCAGGCGGGCGCCTAGTGGCGCGGACATCTACGAACCGCTGGGTGGCCGGGCGAGCTCCGTCGCCAACATGCCCTCGGCCCACCTCGAGCATTCGGCCACCTTCCTTACCGGATCGTTCGCGCAGTGCGGGAACAACTGCGGAAAGGTCCTGGTAGCCGCCGGACGAGTGACACACGAGGGTCAAGTAACCGCTGCCGCCGCGCTTTACAGCCCAGGGCCGAAGGTGACGGGGCTGGATCCCGACAGCGGGCCTACCAGTGGGGGCACCACAGTCACGATCACTGGCAGCGGGCTGCTGCGCACCTCCACCGTACGGTTCGGTGGAGCGGAACCCGTCGCCTGCGGAACCGGTCTCAGCTGCCAAGTTGCCTCAGAGACCCCGGACACGAAACTGACGGTACGAACTCCGGCGCATCCCGCGGGCGCCGTCGCCGTCAAGGTGACCACGCCCGCCGGGGAGACCGCCGCTCCTGGTCTATTCACCTACGTGGATGGCGGTGGTGGTGGTGGCGGTGGTGGTGGCGACGGCGGTGGCGGTGGTGGTGGCGACGGCGGTGGTGGTGGCGGTAGTGGCGGTAGTAGCGGTGGTGGCGGTGGTGGCGGCGGTGGCGGCGGTGGCACCGGTGGCACCGGTGACGGCGGTGGCGGTCCCGGCCTCGAGGTTTCACCCGGCCCGGGCTTCGCCTCCAATGCCAGCCCCAGCGCTGGCCCAGGCGCCAATCCCGGTGCGTCTCCTGGCGCGAACCCCGGCTCTGCCCCCAGTCCCGGACTCGCAGCGGGTGGGCAAGGCGGCCTCGCCCCAGGGGCCAATGCCGGACTTGCTCCCGGCGCCAGCACGGGGCTGGCCTCGGTCCCGGGTGCAACCCCGGCTGCAGTCTCCGGCGGCGCCCACTTGTCCTCGCACGCCCCGATTGCCGCTCCCGGCGCGGCGGCGGTATTCCCATCCGAGGAATCTGTCGGTTCACCGCACTTCGCCATGACCCGCATCGACTCTCCTGAGCAGGTGATGGCCGGGACGGTGACGCTAGTGCTGCTCCTGATCGGATTCGGCTTCGTCTGCGGTTCGCCCGGTGAGGCTCGGCGAAGACCGCGCGCTCAATTCAGCGTCGCCCACTAACAGAAATGGAGTCCAGATGAGCCGTTCTGAAAGAAGAGCCAGACGCCAGGCGCAGCCGGCCAAGGACGACAAAACCGCCACCTCCGGCACGCCACGTCGAACCGTTCCCGCCCTGCTCGTGAGCCTGGTGGTGCTCAGCACCATTCTCGCTGGGGCCCTGCTGGTCCTTCGGCCGGCCTCGCCAGGCCAGGAGCGGAGCATCGACGCCCTCGTGGCGGACGCGGTGGCAAAGCGAGTCAAGACGGCGCGCCTTCTCGACGAGGATGCTCGCGTCACCGGAACGGTGGCCATTGGCGAGGAAAGGGCGAGGAAGTTCTGGACGGCATATCCCCGCAGCGACGCGGCAACCAACGACTTGCTCAAGACCCTTCTGAGCAGCCGTGCCAAGGTGACGGTTGACGCTCAGGGAGACAAGACCGCTGTCCGGTTCCTGGCCCAGTTCCTCCTGCCGATCGTGATCCTCGCCAACCTCCTCGCCCTGATCTTCGCCCTGTCGAGCCCTTCTCGGGGGGGTGGAGCGAGCGACTTCCTGCAGTTCGGGCGGATCGGCGACAAGCGCGAGAAGAAGGCCGACAAGGCTCGGACGACCTTCGCCGACCTCGCCGCCGCCGAGGAGGCGGTGGTGGAGCTCTCAGAGGTGCGGGACTACCTGGCCGACCCGAGGGCGTTCGAGCACATGGGGGCCCGTCCACCCAAGGGCGTGTTGTTGGTCGGGCCACCCGGCTGCGGTAAGACGCTGCTGGCCCGTGCCGTGGCGGGCGAGGCTGACGCCAACTTCTACTCACTATCGGCTTCCGAGTTCGTCGAATCGCTCGTGGGAGTGGGTGCGGCACGGGTGCGTGACCTGTTCCGCCAAGCACGCGCCACGGCACCGTCGATCATCTTCATCGACGAGCTCGACGCCGCCGGCCGCCAACGGGGGGCGGGTGTCGGTGGCGGCCACGATGAGCGGGAGCAGACGCTCAACGAGATGCTGGTCCAGATGGACGGCTTCGCTCCCACCGAAGGAGTCGTCGTCCTCGCCGCCACCAATCGGCTCGACATCCTGGACCCGGCCTTGCTGCGAGCAGGGCGCTTCGACCGCCACATCACCGTGGACCGACCCGACCTCGACGGCCGGCTGGCGATCCTCCGCCTGCACGCGAGGGGGAGCCGATTGGCCGACCCCGAGAACGACCTGCCCCGCATCGCCCGCAGGTCTCCCGGCTTCACCGGAGCCGACTTGGCCAATGTTGTGAACGAGGCGGCGTTGTTAGCAGTGCGATCCCGTGCCTCGGCCGTCGATTACGTGCACCTCGAGGAGGCCGTCGACCGGGTGCTGTCAGGTCCCAAGCGACGGGCCCACCTGATCAGCGCCGAGGAGAAGCGGCGGATAGCCCATCACGAGGCAGGCCACGCCGTGGTCGCGGCGGCGCTCGGCCAGGCTGCTACGATCCAGAAGGTCTCGGTGGTGGCGCGTGGCTCAGGGATCGGTCACCTCGCCATTCTCGGGGAGGACAAGAGCATTCTGACCCGGCCCGACATGGAAGCACAGATCGCCATCGCCATGGCCGGCATCGCGGTCGAAGAGATGGTCTTCGGCCATCCCTCCACCGGGTCAGAGGGCGATCTCGGGAGAGCTACCCAGACCGCTCGCGACATGGCGGGCCGGTTCGGCATGAGCACGCGGCTCGGCCGCATGCGGCTTCTCCACGAGCAACGAGAGGTCTTCCTGGGACGGGACTACCTATCCACTAGGGACGTCTCGCAGCCGACGATGGAGCACCTCGACCTGGAGATTCGTCGCATCCTCGACGAGCAGGAGGCGCGGGCGCGCGAGATCGTGGTTTCGAACCGTACCGCCCTCGAAGCACTGGCATCGGCCCTGGCCACTCGTGAAACGCTGGAAGGGCCCGAGCTGAGCGAGCTTCTTGAATCGGTGCAGCCCTTGATAGAGGTGCTGGCGAACGGTGCCGCCCGTAGCCCATCGGCGAAGAAGGCAGCCGCCCGGACGCCTTCGGCCGGCCGGCGCACGCCCGAATAGGCGGCCGTCTCCTCCTCCACGTTCACGGGTGACACAACCGTCGACGCCGCCCAGGTGCCAGTGCTCAGCGGCAGGCACAAGCGGTCACTGGAGGCGCTCATCGGGAGGGCCAGCGACGCTGCGGAGGCCGGCTGGGGCGAGAATGCCACGACAACGGGTCCCGTGTGGGGTCCAAGAATGTGTCACAGCCCTCCGGTACTTTGAGCGTGCACGAGCGCCCGTGGCGTGACGTTGCCGACGCTAGAAGGGCAGGCGTTTCTCATGACAGCGATAACAGCCGATGTGGCATGTCTGACGCGGTACCACCCGCTCATTCGACTGAACGCGGTTTGCCCCTACTACACGATGTTCCCCTTGAAGTTCCCACTTCAGGTGCTGACCAAGGCCAGTTCGGGGGAGTGGGTTCTCGATCCCTTCTGTGGCCGTGGAACCACCTTGTACGCGGCACGGCTGCTGGGGCTTCCATCTGTCGGAATCGACACAAACCCGATCGCGGTCGCTTTGGCCGCCGCGAAGCTCGTGTCAACGACCCCGGATGCCGTCGTTCGTCGATGCAAGCAGCTGCTCGACAACGGCTTTCAGCCCTCGGAGGTACCCGAAGGCGGCTTCTGGGATCGCTGCTTCTCTCCCACCACGCTGCGCCAGATCTGCACCCTACGGGAACAGCTCGTCACGGCAAGCTCCACGCCGATCACGGTGATGCTCAGGGCGCTGCTCCTCGGCATCCTCCACGGCCCAGTGCGAATCAAAGCGCCGACTTACCTGTCTAACCAGATGCCGCGCAGCTACGCCTCGAAGCCGCAGTCGGCAATCCGCTACTGGGAGGCCAACCAGATGGCGCCACCCTCGGTCGACGTTCTCGATGTCCTCGACCGCCGAGCGCGGTACGCCCTCGCCGAGCTACCCCCCGATTCCCGCGGCGAGGTGCGCTGCGGCAACTCCATCACCGTAACCGCCAAAGTCCGGCACCGATTCTCCTGGGTGATCACCTCGCCTCCCTACTACGGCATGCGCACCTACGTACCCGATCAGTGGTTGCGAGCGTGGTTCCTGGGGGGGGAGCCAGTCGTCGACTACGGCGTCCGCGGTCAGCTGTCTCATTCGAGCGAGGAGGTCTTCGTAGAGGAGCTGGCCCGGGTGTGGCGGGCATCTGCGACACGTTGCCTACCCGGCGCCACTTTGGTGGTTCGTTTCGGCGCACTACCTTCTCGGGCCAGGGACCCGGCAAACTTGTTGTCTCGGTCCATTCTCGCCTCGAAGGCAAGGTGGGTCATTGACGACATCGTGCCCGCAGGTGTTCCTTCGCGTGGAAGGCGTCAAGCCGACCAGATGAACAACGGCGCCGGGAAGTACGTGGAGGAGGTCGACCTGTATGCCAGTCTCCAGTGACTGCCGGCCAACGGCCCGCTGATGTTCGACCCAGAGAGGCTGCCCGAAATCCGCCGCCTCGTGCGCGAGCGCACCGAGATCGACCGGAACCTGCTGATCGACGTGCTCGACGAGGTCAATCAGCTCAAGGCCAACGTCGTGACGATCCAGCCACGGAACACGAACTCGATCTCCCTGGTGGCCGCAGACGGCGGGAACAATCGCCTCCAGTTCAACCCGTACCTGATGCAGGTGGTGCGGATCGTCGACTCCAACGGCGCGGAGCGCTTCCTCGACGTGATCTCTCCGACCACCGATCCGGCCGTGATCGATGACCACAGCTTCTCCAACAACACGCCGCTGGCCAAGCTGCTGAGGGACCTCGGCAGGTCGAGTATCCGAGAGCTCAGCACCATGATTCCCGCCGGTGCTCCCAAGAGCGCCGCATGGACGTTGGTTTACCGAGACCTTTGCGAGTGGGCTGTGCTCTACGAGCTCATCTGCTACCGCGACTGGGGCTCGAGCACGCTGATCGTCCACGACGGACTCTTGCGGACCAAGGTGTTCGCCGGTGACCTCTTCGTCCAGTTGTACACCAAGATCCGTGCCGCCATTGAGCGTGTGGCGAAGACGTCCGGGGTCAATATCTTCCTCGTCGGCATTGCCAAACATTCAGAGGTACTGACGCGCTACCGGATGGCGATGTCCCTCGCCGACGTCTTTCCACCCGGCCATCCCTTGTACGCAGCGGTCCCCCTCGAGCTCCAGGAGAAGGTCTACACGTGGCCGGAGTACGTCCGGTTGCCCGACGACGATGCGGCGGACGTCGAGAAGCCGAAGTACAACATGGGATCGATGTACCTGGTCCGGTTCGGCACCCGAGCCGGTGATCCGGTCTGGACGGTTGATCTCCTGGCCTGCCAGGACCAGCGAGCACAGGAGATCTTCGGGTCGCTGGTATCGGACGCGCAGCTGGGCTTTCCTGTGCCCTTCTATCCGCACTGCCTGCAGGAGGCCGATCGGCACGCCCAAGTAGTCGACCTCGACCTCGCCATCCTCCAAGACACCCTCGTCGAAACAGTGCGCGGCCAGGTCGAGGCAGACCGCCGCGCCATCTTCGACGCGGTGCAACTCGAAACCGTCGACCCCGCCGCCCGGAGGTACTCCTGATGAGCCTGTTCGCCCGTGACGACGTCGTTGGAACCTTCCTCGGCTTCTCCGAGGGGGGTCTCGAGTTCCACGCCGATCTCGTCCTGCCTTACCAGAACCGATTCCAGTCGTCAGCCATGCACGGCCAGTTCGTGCTGGTAGCACTGGAGAACGAGCACGAGGCGGTGCTCGGGCGGATCACCACGATCGCCGCACAAGGGCGGCTCGTCACGCCCTCCGGTGAGGACTACGCCATCCGGGCGGTGCGGGAGGAGCGCCACATCCCAGAGGACCTGAGGGACCAGTACCTCAAGTACCGGGTCGACATCAGGATCCTCGGCGTCCTGCGTGAGGTCGGTGGTGACAAACCTCCGGTATTCATCGCCTCCCACCGGCGTCTGCCGCACGTGGGCGCCAAGGTGGCGTTCCTGTCGAACGACCTGCTCCGACACGTTGCCGGAGCCGATATCGACGCTCCAGATGCGGCCGAGTTGGGGTTCCTCGCCTTCGGGGAGTTCGTCCACTCCGGCGACGACGTACGACTCGCTCACGACGATCGGCTTCAGATCATCTATCCGGCGGTAATTCCCAAGTTCGAGATCAGCCAACTCGTGAGCCGCCGCAGCTTCGTCTTCGCCCGGGCCGGCTTCGGGAAGTCGAACCTCATCAAACTGCTCTTCGCCAACCTGTACGGCGGGCGCGAGTGCCCGCTGGTGGAGAAGCGCAAGGGGCGCAAGGTGCCCGTCGGCACCCTGATCTTCGACCCGGATGGTGAGTACTTCTGGCCCGACGACAAGGGCCGCCCCGGGCTCTGTGACAGCCAGGCGCTCCAGGATCGCGTGGTCGTGTTCACGGACCGGACAGCGCCCAGCGCCTTCTACCAGTCGTTCGTCGTCGATCAGGTCCACCTCGACATCCGGGAGCTCCCGGCAGCCAAGGTCGTCGGGCTGGTCCTTGCGGCCGAGCAGCAGGACCGCCAGAACGTCCAGAAGCTCAAGGCCCTGACACCAGACCGCTGGCGTCGCCTGGTGGACGCCATCTACAAGAACGGCCAGGCCACTGACGAAGACCTGATAGCGGAGCTGCTGGGTCTGAAGTCGACCCAGGAGATGGAGCTGTACGCGGCAAGGGCGAACATGGTCCGGATAGTAAATGCCCTGCACAATCCAACGAGCCGCCTGCTCAGCGCCGTGAAAATCGCGCTGAAGGAGGGAAAGTTGTGTGTTGTCGACATCTCCCGCATGCGGGGCAGCCAAGGACTGGCGCTGGCGGGTGTGATCCTCCAGGAGATCTTCGACCACAACCAGAGGGAGTTCACCGCGGCCGAGCCGGCCACCATCCCGACCATCGCGGTGATCGAAGAGGCCCAGGCGGTTCTTGGCGGGGCGTCCGCTCACGGCGAAGGGCCGTTCGTCTCGTGGGTCAAGGAGGGCCGCAAGTACGATCTCGGAGCCGTCCTTGTGACCCAGCAACCGGGGAGCATCTCATCGGAGCTGCTCAGTCAGGGTGACAACTGGTTCATCTTCCACCTGCTGTCCGCCGGCGACCTGCGGGCCCTGAAGAACGCAAACGCCCACTTCTCCGACGACCTTCTCTCGTCGCTGCTCAACGAGCCACTGGTGGGCCACGGCATCTTCTGGTCGAGTGTGTCCGGCAAGCCGTATCCCGTACCGATCCGAGCCTTGAGCTTCGAGGGAAGCTACAGCGCCCGGGATCCCGACTACTCGTCTCGCTCCCTCGACTGCTTCGCGGCGCAGTTGGCGCAGCGCTTTGCCGAATCGATGAGACGCACCGTCGAAAGGGCCGGCGGCATGCAGACCGTGGGGGACGACAATGACCCCCTCGAGACCATCAAGGTGGCGGCCATCCAGGGTTTGGCCCACAACCCAGTCTTCGCGCAACACGCGCACGAGGGCATGAAGTGGGGCCGGGTGCAGCACCTCCTCGCCGATTCGGTCGACACCACCTTGGTGCCCGACCCCGTGCAGTGGGTCCACGAGCAGAGGCTCGTCCTGCGCGCCCTCAACGAGCTTCTCGGTCCGGAGGGCGCCGGATGGGCCTCAGAGAAGCGCGATGGAGCTACATGGGTGAAGGCGCTCGCTGCTGTCAAGAGGCCGATGCCACCTCCACCCACGGAAGCTACGCCCCAGATGTTCGGGGCATGAGCGTCCACCTTTCAAGGTGAAAAGGGTGGTGCGAACCATAGGTCGCCTTCGCCGCCGCTGGTTCTACGTTGCCCCGATGACGAGGCGCCTCTCCCGGTGCCACCTCTGTGACGACAGAACTGTCTCGGTCGGCGATTTCCAACACAGTGCCGGAGACAACATTGGCTGCGGACGGTGCTGCTACTGGCGGGCCTGGATCAGGTGGTACAGCAGCAGGAGCTGGCTGAGGGCCAGCGGCTCGCTGACGACCCCCGGCTCGATCTGGCCGAGCGAACTGGGGAGGGGCTCGGCCACGCCGAGGCTCTCCCAGATGGCCTCCTTGACCTTCCGGGTGATCCCCGGGTCGGCGTAGGCGTGGATGTGCACGGCGTCCACCGGCTTGCCGTCCTCGTCCCGTGAAAGCTTCAGGTGGATGGCCTCACGGGCGTCGTCGGTGAGGATCGAAGCGAGATCCGGATGGGGGGCGGTGGGCCGCAGCAGCAGTGTGGCGCTCAGCGGGTCGTCGAGCGACTCGCCCCGCTCCTCGATGGGAGCGAACTGCACCACGATGTCGGCACTGGCTCGCTGGGGGCGGATGAACTCCGCCGACTCCGGCTCGCGCTTGTCCAGCTCGGCTCGGACCTGCTCCTCCGTGTAGCCCCGCTTGCTGGTGTCCCGCTTGATCTTCCAGTTGTAACGCAGGGGCTCGGGGGGATCGAGGTAGACGGTGATGTCGAAGCAGGCGCGGGCCAGCTTCGAGTGGATGGGGATGAGCCCCTCGATGATGACGTACTCCGCAGGCTCCACCAGCACCGGTCGGCCCAGCGTGCCGTCGTGGTGGTTGTAGATGGGTTGCAGGATGGGCTGGCCCATGGCGATGAGCTGGAGGTGCTGCTCCATGATCTCGACGTAGTTGCAGTCGGGATGGAGCGGCGTGAAGGGCTTGTCCTTGCGCTCCTGGCGGTCGTACCGGTGGTAGTGGTCGGTGCAGATGGAAGTGCTCTTGTCGGGCCCCAGCGCCTCGACGAGCCCCTTGGTAAGGGTCGTCTTGCCGGCCGCGCTGTCGCCGGCGATGGCGAGCATGGCGGGAGGGGGACGAACGCCGCCGTTGTCACGCTGCAGGGCCTTTTGGATGCCCATCTGCTTGTCTGGCATCTAGGCCGTCTCCAATTCACGTGAGTAGCCGCCGGTGGTGGCCAGGCTGTTGAACCGCGAACGGTGCTGGAGCGCCGACTGACCGGCCTCGGCGTTGGCCGCCTCGCCCTTCCATGCCTTGAGGGCGGGGTCCTGCAGGGCGCGGCCGTAGGAGAAGCTGAGCTGCCACGGGTGCGGGCCCATGGAGTTCATGGCGTTGAGGTGCTCGGTGGCGACCTCGGCGCTCTGGCCGCCGGACAGGAAGGCGATACCGGGTACGGCGGCGGGAACGGTCTGGCGCAGGCAGCGGATGGTCATCTCGGCCACCTGCTGCACGTCGGCCTGCTCGGAGCACTTCTTGCCGGAGATCACCATGTTGGGCTTGAGGATCATGCCTTCCAGCTGGACCCGGTGCTCGGCCAGGGCGGCGAACACGGCCCGCTGGGTGGTCACCGTCACCTCGAAGCAGCGCTCGATGCTGTTGTCGGCGTCCATCAGGACCTCGGGCTCGACGATGGGGACGAGGCCTCCTTCCTGGCACAACGCCGCGTAGCGGGCGAGGGCGTGGGCGTTGGCGTTGATGCAGTACGTGCTGGGGATGCCGTCGCCGATGGTGATGACCGCCCGCCATTTGGCGAACTTGGCGCCCAGGGCCACGTACTCGGCCACCCGCTCCCGCAGCCCGTCGAGCCCCTCGGTGATCTGCTCGCCATCGGCGTTGGCCAGGGGCTTTGCCCCGGTGTCGACCTTGATGCCGGGGAGGATCCCCCGCTGGGAGAGCATCTCGGGGAACGGGGTGCCGTCGGCGCTGGACTGGCGGATGGTCTCGTCGTAGAGGATGACGCCGCTCACGTACTCGTTCAGGTTCGCCGTGCTCAGGAGCATGTCGCGGTACGCCCGCCGGTTCTCCTCTGTGGACTCGATCCCGAGGGCGGCGAACCGCTTGCCGATGGTGGCGGTGCTCTCGTCGGCCGCCAGCACACCCTTGCCGGGTGCCACCATGGCCTGCGCGGTAGCGATGAGATCGTTGGTGCTCATTGACGTGATCCTCCTCAGACGGGTTCTTCGGGGTGATCCTACGAGTCAGCCCGGCTTCGCGCCATTGGGGGCCGGAGCCCACTCCCCCTGTGTCGCCAGGCGTTCGAGTCATCCCCAATAACCCTATAACCAACGTTTATGGGTCGTGTGCAAACACTCAATGGACAGATGATGGATGCTGTGCGAGGATGGACCAAGCAAGCAGATCTCGTCCAAGGAGGACACATGGCAGAGAACGGAAAGATGGGCGCACAGGCCCTCAAGGGTGAGAAGCGCTGGGGTGCAGGAGTCATCCCCTACGCCAAGATGGGCTACTGGGAGCCCGACTACGTGCCGGACGACAGCGACATCCTCTGCGCCTTCCGCGTGACCCCCCAGCCGGGCGTGCCCCCGGAAGAGGCGGGCGCCGCGGTGGCAGGAGAGTCGTCCACCGCCACCTGGACGGTGGTGTGGACCGACCGCCTCACCAACTACGAGCGCTACCAGGCCAAGTGCTACAAGGTCGAGCCCGTCCCCGGTGTGGAGAACCAGTACATCGCCTACATCGCCTACAACATCGACCTGTTCGAGGAGGGCTCGGTCCCCAACCTCACGGCGTCGATCATCGGCAACGTCTTCGGCTTCAAGGCCCTCAAGGCCCTCCGCCTCGAGGACATGCGGATCCCCACGCACTACATCAAGACCTTCCCCGGCCCCCCGCACGGCATCGTGATGGAGCGCGAGTACATCAACAAGTTCGGCCGCCCGCTGCTGGGTGCCACCACCAAGCCGAAGCTGGGCCTGTCGGCCAAGAACTACGGCCGGGTCGTCTACGAGGCGCTCAGGGGCGGCCTCGACTTCGTCAAGGACGACGAGAACATCAACAGCCAGCCCTTCATGCGCTGGCGTGACCGCTTCCTCTACACCATCGAGGGCGTGCAGCGGGCCCAGGAGCAGACCGGCGAGATCAAGGGCCACTACATGAACGTGACCGCCGCCACCATGGAGGACATGTACGAGCGGGCCG